>NZ_CBFHZT010000005.1:0-19013 GCF_965660385.1 Polaribacter sp.
TTAGCGACAAAAAAAGATAAATGGCAAAGAATTTAGTAATAGTTGAGTCACCAGCAAAAGCAAAAACCATCGAAAAATTTCTCGGAAAAGATTTTCAAGTAGAATCGAGTTATGGGCATATTGCAGACTTACCATCCAAAGAATTGGGTATAGATGTAGAAGGAGATTTTAGTCCTAAATATATAGTATCAACAGATAAGAAACCTGTTGTTAAAAAATTAAAAACCTTAGCAAAGAAAGCAGATGTTGTTTGGTTAGCAAGTGATGAGGATCGTGAAGGAGAGGCTATTGCATGGCATTTAAAAGAGCAGTTAGCGTTAAAAGATGAAAATACTAAACGTATTGTTTTTCATGAAATTACCAAAAAAGCCATTTTAAAAGCAGTTGAAAATCCAAGAGATATCGACTATAATATGGTAAACGCACAACAGGCTAGGCGAGTTTTAGATCGTTTAGTGGGGTATGAATTATCGCCTGTTTTATGGCGTAAAGTTAAAGGTGGTTTATCTGCAGGTAGAGTGCAATCTGTAGCAGTTCGTTTAATTGTAGAAAGAGAAAGAAGTATTTTAGAATTCAAAGCACAAACACATTATAAGGTTGTTGCAGAATTTTTAAATGCTGATGGAAAGAAATTCAAAGCCACAATTCCAAAGAATTTTAATTCTAAGAAAGCAGCAGAAGAATTTTTAAAGTCTTGTGCAAATGCCGATTTTTCAATTGCAGATTTAACCAAAAAGCCAGCAAAAAAATCGCCAGCAGCACCTTTTACCACATCAACATTACAACAAGAAGCATCACGTAAACTCGGTTTTGCTGTTGGTAGAACCATGCAAGTTGCCCAGCGTTTATATGAGGCAGGTTTAATTACTTATATGAGAACAGATAGTGTAAATTTATCTGTAGATGCAAGAAATGAGGCCGAAGAAGAAATTACCAATTATTACGGAAAAGAGTATAGTAAGCAACGTGTTTTTAAATCTAAAGCTAAAGGAGCACAAGAAGCGCACGAAGCTATTCGTCCTACTAATATGAAAATGCATTCTATTTCTACTGAATATGATCAAAATAGATTGTATGATTTGATATGGAAGAGAACTTTAGCGTCTCAAATGAGTGATGCACAATTGGAAAGAACCAATGTAAAGATTGAGAATTCTAACAATGATAAAATCTTTACAGCAAACGGAGAGATGATAAAGTTTGATGGTTTCTTAAAAGTATATTTAGAAGGAACTGATAATGAAGAAGAAGAACAAGCAGGAATGTTGCCAAATTTAAAAATAAATGATGAGCTTTCATACGCTTTTATCAGTGCAACGCAGCGTTTTACAAGTCCACCTTATAGGTTTACAGAAGCTTCTTTGGTAAAACAACTAGAAGACTTAGGTATTGGAAGACCATCTACCTACGCACCTACAATTTCTACAGTACAAAGAAGAGGTTACATAGAAAAGGGACAAGATGAAGGTAAAGAAAGAAATTATGAGCAGTTAATATTAGAAGACGGAACTGTAAAAAGCAATTCTTTAACTGAAAAAACAGGTGCAAATAAAAATAAATTAGTTCCTACTGATATAGGAAATATTGTAAACGATTTCTTAGTAGCAAATTTTTCAAATATTTTAGATTTTGGTTTTACTGCGAAAGTTGAAAATTCTTTTGATGATATATCTGAAGGTGATGAAAACTGGACAGAAATGATCAAAGAGTTTTATACTAAATTTCATGATAATGTAGAAGATGTTAAAGAAAATGCAGACAGAGAAAGTGGTGAACGTATTTTAGGGAAACACCCACAAAGTGGAAAAACAGTATTGGTGCGTTTAGGAAAATTTGGGCCAATAGCACAAATTGGTGCTCCAGAAGATGAAGAAAAACAATTTGCAAGCTTAAATAAAGATCAAAATTTAGGAACTATTACAATGGAAGAAGCATTGGAATTGTTCTTGTTGCCAAAAACTTTAGGAACTTACGAAGGCGAAGAGGTAATTGTATCTAATGGTCGCTTTGGGCCTTATGTAAAGTTTGGTAAAATGTATGTTTCTTTAGATAAAGGTGAAAATCCTATGGAAGTAGATTTAGCCAGAGCTGAAGAACTAATTGAAGCTAAGAAAAAAGCAGATGCACCAATTTATCATCATGAAGATTTACCAGTTCAAAAAGGTGTGGGACGTTTTGGACCATTTTTAAAATGGAATGGAATGTTTATCAACGTAAATAAAAAGTACGATTTTGATAATCTTTCTGATGATGACATTGTTACTTTAATTGAAGAAAAGAAACAGAAAGAGATTGATAAGGTAATTCATAATTGGGAAGACGTTGGTATAAAGGTAGAAAAAGCAAGATGGGGAAGATTTAATGTAATAAAAGGTAAAATAAAAGTAGAACTACCTAAAACTACTAAAATTGAAAAACTAAGTAAAGAAGAAGCCGTCAAAATGATTGAAGCCAAAACACCAAAGAAAAAAACAAGAAAAAGAAAAACCACTAAAAAGAAATAAAGATTTTTGATATCTTGCGTATTCAAGTAAAAATTGATGAATAGAGACTTTTTATCCCCCGTTAATGAAATTGCTTTAGCACCTTTGGTGTCGCTTTCTCCTTATTGTTTAGGGAATAAAATTAAAATTCATACACAACAAGATGGTTTTCCTGAGTTAGAAAATGTTAAGCTAGCTATTTTTGGAGTTCAAGAAGATCGTAACTCAGAAAATAACTTTGGTTGTGGAGATCATTTACATTTTATACGAAGAAAACTGTACGAATTGTTTCCAGGAAAATGGAATTTAGAAATTGCGGATTTGGGTAACGTGTTAAAAGGTGCCACTGTTGCTGATACTTATTTTGCAGTTTCAGAAATTGTTACCTCGCTTGTAAAGCAACAAATTATACCTATTATTATCGGAGGTGGTCAAGATTTAACCTACGTAAACTATAGAGCATATGATACGTTAGAGCAAACGATAAATATTACAGCAGTAGACAGTCGTTTTGATTTAGGGAATTTAGATGATGAGCTAACATCTCAATCTTATTTGAGTAAAATAATAATGCAAAAACCAAACAACTTGTTCAACTACAGTAATGTTGGTTATCAAACGTATTTTAATGCTCAAGAAGAAATAAAGTTATTTGATTCTCTTTTTTTTGATACCTGTAGATTAGGAAAAGCAAAGGAATTAGAAAATATAGAGCCAGCGTTTAGAAATGCAGATATTGTTTCCATAGATTTAGGCGCTGTAAGACAAAGTGAAGCTCCTGCAAACAATAATGCATCTCCCAATGGTTTTTATGGGGATGAGATTTGCGCAATTGCCAGATATGCAGGCATAAGCGATAAAGTTTCATCTTTTGGTATTTATGAATACAATTATAAATACGATAACAACCATCAAACAGCAAGTTTAGTTGCTCAAATGATTTGGTATTTTATTGAAGGCGTAAATTTTAGAGTAAAAGATTATCCCTTTTCAGTTAAAGAAAACTATCAAAAGTTTACAGTAATTATGGAAGACGATGATTCTCTTGTGTTTTATAAAAGCAATAAAACTGGCAGATGGTGGATGGAGATTAATATTTTATCGGATAATAAATATAAAAGACATGCGTTAATACCATGTACATATAAAGATTATACAGATGCAACAAAGCAAATTATTCCAGAAAGATGGTATAAAGCTATGCAAAAAATGATATAATTTACAAATTTAATAGAAATCAATACGTTAAAATATAATTTCAACATTGTATCTTAGCAAAAAAAATAATAGGTTTACGGACTTTTAGTAAAGACAAAAATATAATATGAAAAAAGCAGCCATATTTGCACTTTTAATAGTCGTTTTTTACAGTTGTGGTTCTAATGATAGAGGAGAATTAGTGGGTGTAAAGTCTAAGAAAAAATGGTTTTCGGAAAAACCTTATGGAATGGCATTAATACCTGGTGGTTCATTTACAATGGGTAAACAAGATCAAGACATTTTAGGAACTTTAAATACACCCAACAAAACGGTTACTGTAAGGCCTTATTATATGGACGAAACTGAAATCACAAACAAAGAATATAAAGAATTTGTGTTTTGGGTTAGAGACTCTATAGTAAGAACAAAATTAGCAGAACAAGCAGAGTTTGCCTCTTTAGGAGCAGATACAAACGAGCAAGGCAACCGAAGAACTTCTGGAATTCAAAATTATGCCTATAAAGATACCGTAGAAAATACAACACCTTATCAAAAATATATGTATGAGAACTATTACAGTTTTGATACCATACAGCCTCTAAATTGGGATGAAGATTTAATATGGGAAAAAGATGAGTATCCAGATATTGATTATGTAGAAGTTATGGATTCTTTATACATTAGTAGAGAAGAAGCTGTGGATGGTATTAGAACGTTTAATACCAAATACTTAAACTATAAATATTCTTGGTTTGATAGAGATAATGCTGCAAGAAAAGGAGGTAATAGAAAAGACTATGTAGAAACTGAAATTTTAAATATTTATCCAGATACTACAGTTTGGGTTAAAGATTTTAATTATTCATACAATGACCCAATGCATCAAGATTATTTTTATCATCAATCTTATGGAGATTATCCTGTTGTTGGTGTTACTTGGGATCAAGCAAATGCTTTCTGTAATTGGAGAACAAAAAAGAAAAATGATTATTTAAGAGGTAAAAAAGGTGCTAGTTTAGTTCCAGATTTTAGATTACCTACTGAAGCAGAATGGGAGTATGCAGCTAGAGGAGGTTTAGAATTTGCAACTTATCCTTGGGGAACAGGAAGTACTACAAGCGATAGGGGTTGTTTCTTAGCAAACTTTAAACCAGTTAGAGGTAATTATGCTGTTGATGGAGCCTTATACACAGTAGAAGCAAAATCATTCAATGCCAATGATTATGGCTTATATAATATGGCAGGGAATGTTTCTGAGTGGACGAATACTGCTTATAATTTATCTTCTTACTACATGGCATCAACAATGAACCCAAATGTAGAAGATCGAAAAAATAAAAGAAAAATTATTAGAGGTGGTTCTTGGAAAGATGTGGCATATTATTTAGAGGTAGGTTCTAGAGATTATGAATATGCAGATACAGCAAGAAGTTATATTGGTTTTAGAACTGTCCAAAATTATTTAGGCACTACCAACAAGTAAGAGTAAAGATTAAGAATTAAAATAAAAAAAGAAAAAAATGGCACAATCAAGAGGTTATAAAAGAACAATGAATTTCGTTTACGGAATGGGAGCTGCAGTGGTAATTGTAGGAGCATTATTTAAAATACAGCATATATCAATAGGACCAATAACTGGTGGTGTTATGTTAACAATAGGTTTATTGGTAGAAGCTGCAGTATTTGCAATATCTGCCTTTGATGCGCCAGAAGAAGAATTTGATTGGTCAAAAGTATATCCAGAACTAGGAGAAGGTAATTCAGTAGCTATTGAAGAAAAGGAAAGTGCAGAAGGATTATTATCAAAAAAACTAGATGCCTTATTACAAGAAGCAAAAATTGACTCTGCTTTAATGGATAGCTTAGGAAATAGTATGAAAAATTTTCAGAACGCAGCAGAAGGATTATCATCTGCCTCAGAATCTGTAGCTTCTACAAACAAATATAATGAGCAGGTTTCTTTAGCTGCAGCTCAAATGGAGTCATTAAATAGTTTGTACAAGGTCCAAGTAGAGAATACAACTAAACAAACTTCATTAAATTCAGAAGTAGTTGAGAATACTCAAAAATTAAAAGAACAGATGGATTCTTTGGCAAAAAACCTATCTTCTTTAAACGGAGTTTATGGTAATATGCTTTCAGCAATGTCTAGCAAGTAATTAATAAAATGAAATTGAATAATTAAAAAATAATTACTATGGCAGGAGGAAAAATGTCTGCAAGACAAAAGATGATAAACTTAATGTATCTTGTTTTCATTGCAATGTTAGCAATGAATATGAGTAAAGAAGTTTTATCAGCTTTTGGCTTTATGAACGAGAAACTTTCAGAAAATAATATTTCTACAATTGAAAAAAATAATGAGGCTTATGCAAATTTAGCTACAAAAGCTTCTGAACAAACAGCTAAGTTTGGCGAATTAAATAAACAAGCTCAGAGTATAAAAAAATACTCAGATGATTTTTATGGTTATATAGCTGACTTAAAGACTAAAATGACTTCAGACATCGAAGATAAAAAAGATTATGAGTCAATGGATAAAACTGAATTTTTAGATGTATACTTCTTTAAAGGAGATGGTTATACTGAAAATGGTAAAGAGTTTTTAGATAAAATTAATAACTATAGAACTAATGTAATTGGTGTTTTAGGCGAGGATAGTAAGTTTACTCCTATTTTAAGAGATAGGTTTACAACAGATCCAGTGGTAAATAGCAAGACAGGTGCTACTGTAGAATGGTTAAAAGCAAGGTTTGAAGGTTTTCCTTTAGTAGCATCTTTAACCAGTTTAACACAAATGCAAGCAGACGTTAGAAATACAGAAGCAGATATTGTAAACTCTTTGCTAGGAGGTAAATTAGAAGAATCATTATCGCTTAATAATTATAAAGGGATTGTTGCTTTAGATAAAAACGCATATTTTGCTGGTGAAAAAGTGACAGGGAAAATTGTTCTAGGTCGTTATGACGCGACTATGGTTCCTGATAACGTTGTTTTAAATGGTAGAGATTACGATAATATTCAATCTGGTCAAGTAATTGTTGATATGCCTGCAGGAAATGTAGGAAGTCATGATATAAAAGGTAAGATTACTTTTACTCAAAATGGAGAGCCAGTTGAAGTACCATTTGAAAGCTCATATTCTGTTATTCCAGAACCAAGTAATGCAGTAGTTTCTGCGGATAAGATGAATGTGGTATATAGAGGTTTAGAGAATCCTATTTCTGTTTCTTTACCTGGTGTTGGTGATAATAACTTAAATGTTTCTGCTGCTGGAGGTTCGCTTTCGGGTAGCCGAGGTAAATATATTTTAAAGCCTGGAAATGGTAAAGTAGTTACTATAAATGTTGGTGCAAAATTAAGTAGTGGTAAAACTGTAAACTCTAAAGCTACTTTTAGAATCAAAGATTTACCAGCAGCTGTTGGTCTTGTTCGTAATCAATCTGGTACAGTAAGAATGCCAAAAGCAGGTTTAGGAAATTCACCAATTACTGCAGGTTATGAAGATTTTGACTTCGATTTAAAAGTAAAAGTAACCGGTTTTAAAATTAAAATACCTGGACAATTAACGATTATTGTAAATGGAGATAGGTTAACTGCTGCTGCGAAACAAAAATTAAATAGAGCTAAAAGAGGAGATCAAATTAATATTTACGACATTAAAGCAACAGCTAATGGTGTGCCTATTAAAAAGGTTTTTCCTGTAAATATAGAGCTTACTAATTAAGGATAAAAGATTAAATTATGTATAAGAATTGTTTATTATTATTTCTTTCACTCTTAACTTCGAGTTTAGTTAACGCACAAGCTAATGTGCTAAATGCTAAAACTGCAGAAGATATAGGTAAAAAGAACGAGCAACAAATACTTGCAGACAATGATGGTCCAATTCCTTATGGTTATGTAGATGATAGGGATGTAATGTGGTCTAAAGTTGTTTGGGAATTTGTAGATTTAAACCAAAAGATAAATTTACCTTATTATTTCCCAATAGATACACTAAATATCTCTCCAGATAGAAGGTCATTGTTTGATACGCTTGTTAAAGGAATTAGACAAGGTAAAATTGAAAACGCATACACGGATTCTTTTTTTACTTCTAAAATTACACAAGATGAAATAGAATCTCGTTTGGTAAATGTGCGCGAAGAAAATGGTTATTCAGATACCTACACATTACAAGCACAAGACATTGGAGGTTATATGCTAAAAGGAATGTGGTATTTTGATAAACGTCAAGGAGAAATGAAATACCGATTACTAGCTTTAGCACCAATGGGAAAAGATGTGCAAACTTTGGGAGTTGAAGGTGTAGAAGATGAAAGCTTATACGAGTTATTTTGGGTGTTTTTCCCTTCAGCAAGGCAAGTTTTACACGATGCTAAAGTATTTAATCCAAAGAATGCTTCTCATCCTATATCTTATGATCATTTGTTAAATGCAAGAAGATTTAGTTCAGTAATTGTAAGAGAAGAAAATATTTATGGTAACAGAGCCATTTCAGATTATGTTCGTGGAAATTCATTATTTCAGCTTTTAGAAGCAGACAAGATTAAAGAAGATATTAGAAATAGAGAAATCGATATGTGGAATTATTAGTGAAACTCTAATTTAAGAAATCACAGAGTGATGAATTAAATTAGTAAGTTGAACTAATTCTGTTGAAAAACGGAATCTGAATTTGACAGTTTTAAGAAATTTATTTAAAACGTTCCAATATTTTGGAGCGTTTTTTTTATGAAATAAAAGTATTTTTACAAAGTGAAAGTAGATTATATTATTGTAGGTTTAGGGTTGGCAGGTTTGGCATTTGCTGAAGAATTAATTAATGCAAATAAAAGCTTTTTAGTTTTTGAAGACGATTCTCAAACATCTTCTTTGGTAGCAGGTGGCGTGTACAATCCTGTAATCTTAAAGCGATTTACCCCAGTTTGGAATGCTAAACAGCAATTGGAAATTGCTCTACCTTTTTATAAAACAGTTGAAAAAAAGTTTAAAACAAAATTTGATGAAAAATTTGTTATCAAAAAAGCCTTTAAATCTGTGGAAGATCAAAACAATTGGTTTGCTGCAACAGATCACCCTTTATTAGCTGATTATTTAGATCCAAAAATAGATAATCAAAAAAAAGAAGGCATTTTTGGAGATTTTGGTTTTGGTAACGTAAAACAAGCTGGTAGAGTGGATACTAAAAAATTAGTAGACGTTTACAGACACTATTTAAAAAAAGATAATAAAATCCGTTTTGAGCAGTTTGAGCATCAAAAAATTAAGTTTAATGAGTTTAAATTAGAGTATAAAGGCATTACCACAAACACCATTATTTTTTGCGAAGGTTTTGGAATGAAACAAAATTTATTCTTCAATTATTTACCCTTAAATGAAGTTAAAGGAGAATTAATTACCATTCACGCGCCAAGTTTACAAATAGATTTTTTATTAAAATCTACCTTGTTTGTTTTGCCTTTAGGAAACGATTATTACAAAGTAGGTGCTACTTTTAATTGGAAAGACAAAACCTCAAATCCATCAAAAGAAGGAAAAGATGAATTGGTAGAGAAACTAAAAAAAGTGATTCATGTTCCCTATAAAATTATCGATCAAACTGCAGGTGTAAGGCCAACTGTAAGAGATAGAAGACCTTTAATTGGTAAACATCCAGCATTTCCAAACTTGGCACTATTAAATGGTTTAGGTACAAGAGGTGTTATGATTGCACCAACAATGGCAAAACAATTATTCAATCACCTAGAAAAAGGAGAACAGCTAGACCCAACATCAGATATCAAAAGATTTGAGTAGTTTCAATTTTCAGCTTTTTCACTCCCTTCGTAACTCACAAACATATTAATCCAAAGTATACGAGATAATCTTAAATTTACAGGTGCTAAAACAATTAATGCTGCTATTACAGCTAAAAAAGATTGCAACAATTCAAAATCAAAAGCCAATTTTGTAAGTACAAAAACAAAAACAGAAATAGCTACAGTTATTCCATAGTTTACATACATTGCTCCATAAAAAAATGAAGGTTCAATCATATATTTTAAATTACATTCACTACAATTATCGTGTAATTTTGTAATTTTTGTTGGGTTAAAAGTAAACCCATATTTAAAGAAATTTCCTTCATGGCATCTTGGGCATTTTCCTTTTGTAATACTAAATAACTTTGACCCTTTTTTAAACATTTGAACCTTAAAATTTATATACTTTTGCAAAGGTAAATTTTTTGCCTATTTAATACAGTAACAATTATTACATTTTATGCTAAACGTACATAATTTAACGGTTTCCTTTATGGGGACTGATTTATTTTCAGGAATCACTTTTAAATTAAATAAAGGAGATAGAATAGGATTGATAGGAAAAAATGGTGCAGGAAAATCTACTTTATTAAAAGTACTTTCAAAAGATATAGAAAGTAGTGGAGGTACCATGGCTTTTGATAAAGATGTACAAATTGGTTTTTTAAGACAAGATATTGATTTTGTGGAAGGCAGAACAATTTTAGAAGAAGCCTATCAAGCTTTTGAAGAAATTAAAGAAATTGAATTGAAGTTAGATGATATTAACAATCAACTTACTACTAGAACAGATTATGAAAGTGATTCATATACCCAATTAATACAAGATTTAACGGATTTTCAAGAACGATATGAGCTTTTAGGAGGATACAATTATCAAGGTGATACAGAAAAGATTTTACAAGGTTTAGGTTTTCAAAGAGAAGATTTTGATAAACTAACAGATACTTTTTCTGGAGGATGGAGAATGCGTATTGAGCTCGCAAAATTACTATTACAAAATAACGATATTTTATTGTTAGATGAGCCAACAAACCACTTAGATATCGAATCAATCATTTGGTTAGAAAATTTCTTAAAATCTTATGCAGGCGCAATTGTTTTAGTTTCTCACGATAAAATGTTTTTAGATAACGTAACCAATAGAACTATTGAAATTTCTTTAGGGCAAATTTACGACTATAAAAAACCATATACGCAGTTTTTAGAGTTGCGCGCAGAAATTAAAGAAAAACAACTGCAAGCTCAAAAAAATCAGGAGAAAGAAATCAAACAAAAACAACAACTCATTAATAAGTTTAAGGCAAAAGCTAGTAAGGCTTCTATGGCACAATCTTTAATGAAACAGTTGGATAAAGTAGAATTGATTGAAGTAGATCAAGATGATAACCAAGCTATGAATGTGCGTTTTGCCATTTCTAAAGAACCTGGTAAAATTATTGTTGAGGCCGAAGATTTATGTAAAAGTTATGGTGATAAACACGTTTTAGAAGGTGTAGATTTACTGATTGAAAGAAATAGTAAAATTGCTTTTGTGGGGCAAAACGGACAAGGAAAATCTACTTTAGCAAAAATGATGGTAGGTGAAATTCCGTTTGAAGGGCATTTAAAACTTGGGCATAATGTAGAAGTTGGCTATTTTGCTCAAAATCAATCAGAATATTTACCACCAGAAAAAACAGTCTTAGAAATCATGGAAGATGCAGCTACAGATTCTAACAGAATGCGTGTTAGAGATATGTTGGGCTCTTTCTTGTTTGGTGGAGATGCTGTTGATAAAAAAGCAAAAGTGCTTTCTGGTGGAGAGCGTAATAGGTTGGCTTTGTGTAAGTTGTTGTTGCAGCCTTTTAATGTTTTGATCATGGATGAGCCAACAAACCATTTAGATATTGCCTCAAAAACTGTATTAAAAGAAGCTTTAAATAATTTTAACGGAACCTTAATTGTAGTTTCTCACGATCGTGAATTTTTACAAGGTTTAACTACTACTGTTTACGGATTCAAAGACAAAGAAATAAAAGAATATTTAGGTGATATTGATTACTTCTTAGAACAACACAAAATGGAAAGTTTGCGTGATGCAGAAAAGAAAACCATTGTTAAAGTTGAAAAAGATTCTACAAAAAAAGTAGCACAACAATTATCAAGAGAGCAAGAAAAAGAGTTGAAAAAACTAAACAATAAGCTTTCTAATATTGAAACTGAAATTGCTGATTTAGAAGCCGAAATTGAAAAAATAGATTTAGAATTGGCCAAAAATTACGATGAAGTATCAGCAAGACCTAACTTCTTTCAAAAATACAAAGCTAAAAAAGCAAAAGTAGATTCGCTAATGGAAGATTGGGAAAAAGTAGAAAGTATGATTTCTAGTTATACTTAAATTTTAGAGATAAAAAAATCAGTTTAAATTAAAAACGTAAACTGATTTTTTTTTGATAGAAGCTCTCCTTCTTATACCATTAATTTATGTCAATTAAAAAAGCGTATATCCAAATATAACTGATACTGTATTATATGAAGTTGTATATTCACGAAGTATTCCTCTAGGAAAATGGTATCTAAATTCTAAGCTATACTTATCATTATTTTTGTAGCCAATTCCAAATACAAGGTTATTACTTGTTTCAATGTCTAAATCTTGTCTTTTTTCAAAATCAATAATCGAATTATTATTTATATTAATAACAAATGAAGCGTTTATAAAAAATTTAGATTTTTTATTTAAAAATAAATAATGTCTTATCCCTATAGGTAATTCAATAGTAGTATAATCTATTTTTACATTTTCACCTTCAAAGCTAGAACCAAAATAAGTTTGTGCAGTTGTTTCTGTTTTAAAATGTTGATATGTTGGCTCAAATATCAATGCCCATTTGTTTTTGAAAACTGATGTAATAAATTCTAATTCTACACCGAATCTAAAACCAATTTTAGGGTCAAAATTAATATCTGTTCTATTTAAATTTAATCTTTCTAAAGAAATAGAAGAATAATTTAACCCAGGTCTAAAATTTAAATTAAATAAATCTCTTTTTTGTTTTTTAGTAAAGTTTTCAAAATTTTCATTTTTACACTTGTTGTATGCTATAAATAAATCTACCAATTCACTTTTTAAATAGTCTAGTTTTTCAAGTTTCTCTGTAGTAATGGGAGCACATTGCAAATCTTTTAAAACTTGCCTTTTATAGTCGTTATTTTTTAAAACTTGCTTGTCTTTATTATAATATTCTTTAAATATTAATTGTTCAATCTTAGCGTTATTTATGCTGTAAAAGTACTTGTCTCTATAAGAGTATAAAGAAGCTTTTCCCTCTATTAAAACCTTTAAAAAAATTTCTTGTTCTTGTAAAATAGGGTTTCGTTCATAACTTAGTTCGTTTAATTCAGTACTCGATTGGTCTATCTTAACTGCTTTTCTTATAAATTTATATTTACCATAAATACTAAATTCTTTAGCATTTTTTAGATCAACACTTTGTTCTTTTTCTGATTCTTTAGAAAATTTGTATTCAAATTCAGAAGGATTGTATTTCCAACCTTCATTTTTAATAAAGCATTCAAATTTTTGATTACTATTATCAATATAATATCCTTTTTCAAATATTGCTTGGGCATAAAAATTTATAGTAAACAACAAACATATTAGAAATAATAGATTCTTTTTCATCTTTTTTTTTGAGTAGTTCGCAATTTTAAGTAATAAAAACGCTTTAAAATTTTAAATTAGCGTGCGCTAAAATAATTTTAATAAAGTTATAAAACAAACCTAAATAACTTTGTGTATTTTTACTTTTTTATGAACACTTGTTACAAATAACTAGCTCTTTTTTCAACCAAGTTTTTGAAACTAAAAATCAACAAATTCATCATTCTATTTTAGATGAAAAAAACGTTGAACTCACTATTAAAAGAGAAGACCTAATCCATCCTTTTGTTTCTGGTAATAAATTTAGAAAGTTAAAGTACAATCTTGCAGAGGCTAAGCGTTTACAAAAAAACACCTTACTTACTTTTGGGGGTGCATTTTCCAACCATATTGTAGCAACAGCTGTTGCTGGGAATTTAAATAATTTTAAAACTATTGGTGTTATTAGAGGCGAAGAATTGGCAAAAGATGTTGAAAATACTTTGGCAAATAATGCTACTTTAAGAGAAGCCCATAAAAACGGAATGGCTTTTGAATTTGTTTCAAGAGCAAATTATAGAAACAAATCAAACTCTGAATTTATACATCAATTAAAACATAAATTTGGTGATTTTTATTTGATTCCTGAAGGAGGAACGAATGATTTTGCCATAAAAGGTTGTCAAGAAATTTTAACGAAACAAGATGCTAAATTCAATTATATTTGCACTGCAGTGGGTACAGGTGGTACTATTGCTGGTTTAATAAATGCATCATTTAGCCATCAACAAGTAATAGGTTTCCCAGCTTTAAAAGGTGATTTTTTAAAGGATGAAATCAAGAAATTGGTCAGTAAAAACAATTGGAGTTTGCAAACCGATTATCATTTTGGGGGTTATGCAAAATACAATCAAGATTTAATTACTTTTATCAATAATTTTATAAAAGAAACTGCTATTTTATTAGATCCTATTTATACTGGTAAAATGATTTTTGGTATCTTAGACTTGGTTCAAAAAAACCATTTTAAAAAAGGAACCAAAATATTAGCTATACATACAGGAGGTCTTCAAGGAATTGAAGGTTTTAATCAAAAATTAAAAAGAAAAAAGGAACCAATAATAACTACGAAATGAAAATAAGGTTTTTACTTATACTGTGCTCAGTTGTGTTTTTTGCAAGTTGTGGAGGTAAAAAAAAGGTTGTGAATACAAAAAATCCTGGTGTAGTAATTGTAGAACCTAAACCTGTGGAATTACCTTCTGTAAATGAAAAAGAACTTACTAAAAAACTTAAAAAGAAAAATCCTTCTTTAAATAAATATACCTTAACTTATATTAGAAAATATGCCCCAATTGCTGTAAAAGAAATGCATGAATATAAAATTCCTGCAAGTATTACATTAGCACAAGGTATTTTAGAGTCTGGAAATGGTAGAAGTGAATTGGCTTTAAAATCTAACAATCATTTTGGTATAAAATGCCATACAGGTTGGCAAGGCGAAAGAGTTTATCATGATGATGATCAAAAAGGTGAATGTTTTCGAAAATATTTGTATCCAGAGACGTCTTATAACGATCATTCTTTGTTTTTAACACAAAGAAGGCGTTATGCTTTTTTGTTTAATTATGATGCTAAAGATTATAAAAAATGGGCTTATGGTTTACGAAAAGCGGGTTATGCAACCGATAAAAAATATCCAGCAAAATTGTTAAAACTCATTAAAGAGTACAAATTGTATGAGTTTGACAAGGTGAAAAAAGGAAAGTACGCTAAGGAAATCAAGAAACTTAATGATGGTAAATCTTTTAAAAAACCAACAGTTGTTCAAAAAATAAAAGCAAATACTTACAAAGTTAGAAAAGGTGATACTTTATATGCTATTAGTAAAAAATTCGGAATTTCTGTAGACTTGCTTAAAAAACTAAATAAATTAAAAGATAACACCATTTCTATTGGTCAACAATTATTGGTAAAATAGTTTAGTTATTTTATTGAAAATTTCACATAAACTGATGACGTTATTTTAATTTTTTTAAATTCTACTATTTTTGGTTTTGCCTCACTCGAACTAAGTTTTGTAATTGCATAACTGTTTTGTTTCATAAAATTTGCATTTACAAAGTTTCTATTATTGTTGGCTAGTTCGTTTACAATAAGTGGTTTACCTGTTTGTTCGCCAATTGCTGCTAATAAATAATCTGCTTTTTCTTTAGCTTTTTTAATTGCTTTTATCCTATTTTTCTTTCTTATTTCAATAAGGTCACTGTGCGTAGCTTTGGTGATATTTACATCAGAAATTTTAAGTTTTTTAAGTTCTTCAAAAAGTAGTTTTAGTTTAGCTGCACCTTTTATTTTTAGCGTATAATTTGCAATAGATAATATTTCTTCAGTCCACCAACCGGTTTTTGCTAAAACAGAATTTACATCAGAAATAGACAAATTATCTTCTGGAATTCCAATATTTTTTAAAGTCGATTTTAATTGATTTTCTAAAATGTCAATTGTAAGTTTTTTTCCTTTTTCATTGCGTTACTTAATACAGATGTCTACATAAATTTCATTAGGTACAATTTCTGTTTCAGAAACACCAGTTACTTCTATGTAAGGTTTTTGGTTTGGCGTTTGCGAGAAAATACTCACAGAAATAAATAAACAGAATAAGATACATTTTTTCTTCATGATGGACTTTTTTTATTTTAACAATACTTCAATATTAAGAACAAGATGAGATTTTAAAAAATTAAAATGAGTAAACTACCCTTTTAAATGTATAAAATAGCTTAATAAATGAGTAAAGTGTTCTTTTTGCCCAATAAAAAACAAAAGATACCAAAATAGGCATTTTTTTGAATGCTTTTTTGTGTGTATGTTTACAAGATTAAGCAGGTTTATGTCCAAAAAATTATACATAATATTTATTGTTTGCTGTTTCAGTATTCTCAATATTAAAGCACAACAAAACATAATTACTAAAAGAGGTGTTAGTTTTTCAGTTAGAATAACTATTGTTGATGAAAATAATTATAAAATTACTAAGGGAATTGAGATTTTGGTAAATGGTAAAAGGTATTCAATACCAGACATTGCTGGCAGATTTATTGTTAAAGGTAAAATAGATGATGCAATTCAAATAACACATCCAGATTTTGATACTGTTTTTCATACGCTAACCTCTAGCGAAGATATTAAGGTTATTGTAGAAGATTATTCAGTATCAAAAAAATACTTAAGCAAAACAAAAAGTGTAGATCTTTATGTACAACATTTAGATTCTGCCAAGTTTTATTTGCAAAAAGATATCGAGAAAAGTTTGTCTTTTATAGAAAAACTATTAGAAAATAACACAAGTAAAAGACGAAACGCGACCACATATAAAGTGTTGGCAGATATTTATTTGTATTGGAAACAATATGATTTAGCTGTTTATAATTATAAATTATCCAATCAAATAAAAGAAGAAATAGAAACCAAACTACTGCTTGCTAAAGCCTATTTTTTATCAGATAATTTAAAAGAAAGTAAAAGTACATATCAAGAGTTATCTCAAGAAAAACTGCAAAATTACCAGAAAATTCAAGTTTATGAAGGTTTAGGAGATGTGTATTTTGCTCAAAAAAAATGGAATTTGGCTGAAATAAATTATAAAACAGCTTTAAAAATTGCGAAAGAAGATGCAGTAAGCTCAAAACTTACAGATTTAAATTCAAAAATTGCAGATGTTTATGCAGCTCAAGGTCAAATAGCCAAAGCAGAAAACTCCTTCATAAATTCGATGAATCTTGCCAATAAAGAAAACCCTGAACGTGCTTTGCAAGAAGAAGAAAAAGTAGCGGATTTTTACAATTCTAACCAACGTTTTGACGAAGAAATTAAACTCCGTAAAAAGAGTTTAGAGAAAACAAAGTTACAGTTATCACCTAGAAAAATTAAAGAAGATTCTATCACTACCCAAAAAATTAATTACAAAATTGGAAATGCCTACATACAAAAAGAAGATTACAAAGCTGCCATTCCGTTTTTAGAAAAAAGTAAAAAAGATGCCAATAAAAATAAAGATATTGTTATTGCAAAAGATGCCACTAGAAAAATTTCAGAAGCCTTTGCAAACTTAGGTGAAAATGAAAAAGCATTAAAAAATTATAAAGAATATGTGGCTTTAGTAGACTCTTTATATATTAGAAAAGAGCAAGAAATTCAGCAAGTTAAACGTTTTTCTAAGAAAATAGCAGACAACCAAAATAGAATTGCCAGTTTAGAAAAAGACAAAGAATTAACGCAGAGTAAAATTAATTTAGCCTATGTAGATCAACAACTTTCTGAAGAAAGTAACCGCAAACAGCGCATTTTAATTTACTCGCTTTTTGGCGGAATTTTGTTACTTATTCTATTGGCTTATTTTATGTATCGAAACAATAAACAGCAAAAATTAGCCAATAATTTATTAGCATTAAAATCAATGCGTTCTCAAATGAATCCGCATTTTATATTCAACGCATTAAATTCGGTTAACAGCTATATTGCTGTAAATGATGAGCGAAATGCAAACCGATATTTAAGTGAGTTTTCGGTATTAATGCGTTCGGTTTTAGAAAATTCTGATGAGGATTTTATCCCCTTAAACAAAGAAATAGAGTTGTTAGAATTGTATGTAAAGTTAGAGCATAACCGTTTTAAAGACAAGTTTGATTATAAAATTTCGGTTGATGAAAATATCAATTTAGAACAATTTTCAATTCCGCCAATGTTACTACAACCGTATATAGAAAATGCCATTTGGCACGGTTTGCGATATAAAAAAGAAAAAGGGAATTTGTCTATTTCCATCAACAAAAAAGACGATAAAACAGTTTGTATTGCTATTATTGATGATGGAATTGGTCGCAAAAAATCGCAAGAAATCAAAACAAAAAATCAGCTAAAACAAAAATCAAAAGGTATGAGTACCATAAAAAACAGAATTACTATTTTAAACGATATGTATAAAGAACGCATTGCTGTAGCTGTTACTGATGCTTTACAAAATGAAAAAGGTACAAAAGTAACGTTGTTATTAAAATGTAAATAGGTTAGATGTCTGAAGTTGGATGCTAGATGAAACTACAGTTAATTTATATAGTAAAAAGTGATAACTAAAAAAATTATAAAAACTATGAAATCTTTTTCAAAAATTGAATATAAAATGTATCTGTAAAGTAACACCAAACACCAAACACCAAACACCAAACATCAAACACCAAACATCATTCATCGAACACCCAACAAAAATAATTATGAAACTGAAAGCAATACTAGTAGAAGATGAACAGATTAGCAGAGATATTTTACGCAACTATATAGCAAAATATTGCCCAAATGTGCAATTATTGGGAGAAGCCGAAAATATTGATGATGCTTATCTATTGATTCAAAAGCACGAATTAGATTTGGTGTTTTTAGATGTAGAAATGCCTTTTGGTAATGCCTTTGATTTGCTAGAAAAAGTAGAAAACAGAACCTTTGAAACCGTTTTTGTAACCGCTTACGATCATTACGCGATTGAAGCATTAAACAACCATGCAAGTTATTATTTACTAAAACCAATTTCTATTGATGAATTGATTAAGGCAGTAAATATTGTTACTGAAATTAAAGAAAAAGAAAACGAATTACAGCACCAAATATTGGCTCCAAAATCAAATTCGGCTGAAGGTAAAATAACTATTCCACAACAAGATGGTTTTGAAGTTCTAGATATTAAAGATATTGTATTTTGCAAGGCGGATGATAATTATACAGAAATTCACATGGCAAATTCTAAGAAGTTGGTAAGCAAAACTTTAAAATATTTTGAAGAGGCCTTAAGCAGTTACACCTTTGCCAGAATTCATAAATCGTATTTGGTAAATGTAAATGCTA
>NZ_CBFHZT010000005.1:19232-108401 GCF_965660385.1 Polaribacter sp.
ACAACCAACAACCAACAACCAACAACCAACAACCAACAACCAACAACTAAACATAAAAAAATGCCTATCATAAAACCCGTAAATAACAAACACCCACAAATACCAGAAGATTGTTACATTGCAGAAAATGCCACAATTGTTGGTGAAGTTTCTTTAGGGAAAGAATGTTCCATTTGGTTTAACGCTGTACTTCGTGGTGATGTACATTTCATTAAAATTGGTAATAAAGTTAACATTCAAGATGGTGCAGTAATTCATGCCACCTATCAAAAATCGCCAACAACAATTGGTAATAACGTTTCCATTGGGCACAATGCTATTGTACACGGTTGTACTATTCATGATAATGTTTTGGTGGGTATGGGATCGATTATTATGGACGATTGTATTGTAGAGAGTAATTCAATTATTGCAGCAGGTGCAGTGGTTACCAAAAATACACTTGTAGAAAGCGGAAGTATTTATGCAGGTATCCCTGCAAAAAAAGTTAAAGATATTTCTGAGGAATTAATTTCTGGAGAAATTGATAGGATTGCTAACAATTATGTAAAATATTCAAGTTGGTTTAAGGAATAAAAAAAGCCCAATTTCTAAAACGAAATCGGACTTAAAAAAAACTAATCAACCAAATAATTTACGTTATTCTCTATCTTTTTTAGCCATTTTTTTCTTTTTTTGCATCATCTTCATTTTCATTTGTTTTCCTTTTGCCATTCTTCTTTTTGCCATTTTCTCAAATTTTTCAAATTGTTCTTTGTTTAAAATATTTTTCATTTTGTTTTTAAACGCAATTTGATTGTCTAATTGTTTGCTTTTCATAGCGTATATCTCATCTGCAGTAGGTTTCGTGTTGTTTTTTCGCATTTCGATGCGCTTTTCCATACCTGCCTTTTTAGCAGAAGCTTGTGCTTTAAGTAAAGGTGCAATTTCATTTTGTTGCTTTTCAGATAAATCTAAAGCTAATGTCATTTTTTTAACTGCTAAATCTGTATGCTGTTCAACAGATAATTTAGGACCTCTTTCTCTTCTTTTTTCTTGTGCTTGTGTCGTTAACGTAAAAGTGAAAACTAAAACTAAAATGCTTGCTATTTTCTTCATAATGTTATTATTGTTATTTAATTAATACGCTTCTTTGACACCAAAAAAAATAAAAGGTTTAAATTTGTGGATAATTTTAACGGCTGTTTAACAAATTATAGATTATGAAAAAAGTGATTGCCTTACTGTATTTTTTCTCATTTTTTACAAATGCTCAAGAGCAGGTTACAGTAGATTTAAGTAGCCCAAAATCCACAATATATACTCATATTTATTTTCTTCAAGAAGATTCTTATCAACCAAAAAAAGCGGCAAAAACTATTTATGGTTTAGATGGTAATGAAGCTATTGAAAAAGCTATAAAAATTAAAAAAGTTTTAGATGGTAAAGGTTTGTATATTGATTTTAATAAAGTTCCAATAGCTAAAAACTACAAAGATTCAATTGGGTATGCTTCTTATAACAAGTATGTTTTGTTTCCTCAAAGGATGCCAAAAATTTATGTAGAAAAAATCGAAAATAATTGGTATTATTCTACTGAAACGATAGCAAGTATTGATGAACTATATGAAGAAGTTTTTCCTTGGTATGTTAGTAAATTACAGAATCTTATTCCTGTTTCTGGTCATAAAAAAGCTTTTGGTGTAGAGCTTTGGCAGTTTGTAGCAGTTATTATTTTGCTGGTACTGTCTTTTTTAGTTTTTATTATTTTTAAAAAAATAGCTTTTACCATATTACAGCGTATACAGCATTATATTACAAAAAGTAATCATACAAATATTGAAGTAAAAACAGTTTTAAAGAAATTAGCACACCCTATAAGCCTTGTAATTGCTTTAAAATTTGTTGATATTATTTTTCCTTCTTTACAGTTTTCATTAACCATAAATAAATGGGTCTTTTTATCTATTAATATTGCTGAAACCGTTTTTTGGATTTACGTTTTCTTAAAACTTGTAAAGGTAATTATGCAACTTTATAAAGAACTTACAGAAAAAACCCACAGTAAATTAGATGATCAACTTGTTCCTATTTTAAATAATTTATTAACAGGTGTTGTGGTTATTTTTGGTTTCTTTAAAGTTTTAGGATTATTTGGTGTAGATACTACAACCATGTTAGCTGGTGCAACTATTGGTGGTTTGGCATTTGCATTGGCATCTCAAGACACTGTAAAAAACTTTATTGGTACAGTGGCTATTTTTTTAGATAAACCTTTTCATATTGGCGATTGGATAAGTGCAGGCGAAGTTACAGGTACTGTTGAAGAAGTGGGATTTAGATCTACAAGAGTTAGAGCAGCAGATACAACAGTATTTCAAATTCCGAATAGTAAACTATCAGAAATGGTAATTAATAATAGTGGCCTGCGTTTGTACAGACGTTATAATACCAATTTAGGTTTACGTTATGATACACCACCAGAATTAATTGAGGCCTTTGTAAATGGGGTGCGAATAATTATTAAAGAGCATCCTGAAACAAAATCAGATTCATATAATGTAGAGTTTACTGGTTTTGGAGATTCTGCTTTATTAATTATGATGAATGTATATTTTAAAAGTTTGGCTTGGGGTACAGAGCAATCTTCTAAACACAGATTACACATGGCAATAATAAAATTAGCTGCAGAATTGGGCGTTGAATTTGCTTTTCCTTCTACAACAGTTACGATAGAACAGTTTGCTGGTAATGGAAATTTATCACCAAAATATAATACTGATAAAGAAAAAATTAATAATTCTATAGACAAAGTACTTACAGCGTTTAAAAATGATGCACCACCAGAAAATACAGCAGAAAGTTAATGAAACGATTCTTGAGGTATTTTTTGAGATTTTTAGTAATATTCATCATTGCGTTTACAGTGTTCTTTTTTTGGGCATCATCACCTACTTTAGAGGATAGTGAATATGCAAAATTGATTAAGGTAGATGGCTTTAAAATTCCTGAAAAGGATTCTATTTTTAGTATTGTAACCTACAACATTGGGTATTTGAGTGGAATGACGAATAACTTGCCCATTGAAAAAACAAGAGCTTTATTTGATGATAATTTGCAAAAAGTTACATCAGAAATAATAAAAGTAAATCCAGATATTATTGCTGTACAAGAGATTGATTTTGATGCTTCAAGAAGTTATAACATCAATCAAGAAAAAGAAATTGCAAGTTTAGGTTATGGTTTTACAGCGAGAGTTATTAATTGGGATAAACGTTATGTACCTTTTCCTTATTGGCCTTTTAGCATGCACTTTGGTAAGGTGGTTTCAGGACAATCTATATTCAGTAAATATCCTTTAAAAGCGCATCAAAGAAATGTTTTGCATAGAGTTGCTGATGCTTCTTTTCATAGAGATGCTTTTTACCTAGAGCGTTTAGCACAAGTGGTTAAAGTTGATTTAAAGGGTAAAGAAGTGATTTTGATAAATGTACATTTAGAAGCCTTTGATAAAAAAACAAGAGCATTACAGTTTAAAGAAGTTTTAGCAATTTTTAATCAATATAAAAACAGCTATCCAACTATTTTATTGGGTGATTTTAATTCACAGGCAAGAGATAAAAATGCTGAAATTCAAAAATTATTAGCTATGCAAGGAGTTGGTAGTGCTGCTTTTAATGCAAGTGATATCAAAAACACATTCAATTCTAAGCTGCCAGTAGAACGTATTGATTATATTTTTTACACAAAAAATTCAATAAATTATATCTCTGGAAAAGTTTTAAATCAATTTAAACAGGCTTCAGATCATTTGCCTGTTTACATGCAGTTTAGCCTAAAGTAAAATTTTATGCGATTTTTCCTATTTTTTTATGAAAACTAAAAAAGTCACATCAATTTTTTTTGATGTGACTTTTAAAAAAGTTTATGAAGCGTTAACTTGAATTTATTTTGGATCTAATGCCATGTCAATTCTAGCTAAAACATCTTGTAAGTGATAACGAGAAGTTGTGTTAGAAGCTCTAGAAGCTGCAGACCTCACATCTCTTTTTAATCTATTTAACTCTCCTCTTGCAAAAGATTTGATATCAGATTGACTTACAGTTACAGATGGGCTACCAAAACGACCTCTTTGGTCTTCGGCTTCATTAAGTAAGTAACTTAAACGCTCAATATGTGCTTTTTGTAAATTTCTTCTGTAGGTATCAATGCTTTTACCATTATAAATTTCAGACCAAACACCTCTGCGTAAATCATAAAACATGGTTACTAAAGAATACGCTTCAGATCCATTTAAAGTTTCATTTTCAATCATTCTAGACATACGAGAAGGACTTAAAACACTGTTTAAAGTTCTAACCTGTAATCCTCTAATGCTTTCTACAATTCCACTTGATTGAAATTTAGCGAACATATCTTTATTTAACATCCAAGTTGGTGTTTTAAACAATTCGTTAATTACAAATTGTAAAGACTCTCTTTGTTTAGATTTGTCTACATGTGTATAAACAGCACCTTCTTGATCTGCAGTTTTATAGTATTCATAAATACCGCCAACGTTTGATGAAACATGTCCCATATATCTATTAAATTGTCCAACAACTTGTCCAAACATGGTTTCCATTTCATCATAAGTTTCACCATCTTTAGTAGTCCATTTTTCTAAATTAGGTAAAATTCTTTTTAAATTTTTAATTCCATACATACTTGCTTTTACAGCATCATCACCTAAATCTTCAGTTTGTGAACTAGGGTCTATAACCCCTCTTTGTTGGCGTCCAAAACGATACATTGGGTTACCCGCTTTTTCTAAAATCCATTTATTTAAAACTGGTTTTTCTTCGGTAGCAGTTTTGTCTAAAATAGGTCTATATCCCCAATTTACAGAGTATTTATCATAAGGTCCAATATTTGGCATTAAAGCAACACCTTTATCTTCTGGTTGAGCAACATAATTAAAACGTGCATAATCCATAATTGATGGCGCTGTTCCATATTTTTTAGTAAAACTTGCAGAACGCAAAGAATCTACAGGATAAGCAACACTAGACCCCATGTTGTGAGGCAGACCTAGAGTGTGGCCAACTTCGTGAGATGATACAAAACGAATTAAACGTCCCATAACTTCATCTTTAAATTCTGTTTTTTGTGCGTCAGGATTTATAGCAGCAGTTTGTACAAAAAACCAGTTGCGCAATAAGCTCATTACATTATGATACCATCCTATGTCAGATTCTAGTATCTCTCCAGATCTAGGGTCACTTACATGGGGTCCATAAGCATTTTGAATATCTGAAGCAAAATAACGAATTACTGAATAACGTGCATCTTCTGGAGACCAATCTGGGTCTTCTTCTTTAGTTGGAGCATCTTTGGCAACAATTGCATTTTTAAATCCAGCAGCTTCAAAAGCAACTTGCCAATCGTTTACACCTTGTTTAAGATATTTTCTCCATTTCATTGGTGTTGCAGGATCAATATAATACACAATTTGTTTTTTTGGCTCAACCAATTCGCCTCTTTTAAACTTTTCTACATCTTCGTCTTTTACTTCTAATCTCCACCTGTCTAAATATCTTACAGTTTTTGCTTTTTGAGCATCTAAACCATAATCTAATTGCCCTGTTGTAAACCATCCAACACGTTCGTCATAATAACGTCTTTTCATAGGTTCTTTAGGTAATAAAATCATAGAGTTACTCATTTCTAGAGATATTGAGCCAACTGCACTATTAGATGGTGCTTTGCTAGCAAAATACGTTTTAACATGTCTTAACTCAATGTTGGTAGGGTAACTACTTACTCTTTCTATATAAGAACGTGTTTTGTCTAATCTTGTAGCTCTGTATGTGGTTCTAGATCTTTCATCAAGACCCAATGGTTTTACATCTTCAGTAAGTAATTTTGTAGCATCAATAACTACACCTGTGGTATCTTTATTAAAAGCTTTAATATCAAAAGAATAAAGGATAGGTTCAAAATTAGAGTTAGCTACAGCTTGATGAATAGGTAAAATAGTATCTGCAGAAATTCTATGAGATACAATTCTTAATAAAATGTTTTTACCTTTACGTTGCCATCTTAAAACTTGATTGTTAGTGTTTTCTCCACCATAACCAATGTTGGTTGCAGTTTTGGCTATTCTTGTTACCATTAACATTTCTCTTTCTAAAAGAGAATCTGGTATTTCAAAAAGATAGCTATCATCTTTTGAATGCACTTTAAATAAACCATCATCTGTTTTGTGGTCTTTTGTAACTACTTTACCATAAGGTTGAATAGCATCTTTTTTAGCTTTTGGCTTAGGCTTTGTAGCCGATTTTTTAGGTTCTTCCTTTTTTTTCTTCTTAAAAATTTGAGCCTTAGCATCAACAGAAAAACCAAAAACAAGTGCAACTACAAATAGTTGCGAGAGAATTTTTTTTGTCATAATAATGATTTGATTTGAATTGCGTTCGAAATTACGGAATCAATCAATCACCAACTCTTAAATTAATGTTAAAGAGGTTTTAGAATATAAAAAAACCATCAATAAATTATTGACGGTTTTTTGTGTAAATATATTGCTTAAACTGTTATAAGTTAAAAGCTTCTTTTACTTGATTTACATAATCTAATTTTTCCCAAGTAAAAGTTTCTACTTCTTCAGAAACAGTTTCTCCCATTGGGTTTGAGAAGGTCACTGTTTTTACTTCTGGAGTTCTTCCCATGTGTCCATAAGCAGCAGTATCAGAATAAATAGGTGTTCTTAATTTTAAACGTTGCTCTATAAAATAAGGGCGCATATCAAAAATCTCTTCAACTTTTTTACTAATCTCACCATCAGTTAAAGCAACTTTAGCTGTTCCGTAAGTTTCAACATTAATACTAGTTGGTTCAGCTACACCAATTGCATAAGAAACTTGTACTAAAACTTCTTTGCACAAACCTGCAGCAACTAAATTTTTAGCAATATGTCTTGTAGCATATGCTCCAGATCTATCTACTTTACTTGGGTCTTTTCCAGAAAATGCTCCTCCACCATGAGCACCTTTACCTCCATAGGTGTCTACAATAATTTTTCTTCCAGTTAATCCTGTATCTCCATGAGGACCACCAATAACAAAAATTCCTGTTGGATTGATGTGATAAGTGATGTTATCTGTAAATAATTTCTGAATATCAGTAGGTAATTTTGCAATCACTCTAGGAATTAAGATTTCAACAATATCTTTTTTAATTTTAGCTAACATCACTTCTTCTGAATCATCAAAATCATCATGTTGTGTAGAAATAACAATAGCATCTATTCGTTGAGGTACATTATCATCAGAATACTCAATAGTAACTTGACTTTTTGCATCTGGCCTTAAGTAGGTAATGTCTTTGTTTTCTCTTCGGATTTCAGCCAATTCCTTTAATAATCTGTGCGATAATTCTAAAGCTAAAGGCATATAGTTTTCAGTTTCATCAGTTGCATAACCAAACATCATTCCTTGATCTCCAGCACCTTGTTCTTCTGGTTTTAACCTGTCTACACCTTGGTTAATATCTGGTGATTGTTCATGAATTGCTGATAAAACGCCACAAGAATTTCCATCAAACATATATTCGCCTTTGGTATAACCAATTTTATTAATTACATCTCTTGCTATTTTTTGAACGTCTAAATAGGTTTTAGATTTTACCTCACCAGCCAAAACAACCTGACCTGTAGTAACTAGAGTTTCACAGGCAACTTTACTAGATTTATCAAAGGCTAAAAAATTATCAATTAAAGCATCAGATATTTGATCTGCTACTTTATCTGGATGTCCTTCTGAAACACTTTCTGATGTAAATAAATACGACATAATTCAATTTATCTTTTTGATTTTTACTAAAATTGATTGCATAGTCGCTAAAAGAAGTAGAAAATTACTGCTTTAGCATTTTTATTCTGAACTTGTTTCAGAATCTCAAAATAGAAATTCATTTTCAAGTTAGGTACTGAATCAAGTTCAGCACGAGAGGTTGCAATCAGTTCAAATTTTTCCTCTTATTGAAGTGCAAATTTACATCATTATTATAAATTACATCAATTTTCTTTAAAAATTATTTAGTGCATAATTGATAGCTTAAAATGCTAAGAAAACTTTAAGAGAAATAAAATAAGTCTATTTTTATTTGGTTTTTAAATATTTCTGTTGCAATATTTGCACTCACAAAGTTCAATAACTTATTGAAATGTTATCAAGAAAGGTGTAGGGATTAGACCCGTTGAAACCTTAGCAACCCTTTGAAAATGCTGAAATCTATTCAGTATCTCAAAGAAGGTGCTAAATTCTACCCAAGAACTGAACTTGTTTCAGTTTCTCTTAACAGAGATTGGATAGATAACAAAAAAAGAATTTTCTATATCAAGAAAATTTGAATTCTTAATAACATTTTTCTAGTAAGTACATCAAATTTTGATGCATTTGACTTTTGTTTTAATCACAAATTGATTCACAATATAGATTATTGTGTTTCTTTTAAAAGTTGTTCCTGTACAAACAGGAATCTAAATTAACTCAAAAAAATAGAAAAATGAGTACACACAAATTAGCAACAAATGCGTTGCACGCAGGACATGATGTAACACAAACTTCAGGTACAAGAGCAGTGCCAATTTATCAAACAACATCGTATGTTTTTAATGATTCAGACCATGCCGCAAATTTATTTTCGTTGGCTGAATTAGGTTTTATTTACACACGTTTAAATAATCCTACAAATCAAATTTTACAAGAGCGTTTGGCAGCTGTAGAAGGCGGAATTGGAGCCGTAGTTTTTGCATCAGGAACAGCAGCAATTTCAACTGGATTGTTAACACTTTTAAAAGCAGGAGATCATATAGTAGCATCAAGTAGTTTGTATGGTGGAACCTACAATTTGTTAAATGTTACCTTACCAAGATTGGGTATTACAACTACTTTTGTAGATGCTTCAAATCCTGATAATTTTGCAGCAGCAGTTCAAGATAATACCAGAGCATTTTTTGTAGAATCTTTAGGGAATCCAAAATTAGATGTATTAGATTTAGAGGCTATTGCTGAGCATTCTAAAGCAGCAGAAGTTCCTTTTATTGTGGATAATACTGTGGCAACTCCAGCATTGTTAAATCCTTTAAAACATGGAGCAAATATTGTAATTCATTCCTTAACAAAATATATTGGCGGACAAGGAAATTCTTTAGGTGGTGCAATTATTGATGGTGGAACTTTTAATTGGGCTAATGGAAAATTCCCAGAATTTACAGAGCCATCTGCAGGTTACCATGGATTAAAATATTACGAAACTTTAGGTGCAGCATCATATACCTTTAAATTAATTTTAGAAGGATTGCGTGATTTTGGAGGAGCAATCAGCCCAACAAATGCATTTAATATCATTCAAGGTTTAGAGACCTTACCAATTCGTATCAAACAACATTCAGAAAATGCGTTGGAATTGGCAAAATGGTTAGAAGCACAAGATGAGGTTGCTTGGGTAAATTACCCTGGATTAGAAAGTAGTAAATACAATGAGTTGGCAAAAAAATACTTACCAAAAGGCCAAAGTGGTATTGTAACTTTTGGGGCAAAAGGAGGTTTTGAAGCAGCCAAAACAGTTGCTAACGAAACAAAAGTGTTTTCTTTGTTGGCAAATATAGGTGATACAAAATCGTTAATTATTCACCCTGCAAGTACCACTCATCAACAATTAGATGAAGCCGCACAAGAAAGTGCTGGGGTAACTTCAGACTTAATTAGATTGTCTGTGGGTATTGAAGATATAGAAGATTTAAAGGCCGATTTAAAAGCAGCTTTTGCTAAAATATAAAAACAATAAACAATACAAGGGGCTAAAACCCCTTGTATAAAAAATGGAACATCAATTGCAACATATCACATTAAAAAACTTTACAACAGAATCTGGAGCTCTTGTTTCTAATTTAAACTTGAGTTATCAAGTTTTTGGTCTAGATTTAGGCACAGCGCCTGTTGTATTAATCAATCACGCACTAACAGGAAATAGTGAGGTTGGTGGAAAAGATGGATGGTGGCAAGATATTGTTGGTAAAGAAAAAGCCATAAATACAGCCATTTATACAGTACTGTCTTTTAATATTCCAGGTAATGGTTTTGATGGTTTTTTAATTGATAACTACAAAGATTTTATTGCTAGAGATGTTGCAAGAATTTTTTTAGAAGGATTAGATACTTTAAAAATTAAGCAATTATTTGCATTAATTGGAGGTTCGTTAGGTGGTGGAATTGCTTGGGAAATGATGGTGTTAAAAAATGATTTGACGCAACATTTTATCCCGATTGCAACCGATTGGAAATCTACTGATTGGTTAATTGCCAATTGTCAAATACAAGAGCAATTTTTAATCAATTCTAAGAATCCTGTGCATGATGCAAGAATGCATGCCATGTTGTGTTATAGAACTCCAGAATCTTTTAAAGAACGTTTTCATCGCTCTAAAAATGAAAATTCAGACTTTTTTAATGTAGAAAGTTGGTTGTTGCATCATGGTAAAAAATTACAAGAGCGTTATCAATTATCATCTTATAAATTGATGAATCAGCTGTTAAAAACCATTGATGTAACTGTTGGTGGAGAGAAAGCACTTGATATTTTAGATAAAATTGATGCGAATATTCATATTATAGGTGTAGATTCTGATTTGTTTTTTACAGCGGAGGAGAACAGAGAAACTCACAAAAAAATTGCGCTTACTAAAGAAAATGTGACCTACAATGAAATAAATTCGGTGCATGGTCATGATGCTTTTTTGATTGAGTATGATCAATTAGAAAAAATTATTGAACCTATTTTCAATAAAAACTATAGCCAGAAAAAAATGAAGATTATTAAATTCGGTGGCAAATCTTTAGCAAACGGAAAAGGATTAAAAAATGCCATCGAGATTATTTCGAATAAATATAAAAACGGTGATAAAATTACTGTTGTAGCTTCTGCACGAGGTAATTCTACAAACGATTTGGAAGCTATTTTAGAGAGGGCAGCTTCTAAAAAAGACTATAAAAACAAGTTTAAAAAGTTTAAAGAATATCAACAAGAACCTAATGGAAAAGTAGATTTTTCAAAAGAGTTTTCAACTTTAGAAACCATTTTCGAAGGTGTTTCTTTGTTGGGTGATTATAGTCAGAAAATAAAAGATGAAGTTTTAGCTCAAGGTGAATTATTATCTGTAAAGTTAATCACAAGTTTGTTAGAAACACACAATATTCCAGTGAACTCAGTTGATTCAAGATCATTAATTATTACTGATGAAAACTTTGGGAATGCACAACCTATCAGCACTGTTTCTCAGGAAAAAGTTGTTGCATACTTTAAAAAGAATAGCGATAAAATAAATGTTGTTACTGGTTTTATAGCTTCAAATAAAAAAGGAGAAACAACTACTTTAGGTAGAAATGGAAGTAATTATTCAGCAGCATTATTAGCTAATTATTTAGATGCTGATGAATTGCAGAATTACACCCACGTAAGCGGAATTTACACTGCAAATCCAGATTTGGTAGCTGATGCAAAAAAGATTGAACAGCTTTCGTATTCAGAAGCCAATGAATTGGCAAATTTTGGCGCTTCAATTTTACATGCAAAAACCATTATTCCGTTATTAGAAAAAAACATCAACCTTAGAATTTTAAATACCTTTAATAAAGAAGATCAAGGAACGTTAATTACATCAGCATCTTCAACAAAAGGAATCAAATCTATTTCTACAATTGATGATGTAGCTTTGATTAATTTTGAGGGTAGAGGTTTGTTAGGTAAAGTTGGTGTAGATGCGCGTATTTTTAGAACTTTAAGTGATAAAAATATTAGTGTAAGTATTATCTCTCAAGGATCTTCAGAAAGAGGAATAGGATTAATTATTGATGCTCATAATTCTGATGATGCAGTTGCTGCTTTACAAAGAGAGTTTGAAAATGATTTTTATGCTCAAGATGTAAATCAAATTTCAGTGACTAAAAATGTATCTGTAATTTCGATTATTGGTCAAGATTTAAGTGAGTTTCATCACCCTTATAACGCCTTAATAAAAAACCAAATTGTACCAGTACTTTTCAATAATACAGTTACAGGTAAAAATGTGAGTTTGGTAGTGAAGAAGGATGAATTACATAAGGCCGTAAATGTAATTCATGGACAAGTATTTGGAGTAACTAAGAAAATTAATATCGCTATTTTTGGGAAAGGTTTGGTTGGGGGTACTTTAATTGATCAAATTATAGAAAACACTCAATCTGTTTTAGAACGACGTAAAATTCAGTTGAATGTTTTTGCAATTGCGAACTCTAAAAAAGTATTGCTAAATAAAAATGGAGTTTCTAAAAATTGGAAAGAAGATTTATACAATACAGGTGATGAAAATACGACTGTTAATGATATTATAGCATTTGCAAAAACACATCATTTCGAAAATTTAATTGCAGTGGACAATACTGCAAGCGTTAATTTTGTGAACAATTACATTCCGTTAATTGAAGCTGGTTTTGATTTGGTTTCTTGTAATAAGATAGCCAATACTTTATCATTTGAATTTTATCAAGAAGTAAGAGCAAAATTAAAAGAATATAAAAAACAGTACTTATATGAAACCAATGTAGGTGCAGGTTTACCATTAATTGATACAATTAGATTGTTACACGAATCTGGTGAAAATATTACCAAAATAAGAGGTGTTTTTTCTGGGTCATTAAGTTATTTATTTAATAATTTCTCCGTAAAAGATGTTCCGTTTTCAGACGTGTTGCAAGAAGCTATTGACAAAGGATTCACAGAACCAGATCCAAGAGAAGATTTAGGTGGAAACGATGTTGCAAGAAAATTGCTAATTTTAGCAAGAGAATTAGAACTGGAAAATGAGTTTGATGAAGTTGAAATTAAAAATTTAATTCCAGAAAATTTAAGGGAAGGTTCTGCAGATGAATTTTTTGGTAAATTGGAGTTGTTGAATCATGAATATAAAACCCTAAAAGAAAACCAAAAACCAAATCACGTTTTACGTTATATAGGTGAATTAAGTGGAGATTTATCAAAAGAAAAAGGTGATTTAGCTGTAAAATTAGTTTCTACGCCAATAAACACACCTTTAGGATCTTTGCAAGGTTCTGATGCCATATTTGAGATTTATACAGAATCTTATGTAGAGCAACCTATTGTAATTCAAGGAGCAGGAGCAGGAGCAAGTGTTACAGCAAGAGGTGTTTTTGGAGACATATTAAGATTAGCAAAACATGGGAATTGACACAAAGTGTCATGCTGAACTTGTTTCAGTATCAAAACAAATAGTTAGTGGTTGGCTGATGGTTTTTAGTTAATAGTTAAGCCATCATCCACGAACCAACAACTAGCAACCAACAACTAATAAAAAAATGAAAAATTTCGAAACTAAAGCCATAAGAAATCAAACAGAAAGAACACAATTTTCTGAGCATTCTACACCTTTATACTTAACCTCAAGTTTTGTCTTTGAAGATGCTGAAGAAATGCGTTCTTCCTTTGCAGAAGAAAAACAACGAAATTTATATAGTAGGTTTACCAACCCGAATACAACAGAATTTGTAGATAAAGTAGTAGCTATGGAAGGTGCAGAAGCGGGTTACGCCTTTGCAACAGGTATGTCAGCAATTTTTTCATCATTTGCAGCTTTATTAAATGCTGGCGATCATGTTGTGTCTTGTAGATCTGTTTTTGGTTCTACACACAGTATGTTTACGAAATATTTACCAAAATGGAATATCGAAACATCTTATTTTAAAGTAGATGAAGTAGCTATTGTTGAGAGCTTAATCAAAGAAAATACAAAGATTTTATATATAGAAACACCAACAAATCCTGCTGTTGATATTTTAGATTTAGAATTGATTGGCAACATTGCAAAAAAACACAATCTTATTTTTATAGTTGATAATTGCTTTGCAACACCTTACATTCAACAACCAATTAAATTTGGAGCAGACTTGGTAATTCATTCTGCTACAAAGCTAATGGATGGTCAAGGTAGAGTTTTGGGTGGAGTTACTGTTGGTTCATCAGACTTAATAAGAGAAATTTATTTATTTGCCAGAAATACTGGGCCAGCAATGTCTCCTTTTAATGCTTGGGTGTTGTCTAAAAGTTTAGAAACACTGTCTTTAAGGGTAGAGAAACATTCTGAAAATGCTTTAAAAGTAGCGCAGTTTTTAGAAAGTAATGAGAAGGTAGATATCGTAAAATATCCTTTTTTGGCATCTCATCCACAGTATGAAGTTGCAAAAAAACAAATGAAATTAGGAGGTAATATAGTAGCTTTTGAAATTAAAGGCGGTATTGATGCTGGTAGAAAATTTTTAGATAACATAAAAATGTGTTCTTTATCTGCAAATCTTGGAGATACAAGAACTATTGTTACACATCCTTCATCTACAACTCATGGTAGATTATCAGAAGAAGATCGATTAGAAGTTGGTATTACCAATGGCTTGGTTCGTGTTTCTGTTGGACTAGAAAATGCTGAGGATATTATTGCTGATCTTTCTCAAGCACTAAATAATCCTAACGATTAAGGTGCATAATGTTATCTATTCTAATAAAAAAAGAATAAATAAAAAAGAGATTAGAAAATAACGAGGTTCCTGTAAATTTTGTCTCTTTCAACTATTAAATTTGAAAAGTTAGTGACAAATTTCATTTTTCTAAATAGCTTTTTGTTTACACTGATATTTTATTGGTGCATTATTAAAAGCTGAGAAGTAACTTAAAAGCTATTGTTTTAAGCAGTTTATTCTTGATTTTATAGTTTTAGACGTACTTAAATTCGCTTATTTTTTTCAGATTAATTGCAAAAATAGACATTGCTCCTTTTATTTTAATATTTACAATAATTTAGCCCTTATGTAGCTTTGAAGATTTTTAGCTCTCCGTTTTTGACTTCAATTTTGAAGAGATGTGTTGCTTTAAGAAATACTTTTTTTTGAAAAGCGATTGACTCATCATTAATATTTGCTTTTTTCTAAAGCATATTTTTTTGTGTTGCTAATTCTTTAAAACAATATTCTTTTTAAGGGTGTTTTTTACATTTTTTAACATCAGAAAAAGGTAATGTATGAGTTGGCATCAACAACTTATTATAGCCTTGTTGTGCTTTTCTTAAACTAAGTAATTTGCTGTAGATATAAAAGAAGCTGACAATACCACCTTTTTTACAATCCGCTTTTTTATTTTTTGATATCATCAAAAAATAAAATTTAATTGTAGTTTATAACTCTTTTTGATATTCCAAAATATCAGCTGGTTGACATTCTAATACCTCACAAATAGCCTCTAACGTAGAAAAACGAACCGCTTTTGCTTTACCCGATTTTAAGATAGATAAATTTGCAGTAGTTATGCCAATTTTTTCTGCTAACTCTTTGCTCCGCATTTTACGTTTGGCAAGCATAACATCTAAGTTTACAATAATTGCCATGTTATATGGTTAAATCGTTTTCTTGTTGTAGTTTTTTTCCTGCTTCTAAAACTTTACTAAAAACAAAAAAGAAAAAACCAATAATCATAGAAAAGTATAGGATAAATATAAAATCTGTACTCATTTTTAGGTTCGCAAATTTTCCATCAAAAATATCAACCAAAATAATCAAACTGCCAATTGCTGCAGATTGCAAAAAATACTGTCCTGTTTTCTTAAATAATAAAACTTTCTTTGTATCAAATAACTTTTTTACTGTGTTGAAATTCAGAGTTTTTAATAAAAAACGAATTCCCATAAAAAACACAATATTAGCAATAAATTTTAGGGTAAATTTAATCCACAAAAATATCGATTTAGAATCATCAATTACCATACCTAAAAAAGTCAAATCTTCTTCCATAAAAGCAAATAATGCTTTTATAGGATACAAGAACACAATCAGTATAAAAAAAAAGGTGAGTGTTTTAATTGCTTTTTGTAATGCGTTAATTTCTTTCATAACTATATTGTTAAATCATTTTCTTGTTGAATAGTATTTCCTTTTTTAATCAAATCTAGATAAAAGTATAAAAAGAAAGCTAGGAGCAAATGAATCAAAACAAAGAAATGTGGTTCATCAAATCTTAAACTATCAAACAAAATATATCTAATTATAATTCCAATAAAATCAATAATTACAGGAATAAAATTAATACGATAAAAGAGTTTTAATTTTTGTAAAGAATTTTCTTCAAAGGTTTTTTGGGTGATGAATATTTTGAAAAAACTTTGTAAAATATAAAAGTAAATGGAATAATAAATAAATGTTCCCCACATTAAAATGATGGTGTAATTGATCCAAAATTCAACTCCAATATTTTTAATTTTAGCAAAGTCTAAACCATCTCTTTGTACGATTTCCACAAAAGGGATATCCCAACTAAAGTAATATTCTAAAAAAGACAATAATGAAAACGGAATTAAAATGCTAGAAAATAATGCAAATCCCCAAAAAGTGATTTTAGAAATTATAAAGGCTGTTTTTTTCATAATTATATCGTTAAATCGTTTTCTTGTTTATGAGCTTTTGCTATTTTAAAAATTTCACTTAATATTAAAAAGAATAAACCAAGGCATAGTAGTATGATATGCTCATTTAAGCCAAGTTCTAAACTTACTTTTTGTTGATAATAAATCCTTATCATAAACGAAATACAGATAGCAATTATGGCAGATATACAAAGTAGATTTCCAATTTTTTTGAAAGAAGAAATAACGATTGCATCAAAAATTTTAGTATTTAAAAAATAGCGAAGTGTTTTTCTGAAATAATACAAAGCTGCAAGAAGTAATAAATAATTTAATGCAGAAATAGCAAGAAGTATTTTATATGTTACATCGTTTGCGTTAAAATTAACTGCATTTATTGTGATATCAAGTTTACCCAAATCGATAAAAAAGACGGCGAAAACCAAACCAATAACTAAAAGTATTGCTGGCATAGAAAATATCCAAAGAAAGTCTATAATTGCTTTTAAAATGTAAATTTTTCGCATAAGTAATCATTATTTAACGATGCAAATATATAAAAATTATCGAAAAACAATAATAAATTATCGAAAAAGGTTGTTTTTTTACTTTTTAAGGATCGAATTTTTGTTTACAGTAAATACGCTACCATTAGCTAAAGTTATTTTGAAAGATTGTTCCAGTTGAACTGTTTTTCTGAAATAATTGTCTAAATCACAAAAATTGTCAAACTTTTTTCCATTTATAGATAATATTTCAGTGCCTTGTCTCACACCATTTTGCCATAAATCACTTTCTTCATCCACTTTAACAATTCGCATTTTGTTTTTAAAGAATAAAACAGAACATGGATATCCTTTGTATTTATTGTTGATGTTAGCTTTAAAACTATATAACTTATCTTTTTTTAAGGATAAAAAAAGTTCATTATTTCTCCATAATTGATTTGCTATTTTAGAAGATTTTTGGTTGTTATACACTATAATTGGTGAAATAGTAACATCACCAGAAACACTTTCTGTGTACTTTACAATATTGGCTAATGATGAAGTAAGAATTCCATTCACATCCATGCTGGCACTTTGCGTTGATAAATTTGGATAATTATCAATTGTAGAAAAGTTATACTCGCGTTTTGAGATATTAGAAAAACCTCCAGCACCAGTGTCTAAAAGAAAGCGAATTTTTTTATTGTTTCGTTTTAGAAATACATAAGGTCTTTTATCATGATAACTAAAAGTTAAAGGATGCATCTTTTTTACCTTATCTGGAAAATGATTTGATGGATACATAACTAAAATCTTTCGCTCAAAATCAATAGTCCAATTCAACTCTTTTATAATATCAACACCCAGAATTCCATCGATTTTGTAGCAAGAAAACACCTCGTTTTTAGCTGTGTTTAATATGCTATGTTTTCTAATTTTTCTACTTCCTAGTTCTATTAATCCACTTTTATAAAAGCGCATTTTACTTTTTAAACCACTAGAAGAAGTAATATTCGTTGTTTTTCTTGTTGGTTTTAGCTCATTTTTTGCCCAATCATAAGCAACAGAATGTGTAGCGCCAGTATCAAAAGCAAATTGTTTCTCAACGCCATTAAACGTTATTGGAATAATAATTAACCCTAAATCTGTTTTAAACGGAATTGTATCTTGAAATGCCGCACGATTTTGTGCAAAACCTGTAGGTATCAAAACAATTAAAAGCAAAAATAATACTTGCTTTTTTAAAACTTTAAAGTAATATTTTACAATTCGTTTCAAACTTTTTTAATCACATTAGTTACAATTCCCCAAATCACAAAATCATTATCTTCTGTAATTTTAATGATTGGATAATTAGGGTTTTCTGGTTGCAGCCAAACCTCATTTTTTTCTACTCGCAAACGTTTCACTGTAAATTCGCCATCTAAAAAACAAACGGCTATTTTATTGTTTGCGGGTTCTAAACTTCTATCAATTACTAATAAATCATTATCATCTAAACCAGCATCAATCATAGATTGCCCTTTTACTTTTGCAAAAAATGTAGCGTCTTTATTTTTTATCAGCTCCTCATCTAAAGAAATTCGAGTTTCTCGAAAATCATCTGCAGGTGATGGAAATCCAGCAGAAATTCCTGTATCAATTAAAATAGCACCATTGCCTAAAGAGGCTTTTGGGGTAAAAAAAGTAAGATTTTTAGCAGTTGTCATCATATGGCAAATTACAATTTTTCTGCAAATTTTTGAGCATATTCTTTAATGATATTTTGGTCAAAATAGGGTTCTTCATTTATTCTGCCAATAACATGAATGTTGGTCATTTTTTGGATGATACTTTCCGTAGTTGGATGTTCATCACCCGAAAAAATTACAGACACATCAAATCCTTTTTCTTTTAATAAGTTTAAGGTTAATAAAGTATGGTTGATGCTGCCCAAATAATGACGTGAAACTACAATTACCTTGTAATCAGGTTGTATTAAGTCTAAAATAGTATCAGTATCGTTTAAAGGAACTAACAAACCACCAGCACCTTCAATAACCAAATGATTTTCGGTTTTTGGTGCTACAATATCTTTTAAGTTGATGTGAATTCCATCAATTTCAGCAGCAGCATGCGGACTCATAGGGGTGTGCAAAGCATATGCATTTTGATGAAAGACAGATTTTTTATTCGATATAAAGCGCGCTACTTTGTGCGTATCAGAATTCTCTAAATCTCCTGCCTGTATTGGTTTCCAATAATCGGCTTTTAAAGCTTCTGTAACAATAGCTGCAGCTACTGTTTTGCCCACCTCTGTCGATATTCCTGTGATGAAGTATGTTTTCATTTTGCGATTATTTCTGAGTAGACAGCAATCTAAGATGAATTGTTTTCTGTTTTTTAAAGAGTTTCCTGCCTACGAAAAAATGACAAATTTAATGAATTATTGAGTGTAGTAATTCTAAAATTTTTGTGATTTCTTCTAGAGAATTATAACTATGCAAACAAAACCGTAAACGCTCTTTGCCTTTTGGTACTGTTGGCGATAAAATAGCTTTTACATCAAAACCTTTTTCTTGCAATTTATGAGCAATTGATTTTACTTTTTTATTTCCAGAAATTACACAACAATGAATCGCAGAACAACTTGGAATAAAATTTAAATTCTGTTTTTTTACAGCTTCTAAAAAATGATGAATATTCTGTTGGAGTTTGTTTTGAGAGTTCTCGATACAAATTTGCTCATTCTTCACAAATTCACTCGAACTGACATTTAGATGTTTGTAAGCAATTTTTATAGTTGCTAAAGAATGAGGAGAAAGTCCTGTTGTATAAATAAAACTACGTGCAAAATTCACTACATATTCTTGTAACTTTTTACTACCCAAAATAGCAGCTCCATGACAGCCTAAAGCTTTGCCAAACGTAATGATTCTTGCAAAAATAGCATCTTCTAAATTGAGGTTTTGAACCAAACCTGCCCCAAAAACGCCAATTGCATGTGCTTCATCAACAATTAAAAAAGCATTGTGTTTTTTACAGATTTTTGAAATAGCAACCAAATCAGGTGAATCTCCATCCATAGAAAAAACAGCTTCTGTAACAACATAAATTTCAATAGGTTCAGCCTGGTAATTAATGGCATTCTGAGTTTGTTGAAGAATCTTTTTTTCCAAATCCTCCAAATCATTATGCAGAAATTTAAATGCTTTGGCATTACTTAATTTGATTCCATCTCGTATAGAAGCGTGACTCAATTCATCATATAAAATAACATCACCTCTTTGCGGAATAGAAGAGAAGAAACCAACATTGGCATCATAACCCGAATTGAAAATAGTAGCAGATTCAGTTTGATGAAAATCACTCAAAAAATTTTCAACTTCTGTATATAATTGATAATTTCCAGATAACAATCTACTGCCGGTTGCACCATTTTGTTTAAAGTTATTATCAATTAAATATTGATGAGTTTCCTCGAAAATAACTTCAGATTTCGCAAACCCTAAATAATCATTAGAAGAAAAATCAATCAAATTTAAAGGTAACTTTAAGCTACGCAATGCATTGTTCTCTTTGCGAGATTTTAATCGATTTGTTAATTTCTTTGGAAGATTCATCACTGCAAAAATAACAAAATTCTATACCTTTACTTTTATGTTTGCATTGGTAGATTGTAATAATTTTTATGCCTCTTGTGAAAGAGTTTTTAACCCTAATTTACAAGAAAAACCTGTTGCTATTTTAAGTAATAACGATGGTTGTGTAATTTCTATGAGTGATGAAGCCAAGAAAATAGGTTTGCCTTTTGGTGCGCCTATTTTTAAATGGGAACAGTTTTGTAAGCAAAATAATATTACAGTGCTGTCATCTAATTATCCATTGTATGGTGATATGAGTGCAAGAGTGATGAATATTTTACGCGATTTTTCTCCAGATATCGAAGTGTATTCCATTGATGAATCTTTTTTAGAATTTAAAGGTTTTGAGCATTGCAATTTTGAAGAATATGCCATAAAAATGAGAAGCCGAATTTTAAAATGGACAGGGATACCTACCTGCGTAGGCATTGCACCAACAAAAGCTTTGAGCAAAGTTGCGAATAAAATTGCGCGTTCAAACCTAAAACAATCCAAAGGAATTTGTGTGATTGATACTGATGAAAACAGAATAAAAGCACTAAAATGGACTAAAATTGGAAAAGTTTGGGGAATTGGTAGTCGTTTAAAAAAACGTTTACAAGCAAAAGGAATTGAAACCGCTTATGATTTTACACAATTGCCAAGTGATTGGGTTTTGAAGAACTTTTCTATTGTAGAGTGGCGCTTGCAAAAAGATTTACAAGGCATTTCTAAAATTCCTTTAGAAGATGCTGTAACTTCTAAAAAAATGATTGCGACCACAAGAAGTTTTGAAAACACGTATTCAGATATCGATAATATTAAAGAGCGCATTGCTACATTTGCAGCAAGTTGTGCCAAAAAATTACGTGAACAAAAATCAAACTGTCATGTAATTACTGTTTTTTTACGTAGCAATCGTTTTGATAAAAACCAAGCCTATCTTAAAGTAGACAGAACCGTAATTTTATCGTATCCAACAGATTCTACTTTAGTGATTGCTAAAGCAGCGATTGAAGCTGTAAAAACAATTTTTAAAAAAGGCATAAAATATAAAAAAGCTGGAGTCATAATATCTGGTTTAGTGCCTAATGATAATTTTCAGCTTAATTTATTTTCATCAGAAAATCCGAAGCACAAACCATTAATGTCTGCAATTGATCATTTAAATAAAAAATACAAAGCAGATAAAATTAAGTTAGGCAATCAAGATTTAAAACGTACTTGGAAAATGAAACAAGAACGCTTATCGCCTAAATTTACCACGAATATTAATGAAGTTTTAGTGGTAAAATAAATTTTATTACACAGAGAATTAAAAGAAAATGCAAAAAGAACTTAATAAAGCCTATCTGCAAGAAAGAGATAAAAAACACCTCTGGCATCCTTTAAAACAACACCAAACGCATCCAGAAAGTTTGGCCATTGTAAAAGCAAAAGGCTGTGTGTTAACAGATGAAAATGGCAACGAATATATAGATGCTATTTCTTCTTGGTACACTTGTATGTTTGGCCATTGTAATCCATACATTACCAGTCGTGTAAATAATCAAATGCAAACATTAGATCAAGTAATGTTTAGCGATTTTACGCATGAACCCGCTATAAAATTATCAGAGAATTTAATTCAAATTTTGCCAAATAATCAAAATCGAATTTTTTTTAACGATAACGGATCTACAGCTGTAGAAGCCGGAATTAAAATGGCATTGCAATACTATTTTAATTTAGATGAAAAACGAAGCACATTTATTGCGTTCGAAAATGGTTTTCATGGAGATACTTTTGGAGCAATGTCAGTTTCTGGATTATCTGTGTACAATGGTCCTTTTGAAGATTTTTTAATGGAAGTAAAAAGGATTCCTACCCCAAATGGAAACAATCACCAAGAAATTTTAAATAAATTACAAGAAATTGTTTCCAAAAATAAAGTAGCTGGGTTCATTTACGAACCCATAATTCAAGGGGCAGCAGGAATGAAAATTCATGATGCCACTGGCTTAAACAAAATTTTAAATTTCTGTAAAAGCAACAATATCTTAACAATTGCAGACGAAGTTATGACAGGTTTTGGAAAAACAGGACGCAACTTTGCATCCGATTTTATAGAAACAAAACCCGATATTATTTGTTTAAGTAAAGCTTTAACAGCAGGTTTGGTGCCAATGGCAATTACAAGTTGCACCGAAAAAATTTACGAAGCTTTTTTAAGTAACGAAATGGCAAAAGGTTTTTTTCATTGCCATACCTATTCTGCAAATCCTATTGCATGTGCAGCTGCAAATGCGGCTATAGAATTATTGCAAACTGATGAAATTCAGCAAAATATTGCAACTATTTCAGAAGCACATAAGACATTTAAAACCAAAATTGAAAAGCATCCAAAAGTAAAAACAGCACGTTTTCTGGGGGTTATTTTTGCATTAGATTTAGATACAAAAATGGCACGTTATGGAAGTTTACGCGATAAATTACTTGCTTTTTTTATGGAAAGAGGTGTTTTTTTGCGTCCTTTAGGCAACACGATTTACATTCAAGTACCTTATGTAATTACTAAAAAGGAATTACAAAAAGTGTACAATACAATTGAAGAAAGTTTGGCGATTGTTTAGGGCGTTCAGTGGTTTGCATAAACGCCACAAACCACTGCAGGCTTTCAGCAGTCGCTTCCCGATGAAAAATCGGGAGAGCTCCAACAAAGCTTCAATCCTTAACGCGAAAAAAAATTAGAGAAGACCTTTCAGGTTTCAAAAACCTAAAAGGTCTCAAAAGAATACTTATTTTTACAACCTCAATATGAATCAACTCATATCTATAACAGCGTTAGCATCCATTTCTGCATTGGGTAGTAATCCCAATGAAATTTGGCAAAACTATTTGTTAGACAAACATTTTTTATCGCAAAAAGAGATTTCTCCACAAGATCGAAATGACAAGTCTAAAGTTTTTGTGGGGCAACTTTCTAAAGAAAGTCAACACAAAGTAGATGAATTAAGAAAATCCGATGCAAAATACAGAAATTTAGATGATTCAGTATTATTTGCCATTTATGTTTCTAGAGAAGCAATAAAATCGGCCAATTGGAAATCTAAAACTAATTTCGGAGTTAATTTTGGTTCATCCAGAGGTGCAACAGCGTTGTTCGAAAAATATCATAAAGAGTTTTTAGAAACTCAGAAATCATCAACTTTAAGTTCGCCAACCACAACTTTAGGCAATATTTCGTCTTGGGTAGCACACGATTTACAAACCTCGGGCCCAGAAATTTCACATTCTATAACTTGTTCTACAGCACTACATTCTTTATTAAATGGTGTAGCTTGGATTAATTCAGGAATGTCAGATCATTTTTTAGTGGGCGGAAGCGAAGCGCCTTTAACCAATTTTACAATTGCACAAATGCAGGCGCTAAAAGTTTACGCAAAACGCCATTCTGAACTTGCCTGCACTGAACTTGATTCACGTGTCGAAGAATCTTACCCTTGTAAATCTTTCGATTTGCAAAAGAAAAAAAACACTATGGTTTTGGGAGAAGGAGCATCAGCAATTTGTTTAGAAAAAGGAATCGTAAAAAATGCCTTAGCAACTATTTGTGGAGTTGGTTTTGCAACTGAAGTATTGAAACACAACACCTCTATTTCAACAAATGCCATTTGTTTTCAAAAATCGATGAAAATGGCTTTGGGTACTATTTCACCAAATGAAATTGATGCAATAATAATGCATGCTCCAGGCACCATAAAAGGAGATCAATCAGAAATAAATGCGATTTCTAAAGTTTTTTGCAACAAAACTCCTTTTCTAACTACTAATAAGTGGAAACTCGGTCATACTTTTGGAGCTTCAGGAATGTTAAGTCTAGAATTAGCAATTTTGATGTTACAACACCAAAAAGTTATTGCAGTGCCATTTGCAGAGCGTCAAAATCAACCTAAGAATATTAAAAAAATATTGATCAATGCTGTGGGTTTTGGTGGAAATGCAGTTTCTATTTTATTGACGAAATAAGTACTGTAAATACGTCAAAAAATTACTATATTTAGTCACTTTTAAAAATTATTGCTATGATAAAATACCCTTACTTCTTGTCTTTTGTTTTATAGATGATTTTCTATCACAAAAAATGAACATTAAACTAAATACCCAACATTTGCTAACCAACTAAATCAACACTATTGAATCATTTAATAGACATATTATTCTCTCCAGTAAACATCACTTTAACCATTTTAATGATAGTTCTAGTTTTGTATTGGATCTTAACGATGGTTTCTGGAGTCGATTTTGATTTGGATGTAGATGTAGACATAGATATTGACGTAGATGCAGATATTGATACTGATTTTGAAACCAATATTGAAGGTGGAAATGTAGATTTTCAAGATATGGCTACCACAGAAATTAGCGAGAAATCAGCTAAAAACCCTAAAAAGAAATCGTTAAAATGGTGGCAAAGACTTTTAATTTTCTTCAATTTTATTGGGTTGCCATTTATGTTCACATTTACTTGTTGGATTTTTATTTGGTGGATGGTTACAACCATAACTACAACAATTACAGAGAGCTATGAGAATTCTTTAGGCTATACAATTATGTTGTTTGGTGTATTTCCTGCTTTAATGTTAACGAAAATATTTACAGCTCCTTTTAAAGGGTTTTTTAAAAATCTGAATAAGGATGGAGATAAAGCTATTGAAATTGTTGGAAGAAGAGGAATTTGTTTATCAAAAATAAAAGATAATAAAATGGGGTCTGCAGAAGTTGTGGTAGATCACACACCATTAGCTATTTATGTAAAATCTTTGAACGGTGTACAAATTGACTATAAAGAGCCAATCATCATCATCAAACAAAGTAAAGACAAGAATTATTATTACGTCCAATCATATAAAACTAACTAAAAAAACAAAAAAATTATGCCAGAAGGATTATTCGGAATTATTGGAATCAGTTTAGGATTAATTGCATTCCTTGTTATTGTTTATTTTGCAATTATTGCAATGTTTTACAAGAAAATTCCACAAGGAGATGCACTTGTAAGAACCGGTTTTGGAGGAACCAAAGTAGCTACAGATAAAGGGTTATATGTAGTGCCTGTTTTTCATAGAGTAGAAATTATGGATATTTCTGTAAAGAAAATCCAAATTGAAAGATTAGGTAATGAAGGTTTAATCTGTAAAGACAATATGCGTGCAGACATTAAAGTTGCCTTTTTTGTACGTGTAAATAACGAAATTGAATTTATAAAAAAAGTAGCACAAACTATTGGTTGTGCAAGAGCGTCAGATATTAAAACTTTAGAAGATTTATTTGAAGCGAAATTTTCGGAAGCCCTAAAAACGGTTGGAAAAAAGTTTGAATTCACAGAACTTTATGAAGCTAGAAGGGAGTTTAGAGATGAGATTGTAGATATTATTGGTACAGATTTAAATGGTTATACTTTAGAGGATTGTGCTATCGATTATTTAGAGCAAACTCCAGTTTCGTTCTTGAAAACAGACAATATTTTAGATTCGGAAGGGATTAAGAAAATTACAGAATTAACTGCGGCTCAAAATGTAAAGTCGAATTTAATTATGCGTGATGAAGAAAAAACCATCCGTAAACAAGATGTTGAAGCACGTGAAGCAATTTTGGAATTAGACAAGCAATTGGCTGAAAAAGAAGAGCAACAAAAAAGAGAAATAGCTAATATAAAATCTCGTGAAGAAGCAAATGTTTTAAAAGTATCTGAAGAAGAACGTTTAAAATCGGAAACTGCAAGAATATCCACAGAAGAAAAGTTACAAGTTGCCGAAGAAAATATGCAACGTCAAGTAATTGTAGCTGCTAAAAACAAACAAAGAACAGAGGCAGTTGAAACAGAAAGAGTAGAAAAAGACAGAATGTTAGAAGCTACTGAAAGAGAGCGAATTGTTACTTTGGCACAAATTGAAAAAGAGAAAGTTGTTGAGGTTGAGAAAAAGAATATTCAAGATGTAATAAGAGATCGTGTTGTTTTAGAAAAAGGAGTGGTGCAAGAGCAAGAAAATATGAAAGATATTGAAGCTTTTAAAACTGCGGATAGAGATAAACAAGTAAAAATTACAAATGCAGAAGCAACAGCAGAACAAGAATTAATTAGAACAACTAAAGCTGCAGAAGCTCAGAAACAAGCTGCTATACAACAAGCAGAAGAAATTAATATTGAAGCTTTAGCTAAGAAACAAGCAAGTGAAAAAGAAGCGGAAGCTAGAAAAATTTTAGCAGAAGCAACTGCAAAAGAAGAAGCTGTAATTGGTATGTCTGAAGCACAAGTTATGCACGCAAAAGCAGATGCTCATGAGCGTGAAGGTTTAGTGGAAGCTTTAATTATTGAGAAAAAAGCCAAAGCAGAAGCATCAGGAATTGAAGCAAAAGCTGCTGCAATTGAGAAAGAAGGAATGGCTGAAGCAGCTGTAATTAAAGAAAAAGCCTTAGCAGATGCAGCAGGAATAGAAGAAAAGGCTAATGCAATGAAGAAATTGGACGGAGTTGGAAAAGAACACGAAGAATTCAAGTTGCGTTTAGACAAAGAATTAAAAGTTGATTTAGCAGAAATCAATATTCAGAAAGAAATTGCAGATGCACAAGCAAGTGTAATTGCAGAAGCTTTAAAAGCGGCGAATATTGATATTGTTGGTGGAGAAACCATGTTCTTCGACCAAATTGTTGGACAAATTACTAAAGCTAAAGGTTTGGATCGATTAACAAAACATTCTGAAAACGTTCAAGATGTAAAAGATGCCATTTTAGGAAGCAATGATGTAAAGGGAAATCTACTTGAAAAAGTAAGAGATTTTGCTACGAAATACAATGTGTCCTCAGAAGATTTAAAAAACCTTTCTGTAGCTAACATTTTAATGAATTTAAAATCGAAAACAAACGATAATGATGAAGGTAATTTATTTTCTAATTTACTAAACTTGGCAAAAGGTTTAGGTTTAGACGATAAAAAGTTGGGGTAATTTTCAAAATGTTTGTCATTTCAATTTAAAAGAAATGTGATTTTGTCATTTCGACCTTGTGGAGAAATCTCAGAACAGTTTAGTTTGAGCTCAGTTTTCTGTAAGCAGTATTTAATTAAAAATTTAATATCATACAATCAAAAGTAATTATTAAGGAAATAGAGATTTCTCAACTTCACTAAGTTTCGTTCGAAATGACACGCGTTTGTCATTTCGACCTTGTGGAGAATCTCAAAGTAATTTTATAGTTATACCAATGAAAAAGACAATAGGTACTCATAATTATTATGTATACATATTGACAAATAATTCAAAAACAGTGCTTTATGTTGGGGTTACAAACAATTTAAAAGAAAGGTTATATTATCATTCAAATCCAGAAGCAAATTCAAAACATTTTTCTCACAAGTATAATTGTAAATATTTAATTTATTTTGAGCATTATCAAGAAATTGACATTGCAATCAGTAGAGAAAAACAGTTAAAGAAATGGAGTAGAAAAAAGAAAGAATTTTTGATTGCAACTAAAAATAAAGAATGGAAATTTATAAATGATGAAGTTTGAGATTTTTCGGTTCTATTTCATTTTGCTCAAAATAACATATTACCTGTCATTTCGACCTTGTGGAGAAATCTTAAAATGATTCCAAATGATTGAGATTTCTCAACTCCACTGCGTTTCGTTCGAAATGACAAGCAGTAAGTAATCATGAGTTAATTAAGGAATCACAGTTTTGTCATTTCGACCTTGTGGAGAAATCTCAGAAGAACATTAACACAATGCAAAAAGAAGACAAAAATAACATTATAGAAGAAGGCACTTACGAAATCATTCAAAGTCGTCTTCAAAAACAGCAAGAAGAACTTCAAAACAGGCTTGGTCAGTTAAATCAAGAACGTGCAAAAGTTTTTGGAAGTGTAGAAACGAAACTCATTGCTAATAATCGAATTAATACAGAAAACAACTGTATTGCTAGAGATATTATTACCATTGGTGATCTAAGTATTTTTGGGTATAATGTTCATTTTGGGTTACGAACAGAAGTAAAATTAAATGATGTTTTTTCCATTTATTCATATGATGGAACGCAGTTCGTTAATAAATCGCTTAACCTTTTACAAGACGAAACCTTTATCACCGATTTTACAAATCTTTATAAATATTACAGAAATACCATTTTTAGCAAATTCGCCATTGTTGGCAATTATTTGCATATGGTTTTTCAACTAAGTGAAAGTGTAAGTGATATTAAGACTTTTAAATGGTTGATTTCTGATAGTACTTTAACGTATGTTGATAACAGAAGTGAACATGAATATGTGTTTCCAAATCAGCACGAATTTCAATGGCGAGAGGTTACAAGAGATATGCATTTCTATGGTAAACATCCTCATATTGGCATTTTAGATAAAGTTTTTGTAGAAACTGTTGGTGGCGATTTAACTATTAAAATTGAAAACAACACAGAAGACGGAAAAGGAATTTTAGATGAACCAGTTACCCACGCAGACCAAACATTAGATGATGGGCAATACCGATTTGCAGATTTAGGAAATCTGATTGTTTTAGAAATTAAGCCTTTTCAAGAAGTAGCTCGCTATTTTGTGTACAATCATAAAATACAGGAAGTTAAGAAAATTGATACTGTAAAAGACGCTGCAGTTTTATTGCCAAATGATCAAGGAATTATTTTTTTTAACGGGTATTATTTGCAATCTGGGGCATTCAAAATTTTTGACAATCAACTCTCAGATTTAAAATTCCAAGACAAAATCACTTCTCAAAATGGTGAAGATTTTTTCTATGTTTTTTATCAAGAAAAAACAGGATTGTATGTTTTGATGTCTTACAATGTAATTGAACAAGAAGTAAAAACACCAATTATTTGTAACGGATTTACCTTTTTAAAAAATGGTGAATTGTGTTATTTTAAAGATGGCGAAGATCAAACAAGGCATCACGTCATTCAAATTTGGCAAACACCTTTTATTCAAGGTGCAGAAATTCCATCAGAACATAAAGATTCTTTTTTATACAAAGTAGGCAATAAAGATATTGTAAAGGCAATGGCAGAATGCCAAGTGTTGATTACGCTTTTAAATAAAGAGGACAATTACGATGGTTTATATGAAGATATTGCGAAAACATCTTTAGATATTATTGACAGTTATTATTGGATTAAAGAGCCGAAAACATATGAATTATCCATTCCTTTAGCAGCTATAAATGCTGCTGCAAATTCAGCCATTGATGAGTTTGATAAAGTGGTACAGTTGCGCAAAAATGCAACCAAAATTACCGAAGAAATTTCTAACAAAACCAATCGTTTTTTTAGTAAAATAAAAAGTACATCCTTTAAAATTATTGATGATTTTGTTGATGCTTTATCTCAATTAAGAACCTTAAGAGGAGAAATTATTGGTTGTAAAGAAGTGCGTTATGTTGATGTTTCTTATCTAGAAAAATTAGAAGAAGAAATAGCACAACATACAGATACCATTTCTCAAAGATGTGTTGCGTTTTTGTTAGATGAAAAAGCCTTGTTGCCTTATCATAAAAGAGTTGCTGAAAAGGAAACAGCCCTAGAAAATATTAAAAAAGTAATTGCTGGTAGAGCTTTAGAAGATGAGGTAAATCAAATTGTAAAAGATTTAGAATTGCTGATTGATATTGTATCGAATTTAGAAATTGAAGATACTTCACATTCCACAAAAATTATTGATGCAATTTCGTTGATTTTTTCAACAATCAATCAATTAAAAGCTGGGATTAAAAATAAAATAAAATCTTTAAGTTCTGAAGAGGCAAGTGCCGATTTTGCTGCTAAAATTAAGTTGATAGACCAAAGTATTGTCAACTATTTAGACATTGCAACAACTCCCGAAAAAACAGATGAATTACTGAATAAAGTTGCGATTCAATTAGAAGATTTAGAAGGTAGATTTGCAGATTATGACGAATTTATTGCAGATATTCTTGAAAAAAGAGAAGAAGTTTACAACGCTTTTCAAGCAAGGAAAAGTAGCATTATTGAAGCCAGAAATAAAAAGGCAATTGATTTAGAAACTGCTGCAAAACGAATTTTAAACGGCGTTGTTAAAAAGGCAGAGAGTTTTAAATTCCAAAATGAAATTAATGGTTATTTCGCATCCGATTTAATGATTAATAAACTGCGAGACATCATTACACAATTGTATGATTTAGATGATGGTGGAAAAGCAGAAATGATTGAAACCGGTTTAAAAACCGCTAAAGAAGATGCTACAAGAAAGCTAAAAGACAAGGAAGATTTATATGAAGATGGCGAAAATGTCATCAAGTTTGGAAAACATAAATTCGGTGTTAACAAACAGGTATTAGATTTAACAATTGTTTATAAAGATAAAACACTTTTTTATCATTTAACAGGAACTGATTTTTACCAAGAAATTGAAAATGAAGTCTTGCTAAAATCAGAGAAATTTTGGAATCAACCTTTTGTTTCTGAAAACGAGAATGTGTATCGTGCTTCATATTTGGCATACAGAATTACCCAAGAAAATTCAATAGAAAATTTGTACAATTTAACAGACGAAGACTTGTTAAATTTAGTAAAAAGTGTGGCTTCTAAAAGTTATACAGAAGGCTACACAAAAGGTGTACACGATCTAGATGCTTTCAAAATTTTAAAGACATTTATTGGTAAAGGAACTTCTTTAGGATTATTAAAATTTTCACCACAAACAAGGGCTTTTGCACAATTGTTTTGGCAATGTTTATCCGAAGAAAAAAGAACATTTTACAGTGATAAAATTAAGGCTTCAGCAGCAGTTTTAACTGTTTTTCCAGAAAGTGAAAGTCATTTTCAATTGCTAGAAGATTTAGGCGCATCAATTCATACTCTTTTTACGGATGTTTTGCATAATATTAAAGATTATGATGCAGCTCATCAACTTGAAATTGCAAATTATTTATTTCAAGAATTAAGTGATGAAACTTCGTTTGCAGTAAGTCAAACAGCAATCAATTTATTTGAAGCCTTTTGTAATGCCATAAATGATAAAAAAAATATTCAGAGTTTAAGAACAGAAATTCAGTTGCTTAAAAACGAATCTTATAAAATTGATTTGGCCATTGAATGGATTTCTTCATACATAAAATCGAATGCAAAAGATAATGTTGCCTATTTATATGAGGTAGTTTGTTTGTTTTTATATGAAGATAAATCTGCGAGTAACATTGTAAATATTGAAGCATCAGAACTTATTACAGAGTTGTCAGGAAGTCATCCTACTATAAAAAATCAAGAATTATTTTTTGATTATCATCAATTTGTAAACCAATTAAAACATTTTACTAATGTTGAGGTTGCTGGATTTCATCAATATAAAAAAGAAAAACATCAAGTTACAGAAGATTTAAAGGAGGCTTTAAAACTCGAAGAATTTCTACCAAGAGTACTCACTTCTTTTGTTAGAAATCAATTGATAGATCAAGTGTATTTGCCACTTTTTGGTGATAATTTATCGAAACAATTGGGTAGTGTTGGGAGTAACAAACGTACAGACAGAATGGGAATGCTGTTGCTAATTTCTCCTCCAGGTTATGGTAAAACTACTTTAATGGAGTATTTAGCAAATAGGTTGGGTTTTATTTTTATGAAGATAAATGGGCCAGCAATTGGTCATGAAGTTACTTCTGTAGATCCAATGTCCGCCAACAATATCGCAGCTCGTGAAGAATTAAAAAAACTGAATTTAGCTTTTGAAATGGGGAATAATGTAATGTTGTATTTAGACGATATTCAGCATTGTAATCCAGAGTTTTTGCAGAAATTTATTTCTTTAGCAGATGGAACTCGTAAAATAGAAGGAGTTTATAATGGGCAACCCAAAACCTACGATTTTAGAGATAAAAAGTTCTGTGTAATTATGGCTGGGAATCCATATACAGAAAGTGGAGACAAGTTTCAGATTCCTGATATGTTAGCCAACAGAGCCGATATTTACAATTTGGGAGATATTATTGGCGATACAGAATCTTTATTTAAAATGAGTTTGATTGAAAATTCAATGACTTCAAACCCAATTTTAGCACAAATTTCCAATACACATTTTGATGATATTTATCAATTGATAAAAATTGTGGAAACAGGCAATAGAGAAGGAGTTGAGTTAAAAGGAAATTACACCAAACAAGAATTGAACGATTATCTATCCGTTTTAGAAAAGGTGATGATTGTTAGAGATCGCGTTATGGAAGTAAATGCAGCATATATAAAATCGGCTGCTATGGATGAGGCAAACAGAACAGAACCTGCATTTAAATTACAAGGGTCTTACAGAGATATGAATAAATTGGTGGCGAAAGTTGTGCCTATAATGAACAATAAAGAATTAGAAACTTTGTTGTTATCTCATTACGAAAACGAATCACAAACCTTAACAAGTGCAGCAGAATCAAACTTGTTAAAATACAAAGAATTGGGTGGTTTACTTTCTTCGGATGAACAACAACGATGGGAAAATATTAAAACTACTTTTGTGAAAAACAACAAATTAAAAGGATTTGGAGACACGAATGAAATGGCACAAGTGTTGGCACAAATGATGCAGTTCAGCGATAATTTAAAGGGAATTCAAGAAGTTTTAAAAAAAGGATTAGAGAAATAAAGTAAATACTGTATTTTTGAACTGGAAATCAACTATTATTTATGAGTGAAGTAAGACACAACTGGACGAAAGAAGAAATATTAGAAATTTATAATAAACCATTAATGGAGTTGTTGTATGAGGCTGCAACCATCCATAGAAAACAACATGACCCAAATGTTGTTCAAGTATCTACTTTATTATCCATAAAAACTGGAGGATGTTCAGAAGATTGTGGCTATTGCCCACAAGCTGCTAGATATCATACCAATGTAGAGGGTAATGATTTAATGACGGTAAATCAAGTAAAAGCACAAGCATTAAGAGCTAAAGAAGCTGGAAGTTCTCGTGTTTGTATGGGAGCAGCTTGGCGTAATGTAAAAGACGGCCCTGAGTTTGACCAAGTTTTAGAAATGGTGAGAGGCATTAACAAGTTGGATATGGAAGTGTGTTGTACCTTAGGTATGGTTACTGAAAATCAGGCACAAAGATTAGCAGAAGCTGGTTTGTATGCCTACAATCACAATTTAGACTCATCAGAAGAATATTATAAAGAAGTCATTTCTACAAGAGGATATCAAGACAGATTAGATACTATAGATAATGTGCGTAAAACAAACGTAACTGTTTGTTCTGGTGGAATTATTGGTATGGGAGAATCTGCAGAAGATAGAGCAGGAATGTTGGTAGCGCTATCAACCTTAAATCCACAACCAGAATCAACACCAATTAATGCGTTAGTAGCTGTTGAAGGAACACCTTTAGAAGATGAAAAACCAGTTGAAATTTGGGATATGATTCGTATGGTAGCTACAACAAGAATTGTATTGCCAGAAACTCAAGTGCGTTTATCAGCAGGTAGAACTCAAATGAGTAGAGAAGGGCAAGCCATGTGTTTCTTTGCAGGTGCAAATTCTATTTTTGCTGGCGATAAATTATTAACAACACCAAATCCTGATGTAAATGAGGATATGAAAATGTTTGAGTTATTAGGTTTAAACCCACAAAAGCCCTTTACCAAAAAAGTGCAACCACAAACAGTAGAGGCCAAAGATTCTCAATTTGAAGCTTTGGGAGAAAAACCAAGATGGACAAGACCAGATCATAAAATAGAAAGAAACGAAGCTGCAAAACAAAAAGGGAAAGCAGTAAAAGTTTAAAATTACATAACCTTTGTTTAGAACCATCTTCTTTTGTTTAGAAGATGGTTTTTTTTGTTTTGTGTAGTATTTTTATTACAATTTAGTAATTTTATGCTTTAATTTTTTGAAGGATGTCTTTAAACTTATTTCAAATTGATCGCGTAAAAACAATTACCAAAGAAGATTTTATAAAAAAATATTTCAAACCTCAGAAGCCTGTAGTAATTGAGAATTTTATTGAGGATTGGCCAGCATATAAAAAATGGAATTTAGACTATATGAAAAAGATTGCAGGAGATAAAATTGTGCCTTTGTATGATGATAGGCCTGTAAATTATAAAGAGGGTTTTAATGAGCCACATGCAACTATGAAAATGACTGATTATGTTGATTTATTAAAACGTGAACCTAGTAAATTTAGAATTTTTTTATGGAATATTTTAAAGGAAGTACCTGTTTTACAAAAAGATTATTCCTATCCAGATTTCGGTTTAAAATTACTAAAAGGGTTGCCAATGTTGTTTTTCGGAGGTAGAGATTCTCATACATTTATGCATTATGATATAGATTTAGCCAATATTTTTCACTTTCATTTTGAGGGCACAAAAGATGTTATTTTGTTTGATCAACTACAAAGTAAACATTTATATAAAATACCTTTTTCGTTAATTACCAGAGAAGATATCGATTTTTCAAATCCAGATTTAAAAAAATGGCCCAAATTAAAAAATGCAATAGGTTTTAAAACTACTCTAAAACATGGAAACGTTTTATATATGCCAGAAGGATATTGGCATTATATGAAATATAGAACTCCTGGATTTTCAATGAGTTTAAGGGCATTAGCAAGAAACCCCAAAAATTTATCGAAAGCAGTCTATAATGTGCTTATAATGCGTTTAATTGATAATATTATGAGGCGAATTAAGGGTGAAAATTGGATAAAATGGAAAAATAAACAAGCAATTTTAAATAATTGATAATAATTAATAAAAATTAGTTTACAATAATCATTTATAGTACATTCGGTACAACTTAACTAAACTATATTGATGAAAGATGAAAGCTTGTCCAAGATGTAAATCTGTATCTAGGCACAGATTAAAAAGAAGAGGAGTTGTAAAATTAATACCAGGTACAAAAAGTTATGGTTGCGATAAATGCAACACACATTATACTTGGTTCTCAATTATAAATCGAACATTAAGAGTGTAAAAAGTAGTATATCTTTCAATTTTTGTTTTTCCCCAAATCTCTCCCCCATAAATATGAAAAAATAAAAAGATTTAAGTTAATACAGTATAGTGTAATTAGTTGATTATTAGTTAATTTTAATCATTATAATTCAAATAATCTGTAATTATGAAAGCCTGTCCTAAATGTAAATCCACCTCTAGATATAGAATGAAAAGAAATGGAATTACTCGAATAATTCCTGGGACTCATTCTTATGCATGCGATAAATGCAACAATAGATATACTTATGTATCTTTTCTAAATCGTTCTTTTTAATAAAAATAACATGTAATTGTTTGTTTTTAGGGGAGAATACTAAAATAAACATGTCCAGTTTCAAATCAAATTCGTTGATATTTGCTGGTGGAGGTAGTTTGACTTATCACAATTCATGTTTTCTTAACTTTTTTTAATTTTTAATTATCATTTTTATAAAAAATTATAAATCGTCATATCTTAAAGTAAAATGAAAAAAGGTTCTTTTCATTTTTCAAATCATCCCATTAAATTAATTTCTAAAATCAGATATAACCTATAAATCGTTAATAGGTATTTGTGAATATTTTAAATATAAAGGTTATTGGTTAAAATTCATTAAAAAAGTATTAATTTTAGTACCAATTGATTAGTAATACTAAAAATACAAAACATACAACTACCAATGAGTAAAGTAACTCCAAGAGGCGCATATCCACACGTAAAAGTTGTGGGCGATTTTATTTTTGTTTCAGGAACCAGTTCAAGAAGGGCAGACAATTCTATAGCAGGCGTTGTTATTATTGATGAAATGGGAACTAAAAAATTAGACGCTTATATACAAACAAAAGCTGTTTTAGAAAACATAGATAAAAATCTAAAAACAGTTGGTGCAAGCTTAAAAGATGTCGTAGATGTTTCTAGCTTTTTAGTAAATATGAATGATTTTGCTGAGTACAATAAAGCCTATGCAGAATTTTTTGAGGCAGCAACAGGACCAACTAGAACCACAGTGGCTGTACATCAATTACCACATCCAGATTTGGTGGTTGAGATTAAAGTTACTGCTTATTTGGCAAAAGCTAAAAGCTAAAAGCCGTATGCTAAAGATAAAAAACTACATCAATGGAAAACTGGTTGCACCAGAAGCAGGTAATTATTTAGATAATTACAACCCTGCAGTAGGTGAGATTTACGGACAAATTCCAAATTCATTAAAAGAAGATGTAGAAAAAGCATACCAAGCTGCAGCAAAAGCTTTTCCAAGTTGGAGCAATACCACTTTAGAAGAAAGAAGTAAAATATTGTCTAAAATTGCTCATTTAATTTTAGATAAACTAGATGTTCTAGCAGCAGCAGAATCAAAAGACAATGGTAAACCAATTAGTTTAGCTAAAGAAGTAGACATTCCAAGAGCAGCTAGTAATTTTCAGTTTTTTGCAAATGCCATAACTCAGTTTTCATCAGAAGCGCATGAAAGTGTAGGTTTCAATGCTGTTAATTTTACTTTGCGTCAACCAATTGGAGTTGTAGGTTGTATTTCTCCTTGGAATTTGCCTTTGTATCTCTTTACATGGAAAATTGCACCTGCCATTGCAGCTGGGAATTGTGTGGTTGCAAAACCAAGTGAGGTAACTCCAGCAACAGCATATTTGCTCTCAGATATAACAAAAGAGGCTGGCCTCCCCAAAGGTGTTTTAAATATGGTTCACGGTTTAGGAACGACAACTGGTCAAGCCATTGTTGAGCATCCAAATATCAAAGCGATTTCATTTACAGGAGGTACAAAAACAGGAGCACACATTGCTAGAGTTGCAGCACCTATGTTTAAGAAACTATCTTTAGAATTAGGAGGTAAAAACCCAAATATAATTTTTGCAGATTGTGATTATGAGAAGATGTTAGAAACAACAGTTAGATCATCCTTCGCAAATCAAGGTCAGATTTGTTTATGCGGAAGTAGAATTTTAGTAGAAGAAAATATCTATGAAAAGTTTAAAGAAGATTTCATAAAAAAAGTAGCGCAATTAAGAGTAGGAAATCCATCAGAAGAAAATACAAATATTGGGGCTTTGGTGTCTAAACAACATTTAGAAAAGGTAAAAAGTTATATCGATATTGCCGAAAAAGAAGGTGGTAAAATCCTTTTTGGAGGTGACAAAGTCACAGTTAAAAATTCTGAAAAAGGGTATTATTTAGAGCCTACAATTATAGAGGTAAAGGACAATCAATGTAAATTAAATCAAGAAGAAATTTTTGGACCTGTAGTTACAATCATGTCTTTTAAAACAGATAAAGAAGCCTTAACTTTAGCAAATGAAGTAAAATATGGTTTGTCTGCAACAATTTGGACAAACAATCTCAACAGAACCATGCAGTTTGCAAAACAATTACAAACAGGAATTGTTTGGGTAAATACTTGGATGTTGCGCGATCTAAGAACACCTTTTGGTGGAGCAAAAGAAAGTGGTGTAGGACGTGAAGGAGGTTTTGAAGCTTTACGTTTTTTTACAGAACCTAAGAATGTATGTATACAACACAATTAGTGTTGTAATGCTGAATTTATTTCAGTATTTTAAAAAATAATAGCCCATGTCAGTTCGAGTGTTTTTTGAAGAATGAAAAAAATGTATCGAGAACTAGTTTAAATATGAATAAAGAAATAAAACAAAAAATCATTCAAGTTTGTAATGAAAAGATTGCTAAAAAAGGAGATAATGTAGGTTTGTCTTTTTACGCATTTTTCAAAAATAAAAATGACAATCCAAAACTTTTAATGGAAGTTGCCACTTGGTGGATAGAAACACATCAATTAGATCACTTCGAAAAAGCGGTGAAGATTAAAGAAATGATTTTAGAAAATAAATAAACTGTTGTCATTCCTGCGTAGGCAGGAATCCACAATAAAAAAATAAAAAAATAGATTCCTGTTTTCACAGGAATGACAGAAATATGGATTTAAAATTACAAAACAAAAACGCATTAGTTTGCGGTAGCACACAAGGTATAGGCAAAGCAACAGCATTATTATTAGCAGCAGAAGGTGCAAACGTAACTTTAATTGCCAGAAATAAAGAGAAATTAGCATCCGTTTTAGCAGAATTGAAAAATAATGGAGCACAATGTCATGGATATTTGGTAGCCGATTTTTCAAAACCAAACGAACTAAAAGCTGTTTTAGAAAAATCAGAATTACAGTTTCATATATTGATAAATAATACAGGTGGTCCTGCAGGTGGTCCTATTTTTAAAGCTACAATAGAAGAGTTCGAAAATGCATTTACGCAACATTTAAAATGCAATCATATTTTGGTGCAAAGTTTGGTGCCTTTTATGAAAACTCAATGTTTTGGGCGTATTATAAATGTAATTTCTACCTCTGTAAAACAACCTTTAGATGGTTTGGGCGTTTCCAATACAATTAGAGGTGCAGTAGCCAATTGGTCTAAAACTATGGCAAATGAGTTGGGCGAATTTGGTATTACAGTAAACAATGTCTTGCCAGGTGCAACTGGTACAGAACGCTTGAATGAAATCATTAAAAATAAATCAGCAAAAACAGGAAAAACCTTAGACGAAGTTGCAGATGCAATGAAAAATTCAGCACCTGCAAAACGATTTGCAAAACCAGAAGAAGTGGCTGCTGCCATTGTATTTTTAACCAGTGAGCAAGCAAGTTACATCAACGGAATTAATATTCCTATAGATGGAGGTAGAACAAAAAGTTTGTAATTTTTTTAGAAGCTATTTCCAGCTTTCCACTATATCTTTTTTCTGAAAAAGAAAAAAGGATGTCGTTTCAATCTGGGCTAAACCTATTTGCAGAAGTCAGTAATTTAAAGAATCAAAAAGAGAGTTTAAAAACACATAAAAATTCACTAATTTTAAAGTCCAAGATTCTAAGTATTCAACAATCTAAAAATCTGAAAAAATGAGCAAACTAGTACAACCTATAAATTTTAAAAAGTGGATAGACGAACATCGTCATTTATTAAAACCACCAGTTGGCAACAAACAAGTTTGGGATAATGGCGAATACATTGTCATGGTTGTAGGTGGTCCAAATAACAGAAAAGATTATCATTATAACGAAACGCCTGAGTTTTTCTATCAATTAGAAGGCGATATGATTTTAAAAATCATAGATGATAAAGGAAAACAAATAGATGTTGAAATTAATGAAGGAGATATTTATCTGTTGCCAGGAAAAGTACCACATTCGCCACAAAGAAAAGAAAATACAGTTGGTTTGGTTATCGAATATCCACGTTCAGAAGGGATGTTAGATGCTTTAGAATGGTATTGTGAAAATTGTGGAAACCAACTCTACAGAGAAGAATTTGCACTAGATAATATTGAAACAGATATGCCAGTAATTTTCGATAAATATTACTCAGACAAAGAAAAATGTACTTGCAACAATTGTGGAACTGTAATGGATGCTCCAAACAAAGTTAAATAATTTGTCATTCCTGCGAAGGCAGGAATCCATAATAAAATAGTTAAATATTAAAATAGATTCCTGTCTACACAGGAATGACAGAAAGATGAAAAACAGAAAACTAAGAATTAACGGTCACTCACATTTATTGCCTTATCCAGAAGAAATTCCTCAGTTTATGAAAGAAAAGGAAATTTTTTGGGTAGATGATGAGCGCAAACACATGTTACAAAAAGGTTGGAGAAGACCTGTAACGCATTCTAGTTTTTTCTTAGACGAAAAACTGTTGTGGATGGAAAAAAACAAAATAGACCATGCAGTAGTTTTAAACCTTTCTCAATTATATGGCAATGGTTTGCGTTTAGAAGAAATGAAAAAAGCTTTGCGTTTTCAAAACGATTTTAATGCGAAAGTGCAAAATAATCATCCAGATAAATTTACCTGTGGTTTTGTAGTACATCCTGGATTTATTTATGGTGCTTTATTCGAAATGGAACGTTGTATCAATGAATTAGGCTTAAAAGTTTTATGTTTGCCAACACACTTTATGGATTCTATTGGGCAATGGCGTTGTGTTTTTGACGAAGAAAATGACCAAATTTTTGAACTAGCAGACAAATACAAATTAGCCATAGAAATTCATCCTTATGATGGTGATAAAATGATAAAATTAGAAAACACCAATTGGCGTTTTCATCTAATTTGGATGTTGGCACAATGTGGAGATGCGTATCATTTTTATACTTTAAATGGTATGCAAGAGCGTTTTCCAAATATTAGAACCTGTTTTGCACACGGAGGTCAATTGGCTCAAATGAACTTAGGAAGAAGAATTCAAGGTTTTGATGGTAGACCCGATTTATTTGAGGGCAAATACCACCCAAGAAAAGCAATAGGCCATAAAAATATCTTTTTTGACACTTTGGTGCATGATACAGATTCTTTACAATTAATGTTTAAAAGACAAGGTACACACCAAGTTTTAATGGGGTTAGACGATCCTTATCCTTTAGGAGAAATGGAAAGCGACAAACAATCTTCTTATCCTGGTAAAATTTTAGATTTGGCCATCGAAAAAAACATCATTACAGAAACTGAAAAAGAACAAATCTGGGAAGATAATGTGTTGCAATGGTTATTTGGTGATGATGTAAAAGCGAAACAAGATTTGGTTGATAAGATTATTAGTGGGCAGACTTCAGTAAGCAGTTCTCAGCCATAAAACTACTGCATACTGCATACTGAAGACTGAATATTGCTTACTGAAGACTGATAACCGAATCCTATTTCTCACACTGCTTTAAAGCTTCTAAAGCTCTTTTTTTGTAAAATTTTGGATAAAACTCTTCTTCTGTTTTTTCCTCTTTTCCAAGTTTGATGGCTCTTTTAATTTCATCACAATACGGTTTTGTAGATTTTCCGAAAAAACGAGCAGCACCCATATTCCATTCTGCATTCCCTAAAATAACTCGTGGATTGTTAGGTGCAATGGCTAAAGCTTTTGCATACAATTCAGCGTTTTTTCCAGACAAAGTCATGCCATATTTTTGTCCATCAAAAGCAATATAAGCTGTGTTTAGCAAGGCTTGAGTTATAATTATTTCAGGATTATTTTCAGAGTTTGCTTTGGCCACATCTAAAAACTCTTGTGCTTTGGTGAGTTTTGCGGTTAATTTAGCTTCATCTTTTAAGCCAAAACTTCCTAAAATTTCAACCTGTGCAGCATAATATGCTGGAATCCATTTTGTAGGTTCAGCTTTAGAAATTCTTTCAAAAAGTTGAGAAGCTTCTGTCATTTTTCCTTGTTCCCAAAGTGTAAATGCTTTTTGCATTCCTTTTTGGTATTTTGTTTGTGCTGAGAGAACTCCTGTAAAAATAATTGCGAATATTAGTATAAATTTTTTCATTGTAAATTGTTTTTTAAATTGGTTTAAGTTGTTAATTTTTAAATTGATATTTAATAATAAAATAAGCAATAATTATATTGGGCACCCAAGATAACCATGCTACAATTCTGTATGCAGGTAAAAAGCCACCTAAAGTTGCTGTTAAAATTGGCAACCAAATTCTTAGTGTTACAGCAGAGAAACAGGCTGCATAACTATAAATCATTAATTTTTGATGTTTGATAATATTTCCTTTTTTGATGGCTGTAAAAGCAAAATAGGTAGAGACAAACCAAAAGATTGCCATCATCGAAAAGCCTAATTTCGGACTCATGCCACCTGTTGCATGCAGTGCAATATAAAATCCTGCAATAGCACTTAATAAGCAGCTAACAACATAAATTTTGCCTATTTGTTTGTGTAGTTTTAAATTTTTGTTTCTAAATTTTTTATTGAATTGCATCCAGCCAATTAATAAGGCAACACCACCTAAAATAATGTGGGTGTAAAACATCGAATTCCAAAGAACATCTGCTAAAAGAGTATCTGATTTACTTGATAATAAACCAAACTTTCTATCGATTACAAAATAGATTATTGGGTATAAACCTATGGCAATACAGCTAATTGCTAATACATAATAAGAAATCTTTTTAACAATCATATTATATTTTTATGTTGATGGTTTTGTTTTCTGATAATTGAAACTTGGCATCATCATATTTTGGTGGTCCCATAAAACCTGTTGCATTGTTAGAGCAACCATAATCTTCTTTTGGTATTCCAAGAAAATTAGTATCCATTTTTTTATTGTCGTTTTCGTCGTGTACAAAGGAAACTGCATATTCTCCTTTAGGTAAGTTTTTAAAAACAACAACAGCTGCATTGTTTTCGATTTTTGATAAACCACCTCTAAATTGTTTGTTTAAGAAATTTTCTTTTTTGTTGTAAACACCAACCATTAGGGTGCCTTTGTTAGAGTTTAAACCGGCTATGTTTACGGTTAAATTAAAAGTATCTTCTTGGGCTATAGTTGTTGTAATTCCGATAAAGATAAAAGCGATGATTAGTATGTGTTTTTTCATAATTATTGTTTTTAGGGTTTGTTACTGATTCAAATATCTGATGTTTTTGATGATTTTAAACAAGAAATATACCGAATTGTAATTTTTTACTACTCAATTGTTATTTTGGTTTTTTATGCGCTTAAAATTCTAAGAATGCTACAAGTTTATAAGTTGGTTTAGCCCTGATTGAAGCATTTTTTTGAGCTCTCCCGATTTTTAATCGGGAAGCGAGTGCGCTACTGAATCAAGTTCAGTACAAGTAGCAGGAAATAGCTTCAAAAAAAATTATAAATTATTTAATTGATTAGATTTTTTATCGTTGCTAATGGTCCAAAAGAAACCTACAAAAAAGAAACTGTCTGCATTTGGTACAATGGCTTGCCTGTCGAAATTTCCATTAACATCTGGTGTATTTTTATAATTATATCCAAATATATTTCTGGTACCTAAGGCATTGTTTACTGAGAAATATAAAATTTTTTGCTGATCTATTAAATATGCCCAATTTAAACTTACGGAATTATAAGCTTTGGTTTTGTTGTTTAAAAAACCCGGTTCATTTGGGTTCGTGTAAGTTCTGCCTGATGCAAAATTATAGGTAATACCCAATTGACTTTTCCATTTTTCTACCCAATGTTTGGCTACAAAAGAAAAATTATGAGTGGATGCAAAATTTGGTGTAGCTGTGGTTGGGTAGTTTCTGTAATCTCTTTCAGTATCTAAAAATGAGTAAGAAACCCAATAATCAGTATTTTTAATTTTTCCATTTTGTCTCCAAAAAATATCAATTCCTTTTGCATACGCACTTCCATTATTTGAAAAATTTGAATTAAAATTAGGCATATCCGTATCAAATTTCACTAAATTGTTATAGTCTTTATAGTACGCTTCGACTCTAAAAATTTGATTTTGTTTGCTGTGTTGAAAGTTGGCAATAACATGAGAGGCATTTTCGGCTTTAAAACTTTGACTAAACTTTAAATAATTGTTGCTCGGGTTTTGATAAAACTGCCCATAAGCCAATGAAAACTGACTGCTTTTGCCTGATTTATAAGATAAAGATGCTCTTGGAGAAAGGGTAAATTGATTTAAAACATTGGAATGTTCTGCTCTAACTCCCAATTTAGCTGCTAAATTTTTGGAGAAAAAAACGTCTGTTTCTGCAAACGATGCAAATACATTGTTGTTAAAACCATATTCAAATGCTTTTCCGTTATTGGGGGTGTATTTTTCATCAAAATTGGTGATAAAATACTCTGAACCCATTGAAATTCTGAATCTGTTTGTAAATTGCTTTTTAATTTTTAACTTAAAATGAGCTGAATTCTCACTATTATTAATCTGGTCATCAATTATTTTTAAAGTAGAATTATCATTTGTAAAACTAATACCCGTTTGAATTCTCCAGTTATTCCCAAATTTGTTTTTGTAAGTACTATTTATATAAAGGTTTCTATTTCGTAATCCGAAACGAAATCCATCCTCAAAATTAATATCGTCCTGTAGCATATCTAAATCTGTATAACTAAAAGCACCATAAATTTTTAACATAGAATCATCTTTAAAACTATATCTGTATACAGCTTCTCCACTTGCAGACTGAAAAGGGCTCAACCAGGTATTTCTGTCTGGAAATAGTTCTGTGTAAGGCTGTAAATTAATGTAAGATGTATTTACGCTTAATGAGTTTTTACCCCAAATTTGGGTGTTTCCAAAACCTGCACCTACAGTCATTAATTGAATTTCGGTTTTTTCTTGATCTGGCTTATCAATGGTAGTTAAGTCTAAAACTCCAGAAAGAGCTTGTCCGTATTCAGCAGAATAACCCCCAGTAGAAAACGTAATTCCTTTGAATAAAAAAGGAGAATATCGTCCACGAGTTGGCGCATTGTTAGGAGATGGACTGTAAGGAGTAAAAACACGTACACCATCAATAAAAATTTGAGTTTCGTCTGCACTACCACCTCTTACAAATAATCGTCCGTCTTCTGGTGTTGCAGTAGTTCCTGGTAGGGTTTGTAGTGCGCCTAAAACATCTCCAACAGCACTTGCAGTGGTTACAATATCTAGAGGTTTTAAAACGGTTACTTTTGCTTTTTCGCCTGCTTTAAACATACCTGCATTTATAGTAACAGCATCTAAAGCATTAACATCATCTCTTAATTTTATGTGTAAATTTTTGAGTGCTGCAACATCATCTATCTTTACAAATGTTTCGTAAGAAACAAAAGAAATCACTAAAGTTTGCGTTCCTTTTTCTTCGGTATTGAAAGAAAATGCTCCTTTTTCGTCTGTCGATGTTCCATCGTAAGTGCCATCTAAATAAACACTTGCTCCTAATATGGGGTTGTTTTTAACATCTGTAACTTTACCAGAAATGGTATGCTGTGCTAAAATTGAAAATTGAGTGATGGTAAAGAGTAAAAATAAAATACGTTTCATCTTATTGGTTTTTTTTGATGGTACAAAGATGTGCGTATGCTTACTCTTTTAATAAAAAGAAATACTGAGTTGTAAATTTTGATTGATGAGTTGTAATGCTAAATCTTAACCGAAAAAAATTATCGTTTTAAGAATTGATGGAGAGGAAAACTGAGGTAAAACTATGTAATAGGAATGCAAAAATCTACTATAAACTTTTGTTCAGGATGCTCATCAGCATTATTGTGGTATATTTCAAAAGGATCTTTGTTTGCTTTTTGATAGCCATGTTCTGCCATCCAAGCAAAAGACGATTCCCAGGCTTCTTGAAATTGAAAAGCTGTAATTTCGAATCTAGAAACAATGCATTTTGTTGAACTTAAGACTTTAAAATTAATACTGTCGTCCATTTCAATAGCATCAGTAAGTACAATACAAGCGCTCATTCTTAAGTGATTGGGATCTGTAATTTTTGGGCTATCGTGATAAATAGTCAGCATTTTGGTTTTATCATGAATAAAACCTTTTGGTGTTGCCCATTTTACCAATTGATGATACACACTGCCAATAGCTTCCATTTTGCCTTTGTGGGCAATATAGGCGACATCTAATCTTGGCACTATTTTAATTTGTGTTTTTTTTGAATTCATTTTAAACCAATGTAAAGTGTTATTGATGTTGCAAATGTACTGCTCAAAACCAATTTTTATTTGTCCGTTTTTGCTTTCTGTTTTGCAAATCTTGCTATATTTTTTAAAACTCTCTTTTTTAAATTGATTAGGAGAAATTCCGTAAAACTTTTTAAAAGCCTTTGAGAAAGATGATAAACTAGAAAAACCTACCACTTCTGAAATTTCGGTACTTGTTAATTCTTTTTGATGTATTAAATAGGCAGCTGCTTTTTCAATTCGTTTTCTATTGATAAAATTATGCACGGTTTCTTGGGTTACTGCTTTAAATAATCGATGAAAATGAAAGGGAGAGAAATATGCTTTTTGGGCAATACATTGTAAATTTAGATTTTTATCTAAATTTTCTTCAATATACAAAATAGCCTTACAAATTCTTGTAACAGTAATGTTTGGTATAGATTGTGGTGATTTCAATTGGTGTTTTTTTGCAGTGCATAGAAAATGAATCCACCAGCAAAATATAAAATAATATCGATGTAATCTTTGGTATATCTTGCTAAATAATTGGGTAAAATAAGTTCAAATAAAACGCTATACATTACACAAACATATAAGATTATTGGTAAGCTTAACGCAAATTTTGGATTGTTTCTTGTTTTTATGAATACTACCAAACAGATAAAAAGTACAATAGGAATGATAAGAAAATCATTCAAATAATTATTAATAATTTTTGGGAGATAAAAGTTGAATGATTGAAAAATGTAGATAATAGTCCCTAAAATAAAAGAAGTAATACAAAAAAAGGCAAGTTTTTTATTCATGTTAGCCAGCAGCGATCATTGTAATAAACCAAGCCAAACCAGCACCAATTATACTTACTACAGTAATTACAGAGTATAAAATCCAACCTAAAATGTTATAAAAAAAATTGGGATGTTTTTTTAAACGTTCAGCCAAACTAGGGTTTTCAATTTCATAAACCGCTTCATCAATTTGTTTTTGTTTAATACTTTCTGCTTTAATTGCCCTCTTTTTTTGATCTGAGATTAACGCGTTGCAAAATTCGCAGTAATCGTTGTTTTTGTTTACTGTTTTACAATTGGGGCAAATAATAATTCGTGTACTCATTAAAAATTAATTTGCTGATTTTTTGATTTGTATGGTCTAATGATGAGGCGCGTTTCTCTATCAAAACGAATATAATTGTATACCCAATTTAAAAATACAACAGATTTATTTCTGAAACCAATTAAAGAAAATAAATGAACAAACATCCACACAAACCAAGCAAATACTCCCTGAAATTTCCAATTTGGCAAATCTACTACTGCTTTGTTTCTACCTATAGTAGCCATAGCTCCTTTATCATTATAAACAAAAGGCTTTTGTTTTTTGTGAAACAATTTAGCTAGTAAGTTTTTAGCCACTAATTTACCTTGTTGAATGGCAGGTTGTGCCATCATTGGATGTCCATAAGGATTTTTTTTAGAAGCCATACAAGCAACATCACCAATTGCATAAATATTTGTGTAATTCATAACTTGGTTGTATTCGTTTACTTTAATTCTAGCAGCCCTTTCTATAAGGCATTCTGTTTGTAAACCCTCAACAAGTTCGCCTTTAACACCAGCTGCCCAAATAACCGTTTCTGCCCTAAAATGGTCTATACCATTTGTGGTAACTGTTTTGCCATCATAATCTAAAACACGCAGATTTTTCCAAACATTAACCCCTAATTTTATAAGAAAATCTTCCGCCTTTTCAGAAGCTTGTGCACTCATGCCTTTTAAAATTTCGCCAGAGCTTTGTATGAGATTAATTTGCATTTGGCGAATGTCTAAATCAGGATAATCTTTAGGTAAAATTCCTTTTTTCATTTCGGCCAAAGCACCAGCTAGTTCCACTCCTGTAGGTCCACCACCTACAATTACAAAATTCATTAAAGCATTGCGTTCTTCAATATTGTCTGTTAGTAAAGCCTCTTCAAAGTTTTCTAAAATTAAACTTCTAATGTTTAATGATTGTGGCACAGACTTCATCTCCATGGTATTTTTTTGGATGTTTGTATTTCCAAAAAAGTTAGTGGTAGAACCTGTAGCTATAATAAGTTCGTCATAATCTAAATTTCCAATAGATGTTTCTAAAATATTTTTTTCAGGATGAATTTTAACGACTTCTGCCAATCTAAAATAAAAATTTTCTACATCATTAAACCGTTTTCTTAGCGGAAAAGCAATAGAATCTGGTTCTAAACCACCTGTAGCCACTTGATAAAGTAGAGGTTGAAAGGTGTGGTAGTTGTGTTTATCAATTAAAACCACTTGCAATTCTTGTTGTTCTAGTCCTTTTGCGGCTGCCAAACCTGCAAATCCACCACCAATAATTACTACTCTTGGAAAACTTGACTGTGGTATATTCATCTGATTTTTTTAGATTTTATAATCAAACACAAATTTACGGAAAAGAATACTTTTAGTATTTCAATTTCATGAATACCTCAATTCAATTTTTTACTGTGATTGGAGTTAAGAAGAAAAATTTATCATGCAAAAAAGTTAGTTATACAAAAAAAACAGCCACTGATACATTTTTTTATTGTTGTGATAGTAATCGGGTTTAGTTTTGAGAATCTAAATTTTATGTTATGAACAAATTATTACCAATTTTTATTTTTTTAACGCTAACTTTTTTTAGTGTAAAATCTCAAACAGTTTATTTTAAGGGCTCTGTTAGTCAAAATGATACAGCCATAGATTTAAATGGAAACATGATAAATGTAGGGGCTATATCAGGTGATGTCGATTTTTCTCCAGGAGATGACAATTACAAGTTTAGCATATCGCAACTTGGTGATGTAAATGCATATATCACCAAAATTTCAAGTACAGGTGAGGTTCTATGGGCTTACGTTTTAAAAACTGAAAAAATAAATGAAAGTCCACTTGAAATATCTAGAATTACAAATGTAGATACAGATAGTGATAACAATATTTACGTAGCTGGGAGTTATAAGGGCATTCTACATTTAGACGATTCTAAAGTGTTAAATAGTGGGTCAGTTGATAATTACAATTCGTTTATTATAAAATATGATGCGGATGGTAATATTTTGTGTTATAAAGAATATCTTGATTATGATGTTCAACAAAATGGATTTGCAGAAGAGTATATTCATCAAATTAAAATTGCAAATGACAAGTTATACGTTGGCTTAACTTTAAAAGGTAATGTAGATTTCGGCTTTAAAACGAGTAGTGATTCTTCAATTATTAGTGAATCTTCTAATAACGGTACTCTTAATGATGCTGTGGTAATTCAGTATGATTTAGATGGAACAGAACATCGTATTGATAGAATTGAAGGCGTAGATACAGGTTTTAATATTTTAGATAATGTTGACTTAATTTTTGTGGATTTTGCAGTGTCTGATGAGTTTACAGTTCTTTTAGCAAGAAGTGGTAGTGGCAGAACTTTAAAAATTATAAACCTCTCTAACAGTGGGTCAATTACAAATGTAGAAACATTAACTGTTAACAATGGTTTTTCAAGTTTTTTTCCAGTAAAAATAGCTTTAGATGATAGTAACAATATTTTTATGGCAGGTAGGTTTTCTGGTTCTGTAGATATAGACCCCAATTTATCTGTAAATAATACTTTAATTGCAGAGAGCGCTAAGACAGATATTTTTATTTTGAAATTAAATGCGAATGCCGAATTCATATGGTCTAAACAAATACCAAATCCATCAGCAATTTATACGCAAATGCTTAACGATTTAGAAATTGTTAATGGTAATCCCATAATTTATGGTAACGTAAGAATTAGACCTACTTTTAATTATGATTTAAGTGGTGAAAATATTGAAGGTGCTACAGTTGAAGGAGAAAACGGCTTTTTTGTAAGTGAGTTTTTAAGTGCAGATGGCGCTTTTTCTAAAGCTTCATTTTTAAGATATTATAATACTTTTGGAACTGTGCCTGAACAAAATTTCGGTGTTGATTTAGAGTTTTATAATGATGAAATTTATATATCAGGGCCTCTCTTACATACAGGAACAGTAGATTTTTTAGATCAATCAATAACTTTAGAAACCCTTAAATTTGGTAGCTTTATCAGTAAATTTTCAATAGATAATTTAAGTGCAACATTAACTACAACTACTAACAATATAGGTAGTGAAAGGGTAAACATCTATCAAAATAATAGCAAATTCATTGCCAATACTACAGATGTTGAATTGAAAGTTTATACCATTTTAGGAAAAGAAATTGCAAATAGAAATTTGAAATTAGGAGTATATCTTATAAAAGTTATCGATAAAAAAACAAATAAATTTATAGTTTTTAAAAGAATAATTCAATAATTTTAGTTGTAAGATAAATAAAATAACGCTCATCAAAATACTTTTTTGATGAGCGTTTTTTAGCTACTAAACACGATGTTTGTATTATGTAAAGGTTGACTTAATTGTTTGCAAACTCTTATCGCTATTAATAAATTTTACTATAATTTCTTTTCTTAAAGTTTCTATTTCAATATCAAAATAGGATGCCCATTTATCATTGTTAAATAAATGACGAATTTGCTTTATTCTTTTCTGAGCTTCAGAATAGGTAAATAAATGGTGATGAGATGTTGCTGTTTTTGGTTGAAGTTGAGCCGTTCTTTTATTAAAATCAACGTCAATATAAAAGATTTTCTCTTTAGCGTTGATGGGGTAGAAGTCAATCCATTTTGCAAAACCAATTACTTCTCGTTGATTCTTATAATTTTGGTTTGTTAATAATTTCCATCTGCAGTTGGCTACTCTTCCCCAATGATTCGATTTTCTGTACACTCCTACATCAGTATAAAAATAAGCACTTTCAGACTTACTTTTGTAATTGGTGTTTTCAGGAAACACAAAATTATCAACTTGTTGAAACTCACAAAAAGTGTGTTTAAAAAAGTTGGTTGAATTGTATTTTTTACAAAAGACATTTATTTTATGACTAATTTTCGCGAAGGTTCTCTTCCAAAACCTTGAATAAAAATTGTGTCTTGCTCAAATTTAACTTTTGCAAAAGCGGATGTGTTTTCAGTATCAACCATTCCTTTAAAAGTTAGGTAATGTACACTGTCTATAAATTCATAAGCGCCTGCGTGATTATGACCGTTAAAAAATAGTTTTACATTTTTATATGGTTTTATTAGCGATAAAAATTGTTCTCTGTTCCAGATATTATGTTGATCTATTGGATAAATAGGAAAGTGACAATAAAAACCTACTTTTTGATTTTGCTTAACAGCTTTATCCAATTCCATTTGAATCCAATTTAGTTGGGCTTTACTTAAACCCCCATTCCATTTTTTTACATATGGCAAATCTTTATCTTTTAAAAGATTAAAAAGCGAATCTGTTTGCTGTTCTTTAATTTTAGAAGTTGTTCCATAAAAACTTAAATCATTACCATCTAAAACAATAAAACGCCAATCGTTTTCAACAAAACTATAATACCTGTTTTTTAAGTTTAATTTAGTGATGATTTTCTTTTTGTTGCTTTGCTGTACCTCAAAATCATGATTTCCTAATACGTGGTAAGTTGGTGATTTGAGTTTATTCCAAGTAGGTAAAATACTATCTAAACTTTTAAATTCTTTGTCTATAAAATCACCTAAATGAATAGTGTAAGCTAATGAATCTTTATTGAGAGTAGTAACTGCTTCTTTAAGTCTTTGTGGTGCTTTTTTGTAATATCTATTCCATTTTACTTCGCAATTACAATATTGGCAATCAGCAATTATTCCTACCTTAAAAGAAGGGTGTATTTTTTTTGAGCAATTTGTTATTGATATTAAAAAGAATAAAAGAAATAGCTTTTTCATAAACATCAAAAGTAATCAAAAAGAATATTTTTTGGGTTAGATAAACAAAAAAACGCAATCAAATTTATGATTGCGTTTTAACTTAAACTCTTTTTCTTTAACTAATTCGATTTTATTATTATTGTTGTAAGTAATATTTAATTAACTCTCTAATAAATGGCGCAAAGTTATATAATGTAAGGATTACTATTGAAGTTAGAATACTAAGTGTAAATAAAAATATTTTTATAGGTAACACTATAATCAACTCCAGCAAACTTACTGTATTTCGTTTTTCTTGAATAGATTGTAAGTAGTTCATTTTATTTAATGTTCATTCTTCTGATACTCAAAAAACCAAGTATAGAAAAGGTTATAAAATAGCTTAAACTTATAAAGGTAACTTTAGGAAACCACAGAGATATTGTAGATTCCTCCAAACTTAAAGGAAATAAACTAATTGAGCTATATGCATAAGGGAAATACAAAGACTCTCCTGTTTTGTATACAATTAATCCACTTATTACCAAGATTATACCAATTCCTAGAGGAGCTATAAAGTTTTTAATTCTAAAACTTATCCAAAACTGAATTCCAATTATTCCCAAAATTGAAAAGAATGATCTAAAAACTAACTTTAATGGTTTTTGATAATTAGGAAAGTAATCTAAAAAGTTTAATTCATTGTGTATTAATCCAACAATTGAGCCTACGATTAGCATCGCCAAAAAGAAAAGAATATAAATAAATGAGACAAGTAAAACTGAAACAGTAAGTTTTCCAAAATAGATACTCCATTTAGGAACGGGTAATGAAAATAAATATTTAAGAGCAGAAGATTTATGTTCTATTTGTATAATTAAGCTTGTTATTAAAACAATAAACAAAGGGGTAAGTAATGAGCAAGACACCATTATTTGTTGTGTCATAAATTTTTCCCACGGATTAATGCCATCAGCTGGAATTAATGATTTGTATTTTAAAATATAATAAAAAAAGTAAATTACAGGGATGAATACTGCACTAATAACAGCCAACCAAAGCGTAAATGTGCTTTTTAATTTGAGAATTTCGTTTTTAATACTTCTTGTAAAATAATATAATGCATTCATTTTTTTTAATTTTCAGTCAAAGTCAGGAATAAGTCTTCTAGGTTGTTTTTAACATTAATCTGATAAATATCTAAATCAGCTTTTCTGATTTTATCAATTAAGGAAGGAATCTCTTTTTTGCTATTTATGGTAACATTTATAAAAGAACCATTTATAATTTCAGAGTAAAAGCTTAATTGATTTGTAATTTTTTTTATGAGATTCGAATCGTTAGTTTCAATTGTAATAACTACAGTATCACTTTGCGATTCTTGAAGTGCTTTAACTGTGTTTTGAAATAACATTTTTCCACCGTTTAAAATTCCTACATGACTACATGTCTTCTCAATTTCACTTAATAAATGGCTAGAAATAAATATAGTTGTTCCATATTCTTTATTTAGAGATTTGATGAGTGCTCTCATTTCTATTATTCCTTTTGGATCTAAGCCGTTCGTTGGTTCATCCAAAATTAAAATTTCTGGATTACTTAATAATGCAATAGCAATACCAAGACGCTGCTTCATTCCTAAGGAATATTTTTTTACTTTTTTATGTTTTGCATGCGTGAGTTTTACAATATTTAAAACTTCCTCTATTTTGCTTTTATTGATAGATTTATAATTAGCTGCAATTTTTAAATTATCAATAGCACTTAAATGTTCATATAATGAAGGGTTTTCTATTAGAGCACCGATTTTAGAAAGACTCTCTATTTTGTTTTCCTTAAATGAATTCTCGAAAAGTGATATATTTCCAGAATCTTTTTTTAGCAAACCTAGTAAAAGTCTAATGGTAGTAGATTTTCCAGAGCCATTTGGTCCCAAAAATCCGTATATACTTCCTTTAGGAACTTGTAGATTTAATTTCTCTATATCTTTATTTGATTTTGAATAGGAAAAATCTAATTCTTCTGTTTCAATTATGTAATTACTCATAACAAATTATTTAGCCAAATAGTTTGGTTGGTTTTAAATATCATTGTAAACTTATCTTTCGTAAAATTTATAATTTTGTTATTTTTTTCATTCCAATTTTCCCACTTTCAGTAGTTATTTTTATCAAATACATACCTGATGATAGTTTACTTGTATTTACTTTTTTTGATTTGAATGACATTACTTTTTTACCTAATACATTATAAATTTCACCTTTTAAGATTAAATCATCAACTGCGATAGAAAAATTATTTGTAGTTGGATTCGGATAAACTTTAAAATCTATTTTATTGATGTCTTTTACAGTAGCTGTTGCACTAAATATTGCTTCAACATCTTTGTTTCCATTAATATTTAAAGTAATTGGATTTGTTGTTCCGCTTAAATCTCTACTCCAATTTGTAAAGCCATAACCAGCATTAGGTACTGCAGTTAACTCTACATTTATTCCGTTTATGTATTTAATGGTATTACTTTGAGGATAAAAATTAATAAGACCATTTATATTTGTTGGAAATACATCTCTTTTAGGGCTGTTTAAAGTCGAAATTTCAGCATTAGCAAGCCTTCTGTCATAAATCACTAAATCATCAATTTCTCCATTATATTTATCGATTAAGTTAGATGTTGAAATTCCACCTATTGTAAAATCGCCAGATTTATAAAATGGATTAATAGCATCTGCATCTGATCTAGATATTCTTACTACAGAGCTTCTACTGAATGAGTTATTTTCATCTATATCTAAAACTACGAGTAAATTAACATCTCTAAAAGATGGATTGCTTGTTGGTTTATTTTCTACTATTAAACGTATTGCAACATGATGCCATTCATTATCATTAATATTTACAGCAGTAAAAGTATCAGCAACAAGGAAATTATTAAATTGGTCTTTATTTACAGCTCTAACTTGAATTCCGCCAGAAACTGCTCTTACCATATAACCTGTATCTTGGCTTGCAATTGCAGCATTGTTAAAAAAAGTTGGATGGTTTAAAGTGTTTGCAGCGTTTAATAATACTTTGTAGTTGTTAGCATTAAAAAGATCGTTTTTAATCCAGAAACTAATTGTCAAATCTCTAAAATCTGAATTGGTTGGTGTTGGTGTAGATGCAGTTAATATATCTGCATTTAAATCTATTGCTTCAGAAGTAAAACCATCTCTTCCGTCTACAATAGTTGCATTATTTCCAGATTTAGTAAAGTTGTTAGTGCCGTAAGAATTAGAAAAGTTTGCTGCTGTAAATTGATACCAAGCAATTGGTTCCTGTGAATTAATATGTAACGATGTCGTTAAAAATAAAAATGCAAATACTATTTTTTTCATTTGTAATTAAATTATAAATTCTGTACAAATGAAAAGTTATTTTGAAGTAATTGGATTAAAAAATTTCCGAACGCTTCGTTATAATTTCCTAATGATTTGTTGTTCTAAATAAATCTTCAAATCTCTCTTTATAGCTTTTGCTAACAGGAACTTTAAATTGATTACTCATTTCGATCATTTTTTCCTTTTTAGAATATTTATATATGTAGTCTGTATTTACAATCCAAGATCTATGAATTCTGATATATGTATTTAAACTTAAAAATATTTCTTCATAGTAACTTAACTTTTTTGAAGCCGTATATTCTTTACCATCTAAAAGTTTAATTTTAGAATACATTCTATCTGCTTCGATGCAAATAATCTGTTTAATATCTATAATTACATAATCACTCTTATAAGGAATTGCAATTTTTTGTATTTTCTTTTGATTCTCTTTTAAAAGTTGAGTTCGTTTTTTAACGTCATCATTATTGATATTTGTTACTGCTTTTTTTACTGCAATTTTAAGATCTGAAATATCAATCGGTTTTAATAAATAATCTAGCGCAGAAACTTTAAAAGCTCTAATTGCATATTTATCGTAAGCAGTAACAAAAATGATATAAAAATTAATTTTTTTAAAATGATTTACTAATTGAAAACCATTTTTTTGAGGCATTTCTATATCTAAAAAAACTAATTTTGGTTGATGATTTTCTATGGCTATTATGGCCTCATCTACATTAGAAGCTTCATAAACTATTTCTATATTTTTACAGAATGTAGCTGTTAAATACCTAAGGTTTTCCCTAGCATTAATTTCATCATCAACAATAATGGTAGATATTTTATTAGACATTATTTATAAGGTATTTTGATGATTACTTTTGTGCCTTCTTCTATTTCTTCGTATGAAAATCCAATATCCATGCTGTAATAGTCCTTTAAAAACTTTAATTTTTCTTTGATGGATTTTGTAGAAAAAGAAGTAACTGTTTTGTTTTTTTTGTTTATTTTTTTTGATGTTTCAAGTCCAACACCATTGTCAATTATGGTACATTCCAACACTTCAGTTTGTTTGAAATAGAGTTCTAAAATACGTTCTCCATTAACTTTGTGAAGTAAGCCATGTTTAATAGCATTTTCAACAAATGGCTGAATAATCATAGTAGGTATTTCTATTTCATTTACAGAAGAATCAACTTCAATAGAAAAACTAAAATTGTCTCTAAAACGAAGTTTTTCTAAATCAAGATATTTTTTTAATAAATTAAGTTCATCTTCAAAATAGATAAAACTTTTCTGACTTAAATTTAAATTTTTACGAATTAACTCTGCAAATTTTGTCAGATAATTATAAGCATCTTCTTTGCTTCCTTTTAGTACTAAATTTTGGATTGAATTTAGCGCATTAAACGTAAAATGAGGATTCATTTGAGATTGTAAACTCTCTAACTTAGAAGATGCCAATTGTTTCTGTAAACGCTCTTTTTCTAATAATTCTTTTTGTTTTATTTTAAGTTTTAATTCTCTTCTATAAAATAAACTTAGAATGATTGAAAATGCCAGTGAAATTGAAATTAATATAAACCACCAAGAAAGATAAAACGGTTTTTTTATTTCGATATTAATAGTTTTTTTGTTTGATTTCTGCTTGCTAACATCAGAGTAAGATTGCAATTCAAACACATAATTATCTGGTGCTAAATTGTTGAACGTAATCTCTTTTGCACTTTTATTAACTGTATTCCAATTATTGTTCTCTGTACTTCTATTTAACCGATATTTATAGGTTAAATTTTCTTCCAACAAAAAACCATTTGTTTTAAATGTGAATTCAATTTTCTTAGAATTAAATGATAATGTGTAACTTGATTTGATTGGTGTTTCTCTATCATTAATCAAAACTGAAGAAAAATAAAAATCAGAAAGTTTCTCTTCTTTAAATGCTTTTTGCTTGTCAATTTTAAAAAGTCCGTCGTTTGAAGAAAAATACACTTCTTCATCAAAAACTACAATATCAAAAATAGTATAAGAAGTTATTCCTTCTTTTTTTGTTAAGTTTTTAAACGTCTTTGTAGTCGTATTAAAAAGCTGTAATCCTTTTTCTGAAACTATCCAAAGCGAATTTTTATCTGCTTTTATAGTGCTAGTTCTATTGGAAAGTAATCCATTTCTTATCGTGTAATTTTCAATTACTTTCCCGTCTTTTATACCTAAAATTCCGTCTTTAAAAGTAGATACCCAAATTGTTCCATCTTTTGTTTCAGCTATATCTAAAGCAAAAATTGGTTGATTATTAAAAGAGATAAATTCTTCTGTTAAATTACTATCATATTTTGCTAAACCATCAATATAAGCGATATAAATTTCATCTTTTGTTTTACTATAGTAACTTTTGTATGCTCTTTTGTTTCTTAGTTTTGTTGAGGTTTGATTTGTTAAATCAATAATTTTAGAGAAACTACTGAAGGTAGCTACAAGTTTGGAATCTTTGTAGTAAGAAAAGTCTTTTACATTTTTAAACTTTGATGTGTTGGTTATTTTTTTTGTCTTCGTATTTAAAATAAAATTACTTTCTCCTAAACAGAAGTAAACTTCTTTTTCATTTCCAGTAATAGCAGCAGATTTTCTATTTTCAAGCCTCTTCAATAAATCATGCTTGTTGTTTTTCGTATTGTAAAAACCAATCTCACCTTTAATAGTTCCAAACGCAAAATTATTTTTATCAATTTTATGTAGGTTTCTGATCTTAGCAAGATTAAGTCTGTTTTCTGTTTTTTTTATATGAAGATTTGGAATGATGAAAACGCCATTCTCTAATGTAGTTACCCAATAATTCTCATGGGAATCTTTTATAACATCTGTAACTCGTTTATTTTTAAAATAATGACTTTGTAACTGAAATTGATTTTCAGTCGATTTAAATATGTAAAATCCTTTAGTAGTTAAAACCCATAAATCATCTCCTTTTTGTTTGAATTTTATTACAGAAACTTTGTCTGGATTTTTAAAGAGTTTTATTTTTTTAGAATAATTATCCAATTCAAGTGTTTTGGTTTTAATGGAATTATCTTCAACACTTCCTACATTTAGTAGAAATGAATTTTTATAATTTCCGATATTCCAAAATGAATATTTTTCATTTAACGCTTTTAAATCTGTTTTTTGGGAATATGTTTTTAAATCAACAGAATACAACAATTTTTTATTTTGGATAAAAAATAAGGTATCATTTCTAACGTAAGATGCAAGCGCTTTTCTATTGAAATCTAAAATCTTTTCGTTTGTTTTATTGTCAATATTAAGTTTATAGAATCCAGAATTTGAATTTATTACAATATGATTATTAATAAAATAAAAAGGCGAAAGTTGTCCATTCGATTCTTTTTCTAAATCGACATAAAGGTTTAATCGGTTGTTTTCTGCATAAAAATATTGCCCAGAAATATTGTTACACCAAACCCTTCCTTTTTTGTCTAAAGCTAAATTAAAAACAGAAAGACCTCTTTTATTTGGATGACTAAAGTTTATATAGTTTTTACCATCAAATCGAAACAATCCTTTGTTTGCAGCAAACCAAATAAATCCTTTTTTATCTTCTAATACTTGGTAGAATTCAACATCTGGTAAACCATCTTTTTCTGTAAGCTGATAAAATACAGGATGCTGGCTAAAACTGCTATTAGAATAGCATGAAATAATTAAAAAGAGAAGTATAATTTTTTTCACAGAAATAAGAACATGTTTTTTGCTTTATTATAGAAGATAAATTTTCCGAAAGTTATAAATTTATTTCCGATATATATCTAACAAAAAACGCAATCAAATGAATGATTGCGTTTCGATTTATATAGATTCTCAAATTAATTAGAAGGATGCCTTGAGAGATCCCAAAATAAATTTGGAATAAGCGATTCACAAGAAATTCTAAATAGAATTTCTGTTCTCTGCTTACTTTACTTCCTCAAAATCTACGTCCTCTACATTGTCACCTTTATCTGCACTGCCTTCTGGCTGACCTTGTTGAGCTCCAGCATCTGCGCCTCCAGCACCTTGCTGTGCAGCATACATTTCTTCTGATGCAACTTTCCAAGCCTCATTAATCTTTTCCATTGCAGCATCAATTTGAGCTAAATCTTTAGATTCGTGAGCAGCTTTTAATTCAGTTAAAGCAGCTTCAATTGGTTCTTTTTTATCTGCTGATAATTTATCACCAAATTCTTTCAATTGCTTTTCTGTTTGAAAAATCATAGAATCTGCACCATTTACTTTTTCAGCAGTTTCTTTCGCTATTTTATCTGCATCAGCGTTTGCTTCTGCTTCTTGTTTCATTTTTTCGATTTCTTCTTCAGATAAACCAGAAGATGCTTCTATACGAATATCTTGAGATTTTCCTGTAGCTTTATCTACTGCAGAAACTTTAATAATTCCGTTTGCATCAATATCAAAAGTTACTTCAATTTGAGGTACACCTCTTTGTGCTGGAGGAATATCCGTTAATTGAAAACGTCCAATCGTTTTGTTATCAGCAGCCATTGCTCTTTCTCCTTGTAAAACGTGAATGTCTACAGAAGGTTGATTATCTACAGCAGTTGAAAATACTTGCGATTTTTTTGTTGGGATCGTTGTATTGGCATCAATTAATTTGGTGAATACATTCCCCATAGTTTCAATACCTAAAGATAATGGTGTAACATCTAATAAAAGAACATCTTTTACATCACCAGTTAAAACTCCACCTTGAATTGCAGCCCCTAAAGAAACAACTTCATCTGGGTTTACACCTTTACTTGGTGCTTTACCAAAGAATTTTTCTACAGCTTCTTGAATTGCAGGTATTCTTGTAGAACCACCAACTAAGATAATTTCATCGATATCAGAAGTTGATAAATCTGCATTTTTTAAAGCAGTTTTACAAGGCTCTATGGTTCTTTTTACTAAATCGTCAATTAATTGCTCAAATTTAGCTCTACTTAACGTTCTTACCAAGTGTTTTGGTCCGCTAGCAGTAGCAGTTACATAAGGTAAATTAATTTCAGTTGACGAAGAACTAGATAATTCAATTTTAGCTTTTTCAGCAGCTTCTTTTAAACGTTGTAAAGCCATTGGGTCTTTACGTAAATCCATATTTTCTTCAGACTGGAACTCATCAGCTAACCAGTTGATGATTTTTTCATCAACATCATCACCACCTAAATGTGTATCACCATCAGTAGCCAATACTTCAAAAACACCATCACCTAATTCTAAGATAGATACGTCATGCGTACCACCACCAAAGTCAAAAACAACAATTTTCTTATCATCATTTGCTTTGTCTAAACCATAAGCTAAAGCAGCTGCAGTAGGCTCGTTAATAATTCTTTCTACTTTTAAACCAGCAATTTCACCAGCTTCTTTAGTTGCTTGTCTTTGTGCATCGTTAAAGTATGCAGGTACAGTAATTACAGCTCCAGTTACATCAGTTCCTAGATAGTCTTCTGCAGTTTTTTTCATTTTTTGAAGCACCATTGCAGAGATTTCTTGAGGTGTATATAAACGACCATCGATATCTACTCTAGGTGTATCATTATCTCCTTTAACTACTTTATATGGTACTCTTTTTACTTCTTGTGTAGATTCAGAGAATTTGTTACCCATAAAACGTTTAATAGAATAAACGGTTTTTGTTGGGTTCGTTACTGCTTGTCTTTTTGCAGGATCACCAATTTTACGTTCTCCACCTTCTACAAAGGCAACAATAGATGGTGTAGTTCTTTTTCCTTCAGCATTAGGAATTACAACTGGCTCATTACCTTCCATCACAGAAACACACGAGTTGGTTGTTCCTAAATCTATTCCTATAATTTTACTCATAATATTTATTTTAATTTAATTTTGTTTTCAATTTTACAGTTTGTATTAGTCAAATGCTGTGCCAACAGCTTTTTATAAATAAAATGTCAGTTTTTTAAATAATTACGTTCATGGTTATGACAATATGACACAACTTGTTAATTATACCACTCAACGAATTGCATTTTCCTTTACGCGTTAATTTTTATATATTTGAAATGTTCTATAAAGAATCAACACATCATTTAATTAATTAAACAAAATATCATGAGTAAATTTGACGAAAAAGTTGCTTTGTACAAAAAATTTATGGACGATAGAGATATCCGTTCTAACACAGAATTATTAACTGCAGTTACTAAAGGCTTGGGGCCATCTATCTACAAAAAAGATGCAGAGACAGTTTCTGGTTCTGATGCTAAAGAATTAGCAACAGTTAAAAATAATTTTTTAATTAAAAAGTTAGGTTTAGAAGATACACCAGAATTGGATGAGAAAATTGCAGAAGTAATTGAAAGAATTGGTAAATCTGAAAGAAACAAGTACAGAGCAGTAGTTTACTACATGTTGGTTAAAAAATTTGATAAAGAATCGGTTTACGGTTTTTAAATTATTATTTTTAATATATTTTAAAAATCCAGCTCAATTGAGTTGGATTTTTTATTTTTACAATATAACAGGTAACTTATTTTACGAATGTCGCAATTTATTAGTGTTTTCGATATGCTCAAAATTGGTATTGGCCCCTCAAGTTCGCATACATTAGGGCCATGGAGAGCTGCACAACAATGGGTTCAAAAATTAAGAGAGACAACTCTTTTTGATAAAATTGATGCTGTAAAAGTAGATTTGTATGGTTCATTATCTTTAACAGGAAAAGGGCATGCAACTGATTTGGCAATTTTGTTGGGGTTGAGTGAAGCTGACCCTGAGTATATTCCCATTGAAGATATTTTTACAATTGTTGATAGAATTAGCATACAAAAAGAAATTTATTTTAAAGGCGGAAAAATAGTGCCTTTTTATCAAGATTCGATTCAATTTCATAAAGAGTTTTTACCTTTTCATGCTAATGGTGTTACTTTTAGAGGGTTTTTAGATGGAAAAGAAATATCAAGTGAAACTTATTATTCCATTGGAGGAGGTTTTATTGTACAAGAAGATGATAATTTAGAGCAAGAAATAGAAATTAATAAGAAAAACTTTCCTTATCCTATAAATAGAGCTAAAGAATTAGAATTATTTTGTGAACAAGAAAATTTGTTAATTTCTGATATTGTTTTTAAAAATGAATTAGAAATTAATGATGCTAAAAAAATTGATGTTGAGTTGCAAAGAATTTGGGATACGATGTTAGAATGTATGTACATTGGCTGCCATACAGAAGGCAAATTGCCTGGAGGATTAAACGTTAAAAGACGCGCATTTAGTACACATCAAAAATTAATAAAAGATACAACCTATACAAATCCGAAAGAATGGATTTCAGCTATTAGAAGTACAGAAGTAAAGTTTCGAGAAATTTTAAAGTGGGTAAGTTGTTTTGCATTATCTGTAAATGAAGTAAATGCATCTTTAGGTAGGGTAGTAACTGCACCAACAAACGGAAGTGCAGGGGTGATTCCTGCTGTATTAATGTATTATTTGGTGATTGAAAATCATAAAGCCGACTTTAAAGAAATCAAGCAATTTTTATTAACTGCTGGAGAAATTGGCAGTATTTTTAAAAAAAATGCTACAATTTCAGCAGCAATGGGTGGCTGCCAAGCAGAAATTGGAGTTTCTTCAGCCATGGCTGCAGCAGCCTTAACAGAATTGTTAGGTGGCACACCAGCTCAATCTTTAGTGGCAGCAGAAATAGCTATGGAACATCATTTAGGTTTAACTTGCGATCCTATAGGTGGTTTGGTACAAGTACCTTGTATTGAACGAAATTCTATGGGAGCTATAAAAGCAATTAATGCTGCAGAAATGGCATTAGAAACAGACCCTAAAGAAGTAAAAGTACCTTTAGATAAAGTAATTGATACCATGTGGGAAACTGCAAAAGACATGCACAAAAATTACAAAGAAACTTCAGAAGGAGGTTTAGCAATTCATGTTGGCTTGGCCGATTGTTAAAATAATTACGAATTCGTAATTATCAATTTAATATTACCTTGTAAAAACCAAATCAGTTGCAGTAGAAAGTTCCTCAGAAAAACCATAACCTTCTACATTAAAACCTTTTAAATCGTCTAAAGTTTTAGCATTATTATCAATTATATAGCGCACCATATACCCACGAGCCATTTTAGCATAGGTCATTATGGTTTTATATTGTCCGTTTTTAAAATCCTTAAAAACAGGTGTAATCATAGGTACTTTTAACGCCTTTTTAGGTAAAGCTTTAAAATATTCAGTACTTGCTAAATTTATGAGTAATTCATCATCTTTCAGCTCATCATTTAAAGACTTTGCTAAAGTGTCGTCCCAAAATTTATACAAATTCTCTCTTCTACCAACTTTTAATTTTGTTCCCATTTCTAATCGATAAGGCTGAATCAAATCTAAAGGTTTTAGCAAACCGTATAAACCCGATAAAATTCTTAATCGATCTTGTAATAAAGGTATTTTTTCTTCCGCTAAAGAATTTACATCAATTCCCTGAAAAACAGCACCTGTAAAAGCATAAATGGCTTGCTTTGCATTTGCAGTTGTAAAAGGTGTTTTCCATTCTTGATTGCGTTCATAATTTAATCTTGCTAGATCCTCTGAAATCGACATTAAGTCTGATAATTTGTTTTTAGAAATCGTTCTTAGTTTTTTATTCAACTTTTCAGATTGTTCTAAAAAACGAGGTTGTGTATGCAAACTAGTGGGTACTTTGCTTTCAAAATCTAATGATTTGGCTGGAGATATAATGATTTTCATAGGTTACAATATCTGATGATTTCTTCTTTAAATTATGTTTGTAAAAATACAAATGATGCCAATTTTGCTCAAATAATTTCATCACTTAATATTGATAAACATATTTAAAAAATTGATAGAAATTTATAAAATAAAAATTATTGAGCATTTTAATCAAACTATTTCTATTTTTAGAGGTCAAATAAAGAGAAACTTATAACGAATTACTTGAGTAAGGACACAGATCTTGTTAAAAAGTTAAAAAACCCAGCATTAAAAGAACTTGCTTTTGCTGAACTGCTTGATGTATATCAAGAACGGCTGTATTGGCATATCAGAAAAATAGTTCAAACTCATGAAAACGCAGATGATGTATTGCAGAATACCTTTATTAGAATTTATAAAAGTATTGGTAATTTTCAAGAAAAGAGTTCTTTGCATACATGGATGTATAGAATTGCGTATAATGAATCCATTCGTTTTTTAGAGAAAAACAATAAAAAAAAGTATCAAAATATTGATGAGGTATCTGCCTCTAATTTAGAGGTGTTGTTTGGAGATGAGTATTTTGATGGCGATGATATTCAAAAAAAACTTAATAGTATTATTGACGGATTTAAGGAAAAACAAAAGCGCGTTTTTCAAATGAAATATTTTGACGAGTTAAGTTTTCGCCAAATTTCCGATATTTTAAACGTATCAGAAAGCACCTTAAAATCTACCTATTATACTTGTGTAAAAATTATTGAAAAAAAAATACTGCTTTAAATACAACTATTTGTAAAAAGTGGGGTCTAACTTATATATTATGGAAAAATCTACAGAAAATATCAACCAAAATAACTTTTTAAAAAAAGGTTCAATTACAGATATTTCTAAACATCATAAAGATTATTTAGGAACAGATATACCTGAAGACTATTTTGCAAAATCGAAACTATCCATTTTAGACAAAATTAAAGACGAGGTTAAGGAAGATGTAAAAACAAAACAGCAGAACCCTAAAAAACAAAAGTTGTTCCATATGCGTCTTCAGTTTACTTATATAGCAGCAGCTTGTTTGGTGTTTATTTTTAGTTTAACAGTTTGGTTGCAGAATTTAAATATTCCGAATGATAAAAAAATTGATACTATTGAATCTTTAGCTCTTGAAGATGATATTTTAATACAATCATTATTGGTGGCAGATGAAGATGTAGATGCCTTTGCAGATGCTACTTTGTTTAATGAAGTTGTTGTAAAAGCAGAAATACAAGAACAAAAATTAGACAATTTAATTTTAGATTCCTTAATTTTAGAAGATTCATTACTAGAAGATTATATGGATGATAAATTGATAGAAACGATTGTTTTGTAAAAAAAATATTTTTTTCAAACTATTTTAAAAATTGTAGTTCTAAGTAAATAGAAACAATTAATAACTAAAATTTATTTAATATGAGAACTTCAATTTCAAAAGAAAACATTTTAAAATCAAGTATTTTATTTTTTACAATTACCGCATTTATTTTATCAGCTTTTGTATTCACATCTTGTTCAGATTCAGAAGGCATAGAATTAACCAACGAAACAGCCTTAATAGAAAAAATAGAAAATGCAACCAAAATTACAGTTGATGCGTCTGATTTGCCATCTGTTACTAAAGCTGTATTAAAAGATGATTTAGCAGATACTTACATTGATAAAGTACAATTAGCAGCTGGCTTAGGGTATCAAGTAGCTGTAGTTTCAGACGATGTAACTTTTCAAGAAGCTAAAAGCGATGTTTTTTTTAATACACAAGGCAAACAATTATTAGATACAAGTAACAAGAAAAGAGGAAGAAGAAGCAAATGTTTTGAATTTGTATTTCCTGTTGTTTTAATTATGCCAGATGATTCTTCAATTACTTTAAACAGCAGAGAAGATTGGAGTTTAAAAAAAGATTGGTATGAAGCAAATCCTGATGTAACTGAAAGACCAGAATTGGTATTTCCTTTAGATATAATTTTAGAGGATGGTACTTTGCAAACCTTAATTGATAGCGAAGAATTAAAAGCGATAAAAGATGCTTGTAAAAGAGGTAGAAACAAAAGAAAATGTTTTAAATTAGTTTTACCAGTTAGTTTTACCATGGCAGATGATAGTGTAATTGAAGTTGCAGAAAGAGCAGATTTTAAATTGTTAAGAGCGTGGAAAAAAGCAAACCCTGATATAAAAGAAAGACCAGCTATAAACTTTCCTGTAAATGTGGAATTTAGAGATGGAACTATAGAAACTATTGAAGATGAAGAAGGGTACAAAGCCGCTAAAGAAAGTTGTACAGATTAATTTGTAAATTTGTACTTTAGATTTTAATGAGTAAAGAAATTATAATGAAATTAAAAAACATCATATTCACAATTAGCTTTTTAGGTTTGATGGTATTTAATACAACAGTTTTTGCTCAAGATTCTAATTATAGTTTGATTAAGAAAGAGCTTACTCAAAAGCAAAGAGACTTGTTGCAGAAAGAAAGAGAGGTAATTAAAGCAAATCGTGAAGCCTTTAAAGCATCGCTTACCAAAGAACAACTTTCAATTTTAAGAGATAAAACCATTTCAAAAACTGAAATTAGGAAACGTTTGGTAGCTACTTTTTCTAGAAATCAAAAAAATATGGTTCAAGATCAGCAAGTTCGTTTGCGAAAATCTAGAGAAAAATTCCGAAAAACATTAACTGGAGAACAACGAAAAATGTTGAAAGAACGAATCGATAAAATCAGAAATTCTAAAGACAGAGGAGAGTTAAAAGATGGCCCTAGAGTTAGGAATGATAAAGATAAAAAAGTAAGAAATAGAGGCAATTAGCTTTCAAGTGTTTATGGCATATCTATATCAAAAATTAAAAACAACTTTTAAACTATTGGGGTTGCTGCTGTTTTCAGTGGCAACCTCTTTTTGTTCTTTTGCACAAGAGAATTCTACTGATAATTTAGACGATATTGATGGTTTAATTGATGAACTTTTTTTTGATGATCAGCAGTTTTTAGATGAGTTATTAGAAAGTAGTTTTTCTTATAATTTTCTATATACTTCAGTTTCTTACAACAGCAACACTTTCTTTTCTGGTAGAGATTCGGGTACAGATCAATTTAATATGATTCCACAAGTATCGTATTATCATTCTTCAGGATTCAATGCAAGTATTTCAGGAATATATTATCAAGAATTTGCTCCAGCTTGGGATTTTACAAGCGTTTCTTTAGGCTACTTCAATACTTTTGGAAAGAATGATTCTTTTGTTTATAACTTAGGATACACCAAGTTTTTTTATACTGATGATTTTGATGATTTCACAAATTCGATAGATATTAATTTCGGAATAAGAAACAAAAACCGAACTTTAGGAACTACAATTGCAGCCTCATATTTATTTGGTTCTGATGAGTCTTACCAAATAGTATCCAATAGTTTTGTGAACTTAACCTTAAAAAGAACATCTAATTTTGCCATACGATTTAGACCTAATATCAATTTTATCATTGCAGATCAAACCATAACTTTTATAAAACCTTTTCGAGATCCTGAAGGTTTTATTAAGCCAACAACTTTTACTTTAAATGTTTTTGATTTACTGAATACGCAGATTTCAGTACCCCTTTCTATAACTACCAATTCTTGGGATTTTGAGTTGGGTTACAACCTCAATATCCCAAAAGCCTTACCAAATGAAACTGTTTTAACAACTACAGGTTTCTTTAATCTTTCTGTGGGTTACATGTTTGATTTGAATAAGAAATAACAGAATATTTTTTTTATTAATCATTTAATCGTAATATTGCAATAAACAAATAAATATGGGCTTAACCAAGTCAGAAATATTTACGGATAAGCAAAATAAAATTGCAGAAATTGCTAAAGTTTTAGGTCATCCTGCAAGGATTGCTATTCTCGATTATTTAATCCGTTTACAATCTTGTGTTTGTGGAGATTTGGTAAAAGAAATTGGTTTAGCACAACCTACTATTTCTCAGCACTTAAAAGAGTTGAAGCGAGTAGGTATCATCAAAGGAAAAATAGAAGGAACTAGTGTTTGCTATTGTATTGATAATGAAAATTGGAAGCAAATTACAGCTATATTAAATCACTTTTTAAATAAAAATCCAACAGAAAACTGTTGTTAAAAATAAAATTATGAAATTATCCCAAATAAAAAATCACCTAAAAACTTTAAATACAATAGCTTTTCAATTACCAAACGGAAAGTTAGTCCCTGCACATTTTCATGTAACAGAAGTGGGTAAAATCACCAAAGATTTTATAGACTGTGGAGGTAAAGTAAGACACGAAACTGTTATTAATTTCCAATTGTGGGAAGAAAATGATTACGACCACAGATTGCATCCAGAGAAATTATTGAAAATTATTGAGCTATCTGAAAAAACCTTTAATTTTGATGATTTAGAAATTGAAGTAGAATATCAAGGTAAAGATACAATTGGGAAATATAATTTAGATTTTGATGGAAAAAACTTCTTGTTAACCTCAAAGGTCACTGCTTGTTTAGCTTTAGATGCATGTGGAATTCCAGCTCAAAAACCAAGAATTAGAATTTCTGAGTTAGGGCAAACATCTTGTTGCGACCCGAGTTCTGGATGTTGTTAAGAACATAGTTTGTAACATGTATAATGTCACTGTATTTAAGGAACTAAGAAACTGCTTCTTTATATACTTTTAAACAACGCTCTCTAGCAAATTTGTGCTCTACAATTTCCTTAGCATACGTAAGCTCTTGAAATTCTGGTACCCATTTTTTGATGTATTTTAAATCCTTATCAAACTTTTTAATCTGAGTTGTTGGATTAAAAATTCTAAAATATGGAGAAGCATCAACTCCAGAACCTGCTACCCATTGCCAATTACCAACATTGCTTGCCATTTCGTAATCGTGTAATTTCTCTGCAAAATACGCTTCACCCCATCTCCAGTCAATTAATAAATGTTTGCATAAAAAACTACCTACCAACATTCGTACTCTATTATGCATAAAACCAGTATTATTTAGTTCTCGCATTCCAGCATCTACTAAAGGATAACCTGTTTTTCCTTTGCACCAAGCTTCGAATTCATTTTCATTATTTCTCCACTCTATTTTATCATATTTTGCTTTAAAAGCTTTGTGAGGTGTATGTGGAAAATGCCATAAAATTTGCATAAAAAATTCGCGCCAAATTAATTCTTTTAAAAAAGTAATATTATCACTTTTAGCTGCTTTTTCTACCATTTTACGCACACTTACAGTTCCGAAACGTAAATGAGTTCCTAATTTTGAAGTTGCATTTTGTGCAGGGTAATTTCGTGTTTCTTCATATTCATCAATCAGTTTTGGAGATACTTTATAAGATGCTACTTTAATAGACGAACTTTTAAAACCAATATCAGCTAAAGATAAAAAAGGAAGATTTTGATTTTTAATAAAATTGTCTAATTTTTCTTCAGATGGATAAAGTTGAAGTCCTTGATTTTGAAAAGCTTCCAACCATTTTTTAGAATATGGAGTGTATACTTTATACGGATCACCATCTTGTTTTAAAATTTCATTTCTTTCATAAATTACCTGATCTTTAAAGGTTTTGAAATGGATGTTTTTAGAGGCCAGAAATGTTTTTATTTCACCATCTCGTTGCTGTGCATAAGGCTCATAATCACGATTGGTAAAAACTGTATCAATGTTATATTCTTCGGATAGATTTTTATAGATTTCAAGAGGTCTTCCATTAAAAACAGCCAACGAACTATCAAATTCTTGCAATTGATTGTTGATATTGGTTAACTCTTGGTGTAAAAATGTAACTCTAGCATCATCAGAAGGTAGTTTAGAAAGAATATCATCATCAAAGATAAAAATGGGGAGTATTTTTTTATCAGATATTAATGCCTGAAATAATCCACAATTGTCAGTTAAGCGTAAATCTCTACGAAACCAAAATATATTTATTTGTTTTTTCATATATGCTGTATATCAAATTTTTAAATGTAATCTGTCATTTCGACCTTATGGATAAATCTTATTTTTTTGAGATTTCTCGATTTCGCTAATGCTTCACTCGAAATAATAAGTTTACTTTGAACAAATTAGTTTTTAAATTCTCCAAAAAGTTCTGTCAACTTTTTTTGTCTATAATTAAAAATTTCTTCCAATTTTGGTTTTACTAAAAAAGGATGCACTAGTTGGCCTAAAATACCTAAAGGAACTTTGTAATGAATAATATCTTCAAACTCAACACCTCCTTTAACCTCTTTAATAAAATGCTTATGATCCCACAAAGCATAAGGGCCATACAATTGCTCATCTACAAAATATTCTTTGTGTTTTACTTGGGTAATTTTAGACACCCATTTGGTTTTAATACCTAAAAGAGGCGTAACAATATATTGAATAATTTGGCCAGCATATAAAGGTCTGTCTGCACCAGATTCAATATTAAAGCCCATATAATCTGGCGTAATAATTTTCAGATTTTTTGGATCTGATAAAAAATCCCAGGCTTTATCTAAGGTGATAGGAAATTTTTGTTTTCTATGGAAAGTATAAATTTTCACAAATAATTAATTTAAAATTGGGCTTAGTTTATGAGCTTTATGTTTTACAATTAGTTGATTGATACCATCCCAAAGTTGTATCCTTTTTAATAATGATGCTTCAGCCACCATCTTTACATCATTCCATTTTTCATCATCATTGCCACAGAGTTCTTCAATCATTTTTAAAGAAAGAGGGCCATGTTCGTCTCCATCTAATTCGATATGACGTTCCAAATAATATTTTAGTTTGTTCGTTGAAATAGACTCAGCATCAGCATTTTTTAAGATTTCTAAAAACATATCTGGTATGACATCTTCTCTGCCAAAAGTAAAGGCAGAAGCTATAAGATGAGGTTTATCTGTTTTTATAATAGTAAATGTATACTTTACAAAGTCAATGATATGAGCATCTAATTTTAATTTGTCAAAAGCCTCATCAATGCTATTATTGTTATTTATCAAATTTAAAAAATGATTGATGTTCTTAGTAATTGCACCAATTTGTTGCATAGCATCAAGATACATTTCAAAATGACTTTTTGGTATGCCAATTTCGTTAATATCACTTTCTTCTCCGTGAACAATTTCATTAATAAACCTTGAAATTGTTCCATTTTTTGGAGGCGTCCAAGGAATTGTAGTGGTAGTTAAATGATTTTGTAAACTTTTTAAGAGCGACATAAAATCCCAAACTGCAAAAACATGATGTTGCATAAAAACTTTAATATCATCAATAGTATTTAAATTTTTATAAAGCTCATGTTCTTGAAGTTGTATTCTTAAGTGTTGGATATTATTTTCAATGTATTGTATGCGATTCATAAGGGTGTATAATTTTGGTTTTAATTATAAATTAAAACGTATAGATTTAATGATGTTGCAATGCATAACCATGTCATATAAGGTAAAATAAGGTATTTGTAGCTTTTTACACTTTCACTGAATTTAAAGAAATAGACAAATAAAAGTGATGTAAGCAAAGTAATGTTTACCAATCCCCAAAATACCCAATGTTTGTTAAAAAAAAGAAAGTTCCAACTTACATTCAGTATAAACTGAATACAAAAAACAACTGTCATTTTTTTAGTGTTATTTATCAAAAAAAGTTTTCCTAAATAAATAGAAAAACAAATCATAATTGTAGTCCAAGCTGCTCCAAAAACCCAACCTTGAGGAGTCCAAGGTGCTTTATTTAAGTTACGATACCAATTTGTCATTGGGCCATTATCCATGAGCCAATTGCCAATAGCTAATCCACCAAAATTTATCACCAAAAATAAAAAGGTTAGTTTAGCTTGTTTCATTGTTTAGTTTGTAAAGCCTCAATCTTTTTCAATAAGTTGTCTGCCTCTAAGTATTTCTGATCACTATCACTCCTGTTGATAGATTGCAGTTTGAAACCTTCTTCCATTAACTTTTTGTATTGGTCTTGCAATTTTTCAACCTCAGATTTCTTTTTAAATAGTCCAAACATTTGTATCAATTTAAGTGTTTTGTAATTTTTTTACTTGTTGGTTTTGTAATTGAAAAATAATAATCTATCAACTTACCTTCAGGAGAAACTAAATATTTTTGAAAATTCCATTTTACAGAAGAACTCTTTTTATCATTTAAACTTTTATCTGTTAACCAAGTGTATAAAGGATGTTGATTCTGTCCTTTAACATCAACTTTTTCTGTGATTAGAAAAGATACTCCATAGTTTACTTCACAAAATTCTTGTATTTCATCAGCAGAACCTGGTTCTTGTTTTCCAAACTGATTACAAGGTACACCAATTACAACAATTTTATCTTTATACTCTTGGTGCAACTGCTCTAACTCTTCGTATTGTGGAGTAAAGCCACATTTAGACGCGACATTAACAAATAAAATATGTTTTCCTTTAAAATCTGAAAATTGGATAGGTTTATTGCTGAGACTATTCATCTCAATGTTATATATATCAGTCATAAGTAAAATGTTATATTTTAAAGCTTACAATTCCGCAGTCTAGCTCAAATACTTGACCAGAAATAGAATTTGCTTTGTTAGAAATTAAAAAGGTAGCTAAATCAGCCACTTCTTTTGGATCTAAAAATTTTTTAAGAGGATGACGATCTTTAATGCTATCAATCATACGTTCATTACGTAGTAATTTAGAAGCTAAGTCTGTGTTGGTAACAGTAGGTGCTATAGCATTTACACGAATGGTTGGTGCAAGTTCTGCTCCTAAAGATTTGGTTAACCCCTCAACACCAGCTTTTGCAGCAGCTACACTTGCATGAAAAGGCATTCCTAATTTTGCTGCAACTGTGCTAAATAATAAAATAGAAGGATTGTTTCCTTTTTTTAAAGACGGTAAATATTTTTGAATTGCTTTTACAGCGCCAACAACGTTAATTTCGAAATCATTTCTGAATTCGTCTAATTTTAAACGTGAAATTGGTTTAAGATTTATACTACCTGGACAATAAATCAACGCATCTATTTCGTCTATGTTAGGTAGCTCATCAGTAAGAATATCACAAGTGTGATGTGTTAAGTTATTGTGAGGCTGCAAAGGAGCAGATCTACTAATATTAATAATTTGATGTTCACTAATTAAAGCATTTACAATTGCATTTCCAATTCCTTTGCTTCCTCCAATAACTAAAATTTTATTCATATCGCTTTAAGGTCTTCCTTTCAAGCGCTTTTCAATTTTTTGTTTAACTGCTGTCAAGCGCTTCATTAAATCCATAATTTCAGGATCTTTATCTTTTTTATATACTTCATTAAGCTCTAATATTAGAGCTTTTACTTCTCTTGATGCTAAAATACGATCGCTGGTTGTTTTAAATGAGAATTTTCTATTCTCAAACTCTACAGCTCTTTCTAATAAATTCATTCTTTGATTTTCTCTATTTTTATCTAATTTGGCAATATAGATATAAAAGTTAGAAAAGCAAGAAAAATCTGTATTTATTATATTTTAAGCAGCCGTTAATGGTTTACCTTTTAAACGTTTTTCTATACGCTGTTTTATAGCAGTTAAACGTTTCATAATATCCATTATTTTTTTGTCTTTATTTTTCTTATAGATTTCATTTAAGTCAAGAATTAATGATTTTGCCTCTCTAGAAGCCAAAATACGATCGCTTGTTGTAGGAAATCTCATTTTTCTATTTTCAAATTCTAAAGCTTTTTCGATAAGTTCCATAACTTAGTATTTTAAAGTGTTTTGTAGTTCAACGATTTTTTGCTGATTCTTAAATTTACCACCAAAGTATGACGTTACTGTGGATGAAGTATCATCTTTAATTCCTCTAGATGATACACATAGATGTTTAGCGTCTATAATTACTGCTACATCTTCCGTTTCTAAAATAGCTTTAAGTTCCTCTGCAATTTGGTTGGTTAAACGTTCTTGAACTTGAGGTCTTTTAGCATAATATTGTACAATTCTATTTAATTTTGATAACCCAATTACTTTGCCAGATGAAATGTAAGCTACATGAGCCTTACCTATTATAGGCACAAAATGGTGTTCGCAGTTAGAGTAAAACGTTATGTTTTTTTCTACCAACATTTGGTTGTATTGGTACTTATTATCAAACAACGCCACTTTTGGTTTATTCTTAGGATTTAATCCAGAGAATATTTCATCAATATACATTTTGGCTACCCTTTTTGGTGTTCCTTTTAAAGAATCATCAGTGAGGTCTAAGCCCATAACATCCATAATTTCAGAAAATAAACTTGCAATTTTTTCTTTTTTTTCTTCATCAGAGCGTAGAAAAGCATCTTTTTTCATGGGTGTTTCTAGACCTGTATATAAATGGTCATCACCAATTTCTTCAAACGAAAAACCGTTTAGTTTTTCTGATGCTTGTTTTTCTTTTAATATTACTTCTGTAATCATTTTCTGTCTTTTTTATGTGCTGTCCCTAAGTACTCTAATCTTAAAGGCAAAGCACTGTTCATATTATCTTTTAGATATAGAGTTGTTGGATATTGTTCTTTGTCTTGTACATTTAAATCTTCCTTTTTCGAAAGTTCTTAATTGTTGATGTTTTGTTTTTCTGCCTTGAACCCTTTTTCGCCACATTCTAAAGCTAGAAGGTTTCATTTCTCTTCGCATTAAATTGATAACGTCTTGTTCTTTTAAACCAAATTGAAACTGTATGGATTCGAAAGTTGTTCTATCTTCCCAAGCCATTTCAATTATTCTATCAATTTCAATTGTATTTAATGTTTTCATTTAGTAAAATTCGTATTGTTTATCGTTTTCAATTTTAATATCAATTATTTTGTCGAGAAACTTTTTGTTTTCTTTCAATAACTTGTTGTTTTTAAAACGAACAAAATTACCTTGAGCATGAATACTAAATCCACTAGTTTTATAAATATGCAATTGATACGTTGGGATTGCCCAGCTAAAGTTTTTTAAACCTTTATTGATATGAACAATAATACCTTTTTCTCTAAGTTCTATGTTTCCATAGTTGATGTCAGCAACTGTATTCATATATTTCAGAAAACCTGGGCTAACAGCATCAATCATCATTCTTTTAGAACCAACACCACCCATTTTTATGGCCTTAAAAAAAGAATACGGCTTGCCCAAAAGATCGTTGAACATGGCATCTGCTTCTTTGTTGTTGTGTGTAGTATTATAAATCATATACACCTCAAATATAATAATGTTTAACTTATTTTGAATAACGTTAAACATAAATTAACAAAACATTATGAATCGATAAAAAGACGGGGGTTTTAGTCTGTAAGTAGTTGATTTCTATCAGATAAAGTATGCTTTTTTAAGATTCTTTTATTCTCCATAATCACATCGAATCTTTTTTTCATATTAAATAGAATTTTACTAGCGTTTTTGCGGGCAGATTTACCATTTACAATTGGTAAAGGATAATCCTCACCCAAAGTAAAATTGTTAAATTGTTGGTCTAGAGGAGTCATTAAATACGGTTCATGAATAAAAGGTAAGGGCAATTTTGCCAATTCTGGCACCCATTTTTTTATAAAAACAGCGTCTGCATCATGTTCTAAACTATTTTTTACTGGGTTGTAAATTCGTACATTATTAATGCCAGTTTCTGCTGCTTGCATTTGCAATTGAGGAAAATGAATACCAGGTTCAAAATCTAAAAATTGTTGCGATAAATGATGTGTAGCAGCTTGCCAAGGTTGCCACAAAATGTGCGTAAAAAAAGAAACGAGTAAAGATCGCATTCTAAAATTTAAATATCCAGTTTCTACCAAACAACGCATAGAAGCATCAACTAAAGGAAAACCAGTATTACCTTCTTTCCAAGCTTTTTGATAGTTTAAAGAAATGCTTTTTTTTAATTTATGATAGCCTTTGTTAATACTGGCTTCTTCCATAGTATGCTCCATTTCAAATTTTTGAATAAAATGGGCTTGCCAACGTAATCTTGAAATAAATGCTGTTATATGACGTTTATTTTTCTCTGTAGTAAAGGTTAAGGCTTTTTGATAAATTTGTCGAATAGAAACATTTCCCCAAGCAATATAGGGCGATAATCGGCTAGAACTAATTCTTGACAAGGCTGGTTTAGAAATATGATACATATAGTCTTTATGTCTTTCTTTAAAAAAACTCTCTGCATATTTCCAAGCAGTACTTGTACCACCTTTTTGGAAAAAAGGATGTTGATCTGTTGATAAATTTGTAGTCAAAAAGCTTCTTTCTATGGTTTTAAATTCATCTAAATCAACAAATTGTTCAGTTTTAAATTGATATGAAAATTGTGGTGAACTCATGTATGCATCCCATTTATCAAACCAATCTTCTCTATTTACCAATCCTCTTAAAACGCTATTGTTATTGTTTTCTATCCAGTTAATGGTGTTGTTTCTGCAGTATCTTGCAAAATCCTTATCTCTATTATACGTAATAAGTAAACCTGTTTCTTGATGTGAAAAAACAGTATTAATCTTATAATAGTTTTGTAATTGATTGAATGCAGTAATTACTTCAGAAGTAACAGAAAGTACTTTTGTATTGTATTTTTGCAAATCTTTATTAAGATCTACAATAGATTGTTTAATAAAATTCCAATGCCTTTCAGAATAATGAGGATCATTTAGTAAAGAGTTTTCAAAAACATATAAAAACAGTACACGTTTATTAGATTGTAAAGCATTTTTAATTGCTTCATTATCTTGCAAACGCAAATCTCGTTTTAACCAAACTACATTAATTTCTTCTCTATCTGCCATTATCTAATTCATTAAAAAATTGTTTTGCATTTTCAAAATGCTCCTCCTTTTTTTCTTGCTTCATTTTGTCAAAAGTTCTGATTAACATGCCCAGTCTTGGGTTGCTTAAAAAGAAATCTCGGTGTTTATCCATAAATGTCCAAAACAAACCATCCCAAGTTTGTTGCCAATCGCCTTTGTTGTAGTTACTCATTTTCATAATGTAATTACTGCTACTTATGTAAGGTTTTGTACTCATCATTCCACCATCTGCAAATAAGCTCATACCATAAACGTTGGGCACCATTACCCAATCGTAAGCATCAATAAAAAGCTCCATAAACCATTGGTATACTTCATCAGGATCAAATTCGCACAGCACCATAAAATTTCCTAAAATCATTAATCGTTCTATGTGATGTGCATAAGCGGTTTTATTTACTTTTTTGATAACATCATCTACAGGTTGAATTCCTGTAGTTCCATCATAAAAAGACTGCGGAATTTTACGTTTAAATTTCCAGAAATTTTTGGTGCGTTCTTCTGTTCCTTTTGCCTCATAAACACCTCTTATAAATTCTCGCCAACCTAAAATTTGTCGCACAAAACCTTCAGTAGAGTTGATTGGAACATCGTTGCTATTAGCATATTCAATTGCTTTGTCTATAACCTCTTTTGGATGTAATAAACCCACGTTAATTAAAGGTGATAATAAGCTATGATTTAAAAAATGTTCTTCTCTAACAATGGCATCTTCGTAAGCTCCAAATTCGTGAAAACGGATTTCAAAAAACTGAGTTAACCATTTTTCTGCAGCTTTAAAATCGATTGGATATACTACAAAATCGTTTAACTTTCCATAGTTGTTTGCAAAGTTGTTATTTACATATTTTGTAGCTTCTTTATGAAACGAAGTTTGTTCTGGAAAATGAATATTTGGTGGCGTTTTACCCTTTGGATATTTCTTGCGATTTTCATCATCAAACGTCCATTTTCCACCAGCAGGATTTTTACCATCCATTAAAATAGCGTTATTTTTTCTTTCGTTTTTGTAAAAAGACGTTTGAAAAAATTTCTTTTTAGTGGGTTTAAAAAAGGAAGTTAATTCATTTTTTGTGTTGATAAATAGTGGATTATCATACCAAACAATCTCCAAACTTCCTTTTGAAGTTTTGATGTGCTTTTCCAGCCAATTGTCGGTCGGATCAATGATATGAATTTTAGAAACACCATCATTAGCTAATTTTGGAAGTAATTTTCGAATATCACTAAATTCATCAGTTGCATTGATGTAACTTACTTTTTTATCCTTTTTTTTCAGATAACTTTCATACGCTTTCATACTGGCTCTATGAAACGCGATTTTTTGTTGATGAAATTTATATTGATTAAAAAACAAATATTCCTCTACTAAAAAAATAGGATTTGTTGTTTCTAAAACCTCTGTGGTTTTAAAAAGTTGATGTGGAAAAATAATATGAATTGCTTTATTACTCATTTAAAATAAAGTTTTTGCTAACCAAAGATTTCTGAATTTGTAATTACTATCATAACGTTCAGCTTGCAATTGTGTATTAAATTTTCGATCTCTAGGATCGTTACCAACGCCTGCAACATACATCCAATTTCCATAATTGCTATGCACATCATAATCTAATAAAAGCGATTCGAAATAGGCAGCCCCAATTCGCCAATCTTGTAATAATTCTTTTGCAAAATAGGAAGCCACGTTTTGTCTACCTCTATTGCTCATCCAACCAGTTTCTTTGATTTCAATCATATTTGCATTTACAAAATCATCTTTAGTTTCTCCATTAATCCATTGATTAATCAGTTCTTTGTCTGTGTTCCAATGATAATTTCTATCTAAAATTCCGCCTATTTTAAATATTTTATTGTTGTATTTTAAGGAAATGTATTTAAAAAAATCTCTCCAAATCAATTCAAAAATTACCCAATAGGTAGATTGATTTTTACCATATTCTTTTTCGTATTTTTTTACTTTGTCATAAATGGTTTTAGCTGATACACTTCCGTTTGCCAACCAAGGTGAGAATTTTGTAGAGTAATCAACACCCACTAAACCATTTCTAGTTTTTTTGTAAAAACTTACTTTTTTACTTTCAAAAAGATAATAATCTATGCGATTTAAACCTTCGGTTTCTCCGCCCTTAAAAGGGAAAGCAGTTTTATGTGAAATTGTAAAATCTTCAAAACCCAAGTCAGAAAGTGTTGGAATTGAAGTTGAGTTTTCTATGCTATTACTTTCTGGAAGTTTTGAAATTTTAACTTCATCAAGTATATCTACATATTTTTCTAACTTTTTTCGAAAACCAGTAAACACATTTGGAATATTGCTAAAATTTCTTGAAACTGTATTTGGGTGATATAAAAATTGATCATAATCCTCTAGAAAATTAACATTGGTAAGGGGTTGTTTTACAGCTTTATTTGTGTCGATTTCCTCTTGAGTCCATTCTTTTTGTGTATAAATTGTAGCTACAGAAAATTCATCACAAATCGTGTTTAATTTGTTTTCTGGAGCATCAAAATAGGTGAGGAGTGTAATATTTAATTTGGCTAAATTTTGCTTTAAATCCTGAACAGTTTCAATTAAAAATTGCGCTCTATATTTTTCGGTTTTTCGAAATCCAAATGCATCTTTAGCAAAATATTTAGGATCAAAAAAATATACAGCAATTACTTGATCATTTTCATCTGCTGCTTTTTTAAGAGCAATATTATCTCTAATCCTTAAATTATTTCGAAACCAAACTAGTCCTATTTTTTTCTGTTGCTGCTGCATTTTTTACTACAATATTTAACGTTTTCCCAATTTTTTTTCCACTTTTTGCGCCATGTAAAAGGTCTTTTACAAACCATGCATATTTTTGTGGGTAAATGTTGTTTTTTCAAGGTTATTTATTAATGTTGTTAATCATTCCATTAAAAACAAACCAATGAAAAGGCATTACAGAATACCAGTATAACCGACCTCCAATACCATGAGGTCTAAAAGTTGCAGTTTGGTGTATAAAATTATCTTTAATTTTAAATTCTAGCCAAGCTTCGCCAGGTAAAATCATTTCTGCATAAAGTAGAAGTTTCCCTTTTTCTTTATCAGCATAAATAACTCTCCAAAAATCTAAAGCATCACCTGCATTTAATTCTGTAGGATGTCTTCTTCCTCTTCGTAAACCTGCACCTCCAAAAAACTGATCTAAAAAGCCACGTATTTTCCATAAAAATGTTCCATAATACCAGCCTGTTTCGCCACCAATCGCCCAAATTTTATTTAGGGCGTTTTCCTTATTTTTTAATTTCCTTTTCTTATAATCTTTAAAACATCCATATTCAGGAACATTAATAAATTCGTGTACATAATTTTTTAATTTACCACTGCTTATGTATGAATCTTTCCAACTCGATATAATGCTATTTTGTTCTATTTTTTTGAAAGCTAATTGTACAGCTTCCTTATAAGTCATTGGGTTAATCCCTAAAATTTGATTGATACTGCTTTTCTTTCCTATTACCTCTACACCCATTGAGTTTACTAAAGATGAAGCTAATTTATAGGATGTTGATGTAACAAAATATAACCAGTAAGATGATAGTTTAGGAGTCATTACTGGTACAGTGATAATCCATCGTTTTAATTTTCTTACTTCTGCAAATTGCAATAGCATAGTTTTATAGGTCAATACTTCTGGACCAAAAATATCATAAGAGGTATTGTAAAGTTCTTTTTTTGCTAAAGCTTTATGTAAAAAAGATAGTACATCTCTAATGGCCAATGGTTGTGTTTTGGTGTCTAACCATTTAGGGGCAATCATTGCTGGCAGTTTTTCTACTAAATCTCTAATGATTTCAAAAGAAGAGCTACCTGAGCCCACAATAATACCTGCTTTAAAAGTGGTTAAAGCGTAGTGTTCTGAAGCTAATGTATTTTCAACATTTTTTCTTGATAATAAATGTTTTGAAAGTTTGGTGTCATTGGTAATTCCGCTTAAATAAATTACTTGTTTGATAGAAGTACGATTTGCAAATCGTTTAAAATTAAAGGCACATTTTTCTTCTAAAACATGAAATTCTTTAGCAGAATTAGACATGGAGTGTATTAAATAATAAGCAGCATCTATATTATTAGGAATTGCCTTGAGCGAATGTGCATTCAAGAAATCCGCTTCAACAAGGACTACATTTTTTTTGTCTTTGTAATAACTTTGTGCTCTTTTTTTGTCTCTAACAGGGCATATCACCTTATGACCATCATTTAATAATAATGGAATTAGTCTTTTGCCAATGTAGCCAGTAGCTCCTGTTACGAGTATGTTCATTCTTTATTTTGTTGTTTCTTTGGGACGTTGATAAGAAAGTTGTTTTTTAAATTTAGGCACTGCGTATGTGTCTAAGCCATTAATAGTTACAACATTTCCTTTTGATAAGTTTATTAAGCCATCTTCTTCAAGTAACTCATCTTTTACATAGAGTTCTTGAATTTGAGCCACAATCAACATTACATCATTAGAGGGTACATATATTTCTTCAATAAATTTCATGCTCATTTGCACAGGAGCATTTTTTACAAAAGGAGCTTTAAAATTCCCTTTAAATTCAGGCTCTAAATTCGTCATATCAAACTCAGAAACATCATCAGGATATTTTGCAGAAGTATGATGCGCGTCTTCAAAAACATCTTCCCAAATATGATTTATTGTGAAATGACCTAAATCTTTTATGTTTTTGTGGGTATTTCTTGGTACTGTTGTGGGTCTTAAAATAAAACCTAAAGTGGGTGGGCTTGATCCTAAATGTGTAACCGAACTAAAAACAGCAACATTGGTAATGCCTTCGTTAGAAATGGATCCTAATAAATTGGCAGATTTAAAACCAGAACAACTATTTATTAAGTTAATTCTAAATATTTTTTGAAGATTGAATATGTCTTTTTGATTGAAAAATTGCATTTTTTGATTTGTTCTATATAAACAAAGATACAAATTGTTTAATCTTATTTGATTTACATTAAACAAAAATTATGTTAAATAAAAGCTATTCTTATGATGTAAGCTTTATTAATCAATTGAATATTATGTAATTTAATTTTATAGATTACTTTTGTTTCAATAAGATTTTTACAATAAAACAACCTTAGAAATGAAGAAAAAGATATTCGCGGCTTTATGCATTTTAATTTTCTGTAGTCATGATATGTATCTAAAATTAGATACATATTTCTTACAGCCTAATACACAAAGTACAATCAACTTATATAATGGAACTTTTGACAAAAGTGAAAATGTAATTGATAGAGATAGAATGTTGGATGCTAGTTTTGTAGGTAATGGAAGTCGTTTAAAAATTGAAAATAACCAATGGGAAGAAAGAGATAGTATTACCATATTAAATTTTAATTCGAAAGAAGAAGGTACTTGGATTGCTGGAGTTTCTACAAAGCCAAGAAATATTGCTATGAAAGCGGCTGCTTTTAATAAATATCTTAAACACGATGGAGTTAAAGATATGTTGCTTTTAAGAGAGCAAAACAATACGTTAAATGAAGACGCTGTAGAAAAATATTCAAAGCATGTAAAAGTAATTTTTCAAGTAGGCACTAAAAAAACAGAGGATTGGAAAACTGTTTTAGGGTATCCTATTGAGTTTGTTCCTCTAGAAAATCCTTATGATTTAAATACTGGCGATAAATTAAAAGTAAAATTAATAAGAGATGGAAAACCTTTAGCGAATCAATGGGTTTATGCAGATTTTAGGGCTTCAAAAAATGGGCATTCTCATGACTCGTCATCAAATAATCATACACATGAAGAAGAAAATCATCAACACTCTCATGATTCAGAAAATCATACCCATACTACAGGTCAAGAATTACAAACAGATAAAAATGGAATCGTTTCTGTAAACTTAACCAATGACGGAATTTGGTATTTAAGAACAATTCATTTGGTAAATTCTGAGGAAGAAGGTTTAACACACGAATCAAATTGGGCAACCTTAACTTTTGAGGTTACTCATCAACATTCATCAGAAACACATGCTCATTCTCATGATCATGAAGATGGCGTGCCATTTTACTTATTTATTATAGGAAGTGTAGTAATTATAGGCGGATTATTTTTCTTTTTTAATCGAAAAAAATAAATTGTTGCTGATGTTATTTAAGTCAAAGCATTTTGTAACGCTAGTATTTCTATTGATTCCTTTTTTTGTGTTTGCACATGGGGTAACTTCATCAGACCAAGCTATTTTAAATAATGGTGGTCTGTGGTCTTATATTTATGTAGGTGCCAAACATATGCTTACAGGCTATGATCATTTGTTGTTTTTGGCTGGAGTTGTTTTTTATTTAAGCGGATTTAAAGACATCGTTAAATTTATCACCATTTTTACTGTAGCACATTGCATTACGTTAACAGGTGCTTCATATTTAAGAATTACAGCTGATGAGCATTTGGTAGATGCTATAATTGCCTTGAGTGTTTTTTACAAAGGATTTGAAAATTTAGGAGGGTTTAAAAAACTGAACCTAAAAGCACCCAATTTATTAGTTATGGTATTTTTGTTTGGATTAATTCATGGTTTTGGATTGGCAACCAAATTGCAATCCTTTGATATGGGAGCAGATCAATTTTTATTAAAAATAGTAAGTTTTAATTTTGGTATTGAAATTGGGCAAATTTTGGCTTTAATTCCTATTGTATTTGTCATTACGCAATGGAAAAATAAAAAATCTTATCCAGCATTTTATAAAGCAACCAATATGTATTTAGTACTAATAGGGATTGTTTTATTTATATATCAATTAATTGGATATTTCTCTCTATAGTTTTTTCCATTCAATTGATTTTTGATATTTAAAAACCTCATGATTACTTGTAGGATCCATAACCATTACATAAATCCATTCGTTATCCAATAGATTTTTTGTGGCAGCATTTTTGGCAATAATATCAGAAACTCTGTTAAGAGGTGCTTGTATCATAACAGATAATCTTAAAGGTTGATGGTAACTTTCTGTATCTGATTCATAAAGAGATTGTAAAGGCAATCCCATTTTTAAATCACCACCATTTCCTTGAACAACGCCAAATTTTCCAGTAATGTTATGCGTTATTTTAGAACCACCACCATAAGTTTCATTGTCTATCGTAGAAAAATAATAATGATTATTTATCCATTGTGTTACTGTCATTGGGCCAAGCATTATACCTTCAAGTGCCTTGCCTTCTGTATCTAATTCCCATTCATAAGAATGTAAAAAACAATGGCTATCTAAGTTCATGTTTTTAGTGAGGTTTCTTGGCCCCACAATAAACCCTGCATTTTTGGCTAAACCCCATTCAGGTCTTGTTTCTCCCCAGTTATTTGCATTGCGTTCTGCTTTGAATACACTATTCACTTTAATTCCTAATCGATCTTGTGTGGCTGTTTTTTGTGCTTTTTTAAGATTTGCTTTTAGGATATCTAATCTAGATTTATGAGATTCTGGAACTTCTGCATCAAAAATTACAATTTCATCTGTAGTAGTATTGTGTTCTGCTCCTATAAAAAGGGTATCTTTTGGAATGTGTATTTGTAATTCTGATAATGCCTTTCTAACCTCTGGTTGGTTAGCTAATTTTGCTAACATTCTTGCATTGTGTCTTCCAGGGCTTGCAGCACAAGCACCACAATCTAAACTAGAGCCAAAAGGATTATTAGCAGAGTGACTACCATGACCAACATAAACAATTAAAGGAGCAAACTGTTTCCAGCCCATTAAATCAAAACTCGATTTTACAATGGCTACTTTGTCAGCAATAGGAATTCCAGACGTGTCATCTTGATTGTTCATATTAATATCAGGTTGACAAATATGTTCTGTCTTAGAAGCTTTTTTGTTATCTAAATGATACATTTTTCTTGGTAGTAAGGTTCTCCCAACCAAAGATAATCCGTAGAAAAAACCAGCACCTTCAACAAAACCAAATGCAGAAGGAATCATGTTTTTGATACGTTTTAAAAAGTAATTTTTAAACTTTAAAATTTCATTTTTGGCATCGTACTTTATAAATTCAACTTCTTTATTTTGTCTTGGTATTTCTGTAACTTTATAAGCAGAACCAACAATTGGCGGACAAGATTTTCGTGTAATGCCATCTGCTAAACTTTGATAATCCATAGCAATTCCAAAAAAACCAGCATAACCAAAAGTTTCATAATCTCCTTTAGATTCAATGTGTCTTCGTATTAACTCTGATCTTGTATCTATACAAAAAACCATTTGAGCATCTGGTGTTTTATTATCTTGTTTTGCTGGTTGAATAGCTTTGTCATTTAAAGTTTGTAACAACTTTTTTTGCCAAGTTTGTTCCCAAGCTTTTAAGAATAAATACTGAAGTTCTGAAATTTTTTCATCACCCTCGTTTACAGTATTTGGTAAAATCTTTGCATTTATTTTTTTGGCTGTCCAAAGTCTTACAGCTAAATAATCGACAATTTCTATAGGATATTCCTCTTGCCAATCACCATTCCCATTAATTCTATGATTTAAATATCCTGTCCATCCAGGTAAAGCCGCTAAATGATACGTTAAAATTTTAGTATAATCTTCTTTATGGTAGTTTTCTAAAATTTTTACAAGAGCCTCTGAACTGGTTTTTGGAATATCTTTTAAAGCAGTTTTTCCTGTTTCAGTATCGTAAACAACCAGTAACCTCCATGAATTATAAAAACCTTCAGTTTTATAAGGCATTTCCCATTCAGCTAAACCTTCATCCATAAACGAAGACAACCACTTACACATAATCACATCTAACTTATGGTTTTCATTTGTTATTTTAACTTCTTTTTGATCAAATAAAAGATTTAAATAATGTTCTGGTTTATCAGAATAATGATTCTCTTTTAATATTGATTGTAATATTTCATAACTAATATCCCCTTTATCAATAGCCTCTTGATATTTCTTTGCAGAAGGATAAGCATTGGTGTGTAAGTTTTTTTTGGCTTCAAGAACCGCCTCTTGAAATGATAAATTTTCATAACCAGAAAGTGGGTTAGAAGCAACAAAATTATATAATGGCCAGGTTTTTCCGATTACTTTAGAGGCTTGATCAACACTATTTAAAATATCTTGATTCATATTATTTAGATTTCGATATTAATATTGATTTGTGATAAGGTTGTGAAAGGTTCAGTAGTTTTACATAAAGCCAAGGAATTTTTTTATAAATCCCTAATTTCATAATAAAAAAACCGAAAAGAAAAATAAAACCAAAGATAATTTGCACCCAAGATAAAGAGGTTGGTTGATCTACCATTGGTAAATCTTTCATTAAAATGGTAACTCCATTATAAAAAAGTGCATAAACTCCAATTCCAGATAAAAATAAGACAATCGGAATAAAAGTTTTTTGAAGGTTCGTTAGGCTTTTTTCTTTAACAATATTGTAGGTGATTTGCCCAACTGTAATTGCCACAACAAGCGTAAGAAATACACTACTATCTAAATGGAATCCTTTACCGGTTAAAACTATAAATAAATATGCACCCAAAATTCCAAAAATTAAAACTACAAAAGTTTGAAAAGGTTTTATTTTTAGCGCTTTTTCTTTTTTCGGTTTCGTTTGTGCTATTTCTTCTCCAGAAGATAAAAATAAATATGCTTTATAGAATCCATGAAGAATTAAATGAGCAACAGCTGCATTAAAAAAACCAAGTCCACATTGCATAATCATAAAACCCATTTGTGCAATTGTAGAGCAGGCTAGTTTATGCTTAACGTTTACTTGTAGTAGTTTGGTAAATTGAGCAATAATAGCCGTAAAACCTCCAATTACAAATAAAATAGTTAAGGTTTTAGATGCAAATAATAACGTTGCAAAAATACTTAATAGGATGCCTGCACCGTTTACAAAACCAGCGTGCATAAGTGCAGATGCTGGAGTTGGAGAAGTCATTGCAGATAATAACCAGCGATGAAATGGATATATAGCAGATTGTACTACAGCAGCAGCAATAATACATAAAGCCGAAATCAATGTAATATAATTAGGCAAATTGTTCACAACTTTTGCTAAACCACTTACAGTGTATGTATTGCTATATACTGCTAAAACTAGAGTGCCTAAAGTTAAAAATAAAGTGCCCGTAAGAAAATATTGTAAGGTAAATTTTGAAGCTTCTTTAGCTTCAAGCCAATCTTTATCTATACCAATTAATTGCGACATAAATATGCCCATAAATAACCAACTTATTAGTATTAGTATAATGTGATTAGCCATTACTAATAACATTACAGAAAAGGTAAATACCAAACACAGTAACATAAATTTAGTATGATATCTAAAACCTTTAAGATATGTTTTTGCATAAGTAGCTACAATGGCACTAAAAAAAGTTACAGTACTCCATATTAAAAAGGTAAATCCATTTATTTTAAGAAAATTATGAAATGTATATTCTGGAATACTCGAAAAATTAAAAATTGTATACAGTATATTTATTGAGCATAAAAACCATAAAATATAAGGTGTGAATTTTACTAGAAATGGATTTTTATTTTTTTTTAAATTTTCATTGATATTCATTTCATTCGTTTTTTGATGGTTTTTTAGAATCACCAACTTTTTAAAAAGTTAATTTTTGGCAAAGGTGTAATAATTATATTGTTAATTTATATATATAAAAATTATGTTTTGTATAAGTTTTTTTTATGGATAAGAAATGTGTCTTTGAATTTAAGAAAGATGTTTTAAACATCAAAAAAGATTGAAATTATTAAAAAACTATCTCATATGATTATAGTTTAATTCAGAAGCTATAGATTTAATAGAAAATTAAATGCTGAAAATAACACCATTTTTAAGTAATAAAATTATTTAAAATGGAAAGGTTATTTATTTTTTATTATCAGGCATCAAAGCTGATGAAAAATTGATTTACCTGAAAAATAATTTTAAATCCATATTAAAAAAAAGCAGAATCCTTTTTTTGTATTAAGTCTATCTATAAAGATGCCTCAAAGTTTTTAGCTTATAGGTTATTTCAATAAATCAAACTTAACGAGATTGAATGTTTTATTCTAAAATTTCTTAAACAAATATTTAATGAGCATGGTTAAAACACTTAATTTCAAGCAAACTTTTGTATTTCTAAACTGAGAAGAGAATTTTGATGGATCAAGTTCAAAAGTTGTGTGTAAATTGATTTAGATTTTAGATTTTTGCAAAAAGATTAAGATTTGGAATTAACCTCAGAAGTATTAAAACTTATTTTGCCAGAATTATTGGTAACTCACTTTGATTTACTAAAACACGAATTACAAAATTCAGAACTACATCTATATTTCGAAGAAAAGTCTAAACTTCCAGAAGAGTTTTCTAAGGAATTAATTATCGCTCACGGTTTTCATAAACAAATCACCATTCAAGATTTTCCACTTAGAGGTAAAGTAGTTTTTCTCCATATAAAACGTCGTAGATGGTTAAATAAGACTACCAAGAAAGTAGTACAGAGAGATTGGAATTTAGTAGCAACAGGCACTCGTATCACAGCAGAGTTTGCCGATTTTTTAAAAGCTATTAATCGCTACTAAGCCTAATGATTGCCAAACGATAGGTGGTTTTTATGGAGTTGATGGTAAAAAGCTTCAACGTCAATTTAAAGATTACTTGAGTGACTTCAAACAATGGAAAGCAAAGTCACACGCTAAAGATTGGCTTGTATTTCCTGAAAATATAGGTAAACAACTCGCTATTGATGAAGTAGCTTTATCTAAAGGTGAACTCTATACGATTGTTACCAACAAAAAGGCAAAAGGAAAAGCAGGAAGTATTGTGGCTATTATTGCAGGAACCAAAGCAGAGCAAGTCATTGAATATCTGCTAAAAATCCCAAGTAATAAGCGATATAAAGTTGAAGAAATTACCTTAGATATGGCCAATGCAATGAAACTGATTGCTAAAAAATGTTTTCCTAAAGCAACTCAAGTTACAGATAGATTCCATGTACAGAAATTAGCTTTAGATGCACTACAAGATATCCGTATCAAACATCGTTGGGAAGCTATAGATAAAGAAAATCAAGAAATTAAAGAAGCTAGAAATAATAGCAAAACATATAGCCCAAAAACATTTACTAATGGAGATACAGTAAAACAACTCTTAGCTAGAAGTAGGTATTTACTCTATAAAGCAAAAGTAGACTGGACTGAAAAACAACAGCAAAGAGCAATAATACTATTTGAAAATTATCCTGATATCAAAAGGGCATACAAGATATCTCAAAAGCTAAGAAACTTGTTTAACCATAAAAATATCTCAAAACAAATAGCATATACAAAATTAGCGCACTGGTTTAGAGAAGTAGAACAATCTGGTTTCAAAGCTTTTAATATTGTAGCGAACTCTATTAGCCTAAACTATCAATCGATATTGAATTATTTTGATAACAGAAGTACAAATGCTTCTGCTGAATCTTTTAATGCCAAAATAAAAGCGTTTAGAACGCAGTTCAGAGGTGTCAGAAATGTAGA
>NZ_CBFHZT010000006.1:0-272 GCF_965660385.1 Polaribacter sp.
TTATTTCTTCTTCTTTTTCTTCAATTAAATCGTTGGTTAAAATTGCTTTTTCGTTCGCTAAATCAGATTTTAAAACTTCTATATGACGTGCTTGGTCATCTAATTTCTTCCTCCATTTTGCAATTTTAGCATCTAAAGTATTTTGTGCTTGTATATATTCTGGAACATTTTCTAAAATGTATTCCATATCTATATACGCAATAATTTGACTTCTTTGTGACCAAAAAGTTGTAACAGTAAATAAAAGAACGACTACTAAAAATATTTTTTTC
>NZ_CBFHZT010000006.1:282-103518 GCF_965660385.1 Polaribacter sp.
ATTTGTATATTGTATTTAGAAAAAACCGTGCCAAAAAAACTTTCGACATTACAAATGTACAGTTTTCCTAGAATTGTCTTCCGATAATAAAATGTGTTTGCCAGCCAGATTTTTCGGTAAACCCTGGTAAAGGATCAAACCCGTGCGCAAAATCTATACCTAATAAACCAAAGGCAGGCATAAAAATACGAACTCCAACACCAGCTGAACGTTTTAAATTAAACGGATTAAATGTCTCAAAATTGTTATAAGAGTTACCAGCTTCTAAAAATCCTAAAGTGTATATAGAAGCAGAGGGTGCATCTGTAATAGAATATCTTAATTCCAACTGAAATTTATTATAAATAGATCCTCCTTCTAAAGGTGATAATTGATTGTTTTCATAACCTCTTAAACCTACAACTTCTCTACCATCTAATTGAAAAACAGCAATACCATCACCACCCACAAAATAACGTTCAAAAGGAGAAAGACCAACATCAGAATTATAATAACCCAAATACCCCATTTCAGCATTCGTCATCAATACTAATTTATCTGTAAAAGAGGTATACCATTTCCCTTTTAAACTTAATTTATAATATTCTAACCATTTGTAGTTATCTGCTATTTTTGCGCTTGCTTCAGCCTCTGATATTCCATCAGGTATTGAATAATCTTTATTGTTTACTAAAGAATATGGGAAAGTAGCCTTTACACCAAATGTAAACTCAGATCCGTAGGTTGGAAAAATTAGACTAGGTCCTGCTGAGTTTCTTGATAATGTTGCACTATAAGATAAATTATTAAGTGTACCATTACTTAAAATATTGCCACCTACTCTAAAACCATAATCGTTTAATTGAAAGCTTTGATAACTGATAGATTGCGATAATTGAAAATAATCATCTGGCCATTTTAAACGTTTCCCTAAACCAACAGAGGCACCTGTTATTGCTAAACTTCTAGTTCTATCCACATCAAAAGTTTGTGGATTTAATTGAAATTGCTTTGATTGATACACAGAAAAAGATAACGATTGAGGTTTTCTACCTCCTAACCAAGGTTCTGTAAAAGAGAAACTGTAGGTGCTAAACGTTCTACTGGTTTGTAAACGTAAGGCTAAATTTTGACCATCACCCATTGGTAAAGGTTTATATGCATCTTTATTAAATAAATTTTTGATAGAGAAATTGTTAAAAGATAGCCCTAAGGTACCAATAAAAGCTCCACCTCCATAACCACCTTGTAATTCGATTTGGCTACCACCTTTTTCTACCACATTAAAATTAATGTCAGCAGTTTTATTACCATAATCAGGAATCACATCTGGAGTAACATTTTGGTCAAAGAAGCCCAATTGCCCAATTTCTCTAATAGATCTAATAATGTTACTTCTACTAAATAAATCACCAGGTTTAACTCGTAATTCTCTGAAAATTACGTGATCGTTGGTTTTGTCGTTTCCAGAAACTGTAACTTTTTTAATTCGTGCTTTTTCATCTTCTCGAATTCTAATTTCTACAGTTATCGAGTCGTTTTCAACTTTAGTTTCAACAGCATTTACTTGAGAAAATAGAAAGCCACTGTCTTGGTATAGGGTAGATAAATCTTCTGAAGTTGGAGAGCCATCTCCTTTTACTCTTTCTTTAAGAACTTCACCATTGTAAACATCTCCGTTTTCAATTTTTAAAACCTTTCTTAACTGGTCATCTGTATATTCTTTATTACCTACAAACAGTATTTCTGAAAAGCGGTATTGCTTACCTTCTTCTAAATCAATGGTAATGTTTATGGTGTTATCTTCATTCCATGTAATACCTTCACTTAAAATACGAGCATCTCTATAGCCCAGTCTGCTATAGGTTTTTATAATTTCTTCTAAGTCTTCTTGGTAGTCTTCTTCGATGTATTTAGATCCTTTCCAGAAACGACCAACAAATTTTTGTTTGGTATTTTTCATTGCTTTTCGTAGCTTTTTATCGGAAAGCGCTTTATTACCATTAAAAAAAATGTATTTAATTTTAATTTTAGACCCTTTGTCTATAAATACGTTCATATTTACAGCATTGATATCTGAAGTGTCTTTTTTTACATCAAGATTTACTTTAGTTTTTAAAAACCCTTTATCAGTATATTTTTTTGTGAAGTAGTTTTTTGTGGTTACCACTAAGTTATCTGTAACCATTGCACCTGTTTTTAACTCTGCCTCTTTTTTTAGTTCTTTAGCTTTTGATTTTTTTATACCCGAAATCTTAACTTCATTTAATTGCGGCAGTTCTTGTACATCAAACTGAAGATACACAGTGTTTCCATCAACTTTAGCTAAATAAACATCTACATTGCTAAATTGCTTACTTTCATATAGTTTTTTAATGGCGCTTGTTAGTTTGTCACCAGGTAATTTAATAGGTTGTCCATTTCTTAAACCTGTAAAAACTTTTACAGTTTCTTCGCTAAATTTTCTTAGGCCAGTTACTGAAATGCCTCCTAGAATGTATTCTTTGCCTTTTTCAAAAGAAAGATTAGCATTAGAAACAGTGTCTTTTTTAGATTGTGCAGTTGCATTAAAAGTAAAAAATAGTGCTATGAGCACTACTGTAGCAGAAATTAAATTAATAGATAATTTATTCTGTAATTTGTTCGCTTGTTTTTCCAAATCGTCTTTCTCTATTCTGATAATCTATGATGGCATCATAGAAATGTTCTTGTCTAAAATCTGGCCAAAGTACATCTGTAAAATATAATTCGGCATACGCCATTTGCCATAATAAGAAATTGCTGATACGTTTTTCTCCACTAGTTCTTATCATCAAATCAACATTGGGCAAATTAAATGTATATAAATGGTTATTAATAGTATTTTCGTCTATTTTTTCTAAATCAAGTTCTTTATTAACAACTTTTTTAGATATGTTTTTGATTGCATTAACAATTTCTTCTCTTGCTCCATAGCTTAAAGCAAGTGTTAATACAATTCTATCATTATTTTTAGTTTTTTCAATAACACTAGCTAAGGTATTTTGTGCTTTTTCTGGTAAACTTTTTATGTTTCCAATAGCATTTACTTTAACTTGGTTTTCTTGAAAAGTTTTTAATTCGTTGTTTAATGAGTTAATTAAAAGTGTCATTAAAGCTTTAACTTCACCTGCTGGTCTATTCCAATTTTCAGTAGAAAATGCATATAGGGTAATGGCTTCTGTACCAATTTCTGCAGCAGCCTCAATAGATTGTCTTACCGCAGTTAACGCGTTTCTATGGCCAAAAACACGACTCATACCTTTACCTTTAGCCCAACGTCCATTGCCATCCATAATAATGGCCACGTGTTTTGGTACTCTTTGTAAATCGATACGTAGTTTTTTATCCATATATTAAAATCCTGTGGTGTAACATGGTGGTCTTCCAAAAGTGTAAATTAAAGAAATTCCTGTAAAGGTATACCAATCATTACCAGTTCCGCCAAAATTTAAATCAGCAATTTTTTCTGTGGTGTAATCTAAATCATCAGCAAATGAGTATCTAAATTTTGTTTCAACAGCAAAAGCAAGATTACCTAATAATTTAGATTTGTAACCAATACCAAAAGGAATGGTAATTGCGTTTTTGGTATCGTATTCGTATTGATTAGGTGTTGGTTCTGCAACAATATAGTTGTAATTGAATGCAGCAAGGTCTAGTGTAATATAAGGTGTCCATGTTTTACCTGGTGTAGATAAATCATATTCATAAAAATTATATTCTATTCCTACTGCCAATTCGTGTATAGTGTTAGTAAAACGTAAACCTCTATTTTGTTTAAAATCTGTATCAGCCTCCAAATCGTTTCCTGTAATAGGTAAAAAACTGTAAGTTGCTCTATAGGCTATTCTAGGATTTTTGTTATATTTAAAAAAAACAGCTCCAGCAGGTTTATTTGGGTAAATGTAATTGGTGCTACCAATATCTCCAATGTAATTAGAGCCTCCTAAAAACACTCCTACTTCATAAACTTGGCCAGATAAAACACTAGCAAAACATACAAAAACTATTATTAATATTTGTTTTTTCATCCTAAAAAATAGCGAGCAAATATAGGCAATTCAATTTGCTTTATAAAGTTAATATTCGGTCTTTTTTGAATAACTATTTTTTTGGTGTTTTATTGTAATGTATAGATTATAAGTTGGTTTCGTTTCGTGTATCTTCTCCCCATAACAATTTGGTACGTAATGTTTGTAAAAATGATTGATTATTTGGGATAATTGTTTTTACGGTAAAATTAGCTTTTTTAATAAAAATTGCTGTGTTTTTTGTTACTGAGGTTATTCTAGAATCTAATGAAATTAAGAAGTCTTTTTCTCTAGAATCTATAGTTAATTGGATGCTGGTTTCATCTGAAATAACCATAGGTCTTGCATTTAAATTATGTGGTGCAATTGGAGTGATAATTACATTTTTAGAGTCTGGCGAAATTACAGGGCCATTACAACTTAAAGAATAACCTGTAGAGCCTGTTGGGGTTGCAATAATTAAACCATCTGCCCAATAATTGGTTAAATATTCGTTGTTTAAACTTGTTTTAACACCAATCATAGATGTTGTGTTTTTTCTGGCGATGGTAACTTCATTTAAAGCAAAATTTAACTCACTAAATTCTGCTGTTTTGGGTGATGTTGCTACTTCTAATAATGTTCTTTTTTGAATGGTATATTCTCCTTTTAAAATAAGGTTTATACTTTCTCTAATTGTTTTTTTATTGATGGTTGCCAAAAAACCCAATCTACCAGTGTTAATACCCAAAATAGGAATGTCTAAATTTCTAATATAAGTTACTGCTCTCAAAATTGTACCATCACCTCCTAAAGTAAATAAGGTTTCGAAAGAAGCGTTTAAATCGTTAAAATGAGAAAATGTTGGGTATTTTTTATCTAAAATATTGCCTGCTATTAATAAGTCGTAAAATTCTTTTTCTATAAAACTAACAATATTATTTTCCTCAAGAACTTTAAGTAAAATTTGAATTTCCTTTTCTGCTGAAATTGAATAAGACTGACCGTAAATTGCAACTTTTTTCACTTTACTCTTTTATTTTTTATCATTTAACTTCCAACATCCAACATCCAACTTCCAACTTCCAACTTCCAACTTCCAACTTCCAACATCCAACTCATCAACTACATTTCTAGGTATTTTTGCAAATATTCTGACCTGTTTTTCAAATCTTCTAAATAAATATCATTTTCATGAGTAGAAACTATTTTATAATCATAACGCCTAAAGGTTTGAATGATTTCGTTTACTTCATCAGAAACAATTTTTAGGGTTATTTGTACAAAACTATCTTGTTGTGAAGAGATGTAAAGCCCTAATAATTTTGCGCCATTGGCTTCTACAATTTGAGTTACCTCACTCATAGAATACTCTAAAGCTAGTTTTTCTATGATGAGTGTTTCGCTTTGCTCTATCATAAATGGGCTTGTAGAAAAAACATCTAAAACATCACACAAATCATAATACCCTATGTAATTTTTATCTTTATTTAAAACAGGTATTATGGTGGTGTCATTATCAGCAAAAATCTTTAATAATTCTAAAACTGTTGCTTTTTCATCAGCAAAAAAAGAATTTAGTAAATGCGAATAAGCACCTAATTCAGCTTCATTATTTTCAATAGTTTGTATGTCATCTTCAGCAAAAGAACCTAATAATCTACCTTCTTCAACTACAGGAAAATGGGTAATAGGGTAGTTCTTAAAAAGATTTTGCCCTTTTTTAACCTTGTCTTTTAAATGAAAAGTTTTAATCTCTTTTAATATGTAATCGTTAATATTCATACTCTACGAATATAGGATAAAATGATTTAATAAATTATCTTTGCAAGCTAATTTTAGACCATGACAAAGTTAAGTGTAAATATTAACAAAATTGCAACTTTACGCAATTCTAGAGGGGGTAATGTGCCAAATTTGTTAAAAGTAGCTTCAGATATTGAAAATTTTGGAGGCCAAGGTATTACCATTCATCCTAGGCCAGATGAACGTCATATACGTTATCAAGATGCTCGAGATTTAAAAAATACGGTTACTACCGAATTTAATATTGAAGGAAATCCGATAAAATCTTTTATGGATTTAGTGTTAGAAACTAAACCTACACAAGTAACTTTGGTGCCAGATGCTGTAGATGCAATTACATCCAATGCAGGTTGGGATACAATTACACATCAATCTTTTTTACAAGAGGTAATTGCTGAATTTCAACAAAACGGAATTAGAACTTCAATTTTTATTGATACCGACAAAAAATTGATAGAGGCAGCTGCAAAAACAGGAACAAATAGAATAGAATTGTATACAGAGCATTTTGCAAGCGAGTTTGAAAAAGGCAACAAAAAGGCTGTAAAGCCATACACAGAGGCCGCTATTTTAGCGCACGAATTGGGTTTAGGAATTAATGCTGGTCATGATTTGAATTTAGAGAATATTAATTTTTTTAAAGATAATATACCAAATTTAGCTGAGGTTTCTATTGGTCACGCCTTAATTGCAGAAAGTTTATATTTAGGTTTAGAAAATGTGGTGAGCATGTATTTGCACCGACTTAAATAGTAGGCAGTTTTCAGGCATCAGTATTCGGTTAAACTTGCCATCAATAAAAAACTTTTTTGAGCTGTTGATAAATCTAATAATCTAATAATCAAACAATATAAATGTCTAATCAAATTTTACACTCAACTATAAAAGGAGAAGGGAAACCGTTATTGATTTTGCACGGTTATTTTGGGATGTCTGATAATTGGAAAACATTAGGCAATCAGTTTGCAGAAGATTATCAAGTGCATTTAATAGACCAAAGAAATCATGGGCGTAGTTTTCATACAGATGATTTTAATTACCAACTTTTAGCAGAAGATTTGTACAATTACATTGATCATCATCAGTTAGAAAATGTGTTTTTAATTGGTCATTCTATGGGAGGTAAAACAGCGATGCTATTTGCGGTTACGTATCCTAATTTAGTCGATAAATTAATTATTGTTGATATTTCTCCAAAAGCTTATGAACCTCATCATAATGCAATTTTAGCAGGCTTAAATTCTGTTGATTTTTCGATTCAAAATTCAAGAAAATTGGTTGATAAACAACTATCATCTTATATACCTGAATTAGGCATTCGTCAATTTTTGATGAAAAACGTATACTGGAAAGAAAAAGGCTTGTTAGGTTTTCGATTTAATTTAAAATCTTTGACTGAAAATAACGATGAAGTTGGAAAATCGTTACCACAAAATACATCATTTAGCAAGGAAACTTTATTTTTAAAAGGAGAAAAATCGGGTTACATTGTTTTAGAAGAACATTTAATTATCGATAAGCATTTTCCTAATAACAAAGTAGTTGAAATAGCAAATTCCGGGCACTGGTTGCATGCTGAAAATCCTAAAGATTTTTATACAGAAGTTTGTAGTTTTTTAAATTAAGTTATTTCAATTTATTGATTATTCTTGAAAATAATTGATGCTTTATTAGTGTCTAAAACACAATTGATAACTTCTAACTTTATTTTAAAAAAATCAGATTACCTAAAAAATGATAAAGAAAGAGTATAGACCATAATAAGGTACGAAACCAATTTCTTAATATTAGTTGTTTTAATAGTTTCTGAGAGTGTGTTCCTTTTGATATTTTAAAGTGAACAGGTGCAAAACTTAAAAATGTAAAAACCCATAGCAAAACAACAATACACAAAGTAATAATTGTGGCAGTACTAAGGCCTAAGTACACATCTAAGAGAGCAATTGCTAACTGTACAACCATTAATGGAGCTACAATAACAGTGATACGTTTCGTATATTTTTGATGCCAAGAAATTAAGTTTTTAGCATCGAAAAACAAGAAACTGGGATACACAATTAACTGAACCATCCAGATTAAAACTACCAAACCAAAATCTACAATTAGTTGTATTTGTGAGATGTTAAAATGACTAACTTCCAACATATTGATATTTTTGAAGTAATTCTAAAGTGGTGTATTGTAAAGTTTTAAGATGAGTAGCTTCCAAAATAATTGGAGGTGCTTTCCCTGCTTTTTCAGCCTCTAACCATCTAGAAATGCATAAACACCATTTGTCTCCTGGTTTTAATCCTGGAAAATTCCATTGCGGAATAGGTGTCATTAAATCATTTCCTTTAGCTGCTGAATAACTCAAAAATTCTTGGGTAACGATTGCACAAACTGTATGCGTGCCAACATCTTCAGAAACAGTTCTGCAAAATCCATCTCTAAAATATCCGGTTGCTGGGCTTGTGCAACAAGATTGTAAAGGATTGTTAAATACATTTAATTCCAAAATAAACTAGTTTTAACTAAAAATATAAAGATACGAAATGTTAGGTTTTAAAACTCCTTAGCTCCAAACTCACTCTTAATAAACTTTGATTTATTTTTATTAGAATTAAAATTATAAGACAAGTTTAATGTGATCATATCAACCTCATACACATAATTGGTGGTGGTAAAAAAAGATCCTGGTTTAGATGTTGTAATTCTTTGCTCATTGGTATCTAACAAGCCTAAATCCATATGCTGCCATTGTAAAGTAGCTGCTAATCTATTGTTGTAAAATGTTTTTCGAAAGGTTAGATTTGGCGAATAAAACCTAGAATCTTCACCTTGTGCTGTAACTCTATTTGATAAATAATTTAACGTAAATTGTAAAGAAGTAGTAGTATTAAATTGATAGGTAGAATTTATATTGATGGAATATTGGGTAGCATTTGTTTCAATTTTATCACCATTATAAGCGCCATCAATATCAAAATTGAAAATATTAGCACCAATAAAATTACTCCATTTTTCTGTTGGTTTTAATTGCGCACCGAGTTCTAAACCTAAAGATTTTCCTCTACCAACATTTGAATAGATTCTATCTAGAATGGTGTCGTTAAATACTTTGTTTACTCTATTTACCAGGTTTTTTACATTTCTATAATAAGCAGTTGCATATACTGAATTTCCTTTTTTGTAACGTTTAGAAACTCTGATTTCAACCAAATCTACAAATTCTGGCTTTAAGTTTTTGTCACCTTGCTCTAAGGTTTCAGAGTGTTCTCTTTCACGAAAAGGATTCATTTTAAAAGTGGTTGTTCGCTGTACTCTTCTGCTGTAGGCTGCTTTTAATTTGGTTTTATTTTCGAGTGAATATTCAACACTGGCAGATGGAAATAATTGTAAATAATCAAAAAGAATTACTTCTGGTGTTAATTGATCTGCTCCTTGTAAAGTTAATTCTCGATCCATTTTTTCTAAACGAACCCCAGCAGCATATTGCCATTTTTCTTTTTTGTTGGTTAAGTTGATGTAACTAGAATGCAAGGTTCTTTTCAAATCAATTTCACTTGTAAATTCAGGAACAGTTGCAAAAACTCCTGTTGTGTTATTTCTTCTGGTATATAAAAAATCTCCTTGATGATCTAAAAAACGATATTGGTAACCTGTTTCTAATTTTCCGAAAGAAAAATTAGCAAACTCATAATCTACACGAAATAATGTTCCAAAAAGAGGATTGTCGTTTGTGTTAAATTCATCTTGAATGATTTGAGTTGTATCAGGAAACCCTAAATTTCTATTGGTTGTTGGCCCACCTAATAACGTGTATTCATACAGTAATGATGCTGAAAGTTTAGATTTATCAGCGAATTTATGAGTATAATCAAAGCTACCTAAAGCAAAATCACTTTTTCGAATACGTAAGTTTTCATTAAAGTATTGAAAGGTGTATAACCTATCATTGCTATTGGCTGGTTGTACAGCATTATTATCAAAGTATACAATATCTGCTCTTCTGTCTTTGCTTCTTTTTCCTGCAAAGAAACCTAAAGAAAATTCGTTATTTTCATTCGGAGTGTAGTCTAAAGTGATGTTTCCACTATAATTTTCTTCATCAAAAGAACGCTCTCCATCAGAAGGGAAACTTGTTTTTATATCGTTAATAATGGTAAAAACATCCCCTTCGCGTCTTCCAGATTTATCATTTCTTTGATAGCTTGCGCCTAAAGAAAAGTTCCATTTGTCTTTTCTGTAATTGTAAGTAGCATCAATTCCATAACGTTTTGCACTTTCAGAATTGTTATAATCTTCAATAGAAGGTGCACCAATTCTTGTATTTATTTGTGCAAAAGTTCCGTTTAAAGCGCCTTTTTTGGTAAAAATATTTAGAATACCAGCTTTTCCTTCAGGATCAAATTTGGCTGATGGGGCTGTTATTACTTCTACTTTATCAATGGCATTAGCTGGTAGTTGATTCAAAATTGTAGCAGGATTTCCCTGAACTGGTTTTCCATTTAATAAAACTACAAAACCTGTAGTTCCTCGAACAGAAATGTCTCCAGTTCCATTGATAGAAACCGAAGGCAAGTTTCTAATAACATCAGTACCAGAACCTCCTTGGCTATTTTGAAATTTAGTGGCATCAAAAACTTGTTTGTCAATTTTGCTAACAACAGTAGCTCTTTCTGTGGTAATAACAACTTCGTTTAAGGTGTTTCCTAAAGATAATTGTAATGTTCCTAAATCTTTTTTATCACCAGTAAAAATAATACTTACTATTTTTTTAGGTTGATATCCAATAAAAGAAATTTCAATACTGTAGCTTCCTTTTTTAAGTTTGTCGAAAGTGAAAACACCATTTGCATTGGTAACAACCCCTGTTAATAGTTTTTTAGGAGATTGTTTATACAATGCAACAGTTGCATACTCTAAGGGTGTGTTGTCTTCCTTATCTGTAACTGTACCTGTAATTTGGGCAGCGATTGTTTGGCTAATTGACAACAATACTATGGCCAATAGGTGTTTTTTAAAACTTCTTGTCATTTTTATATGCTGATGCTAATTTTTATTCTGATGCTAACATTTGTGGAGTGGCAACTGTTCTAAAACCCATATGATCCGATCCTGAATCTATAGCAACTCCCATTTTTGCAGATATTCTAAAACTAGCACAATACGAATCATGGCATAAAAATGAACCACCCTTCATAACATGCTCAACTTGATAAGGATTACTAGGGCTATATGATTTTTTTGCGCCTTTTGGGTTTAAAATTGGCTGAGAAGTATCTAATTCTTGGTAGTGATTTACATTAAATAAATCGGCTGTTAATTCCCAAACATTCCCTAACATATCATATATGCCTATACTATTTGGTGGATATGATTTTACACTAGCTATAAACTCAAAACCATCTTTAGATTCATTTTTTGTTGGAAAAATTCCTTGCCAAGTATTGGCATTACTATTCAAAATAGAGGCGTCATTTCCCCAAGTATAAATAGTGCTATTATTACTTCCTTGTGCAGCAGCTTCCCACTCAGCTTCTGTTGGTAAGCGTCTATTTGCCCATTTACAATATGCCAAAGCATCCTCTAAAGCAATATGAACTACAGGGAAATTCTCTTTACCTTCAATTGAAGAATCTGGTCCAGATGGGTGTTTCCAGTCTGCTCCAATTTTCCAAGTCCACCATTGTGTGTAGTTGTTCATATTAACAACCGCATTAATATTTTTATTAAAAATTAAACTGCCTGGCTGTAAAATAGAATCGTGGGGTTTTGGAGTATTAGGAGGAAGCTGATTTTTCATATCTTCCCATTCAATTTTTCTTTCTGCTACAGTAATGTAATTTGTGGCTTTAACAAAATCTTTGAATTGCTTGTTGGTTACTTCTGTGGCATCAATAAAAAAACCAGAAACAGTTACTTTGTGAGCGGGTTTTTCTCTTCGCATAGCAAATACATCACCTTTTTTTGCTCCTCTTAAAAAGGTTTTTCCTTTAACCCAAACCATATTTTTGGGAGCTTTTATGTTTTTTTCTGATTTACTTTTAAGGGGCTTTTCTTTTTGATTATTACAACTAATTGTGGTGAAAAGAAAGACTAAAGACACTAAGGTAAAATTAATAAATGTTTTTTTATAAGAATAGATCATACTATTGTTTGAAATGTTTTTGGTCAGTAAATGTAATAATTTATGGGATCGAAACGCTTTGATATACTGTTTATTTTGTGATGTTCTGTAAAATAAACTATACTAGTACATACTAGTATATTTAATTAATAAAAATTGTACATTTGCTTTATGGAAATTATTTTTCTTCGAAATAAATCAGGAATGCCTAAGTATAAACAAATTATTGCTTCAATAGAGGAAGCAATAGCAAGTGGCATTTTAAAAAAAGGAGATCAATTACCATCTTTAAATAAAATTAAAAACAAGCATAAACTTTCTAGGGATACTGTTTTAATGGCTTTTAATGAGCTCAAAAATCGTGGAATTATTTATTCTGTAGTTGGTAAAGGCTATTATGTTTCAACCGAAGATATTGCTGTAAAGCAAAAAATATTTTTACTTTTTGATGAGTTAAATTCTTTTAAAGAAGATTTATACAATTCATTTCTTCAAAATTTAACAAAAAACATTCAAGTAGATATTTTTTTTCATCACTTTAATACTGATCTTTTTGCGAAGCTAATTAATGATAATATTGGCGATTACAGTTATTATGTAATTATGCCAGCGAATCTTAAGGATACCGAAAAAGTAATTCAAAATTTACCCGATGATAAAGTGTATATTTTAGATCAGTTGCATAAAGATTTAGAGAAATATCCTGCAATTTATCAGAACTTCGAAAAAGATATTTTTAAAGGATTATCATCAGTTTTACCAAAAATTTTGAAGTATAAAAAAATTATTTTGTTATATTCGGAAGATAAACAACCAAAAGGAATTTTAAATGGCTTTTTACAGTTTTGCAATCAGTATAACATCACTTCCGAAGTCATATCATCTCTAAAAGATAGGGTATTACAAAAAGGTGAAGTCTATGTGCTTTTAGAGGATAAAAACCTGTTAAGATTTATAAAAAAAGTAAAACAGAGTACACTAATTTTAGCTAAAGATATTGGTGTAATTTCTGTGAATGATACCATTCTTAAAGAAGTTGTTGAAGATGGTATAACTGCAATTTCTACTGATTTTAATTTAATGGGACAGAAATTAGCAGAAATGATCTTAAATAACCAACGTATAAAAATAGAAAACCCAAGTAGTTTAATCTTAAGAAAATCTATCTAAAAGTGTATAAAATTAACACCCTCAAAGAAAACGGAATGCGTATTATTGAATTGGTAAACGCATCAAAAACCACATCAGCAAAAATTAACCTTGACCAAGGTGCGCGATTACAAGAATTAAAGTTTAACGATATTTATCTTATTAAAGAGCAAGAAGGTTTCGATTATGCAACTTCGTATGCATCATCCCTACTATTTCCATTTGCAAGTAGAATTGAAAATGGTGAGTACAACTTTCAAGGATATGACTATAAGTTTAATTGTAATGATGGCAATAATGCTTTACATGGTTTAGTACATAATAAACCCTTTGAACTTTTTGAACCAGAAGAGCACATGCATTGTTGTTTTGCTACATTTAATTATTTTGAAAAAAAGAAAAGTGAGGGTTTCCCATTTCCATACTTTTTCTCTGTTACCTATACACTATTTGAAGATAAATTAGATGTAAGCATGAGTATTCAAAATACAGGTTCTTATGCTTTTCCTTTTACTTTAGGATGGCATCCTTATTTTAATTGTGATGATTTCGACAATAGCTTTTTAACTTTTAAAAGTGATAAAAAAGTAGTGTTGGATAAAAATTTAATTACAAAAGAAATTAAAGAAGAAAAAACACCTGAAGTTTTTAAAATTAGTAATAAACAATTAGACGATTGTTTTGTATTAAATGATAATAAAGTTGGTTTTACAACACCTAATTACAAAGTAGAAATTAGGCAAAACTCAGAAAATAGTTTCTTACAGCTTTATACTCCTAAAGATTTTCCTGTAATTGCTATAGAACCCATGACTGGTATTTCTAATAGCTTTAATAATAAAATAGGCCTAAAAGTTTTAGAACCACGTAGAAATTACTCACTTAAATGTAGTGTAAAAATAATCAACGAATAACCAGGAATTAATGAGTGCAATATTAATTAAAGATGTAAAGGAAAAGTTTATTAAAACTTTCGAGACAGAGCCAATATTAATTTTTTCTCCTGGAAGAATAAATATTATTGGAGAACATGTAGATTACAATGGAGGTTTTGTTTTTCCTGCAGCTGTAGATAAAGGAATTGCAGCCGCTATTCAAAAAAGTGATCAGGGTTGTTGTACTGCAATTGCATTAGATTTAGAGAGTACTATTGAGTTTGAATTAGATAAACTTAAACCATCAAAAGAAGGTAGTTGGGAGAATTACGTTTTTGGGGTGGTTGCAGAAATTAAAAATAGAAATAAAGTAGTTGGCGATTTTAACATCATCTTTAAAGGTAATATTCCTGGAGGTGCAGGGATGTCTTCATCTGCAGCTTTAGAAAATAGTGTGGTTTTTGGGTTAAATGAATTGTTCGATTTAGGATTAACCAAAACAGAAATGATTTTAATTTCTCAAAAAGCAGAACACAATTATGTTGGTGTAAACTGTGGAATTATGGATCAATACGCAAGTATGTTTGGTATTAAAAACAATGCATTATTGTTAGATTGTAGAACTATTGAATCTAAACCTTATGAAATTGATTTTAAAGAGCATCAACTAATTTTAATCAACACCAATGTAAAGCACAGTTTGTCTGATAGTGCATATAATGATCGACGTTCTGCCTGCGAGAGTATTGCTACATTATTAGGCGTAGATACTTTACGAGAAGCATCAGAAGAAGATTTAGAGAAAATTATTGATAAAGTAACACCAGAAAACTATCAAAAAGCGTTGTTTGTAATTCAAGAAATTGCAAGAACTCAAAAAGCTGCTAAAGCTATCGAAGATAATGATTTAGAAAAATTAGGGGCTTTAATTTACGGTTCGCACAATGGGTTACAGCATCAATATAAAGTAAGTTGTAATGAGTTAGATTTTTTAGTAGATCAAGCCAAAAAAAACAAAAGTGTTTTAGGAGCTAGAATGATGGGGGGTGGCTTTGGTGGTTGTACCATTAATTTAATTGAAAAAAATGAAGCAAATGCTTTTGCGGAATCTGCAGCAAAGGCCTACAAAAATAAATTTGATAAAGAGTGTTCTGTATATTTTATCGAGTTGGCAGAAGGAACACATGTTGTACAGTAAATAATAAGCGATAAGAAAGCATCATGGAAAATACAAATTTGCAAGATTATTCTCATAAGAGATTTAATATTTTAACTGGAGAATGGGTTTTGGTTTCTCCACATAGAGCAAAACGCCCTTGGCAAGGTCAAAATGAAGAAATATCAAAAGAAAAAAGACCTGCTTATGACGAAAAGTGTTACCTCTGTGCAACAAATACAAGAATTAGTGGTGATGTAAATCCAGATTATAAAGACGTATTTGTTTTTACAAACGACTTTGCAGCCCTACAAAAAGATTCTCCTACATTTAACGTAAATGACGGATTATTTAAAGCACAAAGCGAAACTGGTATTTGTAAAGTTATTTGTTTTAGTCCAGATCATTCTAAAAGTTTAGCAGAGATGGATGTGGAAGATATTAAAAAAGTGGTGCATGCTTGGCAAAAAGAATATACAGAGCTAGGCGAAAATGAGATGATTAATTATGTGCAAATCTTTGAAAATAAAGGTGCTGTAATGGGCTGTAGTAACCCTCATCCTCATGGACAAATCTGGAGTCAATCTACATTACCAAACGAAGTAGAAAAGAAAGATAAACAACAAGCCAACTATTTTGCAGAAAAAAACAGTAGTCTTTTAGAAGACTATTTAGCACAAGAAATAAAAGCCCAAGAAAGAATCATTTTTGAAAATGATGACTTTGTAGTATTAACTCCTTTTTGGGCAGTTTGGCCTTTCGAAGTTATGATTGCGCCAAAAAAACAACAGAAAAACATTTTAGCTTTAACAGATGAAGGTGCCAAAAATTATGCAGAAGCCATTTCTGTAATCACAAAAGCGTATGATAAGTTGTTTAATACTTCTTTTCCATATTCTAGTGGAATTCATCAAGCGCCTACAAATGGTGAAGATAATAAGCATTGGCATTGGCATATGAGTTTTTATCCACCTTTATTAAGAAGTGCAACCGTTAAGAAATTTATGGTGGGTTATGAAATGTTTGGTACGCCACAAAGAGATATTACTGCAGAAATTGCTGCAAAAAGATTAAAGGATTTAATATAGATATTACATTTAATTTATTGATTTTTAATTTTTAATTAAAATAATTTAGTAAATGGATTATTTTTTAAATTTTTCGTAAAAATTAGTAAACTTTATTAATAATATTTGCACATAAAAATTTAATCTTTAGATTTGTCACTCAAAACAAAGAGCATTAAGATGTTAAATAACAATTTTACTCGTTTCTATTTTTACTTTTACTTTTTTAGTAAAAGAAGAGGCTTTGTATCATGTTGTTAAGAAACAAATAAAATATATAAAGTCTCGAATTTACTTCGAGGCTTTTTTTTTGATATTAAATGAATAAAATTATTGCCATACAAGGAGCAGAAGGCTCAAATCATCATAAAGTTGCTAGAGATTTTTATGGTAAAACCATCAAACTAAAAGAATGCATGTCTTTTGATATTTTGGTTGATAGTTTGCTGGATAAATCTGCAGATTTAGGAGTCATGGCTTTAGAAAATACCATTGCAGGTTCAATCATTCCCAATTATGCCTTAATTGATAAATACAACTTACATATTATTGATGAAGAATATTTAAACATTCACCATCATTTAATGGCATTAAAAGGGCAAAATATAAATGATATTAAAGAAGTTTGGTCGCATCCAATGGCATTATTACAGTGTAAAGAATTTTTTAAAAATCATCCGCATATCAAATTGGTAGAAGATGTAGATACTGCTGAAGTAGCCAAAAGAATTGCTAAAGAAAATTTGAGAAGTATTGCTGCAATCGCTCCAAAAATCGCTGCAGATATTTTTGGGTTACAAGTTTTAGAAGATGATATACAGACTATTAAAGATAACTCAACACGATTTGTAATTGTACAAACCACTGAACCAAAAAATGGTGTTTATCAAATTAATAAAGCCTCTTTAAAATTTCAATTAGATCATAAAAGAGGAAGTTTAGCCACAATTTTAAATGTTTTGAGCGATTGTAAAATGAATTTAACCAAAATACAATCGTTACCAGTTATAGAAACACCTTGGAAATATTCGTTTTTTGTAGACATTACTTTTGATGATTACAAAGACTACCAAAAAGCTGAATCAATTATAAAAATTATGGCACAAGAATTTAAAATTTTAGGAACCTATAAAAACGGAAGAAAATAGCGTAGCTATCCTGAACTTGTTTCAGGTTCTCATCAATATAATTATGATACAGCCAGCCAAAAGATTAGATACAGTTCAAGAATACTACTTCTCAAAAAAATTAAGAGAAGTTAGAGGTTTAGTTGCTGCAGGAAAACCAATTATCAATATGGGTATTGGTTCTCCAGATTTACAACCACCAGCAAAAGTTTTAGTAGCAATTTCTAAGAGTTTAGGTGATGCAAATGCACATAAATATCAATCGTATCAAGGGTTACCTGAGTTAAGAAATGCAATAGCTACTTTCTATAACAATAAGTTTTCAGTAGATGCTAATCCAGAAAATGAGATTTTACCTTTAATGGGTAGCAAAGAAGGAATTATGCATATTTCTATGGCTTTTTTAAATGAAGGCGATAAAGTATTAATTCCAAATCCAGGATATCCAACATACACCTCTGTAACCAAATTAGTGGGTGCTAAACCTTTATTTTATAATTTGGATGCAGCTACAAATTGGCAACCAAATTTTGATGAATTGGAGAATGAAGATTTATCTGATGTAAAAATCATGTGGGTAAATTATCCACATATGCCAACAGGTACAGACGCTACTTTAGCAACTTTCGAGAAGTTAATAGCTTTTGGAAAAAAGCACAACATTTTAATCATTAATGACAATCCATATAGTTTTATTTTAAATGATAATCCAATAAGTATTTTACAGGTTGAAGGTGCAAAAGACATTGCTTTAGAGTTAAATTCGTTGAGCAAAACTTTTAATATGGCAGGTTGGCGAGTTGGCATGTTATTAGGAAATGCAGCTTACATCAACGAAGTTTTAAAAGTAAAATCGAATATGGATTCTGGAATGTTTTACGGAATTCAAAAAGGTGCCATAGAAGCTTTGCAATTATCTGATGACTGGTTTTCAACACAAAATAAAGTGTACGAAAAACGCAGAAAACTCATTTGGCAATTGGCTGATAAGTTAGAAGCAAAATACGACACAAACTCAACAGGATTATTTGTTTGGGCAAAAATTCCTGAAGGAAAAAAATCTACAGCAGTAACAGATAAAGTATTGTATGAAAACGATATTTTTATCACACCAGGAACCATTTTTGGTTCTCAAGGAGAAGGGTATATTCGCTTTTCATTGTGTGTTACAGAAGAGGTTATTAAAGAAGCAATTGATAGGCTATAAGCAATAAGTTTAAGCCTATGGCATATTGCCTAATGCTTAAAGCATAAAGAAAAAAAATGAAAAATATCTATATGATTGGTATTGGTTTAATTGGAGGTAGTTTTGCTATCGACTTTAAAAAACACAATCCAGAAGTTGTTATTCACGGCATCAGTAGAAAAGAGGAAACCCTAAATAAAGCGTTAGAATTAAATTTAATTGATAAAAAAGCAACCTTAGACGATTTAGAAAAAGCAGATTTAGTAGTCATTTCAATTCCTGTAGATGCAACCGTAAAATTATTGCCTACAATTTTAGATAAAATTTCGGATAATACTTTAGTAGTTGATGCTGGTTCTACAAAAGAAGCCATTTGTAAAGTGGTTGAACATCATAAAAGAAGACGTAATTTTTTGGCCTGTCATCCAATTGCAGGAACAGAAAATTCTGGGCCAACAGCAGCGATTTCTGGCTTATATAAAGGGAAAACGAATATTATTTGTGAAGTTGAAAAAACAACTTTTAAATTACAAGAAAAAGCTTTAGACCTTTTTAGAGCCATTGGAATGCGTATTCGTTATATGGATCCTGTTTCGCACGACAAACATATTGCGTATGTTTCGCACCTTTCTCACATAAGTTCGTTTATGTTAGGAAAAACAGTGCTAGAAAAAGAAAAAAATGAACGCGATATTTTTGATATGGCAGGTTCAGGATTTGCATCTACAGTGCGTTTGGCAAAAAGTTCGCCAGCAATGTGGACACCAATTTTTAAACAAAATAAAGAAAACGTCATAGAAACGTTAGAAGAATACATTAATAATTTACAACAATTTAAAGAGTTGATGCAACAAGATAATTTCTCCGAAATTTTTAATGAAATGGAGAACACAAATTATATAAAACAAATATTAAACGGCATAAAATAAACGCCACAATCGTTGAGTATTAAGTTAAGAGTACGTTTGTCATTCTGAGCTTGTCGAAGAATCTCAACACAAATTAATTATCAAAAATGAAGAATACAGCAGCATTAAGAACATGGTTGGATGATATGAAGTTAGCACATCCACTAGTAATAGCAGGGCCTTGTAGTGCAGAAACCGAAGAACAGGTTTTAAAAATTGCACACGAATTAAAAGATTCTGATGTAAACTACTATAGAGCAGGAATTTGGAAACCAAGAACAAGACCAGGAAATTTTGAAGGTGTTGGCGCTTTAGGTTTAGGCTGGTTAAAAAAAGTAAAAGAACAAACAGGTATGAAAACCTGTACAGAAGTGGCTAATAAAGACCACGTAAAGTTAGCTTTAGAGTACGATGTTGATTTATTGTGGATTGGAGCACGTACTACTGTATCTCCTTTTATTATGCAAGAAATTGCAGATGCTTTAGAAGGTACTGATAAAATTGTTTTGGTAAAAAATCCAGTAAATCCAGATTTAGCCTTGTGGTTAGGAGGAATCGAAAGATTATACACAGCAGGAATCAAAAACTTAGGAGCTATTCATAGAGGTTTTTCTACCTATGATAAATCAAAATATAGAAACAATCCTAATTGGCAATTAGCCATTGAGTTTCAAGATAAATTTCCAGATTTACCATTAATCTGCGATCCATCACACATTACAGGAAACAGAGAAATGATTCAAGATGTTTCTCAGGTAGCTTTAGATCTAAACTTTGACGGTTTAATGATCGAAACACATTGGGATCCAGAAAACGCATGGTCTGATGCAGCACAACAAGTAACACCATCAAAATTGAAATCAATTATGGAGGAGTTAAAAATTAAAAAACCAACTGAAAGTGCAGCAGATTACAGAGAGTCTTTAGAAAATTTAAGAGCACAGATTAATGTGGTGGATGATCAATTAATTGACCTTTTAGGAAAACGTATGCAAGTTGCTGACAAAATAGGTGAATTAAAAAAAGCTAAAAATGTAGCTGTTTTACAATCTAGACGTTGGAATGAAATTCTTGGAAACATGGTTTTAGAAGGTAACAGCAAAGGTTTAAGTGAAGAATTTGTTTTAAAAATGTTTAAAGCTATTCATCAAGAATCTATAAATCATCAAGAAACAATTATTAACGGATAAAATTCTGTAAATATTTTTATGCTATTTGGGCGTTACTTTATCCTGAAAGCATTCAGGAATAAAGTCAGGCTTTCGTTACTCGCTTCCCGATAAAAATCGGGAGAGCTCAAACAGTCCACTCAATCCTTAACGCATATTGCTTACTAAAAAAACAAGTAATTAAAATTTACTTTTAGATTTTTACATAGTCCCTTCAGGTTGTTGAAACCTGAAGGGACTTCTATTCACGAGATACTAAAACGTATTCCAGAATAAAACAACTTGTGATTTTTTAGCATTTTTTCCAAAATCAATTTTAATTCTGCATCTTTGTAAGAATGACAGGAACTATTTATAAATCTACAGGAAGTTGGTATTTTGTAAAAGACCACAATGGTAATTTTCATCAATGTAGAATTAAGGGAAAATTTAGAATAAAGGGTATTAAAAGCACCAATCCAATTGCGGTTGGTGATAAAGTTGAGTTTGAATTAGAAAAGAAAGGAGATGAAGAAATTGGAGTAATCAAAAAAATTAAAGATCGTGAGAATTATATTGTCCGTAAATCTGTAAACTTATCCAAGCAAACACATATTATTGCTGCAAATGTAGACTTGGTTTTTTTGCTCATCACCATAAACAATCCACCCACTTTTACCGCTTTTATAGATCGTTTTTTAGTAACCACAAGAGCCTACAGAGTAGATACAGTACTGGTTTTTAATAAAATTGATGCTTACGAAATTGAGGAACGCGCAGAGATTTTATACCTAAAAGATATTTACGAAGCTATTGGGTACACCTGTCTAGAAGTATCTGCCACAGAAAATAAAAATGTAGATGGCATAAAAGAATTAATGACAGGAAAAACATCAATGTTTGTTGGGCATTCTGGTGTTGGTAAAACCACATTGGTTAATGCTATAGAACCCAGTTTAGACTTAAAAACCAAAGAAATTTCAGAGCAGCATAAACAAGGGCAACATACCACAACCTTTGCAGAAATGTTCGATTTAAGTTTTGATGCAAGAATTATAGACACTCCAGGAATCAAAGGTTTTGGTGTGGTTGATATGAATAAATACGAACTTGGTGATTATTTTCCTGAGTTTTTTGAATTAAAAGAACATTGTAAATTTAACGATTGTTTGCATTTAAAAGAACCAAAATGTGCTGTAAAAGAAGCGTTAGAAGATGAAGAAATTTCATGGTCTAGATACAGAAGTTATCTGCAAATTTTAGAAGGAGAAGAAGAAACCGAACACTACAGAACTGATATTTGGAATGAAGAAGATAATGATTAGCCTATGAAAATTGTAATTCAAAGAGTTTCAAAAGCAAGTGTTACCATTGAAGGTAAAAAAGTAGCAGCAATACAAAAAGGATTATTAATTCTTTTGGGTGTTGTTAATGAAGATACTCAAGAAGATATTGATTATTTAGTTCGAAAAACTACAAATCTTAGAATTTTTAATGATGAAAATGATGTGATGAATAAATCACTTCTTACCATTGATGGCGAAGTAATTGTGGTAAGTCAGTTTACGCTGTATGCATCAACCAAAAAAGGCAACAGGCCAAGTTACCTAAAAGCAGCAAAACCTGATGTTGCTATTCCAATTTATGAGAAATTCGTAGCTACTTTAGAAAAAGAAACTTCTAAAAAAGTACAAACAGGCAAGTTTGGTGCAGATATGAAAGTAGAATTCTTAAATGATGGACCAGTTACCATTATCATCGACTCAAAAAATAAAGAATAACAACAGCTTTGTTAAAGTTATATTAAAAAACATTGAAATATTTTCCTTGGAAAATAAATAAATCATATATTTGCCATGGAAAATAAATTCTAAACAAATCAAATTTAAAAAACATGAAAAAAATAGTTTTATCATTAGTGGTTATTGCATCAGTTTTAACTGCTTGTAAAGGTGAGAAAAAAGAAAAAGCTGTAGAAACCAAAGAAGAAGTAAAAGTAGAAACTAAGGTTGCAGATTTAAATAATGTAGATACAGCAATATCTGTATTAAACTGGAAAGGAACAAAACCAACTGGTGCTCATAATGGTACTGTAGCCTTAAAAAGCGGAGGTTTATTAGTAGAGAATGGTGAGTTACAAGGTGGTGAGTTTATTGTAGATTTAGCTACAATTACCAATGTAGATATGGCAGGAAGTGAAGGTGCAGGAAAATTAGAAGGTCACTTAAAAAGTGCTGATTTTTTTGATGTTGAAAAATACCCAACTTCAAAATTTGTAATTACTAACGTAGAAGATAAAGGTGATAATATTCATGTTACAGGTAACTTAACTTTAAAAGATGTTACTAAGAGTATTACAATTCCTGCTACAATTTCTACTGAGGGTGGAGTAACTACTTTTGAAAGTGAGAAATTTATGGTAAATAGAGCAGATTTTAACATAAAATACGGTTCTAAATCATTTTTTGACGACTTAAAAGATAAGTTTATTGATGATAACATGGAATTATCTTTCGTAGTTAAAACAAAAGCTTAATTTAACCTTTAAATTTTGTTACTATGAAGCTAATAAAAGCAACAAGACCTTGTGGATGTGGTCAAACATTAGATCCTAATGGAAATTGTGACGGATCACACGCAAACAGATAAAGAATGCCTTATTCTTAATTTTATAACCCAAAACTTTTAGTTTTGGGTTTTCTTTTTTACATTGTGCTGCTATTAAGAAGAAAATATTTCTATGAAAATAATCCCTAAAATTCTATTCCCTTTTCTTTTTTTATCGATAACTTTTTTTGCCCAACAAGTAGAGCTATCATCCTTAACAATTCCATTACCATTAAGAGAAAATGCGAATGCAGTTATTCGAAATAACGCTATAAATATTATTATAGATGACGTAAACAAAATGGTGGTTTCTAAAAGAAAAGTTATCACCATATTAAATAAATCTGGTGATAGATATTCAGGTATGTACGAGAGTTATGACAATGACACAAAAATTACAAATCTCTCTGCCATAATTTACGATGCTTTTGGCAACCAAATAAAAAAATATAGAGAAAGAGATTTTTTAGATGTAAGTGCAGTAGATGGTGGTACATTATATTCAGATTCGAGGGTAAAATATGTCGATTATACACCCATTTCATATCCATATACTTTAGTTTTTGAATCTGAATACAAAACATCAACCACAGGTTTTATACCTTGGTGGTTTCCTGTTAGTGGCTATTATGTTGCTGTAGAAAAAAGTAGTTATACCATAAATAATCCAACAGCCATACCTTGGCGTAATAAAGAAACCAATTTTGATGGTTTTGATATAGAAAAGTCTCATGTTGATACACACTTAAATTATGTCTTAAAAAATCAACCTGTTTTTGAATATGAAAATAGCACCTTGCCAGCAAGAGATATTTTACCTATGGTAAAAGTAGCTCTAAATAAATTTTCACTAAAAGGCGTTGATGGCGAAGCTACCAATTGGGAGGAGTTTGGTAAATGGTTACATAAATCGCTCATTGAAGGTAGAGATATTGTTGATGAAGCTACTAAGGTTAAGGTTTTAGAATTAGTAAAAGGCATAGATAATCCTATTGAAAAAGCAAAAATTATTTACCAATTTATGCAAAATAAAACGAGATACATTAGTGTGCAAGTTGGCATTGGAGGTTGGGAACCTATCCCTGCAAATGAAGTAGACAAAGTAGGTTATGGAGATTGTAAAGGTTTAACTAATTATACAAAAGCATTGCTAGATATTGTTGGGGTAAAATCTTATTACACCTTAGTTTATGCAAACGAAAAAAGAAATATCGACAAGAACTTTTCTTCTATGCAAGGCAATCACGCCATTTTAAATATACCAAATAATGGTAAAGATATTTGGTTAGAATGTACAAGCCAAACCATGCCTTTTGGTTTTTTAGGAGATTTTACAGATGATAGAGATGTTTTAGTGGTTACCCCAGAAGGAGGAATTATTAAGAGAACTCCTTCATACAAAAATGAAAAAAGTATTCAAAATATAAGAGCAGATATTGAATTAAAAACAAATGGTAATATAAAAGCAACTTTGCAAAGAATTTCTGAAGGAACACAATATGATGATAAATCATATTATGACAGATACACAGAAGAAGAATTGATTAAAAACTACAAAGCTAACGTTTGGGATTATAACAATAACCTTCACATAGATTCTTTTAAGTTAAATAATGATAAAGAAAAGGTTGTTTTTACAGAGGATTTATCGATTTCAATAAATAATTATGCCTCTATAAATGCGTCAGAATATTTGTTTAGAGTAAATGTATTTAACAGAGAGAGTTATCTTCCAAAAAGATACAGAACAAGAAATTTACCTTTAAAAATAAGTAGAGGTTATAAAGATGTAGATGTATATACCTTTAAAATTCCTGCATCTTATAAAATAGAATATTTACCAGAAGAACGAGAAATCAACTCAAAGTTTGGTTCTTATAAAATCAGTTTTCAAAAAGTCGATGCATCTACTTTCACCTATAAAAAAAGTATTTTAATGAAAGAAGGGATTTATCCTAAAGAAGATTATAAGAGTTACCGAAGTTTTAGGAGAAAAATCGTAAAGTCAGAAAATTTAAGAATAGCCCTAATAAAAAAATAGTTATGTTAAGAAAAATTACAGTATTCATTATTTTATGCATTCAAGTATCCATATCAGCCCAAAATTATAAGTTTGGTAAAGTTTCTAAAGAAGAAATAGCAGAAAAGTTTTATCCCTTAGATTCTACTGCTGATGCAGCATATTTGTACAAGCATCGAAGATCATATTTTGATTGGGATCAATCAGCAGGTTGGTTTCAATTAATTACAGAGATACATCAGCGCATAAAAATTTACAATAAAGAAGGTTTTGAATTTGCAAATCAAGAAGTGGTTTATTACAATCCAGATTCTGGTAAAAGGGAAAAAGTAACCAGTATTAAAGGTTATACCTACAATTTAGAAAAGGGAAAAATAACCGAAGAAAAATTAGCTAAAAGTAATATTTTTAAAGAAAAAATAAATAAATATAATAGTAAAGTTAAATTAACAATGCCGAATGTTAAAGAGGGTAGTGTTGTAGAATTTAGGTATAAAATATATTCTCCTTATGCTACCTCTATTGCAGATGTTGAGTTTCAAAAAGGAATTCCGATTAAAAAATTAAAAACTCAAATAGAGTTTCCTGAGTATTTTAAATTTAATAAAACCAATAAAGGTTTTTTTAGTATACCAATGAAAACCAGCTACAAAAATGGCAATGTTGGTAGTACAATGTATAACGTATCAGTTTTTAATTTTGAAGCAGAAAATATTGAAGCTTTAAAAAATAATGAGCCTTATGTAGCTAACGTAAACAATTATAGAGGGGGTTTAAAATTTGAATTAGCACAAGAAGATTTTGTTTCTATAGGTGGAAATATCACTAATTACGTAACAAGCTGGACCAATATTAGCAAAAAAATATTTGAATCTTCATCATTCGGATCAGAATTAAATAAAACGAGTTATTATAAAAACGAGTTAGAAAATATTTTAAAAACCGCCAAAACAGATACCGATAAAATTAATAGTATTTTTCAATTTGTGAAATCCAAAGTAAAATGGAATGGTTTTTACGGTAAATACACAGAAAAAGGAGTTCGTAAGGCATTTAAAGAAAACGAAGGTAATGTTGCAGATGTTAATTTAATTCTTACATCTATGCTACGTTCAGCAGGTTTAAATGCAGATCCAGTTTTGGTTAGCTCCCAAGGCAATGGAATACCTCTTTTTCCAACTCTAAAAGGCTTTGACTATGTAATTTCTATAGTAAGATTCCCAGATAATTCTTATGTGTTATTAGATGCCACTGAGTTATATAGTATGCCAAATATTTTACCATCAAGGGCTTTAAATTGGCAAGGAAGAATAGTAACTAAAGATGGTAATTCTTCTTGGGTTAAATTAGCATCTCCCAATCCAGCTACAGAAAATAATATAGTGATGGCTAAAATTTCTGATGATTTTTTAATAGAGGGGCAAATCAGAACAAAGTTTGATAATTTAAATGCATTAAACTATAGAAAAAATAATAACCATATTAAAGAAGAAGAATTGATATCGAGTTATGAGGAAAAAAATAACCTTGAATTAGAGGAATTTAAACTTTTAAATGAAAAAGATTTAAGTAAATCTTTAATTAGAAATATCAAATTTTTGAGTGAAGATTTAATTGAAGAAATTAACGGCAAACTTTATATCGAACCACTTTTGTTTTTAACGCAACATCAGAATCCTTTTAAACTAGAAGAAAGAAAATTTCCTGTTGATTTTATAACTACTTGGAAAGACGTAAATAGAGTTTCAATCGAGCTTCCAGAGGGTTACACTTTAGAGAAACTACCAGAGCCTATGGCTATTGCACTTCCAAATAATATTGGTGTGTTCAAATACCAAGTTACTACAAGAGGTAATAGAGTAAATACATTATGTATTTTAGAGTTTAATCAATCTTTGGTAGCTCCTCAATACTATGTAGCTTTAAAAGACTTTTATGAGAAATTGGTAAAAAAAGAATCAGAAAAAATTATACTAACAAAAATTTAAATTTAGATTGAGGTGGTCTAAAAAGTATTAAATTTTGTCATTTTTAACGTTACTGAAATCAAAATATATTTTGATAGAAAGTAGCTAGCGAAGCTAAAAATGGAGTCGAAATGAAAGGATTAAAAAACTTTTCAGACAGCCTCTTTTAAATGGTTATAGTAGTAGTATTCTTTACTTTTTCAATAGTAAAAGTACTTTGCGTACTGCCAATATATTTTATTGCAGTAAGTTTGTTTACCATAAAAGCTCGGTATTCATCCATATCTTTTACGTAAATTTTTAAAATATAATCGTAGTCTCCACTCACATGAAAACATTCAGAAACTTCAGGTAATTTCAGGATTTCTTTTTCAAAAGTAGTTACATATTCTCTGGTATGCTGAATCAATTTTATATGGCAAAAAACTAAAAAAGATTTATCAATTTTGTTTTTGTTGATGATAGCCACATACTTTTCAATAATTTTTTGATGTTCAAGTTTTTTTATGCGTTCATACACAGCAGTAACCGATAAATTTAATTGCAGAGAAAGTTGTTTGGTAGTCTGTTTACAATCGTTTTGTAATAAATTAATGAGTTTTTTATCAGTAGTATCTAACATTATATATTTTCTAAAAATTAAGACTTAGTGAGTATTTTATGGTTTTTAAAATTACTAATTAAATTATTATTAGAAAAATAAACTATATTTTTTAATTTATATTGATTTATTTTCTAATCAAATTTATTTTTGTTTGATAAAATTCAAGCAACATGAAATTCAATCCAGCAGAAAATATTCAAGATTTACAATATTTTGGCGAATTTGGAGGCGTAAATCCGTCTATTTCAGATTCATCAACTTATACCTTTTTATCAGCAAAAACCATGTTCGATACTTTTGAAGGAAATGCAGAGGGTTGTTATTTATATTCTCGTCATTCATCACCAAGTAATTTGTATTTAGGTGAAGCTTTAGCAGCAATGGAAGGTACAGAAACAGCCAATGTAGCTGCTTCAGGAATGGGAGCAATAACTTCAGTTTTATTACAATTGTGTAATGCTGGCAATCACATTGTATCAAGCAGAACTATTTATGGAGGTACTTATGCCTTCTTAAAAAACTTCACTCCAAAATTAGGCATAGAAACAAATTTCGTAGATATCACAAAGTTAGAGCTGGTAGAGGCTGCCATTACCAAAAACACGAAAGTGTTGTATTGCGAATCTGTAAGTAATCCGCTTTTAGAAGTGGCAGATATCAAAGGCTTATCAGCTTTAGCTAAAAAACACAATCTAAAATTAGTGGTAGATAATACATTTTCTCCATTATCAATTTCTCCAGCAAAATTAGGTGCAGATATCGTTTGCCACAGTTTAACAAAATTCATCAACGGCTCTTCAGATACTGTTGGTGGAGTTGTTTGTGGAACTCAAGAATTTAATAATGATTTACGAAATGTAAATGATGGCGCAAGTATGTTGTTAGGTTCAACTATGGATAGTTTACGAGCAGCATCTGTTTTAAAAAATATGAGAACTCTACATATTAGAATGAAACAGCACAGTTACAACGCAGCGTATTTGGCAGATAAATTTCAATCAGATGGATTAAAAACAGTGTATCCAGGATTAGAATCGCATCCTTCACATCAACTTTTTAAAAAAATGATGAATGCAGAATACGGTTTTGGAGGCATGTTAACCATTGATGTGGGTTCTCTAGAAAAAGTAAATGCATTAATGGAGTTAATGCAACATAAAAACTTGGGTTATTTAGCTGTAAGTTTAGGGTTTTATAAAACCTTATTTTCTGCTCCTGGAAGTTCAACTTCATCAGAAATTCCAGAAGAAGAACAAGTTGCAATGGGTTTAACAAATGGACTAATTCGTTTTTCAATAGGTTTAGATAATGATATAGAACGAACTTATAAAATGATGAAAGGTTGTATGTTGCAAGTTGGGGTTTTGTAGAAAACGTCAAAAAAAGCTAGAAAAAGCATTTATTTAAGAGTTAAATAACCTCATTAAACAAGAAATTTTGCAATATTTGTAGTACTTATATAATTTGACGATTAATCTTTAAGATTTTACAGTTTTAAATAATCAATTATGAAAATACTAATACATATTGCAAGAATTATTGTAGGGGCCTTGTTCATTTTTTCGGGCTTTGTAAAACTGGTAGATCCAATTGGTTCTCAATATAAATTTGAAGAATATTTTTCTGAAGGCGTCTTAAATCTAGAGTTTTTAATTCCGTATGCATTGCCTTTTGCAATCTTTTTAATTGTGGCAGAAATTGTGTTAGGCGTTGCGTTATTGGTAGGCTGGAAAGCCAAGTTTACAGTAAATAGCTTAAAAATTATAATTTTATTATTCTTGTTTTTAACTTGGTATTCAGCATATTACAATAAAGTTACAGATTGTGGTTGTTTTGGAGATGCTATTAAATTAAAACCTTGGGAAACCTTTTATAAAGATGTGCTTTTAACGGTTTTAATCTTTTTAATCGGGGCTAAAATTAAATGGATTAAACCAATATTCTCAAAAAATAATAATGGTATCATTGTATTATTATCATTAGTTATTTCTTGTGGTATAACTTATTACTCTTTAGCACATTTGCCAATTATCGATTTTAGAGCGTATGCCATTGGTAAAAATATTCCTGAAGGAATGGAGTATAAAGATGATGGCGAAATTCCTCCAATACACGATTTCTTTTTAGAAGATGCTCAAAACGATTTGGCGCCTCAAATTTTAAAAATGGACAAGGTTATTTTAGTAATCATGTCTAGTTTAGAAAAATCGGAATACGCTGCTTTTCCTGAAATTAAAAAAATGGCAGATAATGCTATTGCAAAAGGATACAAAGTATATGGTGTTTCTGCATCATTTACAGACATCATTCAATTAACCAAAAAGAAGTTCAAGCTTCCTTTCGAAATTTTGTTTTGCGATGAAACTACTTTAAAAACCATGATTAGGGCCAATCCTGGAGTTATGATATTAAAAAAGGGGACAATTGTTGAGAAAAAAAACTGGACAGATATTGATGATATAGAACTGTAATGAAAAGTGTATTTTTAGTTTTTATTGGTGGTGGTTTTGGAAGTGTACTACGTTTTTTAATTGGAAAATGGCTTAATAACTCCGAAAACGGAATTCCTTATGGTACGTTTGCCGCGAATATTTTAGGCAGTCTTTTAATAGGTTTTATTTTAGGGTATGCAGCAAAAACCGAAACTTTTACCCAGCATCATACAGTATTATTGGCTACAGGTTTTTGTGGTGGTTTTACAACATTTTCAACTTTTGCTTACGAAAATCATATCTTTTTAAAGTCTGGAGATTTTGCTTCTTTTGCGTTGTATGCAATTACCAGTTTTGTAGTTGGTTTTTTAGCTGTTTTTGCAGGGATGTATTTGGTGAAATTTGTATAAATTTTATTTCGATTGATGGTTGTTTTTCTAAAAATTTTGTACCACAAAATAAGAGTTAACCTTAATTCTTACCAATAAAAATATATAAGATGAACGAATTTGTATCCTATAAATCCGAAGAAAATTTCGCAATAATTACCATTAATAACGGTAAGGCAAATGCAATATCTCATGATGTGATAAAAGGCATCAACCAAAGTTTAGACAAAGCAGAACAACAAGGTAAAATTGTTATTTTAACAGGTAAATCAGGTATTTTTTCTGGTGGTTTCGATTTAAAAGTGATGACAAAATCGCCTGAAGCAGCTATAGAACTTGTTATAAAAGGTTCTCAATTATCTCTCAGGATGTTGTCTTTTCCGAAACCAATTATTATTGCTTGTAATGGGCATGCCATAGCAAAAGGTGCTTTTTTACTATTATCTGCAGATTATAGAATAGGTGTAAAAGGCGATTTTAAAATAGGATTAAATGAAGTTTTGATTGGCATGACAATGCACAATGCTGGTATTGCCATTGCAAAATCGCGATTATCTGAAGTGTATTTAAACAGAAGTGTAAACAATGCAGAAATATTTAATTCAAAAGATGCTATACAAGCAGGATTTTTAGATACCATTGTTTCAGAAGATCAATTGCTACCCACAGCTATAAAAGTCGCACAAATGTTTACAAAATTGAATGCAAAAGCTCATGCTGCAACCAAATTGAGCGTTAGAAAACCACATTTAGAAGCTTTGGCAAAAGCAATTGAATTGGATGCCAAAGGAAGTATTTCTTTAGATTCGTAATCTCATTAATAAATTGAGTATTTTTGCCAAAATTAAAACGATTAAACGTTTAAACAATTAAACAAAAACAAATGAAAGCATATATTTTTCCAGGTCAAGGAGCACAGTTTACAGGAATGGGATTAGATCTATACGAAAAATCACCTTTAGCACAACAATATTTTGAAAAAGCAAACGATATTCTTGGTTTCTCAATCACAGATATTATGTTTGAAGGTACTGCAGCGCAATTAAAAGAAACCAAAGTTACCCAACCCGCAATATTTTTACATTCTGTAATTTTAGCAAAGGTTTTAGGTGATGATTTTCAGCCAGAGATGGTAGCTGGGCATTCTTTAGGAGAATTTTCTGCTTTAGTTGCAAACGGAGTTTTAACTTTTGAAGACGGTTTAAAATTGGTGTCTAAACGTGCATTAGCCATGCAAAAAGCTTGTGAAAAGCAAGAGTCAACAATGGCAGCAGTTTTAGGTTTGGCAGATACTGTAGTAGAAGAAACTTGTGCTGAAATTGATGGAGTAGTGGTGGCTGCAAATTACAATTGTCCTGGGCAATTGGTAATTTCTGGTGAACTTGATGCTGTTAAAAAAGCTTGTGAAGCATTAACTGAAAAAGGAGCAAAAAGAGCTTTGCTATTGCCTGTTGGTGGTGCATTTCATTCGCCTTTAATGGAACCTGCTAGAGAAGAATTGGCTGCAGCAATAAAAGCTACTGAGTTTAGTGAACCTACTTGTCCTGTTTATCAAAATGTTGCAGCAATGGCAATTAAAGATGCAGAGACTATTAAGAGTAATTTAATTGCGCAATTAACAGCACCTGTAAAATGGACACAATGTGTACAAGCCATGATTGCAGACGGAGGAACTGAATTTATAGAAGTTGGACCAGGTAAGGTATTACAAGGTTTAATGCGTAAAATAGATAGAAGTGTTGCTGCTAGTGGAGTAACCATTTCATAAAAACTAAAAAGCCATTCTATTAGAATAGTTTTTTTTTCAAATATTCTTTAATCCAAGATTTTAAGGGGTTTACTTTTTTTGGAGTGTAATTAATATCGTGAGTTCGATGTAAATTCCCAGACCTAAATGGGGTTATTTTTTTGAAAATCAAATTATTGTCATTTTTAACGAAACGCAGTGTAGTTGAGAAATTTCAAATTTAGACTAAGATTTCTCCATTTTAGTCGAAATGACATTCGTTTCGAATAATGTAAAAAGTAACTAACTGATAAGTAGTATTTTACAGGTGAAACTCACGTTAATAATACAATACAATTAAAACTAGATAAATATCAGAATAGTATCAAAAAATGTTTTTAAAATTATAGTAAAACTGAGTTCTGTGTTTACGCTTTAATTTTAAAACTATTCTTTTAAAGCAACCTGTTGCTGTATTTCATTGCCAAAATTATCTACTACTGTAAACGTGTATTCACCTGTTTTAGGGGTAATTGCAAAATTGTGTATTTCTTTTGTAGTACCCAAAAATCTTTGGTTTGCATACCAGTATAAAATAGCATCAGGATTTGAGTGTGCTACTTTTAAAATCAGTTCATTTTTTTCACCATTAAAATCTTTAGGTAAAAAAATGCTGCTTTTTTCTGTAGGATATAAAAACTTCATCTCATTTTTAAAATCACCCAAACAGTCACTTCGAAACTTGGGTAAACTTTTGTAAAATGGATGCTGTTTTTTATAATAATATGCTAATAATGGAGGTAATGTAAACCACGATTTTTGCTTTATATTATCTAAACTTTCACAAGAGGTATTAATTTGATAGTGCTCTGTCATGTCAACATTTACTAAAATATGATAAGGGCAAGGAGCAGTTTGCAAACCCGAATTCTGAATAAATTCAAGTCGTTTTTCTTCACAAATTTTGGTGGCTCTGTAACCACTTTTGGTGCAAATTTCTACTTGTGTCATCTCGTCAAAGGGTTTTTCAAACCATTCCGAACGTGGTAATTTATCAAACACATCAAACAAAATAGGACCAGCAGTTTCTACACCCACTAAACCAGGCCTACCTTCGCCATCTGCATTACCAACCCAAACCCCAACTACATAATCTTTGGTAGAGCCAATTGCCCAAGCATCTCTATAACCAAAACTTGTGCCTGTTTTCCAAGCAATTTGTTTTGAGGAATCAAAAAAATCCCAGTTTTGTTCAGAATCGGGTCTGTTTACATCTTTTAAACTTTCAAAAGTGAGGTAAATAGAAGCTGCATCAAAAATTATTTTTTCGGGTGATTTTTCGCCAAAATCAATTTTGGTGTCGTCATAAAAAGTTGGTTCAGAAAATTCTTGGGTAAAATACCTACTTGATGTTTCTGTATAATGATTTACGGTTGATGCCAAAGATGCGTAGCTTTTGCATAAATCCCACAAATTACTTTCTGCACCACCTAAAGCCAAGGTTAACCCATAATGATTTGGATTGTTCTTTAGATTTCTCAATTTTAATTGTTGTAAATAATGATGGAATTTTTCCAACCCAAAATCTTTTAATAATCTTACAGTAGGTACATTTAAAGATTTTGATAACGCTAATTTTGCAGAGATGGCACCACTATACTTTTTATCGAAATTCTCTGGTTGATAACTTCCGTAATTGGTAGGTACATCTGCCACTAAAGTGTTGGGCAACAGCTGGCCATTATCTAACATTGCAGCATATAAAAAAGGTTTTAAAATACTGCCTGTACTTCTTGGTTTATCAATAACATCAACATTTTTTTGATGTTTGCTAGTTGTAGGTGAGTTGCCAACATAACTCAACACTTGTCTTGTTTTTACATCTAAAACCAGCACAGCAATATTATGAATTTCATTTTTTGACAATTGATTGTAGTGATTTTTTACAATCTCATTGGTCTGATGTTGTAGTTTTTTGTCAATCGTAGTTTTTACAAATTGTCCTTTTTTTGATTTGTTGATTTTCTGTAATAAATGTGGTGCAATTTGAGGCAATCTGTAGGGTTTTTGAGGAATATCTTCTAAAATTGATAAGCGATAAGTTAACGAATCAATAATTTTTTTAGTTAGTAATTTTTTTAATAACCGATTTCTTTTTGCTAATAATTTTTGTTGATTTTTTCCAGGATAAATCAATTTTGGTGCATTGGGTAAAACTGCTAAAGTTGCAGCTTCTGCCCAAGATAAATCCGATGCTTTTCGATTAAAAAACCGCCAAGAAGCTGCATCTAAACCCACAACATTTCCACCAAAAGGGGCATTACTACTCCAATACGCCAATATTGCTTCTTTACTTGCGCTAAACTCTAATCTTGAGGCTAAAATGAGTTCTTTAAATTTCTCAAAATAGGTTCTTGGCCTATCATTTCTACTCAAACGCATTACTTGTTGCGTAAGTGTGCTACCACCTCTTACAACCTTACCTGCTTTTATATTTTGTTGTAATGCATTAAACATAGACACAGGATTAAAACCTGGGTGACTGTAAAAATACTCATCTTCAAACTGAATTAAACAGGTTTTAAATTTATGAGGAACATGATCATTATGAGGAAATCTCCACTGTCCATCAGTAGCAATTAATGCACCTAATAATTCGCCATTAGTACTCGTAATTACTGTAGATGTTGGTTTTGTAAACAATTCTTTTGGCAAACAAAAAGCGTAGAAAATCAGCAGAAAAACAAGTAGCATTGTTTTCTTTTTGTGTTTTAGTATGTAGTTTTTGATTTTCAATTTTTATTTTTTAAGTACTGATGTCATTTCGACGATAGGAGAAATCTCAAACTCAGTGAAGAGATTTCTCAACTCCATTTTATTGCGTTTGAAATGACATACTAACTTTAGATTTGCATTATTTCACCACCTCAATCCAGCGTCCTTTGGTTCTAACCAAATAATCGTTGTCGTACATGGCTTCAACTTGTACACCTGGTAAATAGTAGTTTCCTAAATACGCTGCATTTAAAAGCACAGTAAACGTTTTGGTTTTTGTTGTGTTTTGAATCCTGTTTAAATCGAAATAAAAATTCACACGATCGTCTCTAATATCTGTATAACGTGCTTCACTTTTTGCAGTAGTTCCAAAATCGGTGAAACGTGTGTTTACAATTTCCCATCCTGAAGGAAAAATTTGCGTTAAAGCAATATCTTTTACAGTTTCATTTTTAGGATTACTTACTGTAATTTTGGCCACCAAATCTTGCCCTTGTTTTAACTTGGTAATATCAATAGTGTTTCCTTTTAAATCTGCATAATTTACAGAAACTGTAAAACCTCTACTTTCAGTTATTTCATCACCCAAAGGCAATTTTCCTGAATTTACAATTCTTGCAAAAACAACATTATTTTCTTTGTTTTTTAGGGTGATTTCATTCGCTCCTTCACTCAAATCAATTGTTCTTTGCACCATAGAACTCGAAGTTTGAATAGCTTCTTTATTGCCTTTTTGTGTAAAATCTATATGAATAGCTTTTCCACCATTTTTTACTACCATTTTACCAATGGCTAACAAACTATAGGCAGTGGCTTGTGTGCTCATCCATTGATTGCTAGATAAATCTTTTGCAATACTTTTTGCCACATCTTTCACGTCTGCATTATTCGTTATCAACATGGTTTCTAAAGCCATTGCTCTATTTCTGGTTTCAGATCCGTAATTGTAATAATTGTACCCAGAAAAATTAAGATTTGCCTTGCTCATAATTTCGTCTGCAGCTTCTTTTTGACCCACTAAAGCATAAGTTGCAGCCAACCTCCATTTGGCTTCGTTAGAAATTGATGTAAATTCTCTCAGTCGATTCATGGCAGATAAATCTGGAGTTCCAGCCAAAGCTAAAGTGTATAATCTATAGGCTTGTGCCAAATCTTTTGAATGTTGGTTGTAAGATGGTCGCCAATTTCTAGCCGCTTCTTTTTGATATTTGATAAAATTATTTTTAAATGTTAATGGCAAGACAAATCCTTTTTGCTCAGCTTCTAACATAAAATGACCTGCATAGCTTGTTCCCCAATCACTTATATAGCTTTCTCCTAACCAATAGCTTAAACCACCATTTGCTTTTTGAAAATCACCCAAACGTGCAATTCCTTTTTCAATATTTTGCTGAATTTCTTGTTTTTTTGCAGATGATATATCAAATAAGTCTGTTAAAAATAACTGAGGAAAAACACTTGAGGTAGTTTGCTCTACGCAACCATGTGGATATTGAATTAAGTACTCTAATCTTCCAGAAAAATTGATATTCGGAATGGTAGATAATTCTAAAATTGCACTATTAGAACCCTTTACACCAAAGGTACTAAAGTTGATAACCTTCGTTTGATTTGCTGCTATAGTATTGTCAATAACTTTAGTGGTTATTGGGTTTGGATTCACCACATCTAACTCCACTTTATAAGTTGATTTTTCTCCTGCTCCTGATGCAACAACTTCAACTGTGTTGATTCCTTTTCCGTTTAAAACCTCCAATTCAAAATACACCATTTTTTCATCTGGTTTTTCGAAATTGATATTCTGAGTTTGGTTACCAAGTACTTGTATTCCATCTGAAGTGATTACTTGAACAGTTACAGAATTCACTTTTTTATCCATAGCAAAAACAGAAATCGGCAAGGTTACTTTTTCTTTAGGAGATAGTTTTCTTGGCAAAGTTGCTAAAACCATTAATGGTTTTTTAACGGGTGTTGCTTTTTCTGCATTTCCAAAAGCTTCTGTTTTTATATCACCTGCAACAACCATTGTTTTTACGGAGCCAATATAGTTTGGTAAGGTTATTTTATGAGTTTTGGTACTGCCAGATTTTAGCTCAAATGGCCCTAAGAATTTTACAACAGGTTTAAATCGGTTTGCTTTTTGGTTTTTACCTTTTGCCAAACTTCCATCACCACCAATAGCATAAACTTGATCTATACTTCCTGAATAAGCACCAATTACATCATCAAAAATATCCCAAGTTTTTACACCCAAAGCTTCTCTTGCATAAAAAGTATGATATGGATTTGGTGTTTTAAATCGTGTTAAATCTAATAAACCTTCTTCTACAACTGCCAAAGTATAGGTCATGGGTTTGTTGTTTTGCTCAGATACTTTTACTGTAAATTCTTTCTCAGGTTTCAGCTCATCTGGCATTGCAATTTGAGGCTGTAATTTGGTGGTTTTATCTTCTACAAGAATCGGAATTACACCAAATAAACGAATAGGTAAATCGTTTTCAGTAACTAAGTGAGGTTGCAATAAGGAAATATTGACAAACACATTTGGCGTCATGTTTTTGTTGATAGGAATTTCTACAGACGTTGTTCCTTTTTTGGTTTTAATCCATTTTGTTTCTAAAACTTTTGTGCCATTTTCTATGCTAATTAAAGCGCGTCCTTCAGAACCAGAAGGAAAGGTAATTTTTGCAGTTTCACCCACATTATACGTTTCTTTATCTGCAGAAAATACCAGCATTTTTGCAGCTTCTTTATCTCCAGAAGCACTGTTTTGCCACCAATTTTTATAAAAGTAGGCAGTTCTTCCTGTTGCATGTCCGCTTTTTTTATTGATAACTCTAATTAAAAAACGGCCTCGATCTCGTTCTGGAATATTAAGTGTAAAAATTCCTTTTCCGTTTGAATTTGTAGTTACTTTTAAGGTTTTATAACGATTACGATAACTACTTGAGGTGTATTTTGATAAGTTGTCATAAGACGAACTCCACCACCAACGCCATTGAATTTGATACACTTCAACCTCTAAAGTACTATTGGGTATTGTAGTTCCTTTTTCATCTACAGAAACTACTTGGAAAGTTTGGTTTTCATCCGTAAAAAAAGAACCATATCTGTTGCCTTCAGGAGATTTTAAGCCCACAAAACTTTTAAAAGGAGCATATTTTTTGGTAAAGGCGTCTATAGAAAAATCACCTCCATTTTCAAAAGCCCTTACTAAAAATTGTACGTTTAGCATTCCAGTTGCATTCTTGCCTACTTTTAAATTACTGTTGATGTTTGCCATTCCATTTTCATTCAGTTTGCCTTCAAAAATGTTCATTTCTTCAGTTGAAAATGTTCTTGATGGATCTGTAAAAATGTAATCTTTATAAGCTTTAAAACTGTAATTAGTTGATGAAACTTTGGCCTTAATTTCTGCTTTTAAGTTTTTTGCAGGTGTACCATGTAGCCATTTTACAGCTAAAGTTCCGTTTATTTTTTCATCACTAGTTAAAATTTCATTATCAAAATCTACCTTAATTTTAAGTCGGTTTGGTTTTACAGTTTCAACTTTTAGGTTTTTATAAAACTTTACACCACCAACAGTAACTTTAGCACGATAATTTCCTGTTTGTGCCTCATGATTTGTAGTTACTGTAAATTTGTAAAAATTATTAAGGTTTTCTGATGTTACTTTTTTGTAGATAAGCTTTCCACTTGGATTACTAACTTCAAGTTTTATGGGGTGGTTTTCGGGTAATTTATTATCAGCATCATTTAATAAAAAGGTGATATGCATCTTATCTCCAGGTCTCCAAACACCACGTTCTCCGTAAATATATCCTTTTAAACCTTTTTGGGTTTTGCTACCAGAAACATCGAACTTGCTTAGTGAAAGTGAATTACCATCAAATAATCTTATATAGCCTTTATGTTGTCCTTTGGATGCAATAGCAAAAGCAGCATTTTTTGAAGAATTGATGGTTACAAAACCTTCTGAATTTGTTTTCCCAGAAGCGATTTCTTGTTGCTGAAAATTGTACAATTTTACAGTTGCATCTGCCTCTATATTGGTATTTACAATGTCGGTTATCGCAAAAAAATAGTTATTATTTGTACCTTTTTTAGCGATAATACCCAAGTTGGAAGCCAACAAGTTTTGAGCTACCATTCTGTCTTCATTATAATAAGCATCATTACAAGGATTGTCTCTTTGCCTCCAATTGTAGCTGTAATTTTTATATTGATAAAGTTTATTATCCCAATACAATTCTTCTCTTAAATCTTCTTCTTGTATCTCATTTAAGTTGTCGTAATTATTTTCAAAATCATTTGTTTGGTCTGGATTCTCTGAATCACCTGAACAATTGTATAATGTTTGATTTTTGTCGAAACTCAACTCAATTCTATAAATGGCGCCAGGTTCTGTAGCAACCATATTTGCAATATCTATACTATAAGCTTTCCATTTTTGGTAATAATTTTCATCGTTTTTAACAAGAGTAATCGTTTGTTTTGCAACCCTTCTTCCAACTCGCTTAATATCGTATTTATTATTACTATTGATATTGTTTTCTTGCAAAAACTGCAATACATTATCTTCAAAAATTTTAATGATTCTTACAGTAACTTCTTTTACGTTTATGGCTTCGAAATTGTAGGTTAAATCTTTAGAATTCGGTAAGATTGTTCCGCTAGAAATGGCTCTAATTTGTGGTTTTTTTTGCTGAAAAGTAATGCTCTCCTTAAAACTTTCTTTCAGTTTATAATTGTCGGTATTTTTTATCCCAGGAAAAACAGAAACGGTAATATTACCTTGAAATTTTTGGTCTGAAAATACCTTTAGTTGATTGCCATTGATGATAAAACGTGGGTTTTTTACATTCTGAATATTTACTAAACCTCTTAGGGTTTGTTGTTTTTTTAAGGGATCAGAAAAATTTATCGAAATATATTGTTCGTTGTTGTTAATGATATGAATACCAATTACTTTAAAATTGTTTTTACCAGGAATTAAAATTTGATTTTCTCCTGTATTATTGGCATTGATTGCATCGCCATTCCATTTTACAAAAAGTTGACTATCTTCTTCAAAACGTTGAATGCTATCAATTTTGAATTCAAAATGTTTTGATTTTTCAAAAGACTCGTTCCAACCAATATTTTTTTGATTGCCTTTTTGTGATGCCTTTATCATTTTTTTTGCAGCTGTTAACGAAATTACATCTGCTGATTTTAAAGTACCTGTGATGTATTGATACTCTTTTGAATAGGATTGTAAAGGTTTTGTTTGAATAGAAAAATTTGGAGTAATTGTTTTAAATTGAAACGTATATTCTTTAAATTCTTGAGGTGTATTTTTATAAATATTGCCCAATTTTACAACCACTGTATATGCTGTATCTGCTTTTAAATTTTCATCAGGTATAAAGAGAAACGAATGATTATTTGCTGTTTTTATGGTGCCCTCTACATAAGGTTGTATTGAAATTACATCTGTAGTAATTTCTTGGTTTGCTTGCCAACCTTCTACTTCTTTTGCTAAATTAATGTTGATATTTTCTGTTACAGAAACTACTCCAGAAGTTGTGTAACTAATGTATTCTTTGAATTTGTAAATGTTGTCTGTTTTTACAGGTTCTTTTTTACAAGAAAAAATCAATAGAAAAATGGTGAAGGTTAGAAGAAGGTATTTTGGTTTCATAGTTGTGGGTTTTTAAGCACAACTCAAAAATAAGGATTTAAGTATCTAAATAATTAATAAATGAGAATTCGTAACGATTTAATTAGCATTTGATAAACTCAATTTACATAAAAATGAGTTTAAGTTCATTTCTGAAGAACGATTTAGGTTGAAATTATAGAATTAAATTTTGGAAAGGGTTCGTTTAAAAGATAAACCATTATGGCCTGAGAAAGATTTGATAAATTAGGAAAAACAAAAAGTAGATTGAAAAGTATTTTAACTTATATTCTAAAGGGAAGGTAAAATACTTTTCAAACTGTCTTTTTTTTAATCTATGACTATTTTATTATTTATTATTTTTCCTGTTTCTAACTGAACAGAAACAATATACAAACCTTTAGGTAAGTTTACATTAATTTCATCATTTGTAGAAGAAATTTGAGGATTAAAAACAACTCTTTTTCCTAATAAATTATAGACGTTTAAATTTGCTTTTATATTTTTTAAGCCTTTGATATGTAATTTATCAGCATAAAATATTTTAATGTTATTGGTTTTATTTATTTCATAAATGGATGCTGTATTATTTCCTTCATATTTATAAAGTTCTCTACCCAATTCGCTAGTTTGTTCTAAATTGATTAGTAATTCGTTTTCTGTTGGATAAAATTCATAAAATGTAGTGTTATTAGACCCAGTTGCTAAATCTTGAATTAGTTGTGTGCCATTTTCGGTTCCATCTGTTTTCCATAATTCTGTTCCTGTAACACCAAACTGTGTGGCTTCAAAAATGAGTTCGTCATTATAAACAGTAAAATTACCAGGAAAAGAACCTTCTAAAGCACTATTATTATCAAGGTCTATTACTTTAGTAGTCCCAGATTCAGATCCATCTGTTTTCCAAAGCTCTACATTATCTCCATCATTTCCTCTAAAATAAAGATTGTTTTTAAAAACAACCATTTCTTCACTTTCATAATCTAAATTATTTTTTAGGACTTTGGTACCATTTAAAGTACCATCTGAAACAATTAAATTACCATCTTGCCCAGCAATTGAACCTTCAAAATAAAGTAAATCATTATGGGTTTTAATTAACTTTTTACTCTTTATAGAACTGTTTGACATTGTAGTTCCTGCAGTTGTACCATCAGAAATATAAAGTCCATCAGTAGCACCATTTTTTTTAGCAATACATATTTTATTGCTTAATTCTTTTATATAGAAACCACCACCAGAAGTACCTGAGTAAAAATCTTTTAACATAAAAGTTCCGCTTTCTGTGCCATCTGTAACATATAATTCTCTACCATTAGCATCAGTTTTTGCGGTAAAATACATTTTTCCATTAGCGGCTGCATAAAAATCTTCAGGATCAGAACTTCCAGTGCCAATATTAATATCTTTTACCAGTTTTGTTCCTTCACTAGTGCCATCTGTAACCCAAAGTTCTCTGCCAGCATCTGAATTTTTACCAACAAAAAATAGTTTATCACCAACAACACTATTTTCATATCCTGATCCTAAAAAACTATATACCTGTAGGTTTAAAAACTCTTTTGTATTTTCTGCTGTACCATCAGTAACCCATAAAGTAAAATTACTTGAGTTTTTTTGATTATAAAAGTATATTTTATTGTTTACTATTTTGGGTAGATAAAAGTAAGGTTCTGTTAACTGTGTAAAGTTAGTACCATCAAACTTATAGGCACCTAAAACATTATTTATTCTAGCGTTTAAATAAAGGTTGCCATTTAATTCTATAGGTTTTGCAGATGATTTTACTTCGTAGTTATTCTGGTCTGTAACTACCTCTACATTTCCATCTGCATATTTAAATAAGTAATTACTAAAGTTTTTTGAAGCTGTAAAATATACATCATTTTTATAAGTGATAAAATTCGTGGAAAAGCTATCTCCACTGCCAGTATTAATATCTTTAACGAGTTCTATTTGAGTATAAAAAACTGTTGAATATAATAAAGTAAATACGGAAAATAATAATTTATGTTTCATGTCTTTTTTGTTTTAAAGTTAAATTGACTTGATACCTAAAATGAAAATGAATGAAGAACTTAATAAGATAAATATTGTAATTTCTATTTTGTTTTTAGGCGTGTGAGTATTCTTTTTTTTGACAACAAAATGTTGATAAAAAAAGTATAGAATGTGATTTTTAAGTTATTTTATGAAATTAGTTTACCAAACTAAACATTTGATCTGCATTAGATGGGCTTAATTCGTTGATGTTAATTGAAAAACTTAAACTAAATAGGGTCTTATTATCAATTGGGGAAACAGCACTTGATGATAATTGAACATCTATAACTGTAAATGTAGCTATACCATTATCAACAGTAACTTTTAAAGCTGCAGTTGGTCTAGAATTTACAAAAGGAGCATACCATTCTTGATTTCCTGCGTTTCCAATCCTTGCAACAGTAAAAAAATACTGACCAGCCTCAACATCAAAATCTGCATCTGGCCTGTGTGTAAATGTGGTATTTTGATTAGGTAAATCTTTGATAAACAAACGTACGTATGTGCCTAAATCTGTACTTTGTGTACTTAAAGGATCTTTTTCTGAAACAGTAAAATCAAAAACTTTACCATTAGAAAGATTGTAGGATGTAAATGAATAAAAGTTTAAATTGCCAGTGTTGGTTATTGAATTTAGTGAGTTTTTAGATAAAGAAGATGTAAAATTGTTGATTATTTCTTCTTCAGTCTCATTACTTGTACAAGAACTTAAACTAAAAGCAAAGCATATTACATAAAGAAAGATTTTATTTTTTTTCATAATTTATTTTTTTAAATTAAAAAACACTGTCCATTTTAATAAGATTAATTCAATCTAAAAAAGAAATCTCAGCACGATAATATTAGTTGAGTATTTATTAAGTCTTAGAACACAATGAATTAACAATGTAAATATAGGGAAAAAAGAGCATTAATATATAGGGTGTAAAACGTAATTAACTAGGGTAATTACCCTGTTTTTAAGAAATTAGACCATTTTGAAAAGCAAAACGGATTAAAGAAGCCACATTGTGAACATTTATTTTTTTCATAATATTAGTTCTATGTGAGTCTACCGTTCTTGGACTTATAAAAAGTTTTTCCCCAATTTGCTTGTTAGTGAAACCTTGTGAAATGTATTTAATAATCTCTTTTTCTCTTGGAGTTAGTTCGTTTAAAAGAGGTGAAATATTTGAATTTTGAGAAAAAGAATTGCTAGAATAATTAGAAATTAACGCTTTGGTTACATCTGCATTAAAGTATGCATCACCTTTATAAATTTTTTTAACTGCCGTTAATAATTCGTCACTTGGTATGGTTTTTAACATGTATCCTTTAACACCAATACTAACCAAGTTTTTTATTATTGATGCCTCTTGATGCATTGAAAGCATGGCTACTTTAACTTTTTTAAATTTAGCTGTTATAAGTTTTGCACATGCTATTCCATCCATAATTGGCATATCAATATCTAATAAAACAACATCAACATTATTATTTGTGATAAAATGCAATGCTTCTTCACCATTATTAACAACTGCTAGAACCTTAAAATCAGGTTGATTTTCAAACGTACTTTTTATACCCTCTGCTATTAAAGGATGATCGTCTGCAATTAAGATGTTAATAGCCATTTATAAAGGAATTTTAATAGTTACTAAAGTACCACTTTTAGGGCTTGGCTCAAAATTAACCTTTCCATTTACCATGTTTAACCTACTAGAAATATTGAGCAAACCAATGCCTTTTTTCTTTTTATCTGTAGAAAAACCAACTCCATTATCTTCTACAATTAAAATAACGGTATTGTTGGTGTTAAACAATTGCACACTAACCAGGTTTGCTTTACTATGTTTTATTATATTATTGATGAGCTCTTGAGTAATTCTATAAATAGTTATTTCAATTTTTTCTGATAAACGCTCAGTAATATTAAAATGCTCTAAACTATATTTTATGTTTGATAGTGCTAAGCTACCTTCTAATAAATCTTTTAAGGCAGGTATTATTCCCAATTCTTTTAAAGCTCTTGGCATCATTTGATGTGAGATATTGCGTAAATCTTGATTCGAGTTTTCTAACCTTTCTAATAATTCTTTAGCGTCTTTTTCATCAACTACATCTTTTTTAGAAAATATTTTTCTCGATTTTAAGATAATACTTCCTATTTGTTGCACAACACCATCATGCAGTTCTCTTGCTATTTTACTACGCTCTGCCTCTTGGGCTTCAATAATAGCTTTAAACCCTTTTTCTCTTTCTTGAGTTATTTGTTCTTGTGCTTTTCTTTTATTTCTTTGAGATATAGCAAGAAAAGAAATAATTGTAATACATAAACTTCCTAATAGAATAAAAATCCAATTTTTAGTTTTTGCTAATGATAATTCTGTTTCTGCTTTTTCTGTTCTTGTTTTTAGTAATTCTTTTTCCGTTTCTGCGGTTTCAAATTGAATTTCTAATTCTCTAATTCTATTTTCAATTTTTACAGTGCTTGTGCTATCGTTAATCTGTTTATTATTTTTTAAATATTGGTATGCTTTTTTAAATTCTCCTAAATTTTCATAACTTTTGTATAGCGATGCTGTTAAATCATTTCTCATATAATTAAATGAATAGGTAACTGCCATACCTAAAGCTTTTTCATAAAATTGAATAGCTTTTTTATATTCAGAATTTTCATAATAAAAATTCCCTAAATTTTCGTAAGAATCTACAGTCCCATAGGTGTCGTTTATGGTTTGTCTAATTTTAAGTGATTCTTCTAATAGGTTCTTAGCTTTTTCTTTTTGGTTTAAATTATTATAAATTATCCCCATTTCTACCATGGCATAAGGCATTCCAATACTATCATTTAAAGAGGTACTTAGATTATACGATTTTTTATGATAATATAAAGCACTGTCTAATTGAAACTTTCGCTGTTTTAATACTCCATAATTGTTATAAGCTCCTATTCTTAAAAAAGAAGTTTTTTTGGCTTTTTTTTCTAAAATATTGATTCCTTTTTTCATGTAATAGATACCCTTGTCTAAATCTCTTCTGTTAATTCGCCAGCCTAATTTTACATAACAATCTCCATATTTTTCATAATTATGAATCTTATCATATAAATTAGCTGCCACAATTGTTTGTTCAATCGCTGTATCAAACTGATTGGTAAAGTGATAAGCTAAGGCTAAATCTTCTGTGGTATGGGCTATTTTTAAGGTGTCTTTTAAACCTTTTGCTATTGAATTAATTTTTTTGGCAAGTATTAAAAACTTTTTACTGTCGCTGGTTTTATCTGCAAAAGAAAGCGCTAAAACAGTATCTAAAAATTGTGTTGCATTTAAGGTCTTTTCTAAGTCAAGGTATTTATTCAGTTTACTTTCTTGAGAAAAAGTAGCCATATAAAAACAACTGAATATTATGAGTAGTTTTTTCTTAAACATTTTACAATATAAAAATAAATTACTTTTCTAAAAAAAAGTAAAGCATCCAAAATTTGGATGCTTTTAAAATTAAATTAAAAATAGAGAATTTACTTTTTCTTTGACTTATCTAAATTTTTGAATTTTTTTAAACCGACTAATAAATCGTCTGAAATACGTTCTGTTACTAAATCTAAATCATCTAAATACCATTTGGTTATCTCCCCAGTTTTTCTTTTCATATCTGCAATTTTAAATGCTTCAGGTTGTACTAAAACCGATGAAAATACAAGACCATCTCTGTATTGGTTCATCATTTTAGCACCAATTCTACCTTTGTATTCAATAGATTCATCATCATTTATAGGGCCAGATATTACTACATCTACACCTCTAAAAACTAAAGATTTACCTCCTCTTTCTATACTTACTTTAATGCCGATAATCAACACAGCATCTAAATCAAGCTTTTCGGCTATTTTTCCTATTTGCGCAGGTGATTTTATGTCAGAAGAATACACATCTGCTCCAACAGGAAAAAAGGTGTAATTTGTTGCAGCTGTACTTCCTTGCCCACTTCTCATTCCTTGTAATCTTCTAAAAATACTATTATTAGCAAATTTTGTAATTCCACTTAACTCAATATTTGGAATATCATTACTGTAAATTTTTTTCTTTTCTTCACTATCTAAGAATTTTGTTGGTTGTTGTAGCTTTATGCCTTTGTTTTGAAACTCTTTTTCTAAAACAGGGTACATTATGTCTAATAGTTTATCTGCAATTATATTGCTTCCACTATCTGTAAGCCAGTGTTTTTCATAATACCTCCAATTACCAGATTTTCTACTTTTTGTAATAGATTCGTCCCATATTTGAAAAGACAATAAACCTATTTTTTTGGGGTTTGGAACATCGTTTTTATCAAGAACTTTTATACCAATTAAACCTTCTAACTGTGGTATAAAATTTGAATTATTGGCATAACTTTTTGTTACTTTTTTCCATTTTCGGTCTTTTAAACTACCTAAATCAGAAAAGCTTTTTTGGGCTTGACTGTTTAAAACAAAAACCAAAAGAAATAAAACAGTAATTACAGCTTTAGATTTGTTGATTAAAAAATTAATTGTACCTATTAAATGATGTTTTGTTTTCATTTTTATATGTTTAAAATTAAAACACAGTATCCATCTCGAGAGTTGTTAATTCACCCTAAAAAGGATTTCGAGTTGAATACTGCTTTAATTTTTTTCTTTTTTTAGGATGAAATGAATTAACACCTCAAAAGTAGTCTAGATATGAACAGTTGTAAATGGAGTGATTTACGTAAATCCCTAAGGGGATTACCGTATTTTATTCTTAAAAAAGATACTTAGCTCAAATTACGATATCAATTTGGGTACTGTTTTAGAATATTAAAACAAGTTTATATAGGCTTATTAAAAACCAAAAAGAGCGAATTTTTAAATTCGCTCTTTTGTAAAACATTATAAAATATGTTAATTTTTAATAAGCTCTTTTATCATTACCTTCATAAAAGTTAATAAATGCATTATTAACAACTCGCATTCCACCAGGAGTAGGATAATCACCCGTAAAATACCAATCGCCTAAATTATCTGGGCATGCTTTGTGCAAACCTTCTATAGTTTGATAAATTACTTCAACTTCGGCTTTAATATCTTCGGTTTTTAGCATTTGAGCAATTTTTGCCGAAATTTGTTCGGCTGTAAAAGGGTTGTAAACTTCTTTTACATAGTTTGTAATTTCACCATCTTCCTTAGTTTGCTGTGCTTTACATTTTTTATAAACTTTATCAATAATTGAATATTGATTGGTTTCTTTTAATAATTCTAATGCTGCTTTAAAAGCAATAAAAGCATCGATTCTGGCCATATCAATACCATAACAATCAGGATAGCGAATTTGTGGAGCAGAAGATACAACTACTATTTTTTTAGGGTTTAATCTATCTAAAATTTTAATGATACTCTTTTTTAAGGTTGTTCCACGAACAATACTATCATCAATAATTACTAAATTATCAGTTGGTTTTACTACACCATAAGTAATGTCGTAAACGTGCTCTACCAAATCATCACGAGAATTATCATCAGCAATAAAGGTTCTTAGTTTGGCATCTTTAATAGCAATTTTTTCAAAACGAGGTCTTTCTGATAAAATTTCGGTAACTTTTTTTGCGGATAAATTTTTACCCCCTGCCAAAATTTGTGCTGTTTTTTGTTGATTTAATAAATCTTCTGCAGCTTCTGTCATTCCATAAAAAGACGTTTCTGCTGTATTTGGAATGTAAGAAAAAACAGTATTAGAAACATCACTATCAATAGATTTTAAAATCTGCGGAAATACATATTTACCCAAATTTTTGCGTTCTTCATAAATCCTTGCATCACTTCCTCTAGAAAAATAAATGCGCTCAAAAGAACAGGCTTTATTTTCTCTAGGTTCTTTTATTTTTTTTATGGAAGTTACTCCATTTTTTTTAATAATTAAGGCATGTCCTCTTTCTAATTCTTGAACTTTATCAATCTTAACATTAAAAACAGTTTGAATTACGGGTCTTTCAGATGCCACAACTACAACTTCTTCATCTTCATAAAAATAGGTGGGTCTAATTCCGTTTGGATCTCTTAAAACAAATGCGTCTCCATGACCCACTAAACCAGCCATAGCATAACCACCATCCCAATTTCTAGAAGATCTTCTAAGTACTTTTTTTAAGCTTAAATGCTTTTCTATGAAAGGTGAAGCTTCTCTTTTATTAAATCCTTTTTTCTTTGCTTTTTGATACAATTTTGCAACTTCATCTTCTAAAAAGTGACCAATTTTTTCCATGACAGTTACAGTATCTGTAAATTCTTTAGGATGCTGACCTAAGGCTATCAATTCTTCCAAAATTTGGTTAGAGTTTGTCATGTTAAAATTACCAGCCACAATTAAATTTTGGTGTTTCCAATTACTTTGGCGTAAAAATGGATGTACACTTTCAATAGAGTTTTTACCAAAAGTTCCATAACGCACGTGGCCTAAAAATAAATTACCTATGTAAGGCATATTATCTTCTTGCCACTTTACATCGTCTTTTTTAGTTGGGTTTTGTTCAAAAACGCCATTAATTCTGTCGTTAATTTGCGCAAAAACATCTTGTATGGGTTGCGATTTGTTAGAGCGTACTCTACTTACATATCTTGTACCAGGTTCTACATCAAACTTTACACTTGCAAAACCAGCACCATCTTGCCCACGATTGTGCTGCTTTTCCATCAATAAATACATTTTATTAATACCGTAAAAAGCAGTTCCATATTTGTCTTTATAAAACTGTAAAGGTTTTTTTAGTCTTACTAATGCAATTCCGCATTCGTGTTTAATTGCGTCACTCATTTAATTGTGTGTTATGTTGTGTTTTGTATAAAAAAAATCCGCGTGTTTAGACGCGGATTTTTATTTATGATAATTTTATATCAAATTGTGTTAATTCCTTAAAAGCTTGTAAGCGCCTTTCCACTTCTTCTTTTTTTAAATTTTGCATTCGTTCTGTTCCGAATTTTTCTACACAAAAGGAAGCCAAATTAGAACCGTAAATAATGGCATTTTTCATGTTTTCAAAAGAAATGTTTTCGGTTTTTGCTAAATATCCACAAAAACCACCAGCAAAAGTATCACCTGCTCCTGTAGGATCAAAAACTTCAGCTAAAGGCAAAGCTGGTGCAAAAAACATTTTACCTTCATTAAATAATAAAGCACCATGTTCTCCTTTTTTAATGACTACATATTGTGGTCCCATAGCATGAATTTTCTTTGCAGCATTTACCAAAGAATATTCTCCTGAAAGTTGTCGTGCTTCTTCATCATTAATAGTTATTACATCTACTCTTTTTAAAACCGTCTGTAAATCATCAAGTGCAATATCCATCCAAAAGTTCATGGTGTCTAAAACAATTAATTTTGGTTTTGTTGTCATTTGGTCTAAAACTGAAGCTTGTACTAAAGGATGCAAATTGCCTAACATTACAATGCCAGCAACTTGAAAATTATCTGGAACTACAGGTTGAAAATTTTCCAAAACATTGAGCTCAGTAATTAGCGTATCACGCGAATTCATATCATTATGATATTTTCCGCTCCAAAAGAATGTTTTTCCATCTTCTATAACTTCTATACCATCTGTGTTGATTCCTTTGCTATTCATCATATCTAAATATGATTGAGGAAAATCGCCACCAACCACAGAAACTACACCAGTTTCGATTCCAAACTGGCTGGCTGCTAACCCAACAAAAGTACCAGAACCTCCTAAAATTTTATCGGTTTTACCAAAAGGCGTTTCAATAGCGTCAAAAGCTACTGTACCAACTGCTAATAACTTACTCATATTTTTATGTTAAACTCTTTATAAGTAGAGATTTGAAAACGTATTATAATTCTATTCTATAACACATTGTTAATATTTATTTGCATATCAAAATATGTGGCTTTTAATGCCTAATTTTGTATATTATAATAAAGAGCAAAAATAAGTTTTAAAAATGACTATCAAAGAAATACAAGAAGAAATTATTGATGAGTTTTCTATGTTCGATGATTGGATGGAGCGTTATGAATACATTATAGAATTAGGAAAATCATTACCAATAATTGATGAAGCATATAAGTTAGATGAAAATTTAATAAAAGGTTGCCAATCTAAAGTCTGGTTGTATTCTGAGTTAGATAATGATGTTATAAAATACACTGCAGATAGTGACGCCATTTTAACGAAAGGTATTGTAGCCTTATTATTACGTGTTTTTTCAGGGCAGACACCAACTGATATTTTGAGGGCTGAGACTGATTTTATTGATGAAATTGGACTAAAAGAACATTTATCACCAACTAGAGCCAATGGCTTAGTGTCTATGGTAAAACAAATAAAAATGTATGCTATAGCGCAAAAAACTAAAATAGAAAATTAAGATGACAGATAAAGAATTAGAAGAAATTGGAGATAAAATCATTAGAGTCTTAAAAACAATTTACGATCCAGAAATTCCTGTAGATATCTATGAATTGGGTTTAATTTACGATGTTTTTGTTTCTGACGAAAATAATGCAAAAATTTTAATGACCTTAACTTCGCCAAATTGTCCTGTTGCAGAAACTTTACCAGTTGAGGTAGAGGACAAAGTAAAAACGTTAAAAGATATCAACGAGTGTGAAGTAGAAATTACTTTTGATCCTACTTGGACACAAGATATGATGAGTGAAGAAGCAAAACTAGAGTTGGGCATGCTTTAAAATAATTTACGGTTACTCTTTTTTAAAAAAGACAAACTTTACAATACGAATAAATGGCAGACGAAATCATAAATAGAGTTGAAAACAGCAAATTAAAAACTTTTGATTTAGAGGAAATTTACCCAGAAGGCAAAAGGGTTGTTTTTGATATTAAAGACTGGTTGTTTCAAGAGATGATTCTTAAAGAAAAAGATTTTAGAGTTTCTGTTAAAAATCACGATTGGGCCCAATACAAAAACACTTTTGTGGCAGTTACCTGTTCAGTTGATGCTATTATTCCTTCGTGGGCATTTATGTTAGTGGCTTCAGAACTCATGCCTTATGCAAATAAAGTAGTTGTGGGTGATTTAACTTTACTAGAAACAGTTATTTATCAAGAACTAATTTCTTTCTTAGATTTTAAAGATTTTGTAGGTACCCCAGTAATTATTAAAGGCTGTGCAGATAAACCCATACCAGATTCAGCGTTTGCGTTTCTCATAGAAAAATTGCAACCTATTGCCAAATCAATTTTGTTTGGTGAAGCCTGTTCTACAGTTCCTTTATATAAATCGAAAAAATAATTTTATTTTTTAGGAGATAAACTTACTTTTGCATCTTAAAGGTTATTTGTGAAAAGGTTATTTCTGTTTTTATTAATTTTATGTTCTTTTACCACTTTTTCTCAAAAGAAAAAAAAAGAAGCAGCTCCTCAACCAAAATGGAAAATAAAAGGAAGGTTTGCTTTTATTTTTAATCAATCTTCATTTTCTAATTGGGCTTCAGGTGGTGAAAATACTATTGCAGGAAATTTTAATGTTAACTACGACTTTAATTACAAGCAAAATAACATTAACTGGGATACCAGATTAATTACTGGATATGGTTTAAGCCATTTAAGTGAAAAAGGGCTAAGAAAAACAGATGACCGTTTTGAATTGAACTCTGTTTTGGGGATAAAAACTACAACATATTGGTTTTTTTCGTTCATCAGTAATTTTAAAACACAGTACACAAAAGGTTTTAATTATAAAAAAGAACCTAAAGAAGTTGTTTCAGACTTCTTATCACCTGCCTATTTAACCTTTGGTCCAGGAATGTTATGGAAAAAGACCGATGATTTAAACGTAAACATTGCACCTGCTACAGCAAGATATACCTTTGTAAATGATGTTTTCTCAGGACAATTTGGTGTAGATGAGGGTAGAAATACAGCTTTCAGTTTAGGGTTTAACCTATCTGGATATTATAAATTCAATTTGATGAAGAATATTCAAATGGAAAATATCTTAACGCTTTATTCAGATTATTTAGCCAATGTAGGTAATGTAGATACAGATTATCAAACCAATATTCGTTTTAAAGTGAATAAATCTATTAAAATGTTGATGACTTTTCAAACTATTATAGATGATAATGCTTCGAGTAGAATTCAATTTAGACAACTTTTTGGTTTGGGCGTCAATTATAATTTCCATGATAAAGTGACTTATTAAGATTTTTATTGTCTAAAGGATAAAAGTGTATTTTTACAAGTTGAATTAAATAGACAAAAAATGAAAAAACTATCAATTTTACTATTATTAGTGTGTATTAGCTTTACTACATATGCACAAACTGCAGAAGAGTTAAAGAATGAAATTGCTCCTAAAAAAGCACAAATTTCAAAATTACAAGGTGAGGTAAAAGCTTTACAAGCAAAAATTGATGCACTTCCAGGTTGGAGAAAAGGAGCATTTGGTACCATAGGTGCAAGTTTATCTGGCTTTAACAATTGGTATGCAAGAAAAGCACCTGATGCAAATGCAGGAAATATAGGCGTTACTGTTAACGCATTTGCAAACCTTATTCAAAAAGATTTTTTCTGGAGAAATTCTGGAACTTTAAATTTAGGTTGGGTAAAATTAGACGATAAATCTGTTGCAGGTGATGAAGGGTTTGATACAGCTACAGATGTTTTTACCATTTCTTCTTTATATGGTAAACGATTAAATAAAAAATTTGCAATTTCTGCTTTGGGAGAATACAGAACTACAATTATAGATAATTTTAACAACCCAGGGTATTTAGATTTAGGTGCTGGTGCCACTTGGACACCAACAAGTCATTTAGTAGTAGTTATGCATCCAGGAAACTATAACTTTGTGTTTAGCAGTGGAGAAACTATTTTTGAATCTTCTTTAGGTGCTAAAATAGTTGCAGATTACACCAATAAATATGGAGGTTTAAGTGTGAAATCGAACCTATCTGTTTTTCAAAGTTATGAAAGTTCAGAATTATCAAACTGGACGTTGACAAATTCTTTTGGATACACCATTTGGAAAGGAATTGGTTTAGGATTTGAGTTTGGTTTGCGTAATAACAGACAAGAAGCAGCTAAATTTCAAAATGTTGCTTTAGGTGCAGAAGATAACGAACTGCAATCGTATTGGTTATTTGGTTTAAGCTATGCTTTTTAACTAAATACTAAAAAATAAAAAGATAAATAAGCCTCAAGAATTTCTTGAGGTTTTTTTATGAATAGAATTTTTAACTAATAGTTTATTATTCTTTATTTTTGTAACTTAAATTTCTGTGGATGACTTTATTAATTCTTTACGCAACCATTTCTATTTTCTTTTCATTTTTGTGTTCTATCTTAGAAGCAGTATTGTTAAGTATTACCCCAACTTTTATCAATTTAAAAAAGAGTGAAGGAGAAACTTACGCTGCTGAATTAGAGACTTTAAAGAAGGATGTTGATAAACCTCTAATTGCTATTTTAACTATAAATACCATTGCACATACAGTGGGTGCAATTTTAGTTGGTGTGCAAGCAAAAGTAGCTTACGCAGAAAACTATGGTACCACAACAAGAACTGTTTTTGGGGTTGAATTTACAGAAGATATTATGGTAGGTGTAGTTTCTACAATAATGACCATTTTAATTTTAGTAGCTTCGGAAATTATACCAAAAACCATTGGTGCTACCTATTGGAAAAATTTGGCTAACTTTACTTCAAAAGCATTAAATGTAATGATTTTTCCTTTAAAATACACAGGTATTTTGTGGCTTTTACAATTAACAACCAAATTAATTGGAGGTAAAGGACATGGCAGTATTTTAAGTAGAGAAGGTTTTTTGGTGATGACGGAAATGGCAGAAAAAGATGGCGTTTTTCAAAAAAATGAAAGTAAGGTAATCCGAAATTTACTAGGTTTTAAAGAGATAAAAGTAAATGATGTAATGACGCCAAGAACCGTTTTAGAAACTGCAGATGAAAACGAAACCATACAATCTTTTTACAATAGGCATAAAAGTTTACGTTTTTCAAGAATACCAGTTTTTAATGGAAATCCTGATGGAATTACGGGGTATTTTTTAAAAGACAGTTTGTTAGAAGCTATGATTAATGGCAAAGGAGAGGAGTCTTTAGCTACAATTCGTAGAGATATTTTAATTACAAATAGAGATTTATCAATTCCAGATTTATTTGACAAATTGATTAAAGAAAGAGAACATATTGCTTTAGTGGTTGATGAATATGGCTCTGTTAGTGGTTTGGTATCTCAAGAAGATGTAATTGAAACATTGTTAGGTTTAGAAATTATGGATGAAACAGATAATGTAGCAGATTTACAGGCTTTAGCTAGAAAATCTTGGGAAACTCGTGCCAAAAGAATGGGAATTATAGAAGAGGATTCTAAAGAGTAAAAATTGTTTTTTTATTATAATATTCAGACCTCACAGGTGTTAAAAACCTGTGAGGTTTTTGCTTTTTTACCAATTAAAAAAGCTAAAAACTGAAATAAGTACCAAGGATTTTAAAGAAGTTTAGCCGTGATTGCAGTGGAAATCCTTTTTTTATGCTAATAAAGAATCAATTTCTTACTTTTTATTCTAAAACTTCATTGTTATACTTGCTTCTAAGTTTTACAAAAAAAAGATTGAAACGAAAAGCGCGAATAGCTTCAAAAAAAATTATACTTCAAAAATAGCATCATCTGTAAAACCATAATTTTTACAGTTTTTTGGTGCATTTTTAGTATTTAGGCCAGTAAACAAACTAAACGCAGGTAAAATCAACTGATTTTCGGTTATTTGAAAACAAGGCAGTTTTATGCGTTGCTTTCCTAAACCTTTTATAAAAACACCTGGATGTGTATGCCCAGAAATGGTGAAAATATTGTTTGTTGGCTTTACATCATCGTGCACAAATTTTAGTCCTTCTATAACTAATTCTTTTTGATAAACTTCAATATTAAACTGATTGTAAATTCTGTTTGATAATCGATCATGATTTCCTTTGATTAATACTAGTTTTAGATTTGAAAATTCTGCCAACCAATTTTTAAATTTATCCAAATCAGAATTGTATTCAGCGTGAAATAAATCACCTACAATAATGAGTTTTTTTACATTAAAATACTTTACTAATTGTTGGAGTCTACCTAAATCATTCTGCAAAACAGAGGAGGGAATTGGAATGCCACTTTTTTGAAAATGTGCAGATTTTCCGACATGTAAATCGCTTAAAATGAGACTTTCTTGTGTTTTCCAATAAATAACACGTTGATTGGTGAGCGTTAAAACCTCTTGATTACAAGCTACGTTTTGTGTTACAATAGTGAGTGGTTTCATTATTTTAAAGCTTGCTTTTGAATACGTGCTATACGTTTGCTGAGTTCCTCATTGCTCATAGTGCCTCGCAAACTATCTACTTTTAAAGGAAAACTTAAAGGTGTAAAATCTTTAGCTCTTTTTAAAATCAATTTACTTTCAGAAATTCTTTGAAACGCTTTTTGCAAACGTACTTTTTCTAGCTCATAATCAAAAACCTCATTATAGGCTTGTTTTAACAATAAGTTATTAGGCTCATGATCATTCAATACTCTAAAAATTAATCCTGAGGATGATTGTAAACTCTTATTGGTTTTTTTATTTCCAGGTTGAGATTGAATAACAAGCCCAGCAATTACAGCAATATCTCTAAATTTTCTTGATGCCATTTCACTAGCATTTATACTAGCTGTAACATCTTGCATTAGGTTTTCTTTGGATAAAATTTGCTGGATATTATTTTCATTTACAGGAATTTCTTGATCGCTTAACAACTCAAACCCATAATCGTTTTGTGCAATCGTAAAGGTTAATGGCGTTAATTTGCTAATTCTATAAGCAATTAAACTTGCCATAATTTCATGAACTAATCTCCCCTCAAAAGGATACATAAAAAGGTGAAATCCATCTCTGGTTTTAATGAGTTCTGTTAAAAATTCATTGTGTTTGGGAATGTGAGATTTTTCTGCCTGACGTTTTAACAACGGATGTAAAAAATTCAACTCTTTCTCTTTCTTTTTAGCAGTAATCGCATCACTTAATTTTAAACGTAAAAAGTGCGTTAAATAAGATGTTAATGGCAAACGACCACCCAACCAACTTGGTGTAATTGCTTTTTTAGACTTGCTTCTTTTTACCAAAGCAGTCATGTCTCTGATTTGTTTTAATTCTACCACTTTTCCGCCAATTACAAAAGCTTCTCCTTTTTTTAATTTAGAGATAAAGAACTCTTCTACCATGCCAATATAACCGCCAGAAAAATATTTTACATACAACATTACTTCACCAACAATTACCCCAATATTCATTCTGTGCATCATGGCAATTCTTCTATTTTTTACGCGGTAAACGCCATCATCATCTAAAATAACTTTATGAAATTCTTCGTAAGCTTTTAGCGTATTTCCACCTTTGGTAATAAAGTGGATGCACCAATTAAACTCCTCTTTGGTTAAGTAATGAAAAGCATGACTTTGTTGTATTAAAGCAAAAGTTTCATCAGTTTTAAAACCCTCACCAACAGCAAGTGTAACTAAAAATTGTACCAGAATATCATAAGTTAACACATAAGGATATCTCGCTTCTATTTCGTTTTGTTTTACAGCTTCTTTAACTGCTGCCACTTCAATTAATTGTAAAGAATGTGTAGGAACTGCGTACATTTTTGAGATTTCAAAAGGCGAGTGCCCACTTCTTCCTGCACGTTGTAAAAAGCGCGCAATTCCTTTTGCAGATCCTATCTGTATTACACAATCTACAGGTTTAAAATCTACACCCAAATCTAAAGAAGAGGTACAAACTACGGCTTTTAAAATTCCTTCAGCAATAGCATCTTCTATAAAATTTCGTTGTTTTTTATCAATAGATCCATGATGAATGGCAATTTGCCCAATTAAATCTGGCGCTTCTTCTATAATGATTTGATACCACAACTCACTCTGATTTCTTGTATTGGTAAAAATAAGGGTTGTATTGTTCTCATAAATAATAGGAATAATTTTAGAGCTCATCTTTTTACCCAAATGCCCTGCCCAAGACAATTCTTCGACTTCATCTGGTAAAACAGAAACAATTTCAATTTGCTTTTTTTCTTTGGCTGTAATCATCGTTGTTTTTAATTCTTGATACGGAATCAAAACCTGTTTTGCTTCTTTTAAATTACCAATGGTAGCAGTAATGCCCCAAATTCTTAAATTCGATGTTATATTTTTGATTCTGGCAATTGCCAATTCTACTAAAACGCCACGTTTAGAACCTAACAATTCGTGCCACTCATCTACAGCAATACAATTCACATTTTTAAACCAGCGCGAATTTTTTTTCTGAGAAAATAAAAGATGTAAGGTTTCTGGAGTTGTCAATAAAACATCTGGCATTAAACGCTCTTGTTTTCTTCGGATGTTTGTAGGTGTATCTCCATTTCTAACAGCCACTTCCCAGTCTAAACCAATTTCTTCTACAGCAGTATTCATGGCTTTTGCCAAATCTTTTGCCAAAGAACGCAAAGGGCTAATCCAAATGAGCTTTAACCCTTTTTTATAGTGTTCAGGATGATTCAAATAATCAATAACAACCCCTAAAAATACGGAAAATGTTTTTCCAAATCCTGTTGGAGCCACAACCATGCCACTAAATTTATTATGGTAACGTTCCCATGTTTGGGCTTGAAAACTAAAAGGCGAATGCCCTTTATCTGACATCCAATTTTGAATGATTTGGTAGCCTTGGGTTTGTTTAAAATTGCTCACTTTTAGTTTTTAATTGGCGTTTTTACCCTGTATTATGGCAAACAAAATACAAGAAAACGTTTGTTTTAGCTAGAAATCATAAAATGATTCCTGCAGATATTACAAATTTAAGAAGTAATGGTAGCAATATAAAACTCTTTTTTAACCTAGCTTAGATGTTTTATCATCTTGAGACGAATTGCTCATTAAACTAATCCTAGTAAATGTTTAAATTAACTATTAAAAGTTGTGTAAAGTAATTGATAAAGAACTCTACAAGATTGAGCTAAAACAAAAAAAGCAACCCAAATTTGGGAAGCTTTCCATTGGTTAACAAAACCAGACACTTTTTACGAAAAGTGCCAAAACAACACAACTATTATCACTCTAACAAAAAGTGATATGCAAAGATACATTCTTTTTGGTTATCCTAAAATAATTATCTCTTTTTTTACATTTATCTGAATTGTGTATTTGCGCATTCATTGTATCTTTGCGAACTTTAACAAACATCAGAAATTAAACAGCAAATGCAATTATCAGAACAAGAAGTTGTACGTAGAGAAAAGTTAGCAAAATTACGCGATTTGGGCATCAACCCTTATCCTGCAGATTTATTTCCTTTAAATTCAAATTCAAAAGAAATTAAAGCCAATTTTGTTGAAGAAAAACAAGTAATTATTGCAGGTCGTTTAATGTCTAGAAGAATACAAGGAAAGGCTTCTTTTGCAGAATTACAAGATGGTGAAGGTAGAATACAAGTGTATTTTAATCGTGATGAAATTTGTACAGGAGATGACAAATCTTTGTACAATGATGTTTATAAAAAATTGTTAGACATTGGTGATTTTATTGGGATAGAAGGTACTTTATTTACCACAAAAGTTGGTGAAAAAACAGTCATGGTAAAAGACTTTAAATTGCTTTCTAAAGCTTTAAAACCATTGCCATTACCAAAAGTAGATGCTGAGGGCAATACTTATGATGCGTTCAACGATCCAGAAATGCGTTACAGACAACGTTATGCAGATTTGGTGGTGAATCCGCATGTAAAAGAAGTTTTTGTAAAACGTACAAAGTTGTTTAATGCCATGCGTACTTTTTTTAATGATGCTGGCTATTTTGAGGTAGAAACGCCTGTTTTACAACCAATTCCTGGTGGTGCAGCTGCAAGACCATTTATTACACATCACAATTCTTTAGACATTCCTTTGTATATGAGAATTGCCAACGAATTGTATTTAAAACGTTTGATTGTTGGTGGTTTTGATGGTGTGTATGAGTTTTCTAAAAACTTTAGAAATGAAGGAATGGACAGAACACACAATCCTGAATTTACTGCCATGGAAATCTATGTTTCTTACAAAGATTACAATTGGATGATGGAGTTCTGTGAGCAATTATTAGAGTATTGTGCCATTGCTGTAAACGGAACTTCTGAAGCTACTTTTGGCGAACATAAAATAGATTTTAAAGCGCCATATAAAAGAATTACAATGCGCGATTCTATTTTAGAATTCACGGGTTTTGATATTTACAACAAAACTGAAGATGAAATTAGAGCAGCTGCAAAAGCAATGCATATAGAGGTTGATGAAACCATGGGGAAAGGAAAGTTGATTGACGAAATTTTTGGTGAAAAATGTGAAGGCAATTACATTCAGCCAACATTTATTACAGATTATCCTAAAGAAATGTCTCCTTTATGTAAAGAACACAGAACAAACCCTGAATTAACAGAGCGTTTTGAGTTGATGGTTTGCGGTAAAGAAATTGCGAATGCCTATTCTGAGTTGAATGACCCAATAGACCAACGTGAGCGTTTTGAACATCAACTAAAATTAGCACAAAAAGGTGATGATGAAGCTACCGAATTTATAGATCATGATTTTTTACGCGCATTAGAATATGGGATGCCACCAACTTCTGGAATGGGCATTGGAATGGACCGATTAATTATGTTTTTAACTAACAATCAATCAATACAAGAAGTGTTGTTTTTTCCGCAAATGAGACCAGAAAAAAAAGCACCTGCTGTAGAATTGAATGACGATGAAAAAGCAGTGTTAGCCATTTTAACCAAAGCTGAGAAATTAGAATTGGTTGCTTTAAAATCACAATCTGGTTTATCCAATAAAAAATGGGATAAAACCATTAAAGGCTTAACTAAAAAGGAAGTTGCCAAAGTTTCTAAAACAGATGAAGGTTTGTTTGTGGAAATAGTGTAAACTAAACTATCATTCCTGCGAAGGCAGGAATCCCAAAAAAAGCAAACTAGATTCCTGTTTTCGCAGGAATAACAAAATTAGGAATTACAGCAATGTAGTTCCTTTTTTTTATGAATGACACTTTAATTGTAATAACATCTTTTTTTGACGTTAAATTGTCATTATATTGACAGAATTATGACACTACTAAGACATAAAATCTATGGTAATTTTGAATATAACTTCAAATTCAAAATATCATGAACTTAAATCCATCAGAAAAAATTAAAGAATTCAGATTAAAAAGAGGTTTTTCTCAAGAGCAACTTGCAGAAATATCTAATATTAGTATTCGTACAATACAAAGAATGGAAAAAGGTGAAACAAGACCTAAAGGAGATTCTTTAAAAAAAATTGCCATGGCATTAGAAACAACCACAGAAAATCTTTTAGAAACTGATAAAAAAGAAGATTTAGGCTTATTATCTTTAATCGTAATAAGTGGTATTAGTTACCTCATTCATCCATTCTTAGGAATTTTGTTACCTGTATTGCTTTGGTTTTTTAAAAAAAATAAAATAATAAACGCAGATTTAACAGGAAAAAGAGTAATCAATTTTCAAATTACCTGGCAGATTCTCTTTTTTACTTATTTTGTAATTATAGTTTATAATGGTTATCCTTATATTCCTTACAATTATGGTATTTCAGACTGGACCATTGAAATTATTAGCAAACTAAATTCTAGTAATTTTTTAAAATATTCAACTTTGTTTTTTTACTTATTAAATTTATTATTAACCCTTTATAATTTAATTAGAATTAGAAATGAAAAATTACCAAAATACTTTATTTCTTTTCCATTTCTCTAATATCAAAAAAAGGAATTACAGCAATGTAGTTCCTTTTTTTTTGTTTATAAAGCGAAATAAAAGAAGCGTTCTTATCATAATCAAAATAAAAAAAATACCTATTAGTAAGTATATATTATATTAATATTTATTTCTAAATTGTAAGGCTTGTTTATGATATACTAGATAATTTAAATAAGCAACTAATCAAATAAAACATTTTAAAAGGTTAAATAGATAGAGGTTAACCCCCTTTGCGTGACTAAATGATGAAAACCTTGTACAATCATCTTAAATTATTACAAGGCGCGAAAATCGAAAAGCGTTATGAGTAGATATTATAATTTTTAATCAAGAATGCTATAAATGATGGTATCAAACAAAAAGAAACTAATAATACAATTTGCCATAATAATTTTAGGGCTTATTTACTTTGTTTCTGGCTTTAGTAAAGCCATAGATGTTAGTTCTTTTTATGATACTATAAAAGATTATGGTTTTAAAAAAGGTTCTTTATTAGCACCTTTAATAGTTGTTTTTGAAGTAGGGCTTGCAATTGCTTTTATATTGAAGATAAAAATTCGTAAAACTGCTTTACTTTCTTCAATTACTTTAGTGGTTTTCACACTTTTATTTACTTATGCTTATATATTTAATTCAGTAGAAGATTGTGGATGCTTTGGTTCTTTAGGTAAAGATATAGCTCCTAAATGGTTGTACGTTAGAAACTTTATAATGCTAATGTTATCTATTTGGATTTACATTTCTAACCCAATTGAAGCAGAAATTAAAGGGTATAAATTAAATTTATTTTTTTCTATGCTTTTAATTGCAACCTACTTGGTAGGTTTTACTTATAAAAACCCAATTAAAACTACTAAACGTAAAAGTTTTGATAAGATTGAGATTGATTTTATAGGGAAAAACATCAACGAAACACCTTTAAAACCTTACGCTCCTGCCTCTAAAGATTCTACTTATATGATGTATTTCTTTTCATATACTTGTCCACATTGTTTAAACTCTATGGAAAATATAAAACAATACACTAAAAGTGGTTTTTTAGAAAAGGTTATTCTAATAGGTACAGGAAGTGAAATTTCAAAAAATAAATTTTATAATAATTTTGAAATACCCTTTAAAAATTACCATTTAGAAAAGAAGGGAATGAAAAAAATTACAGATAAATTTCCAACTTCTTTTTTTATAATTAACGATACCATTAAAAAACATTATTTTGGAACGTTACCTGTTTATCAATTATTACTTGATAAAAAGTTTCTTGATTAAAATTAAAAATTTAAAAATTATGTTTACAAATCAACAAGTTAAAAGTTCAATTATTAGTATTTTAGGTATTGCAGCATTTGCAGTTTCTACGGTTTTCTTTGTATCATGTGAAGAAGCAGAAGATGCTTTAACAAATACAGTTTGTCAAGATGTAGCTTTAGATTGTGATAGATCTCCATACAAATACCAAGCCTGTGCAAATGGAAGTGGTGATAGTTGGTGGGAGTTAAATGGCACAAGATATGATGACGTTAATGCTGTAACAGAAGCTTACCTTAATTACTGTAACTAACTAATTTATAACACTATAAAATGAAAAAGAATTACTGTAACGTAATTCTTTTTTTTTGATTTAGATTTCGATTGTTTATTCCGCAATTTTCTAATAAGTTTGAAAAACTAAATTTAGTAATGGAGAATTACCAAAAAATAATAAACAGTATATACAGTAATTTAAAAAATGTTACTGATACTGGAAAAGTAGCTGATTATATTCCAGAGCTGGGCAATATTTCTCCAGATAATTTTGGGGTAAACATTACTACAATTGATAAAAAATCTTTTGGAGTTGGCGATTTTAACAAAAAATTTTCAATACAAAGTATTTCTAAAATTTTAACTTTAACATTAGCCTATCAATTAGAAGGTGAAACATTATGGAAACGAGTGGATGTAGAACCTTCTGGAAATCCGTTTAATTCATTATTGCAATTAGAAGCAGATTTAGGTATCCCAAGAAATCCGTTTATCAATGCTGGTGCCATTGTAGTTTGCGATGTTTTAATTTCTCATTTACAAAATCCTAAAGATGAATTTTTAGCTTTTTGTAGAGAAATATCAAATAATAACGAATTAAAATACAACGAAAAAGTAGCGCAGTCCGAAAAAAAGACAGGTTATAGAAATATTGCAATGTGTAATTTCATTAAATCTTTTGGCAATATAAAAAATGATATTGAAGATGTTTTAGACTTTTATTTTTACACGTGCTCTTTAGAAATGACTTGCCAAGAACTTTCACAAATTTTTCTTTTTTTAGCGAATGATGATTTTATCACTCAAAGAGGTAAAAGAGTTTTAACCATGAGCCAAGCCAAAAGAATCAATGCAATTTTGCTTACTTGTGGTTTTTATGATGAATCTGGCGAATTTGCTTTTAGAGTTGGTTTGCCTGGTAAGTCTGGAGTAGGTGGTGGTATTGTTGCTATTCATCCAGATGAATTTTGTATTACAGTTTGGAGTCCGAAATTAAATAAAAAAGGGAATTCATACAAAGGCATGTTATTTTTAGAACAATTTACTACAGCAACAGCATCTTCTATTTTTTAAAACAGTCAATAAGGATCTCATAAAAGAGAATTATAGGATTGGTTTTTAAAAAATAAAAACATAAAATTATTTTTCTTTTTATATTTGATATTATGATCTGTAAAAATTGCCAAAATACTTTAAAAGAAAATGCTCACTTTTGTGATGAATGTGGTGCAAAGGTGATTCAAGATAAAATTACTTTTAAAGCGTTAATCATAGATGTTTTTATTAATGTTTTTGGAGTTGATAGCAAACTCTTTTTAACCTTAAGAATGGCTGCAAGAAAACCTCATGTACTTGTAGAAGAGGTTATAGATGGTGTTCGAAAACGTTACATGAATCCTTTTGCTTTTTTAGCTGTGGGTGCAGCAATTTCTTTATTGGTATTCAATTATTTTTCTGATGATTTTAAAGCTGTAAATAACGAAATTAATTCTTCTCAAGTTGAGGAATACAAGAAGAAAGCAAATTTGGATATTGCCTCTATAAAAGGATTATCTGAAAAAGAAAAGCAAAAGTTAGAAATCGAAAAAAAAGGTGCGCAAATTCAATTGCAATTTTTAGATGGCATGATGAATTTTATGCTACAATATTACAATTTGCTAGCTTTTGTTTTTGTGTTTTTGTATGCTATTTTAAGTAAGTGGACTTTTTGGAAACCCCATAATTTTGGTGAACATATTGTTATGAATGCCTATTTTTTTGGTTTTACAACGTATTTGTCATTGCTACTTTTCTTTTTATCCATACTAATTCATCCTTCAATTTATACCTATAGTATTTTAGTGTATATTATTTACTATATGTTTGCGTTTGGTAAAATATATGAACTTTCTTTTTTTAAAAATGTACTAAAACTTCTTCGTTTTTTTCTGGGTTTATTAATTCTCTTTTTATTAATTATGATTATTGCAACTTTAATTGTTTTAGGTTTAGCTTTTTTAGGCTACATAAAGTTTTAATTTTATCTTAAAAAGTTTCTTTTAATTCTATAATTTTTAAGTTTAAATTACATCAAAAAAAAACTCTCAAAATTAAATTTGAGAGTTTGTAATAAGATTTTAGACTAAAATTTATCCTAAGTAAGTCATTAAAATTTTACTTCTAGAAGTATGTTTTAATCTACGAATAGCTTTTTCTTTAATTTGTCGTACACGCTCACGAGTTAAATCGAAAGTTTCACCAATTTCTTCTAAAGTCATAGGTTGGTGTTCACCCAAACCAAAATATAATTTAACTACGTCAGCTTCTCTTGGTGTAAGTGTCTCTAAAGCTCTATTGATTTCAATTCTTAAAGATTCGTGTAGTAAAACACGATCTGGGTTTGGAGATTCTCCAGAGTTTAATACATCGTATAAGTTAGAATCTTCACCTTCAATTAAAGGCGCATCCATAGATACATGACGTCCAGAATTTTTCATTGATTCTTTTACGTCATTTACTGTCATGTCTAATTTCTTAGCAATTTCTTCAGCACTTGGTGGGCGCTCATTTTCTTGCTCTAAAAACGCATACATTTTATTGATTTTATTGATAGAACCGATTTTATTCAATGGTAAACGCACAATACGAGATTGTTCTGCTAAAGCTTGCAATATAGATTGACGAATCCACCATACTGCATAGGAAATAAATTTAAAACCTCTAGTTTCATCAAAACGTTTTGCAGCTTTGATTAGTCCTAAATTTCCTTCATTAATTAAGTCTGGTAATGTTAAACCTTGGTTTTGATATTGTTTTGCAACAGATACCACAAAACGTAAATTGGCTTTTGTTAATTTTTCTAATGCTCTTTGGTCACCTGCTTTAATAAGCTGCGCTAATTCTACTTCTTCATCAGCTGTAATTAAATCTACTTTTCCAATTTCTTGTAAGTATTTGTCTAACGATGCAGTTTCTCTATTCGTAACCTGCTTTGTAATTTTAAGTTGTCTCATCTAATTGTTTATGACTTTTAAAGGGTAATGTATTACTATTAAGTATACGTAATACTTTATATAAATGTTACAAAAAGGTTATCTTTTTTTTTAAAAGAGGTAATATAAACGTTCAACGTTTAAGTTTTACTACTTGGCTTTTTTTTAATTATAGTGAAGATTATTTTCTTTTTTTTATGATTAAAAGTGAATAAAATTTGAAAAATAGCAATCTAGACAAATTAACTGATGAAGAATTGATCACTAAAATTGTAGCGACCAATAGCGCTAAAATTTTCACCATATTGTATAACCGATATGTAAAAGTAATTTACAACCGGTGTTATGGTTTTACTCAAAACATACAAGAAGCTGAAGATTTAACTCACGATGTTTTTGTTCGTTTATATGCAAAGTTACCTACTTTTAAGGGTAAAGCTAAATTTTCTACTTGGTTGTATTCGTTTACCTATAATTTTTGTGTAAATTATGTACAAAGAGATAACTACAAAAAAAGAGAAAAAGTTACCTTAAATACAGATTTAGTGAAAGAACAAGGATGGTTTGAAGAAATTGAAGATCTTACTAAATATGAGTTAAGATCAGAGAAATTAACAAAGGCTTTAAAACTGATGAATCCGAATGATAAGAAGATACTTTTAATGAAATATCAAGATAATATTAGCATAAAAGAAATTCAAAATACTTTAGCAATTGGGGAAAGTGCAACAAAAATGAGAATAAAAAGAGCAAAACAAAAAGTTATGAGCATCTACACAGCACTATAATTTTATTTCGGATTTACTTTTGAATAATGATACCTTTAATAGTAGAAATTTTTAAGCCATATAAAGTTCTAAAGATATTTAGAATATTTCACTTTATGGTATTTAATGAATTATTTCAGTATTATTAGTAATGATATACAATCATTCTTTTTAACAATTTATTATTTTAATTTTTTAGAAATTAATGTATTGAAGTTTTTCTAAAAATGAACTTTATTTTTTTTTGATGGATGGTTATTATTAAAGCAACAGTTTAAATGATTGTGTTATTATTAATAAATGTGTTAATAAGAAGCACTAAAGGTAGTTATATGTGCAACTAAAGTCAGATTTGATTTCTAATAAAATATCTGCTATATTTGCAAAGTTTTGTAAAAATTGTTGTGAATTATAAAAAATCAAATTGAATCATTTCTGTAATTTCGAAATTAATTTTTTTAAAAGAGATAAAAAATTCTCTAAAATAATATTCAAGTGTTATAACACTTAAAATCTGATAGAAAGTTGGGGGACTATCTATCATGAGTGATTTAAATCACAAAAAAAGAGACCGTGAAAACGGTCTCTTTACTTTATATAAAAATATAATAATTTTAGATAACTTTCATGTTATTTTAATTCAACATTGCCCAAAGTTTGTCTTTTAATTCTTGCAAACCAGTTTGAGCAACAGACGAAATAAAAATAGCATCCACATCTTTGGGTAATTCTTCTTTAATTTCAGCTTTTAATTCATCATCTAACATATCTGTTTTAGAAATGGCTAACAACCTGTCTTTGTCTAATAATTCAGGGTTATGATTTTTAAGCTCGTTTAAGAGAATTTCATATTCTTTTTTGATGTCATCAGAATCTGCAGGAATTAAGAATAATAAAGCAGAGTTACGCTCTATATGGCGTAAAAAACGATGTCCTAATCCTTTTCCTTCAGCAGCGCCTTCAATGATTCCTGGAATATCTGCCATAACAAATGTGGAATGATTTCGATGTTCTACAATACCTAAATTGGGTTTTAAGGTTGTAAATGCATAATCAGCAATTTTAGGTTTTGCAGCTGTAATTACCGATAATAAAGTAGATTTACCTGCATTAGGGAAACCAACTAAACCAACATCTGCTAATAACTTTAATTCTATTCTAAACCAACCATCAACACCATCCATTCCTGGTTGGGCATATCTTGGTGTTTGGTTTGTTGACGACTTAAAATTCCAGTTACCCAAACCACCTTTTCCACCAGGTAATAAAATAACCTCTTTTTTATCTTCGGTAATTTCTACAATTATTTCATCAGTATCAGCGTTTCTAACAATAGTACCCAAAGGAACATCAATATAAATATCTTCTCCATCTGCACCAGAACTTCTACTTTTGCTGCCAGCTCCACCACCTTCTGCTCTAAAATGACGTTTGAATTTTAAGTGAAATAATGTCCACATATTTTTATCACCACGTAAAATAATGTGTCCTCCACGTCCTCCATCTCCACCATCAGGACCACCTTTGGTAATATACTTTTCTCTATGTAAGTGCGCAGAACCTTGGCCGCCTTTACCAGAAGATGCGTATATTTTTATGTAATCGACAAAATTTCCTTCAGTCATAGTTTTTGTGTAAATGTGTAAGTATTGAAACGTGTAATCGAAATCTTTGCTTAAACAATTAAACGCTTAAACAGTCACACGTTATTACAATTTATCAAATACTTCTGAAATTCTTTTGGTAATATCTTCAATAGATCCTACCCCATTAATTCCATAGTATTTATTTTGTGCTTCAAAATAATCTTTTAAAATCGCAGTTTTAGTATTGTACTCGTTAAAACGATTTCTGATTTTTGCTTCATCAGTATCATCAGTTCTTCCGCTTGTTTTACCTCTTTCTAGCAAACGCTCTACTAATACATCTTCTGGAACTTCTAAAGCAACCATTGCATTTATTTGTTCTCCTTTATCACATAAAAAAGCATCTAAAGCTTCTGCTTGAGATTGTGTTCTCGGAAATCCATCAAAAATAAAACCTTGTGCATCCGCATTCTTTTCAACTTCGGCTTTTAGCATATTTATGGTTACTTCATCAGGCACTAAATCTCCTTCATCCATATATTTTTTAGCTAATAACCCCAATTCTGTTGCGTTTTTTATATTGAAACGAAACACATCTCCTGTAGAAATATGTACCAAGTTGTACATGTCTTTTAAAAATGTTGCTTGTGTTCCTTTTCCTGCTCCTGGAGGGCCAAATAATACGATGTTTTTCATTTTAGGTATTGTTGATAGTTGATATATTTCTGGGTAATTTCTTCCTAAACCATTGTAATCTAAGCCATAGCCAACAATAAACTTGTCTTCTATGCTTTTACCAATATAGTTTATGGGTAATTCTTTTTTAAACACATCTGGTTTAAAGAATAATGAAACTACTTTTAATTGTTTTAAATTTTTGTTTCTAAAGATATTATAAATTTCTTGAAGTGTATTTCCGGTATCTATGATATCTTCTAAAATAATAACGGTTCTGTTTGTTAAATCTTCATTGATTCCTACTAACTGTTTTACATTTTCTGAGGATGAAGTACCTTCATAAGAAGCTAATTTTACAAAAGAAATTTCACAATCTGCATTAAATTCTCTTATAAAATCTGCCGCAAACAAAAAGCATCCGTTTAAAATACCGACAAAAATGGGTACTTCATTTTTAGGAAGCTCTTCTTGAACTTGTGCTGCTAAGTGTTTTACGATAGCACTAATTTCATCTTTATTGATAAAAGGTTTAAAATATAAATCGTGAAGTTTTAAAATACTCATAAGTATGCAAATATAACAGCATTATATTGAAAGAGAAAACCGTTTTGAAGTTGCTAAAATGATTTTAGTGCAACCAAAACGGTTTTTTCAATAGCTTAGATAAAAATGATTAGTTTTTTTCTTCTTTTTTAGTAGTATCGTACATGATTGGTGTTGCTACAAATAACGATGAGTAGGTACCTACTGCAACCCCTACAATTAAGGCGAACATAAATCCTTTAATAGAATCTCCACCAAATAAGAAAATAGCTAACATTACTAATAAGGTAGTTAAAGATGTGTTTATGGTTCTACCCAAAGTAGAACTTAAGGCAGTATCTACAACTTTACTATATTTCCATTTGGTATGCATGCCTGCAAATTCTCTAATTCTATCAAAAATAACCACGGTATCATTCAGCGAATATCCAACAACGGTTAATATTGCAGCAATAAATGATTGTCCAATCTCCATATCAAAAGGCATAAAACTGTAGGTAATTGAGAATACCCCTAATACAATTAATACATCATGGAAAACTGCAATTACAGCACCAATAGAGAAAGATACTTTTCTAAAACGTAATAAAATGTATAAGAATACCACTAATAAAGAGCCAAATACTGCATATAAAGCCGAAGTTTTAATATCATCTGCAATGGTTGGTTCAACTTTTATAGAACTCATAACACCTGCACCAGCTTTCTCAAAACCAGGTTTAAAGTTTTCGTAAGATAAATCTCCTAAATAAGGTTGTAAACCAGTGTATAAAGCATTTTGAACTTCGTCATCTACTTCTTGCCCTTCTTCATCAATTTTATAAACTGTTGTTATTTTTAATTGATTGGCAGTACCATAAGATTTTACTTCTGGAGCAGTACCAAAGGCATCTTTTAACGTGTTAGAAACTTCAGTTGCATTCATGTCTTGATCGAAACGAACCACATAAGAACGACCTCCTTTAAAGTCTACACCTTGTTTTAAGCCTATTGAAAAAATAGAAATTAAACCACCAACAATAATTGCACCAGAAACGATGTATGCAATTTTACGCTTCTTTAAAAATTCTAAATTGATGTTTTGGAACCATCCTTTAGAAATATTGGTATTAAAAGTTAATATAGAACCTTTATTTACTGCACCATCAATTAAAATACGAGTAATAAATACGGCTGTAAAGAATGACGTTAAAATACCAATCATTAATGTTAATGCAAAACCTTTAATTGGTCCTGTACCAAAAACATATAAAATAATACCCGTTAAAAACGTGGTAATATTTGCATCAATAATAGCAGATAAAGCCCCTTGAAAACTAAAGCCTTCTTCTACAGATTGTTTTAAACCTTTCTTTTTAAATAATCCCTCTTTTATTCTTTCAAAGATAATTACGTTGGCATCTACAGACATACCAATAGTTAAAATAATCCCTGCAATACCAGGTAATGTTAATACGGCTCCAAAAGAAGCTAAGATTCCGAAGATGAATAAAATGTTTACAATTAAAGCGATATCTGAATACAAACCAGCTTTACCATAATACAAAATCATCCAAAGTAAAACTAAAACAATCGCTAAACCAAAAGAAATGAAACTGGCATCAATTGCTTCTTGTCCTAAAGATGGCCCAACAACTTGTGCTTGAATTATTCTTGCTGCAGCTGGTAATTTCCCTGCTTTTAAAACGGTTGCGATATCTTCTGCTTCAGCAACTGTCATACTTCCACCAGAAATAGAGGTTCTACCACCAGTAATAGCTTGATTTACAGAAGGTGCTGTATATACATAATCATCTAAAACAACAGCTACAAAATTACCTATGTTGTCTGCAGTCATTTTTGCCCATTGTTTTGTTCCAGAGCTGTTCATAGTCATACTCACCTCTGGTTTATTCAATTGGTCAAACACTTGAGCAGCATCTAAAATAACATCACCTTCTATAGTTGCTTGGTCTTTTCTGTTTCCTTTTATAGCATATAACCCTATAAATGGTTCCGCATTTTCATCACTTGCATTGCTATTATCAAAAGGTTTGTAATCCCATAAAAATTTTGCATATTTAATTTCAGGTGATAATAATGCTCTAACTTCTTTTTTAGCTAATAAATCATTTACGGTAGCAGTATCTGTTACTCTTGCTGAAGCTACTAAAGAACTTAATTGTTGCTGACTTTGCGCAATATTTGGTTGCAAATAAGTAAACAAGTTTTTTTGAACCTTTGTAGAATCTGCTTCTACACCTAATAAATCATCAATTTCATCGGTTTTAGTAGTGTCTTTAGCTTCTTCTAAATCACTATCATCTTTCAACATTTCTGCTACTTTTGCATTGGCTGCAAAGAAAAAGTTTTGAACTTCTGCGTTTGTATGTACTTCCCAAAACTGTAATTCAGCTTTGCTAGTAATTAATTTTGTAACACGATCAATATCTTTAGCACCTGGCAATTCAATCTGAATTCTACCAGAGTTTCCAATTCTTTGAATTTTTGGAGAAGCAACTCCAAATTTGTCAATTCTACTTCTTAAAACTTCAAGAGTAGTTACAATAGAACCGTTAATTTCTTCTTGTAAGGTTTCTTTTACAGTGGCATTAGCTTCATCAAAAGCTATTTTTTCGCTCAATGCTTTCGTTCCAAAAATTGAAGGGTCACTTAATTTAGTAGTACCTGCAATTTTCTCGAATTCTTCGAAAAATAAATCTAAATAATTAGAGTTACTTGCTTTTAATCTTACATCTGCAGCCTCTAAAGCCTTGTTAAAGGCTTCATTTTTAGATTCGTTAGATAAACTCTTAAGCACTTCTTTTACAGATACTTGTAAAATAGCATTAATACCACCTTTTAAGTCAAGACCAAGATTCATTTCTTTATCTTTCACATCATTATAGCTATATTGTGCAATACCTAAATCGATGATATCTTTGTTAGCAACGCTATCTAAATATTTTCTTTCGTAGCCAGCTTTTTGCCTAGCATTATCAGTTTCAGTAGCTGTGTTTTTAGCATAAGCTACAGCATCATCTTCTACTTTATTGGCTAAAAAAGTAAATGATAATTGGTATAAACTCACTAAACCAAAGAGGATAGCGAAAACCTTAATAAGTCCTTTATTTTGCATTTTGTTTGTATTTTGTTGTCAAATTTTATTAAAAAACGAGCAAATATATAGTTTCTTAGATAACTTGACAATTATTTTTTAGATTGTTTTATAGTAATTATGAGTATGTTACTCAATAATTTAGAGTAGTTTAAAAAGATGTAAACTATAACATTTTTAGGTAGTAAATATTTGAGGTCCAGCCCTAACTTCAGGTTCTTTATTTGATGTTCTTTCTTTTGTAAAAGGATTACTTTTATAAGCAGTATAGGCTAATTTAAACAATTGATTTGCTTTCTCAATTTCCAAACTTCTAAGAGAAGCGTAATTTGGTGTGATTGAAAATCGTTCAGCGATGTATTTTATTTCAAATACGTATTTATCGTTTAAATTAGTATTGTTTATTTCGTCTGTTAACTCGTAAATATCAATATTATAGGTAGATGAAGGTAGCTTATTTTGTTCGTTTTTTGAATTTTGATGTAATTCAAATTGATCACCTATACTAAGCGCTTCTTTGATCGTATTAACATGAACAGTAGCGTAATAAGAAATTGTAAGCGTACCCTTTTTAGTATCTTTTATTAAGATATTAGTAGCGCCAATACGAACCAGTTTCTCTTTTACATCAAGGATAGTATTATTTACATACTGCTCATTATTTTTACCATCAACGAATTCTAAAACAATTTCTTGATTAGGTATTACAGCTTGGTCTTGGAAAGCGCCAAAGCAGAGGCATAAAATTAAAAAAAGTGTACTAAAGTACCATTTAGACTTCATTGGTTGTATGTAAAAAAGAGGGCTTGTTTGTTATTTGTTTTCTCTTATTAAATGCTATTTAAATAATCGAAAAATATCATTACCGTTTGCAAAAAGTAACAAGGTGATTAATAAAATAAAACCAACGATTTGGGCATATTCTAAAAATTTATCACCAGGTTTTTTACCTGTAATCATTTCCCAAAGTGTAAAAACTACGTGTCCACCATCTAAAGCAGGAATTGGTAATAGGTTCATAAACCCTAGCATAATGGATAAAAATGCCGTAATTTCCCAAAAAGCTTGCCAGCTCCAAGTAGATGGAAATATTTTTCCAATAGAAATAAAACCACCTAAACCTCTGTATGCTCCTGTTTTAGGATTAAAAATCTTTTTTAATTGCTTTATGTAATCTGATAATTTTTTTACTGATTTGTTCCATCCAGCAGGAATCGCTTCACTAAATGTGTATTCAATATCTGCTAAATCGTAATAACCAAGTTTTTCTAAATCATCCATGCTAAAGTTGTTTCCAAAAACACCTAGCTTACCTGAATCAGAGATTTTTACAGTAACTTCTTTTAATTTATCTTCTCTTTTAACAGTTATAGAAATATCTTGACCTTTAAATTTTTGAAAAGCATCTTCAACTTCGTCATAATATTTAGTGTCAATGCCATTTACATTAACAATAATATCTTTTGGCTGTAAGTCTGCTTTTTTATTTGGAGAATCTTTTGGCACTTCAGCAATCATAAAAGGGATTCTAGTAGATAAGATAGGGCCTTCATCATTTTTATTCCTGTCCATTAACTTTGCAATAAAATCTACAGGTAATTCCTTTTCAATTGTTTCTCCGTTTCTATCTATGGTTACGTTATTTCCGTTAATAAAAGCTAACGTCATGCCTCTAAACTCTCTAATTTCTTCGCTATCAACAGCTATTATTTTATCTCCGTTTTTAAAACCAATACTCATTGCTAAAGAATCTTGCACCCAAACCCCATCTTTTGCATTAACACTAGCATTTGGCAAAAACTGTTCGCCATATGCATACATTAACATGATATAAATAAAAATACCCAAAACAAAATTCACAAAAACACCACCTAACATAATAATTAAACGCTGCCAAGCTGGTTTTGAACGAAACTCCCAAGGTTTTGGAGGTAGCGCCATTTGCTCTTTATCCATACTTTCATCAATCATACCAGCTATTTTTACATAGCCTCCTAAAGGAATCCAGCCAATACCATAAACGGTTTCACCAAATTTTTTCTTAACAAGTGAGAATTTATAATCGAAGAATAAGTAGAATTTTTCTACTTTAGTTTTAAATAATTTTGCAGGGATAAAATGCCCTAATTCGTGCAAAACAATTAATAAAGATAAACTTAAAATAAATTGTGATGCTTTAATTAATATTTCCATTAAGCGTTAAATCAGATTTAAAAAACGCACAAATGTACGTTTTTATAAAGAGTTTAAAAAGAACTATTGAAACTTGATTTTTATTTTAACAAAGATTTTATGGCAATCAATTTTTTTGCCATTTTTTTAAGCCCTAAATTTGCAAAAATAACTTTAATAATGGATTTTAAATTCTTCAAAAAAAGTAAAGCTACATTGCTTTTTCTAGTTGTTTTTTCAGCAGTTTCTTTGCCTGTTTTTTATCATTTGGTAAAGGTTGATAAAAAACTAAAAGTATATAATCCTGTAGATGTAAATCCGAGTTTGGTACACGAGTCCATTAAACACATCACCAAAGATCATACGATTGCTGATTTTGAATTGACGAATCAAAATGGAGAAATCATCACTCAGAAAAATTATAAAGACAAAATTTATATTGCAGATTTTTTCTTTACACGGTGCACGAATATCTGCATTGCAATGGCCTATAATATGAGTGAATTGCAAGGCTTTTATAAAGATGATGACGATATTATGTTTTTATCACATTCCGTAACTCCAGAAATAGATAGTGTTTCTGTTTTAAAAGAGTATGCACTAAATAAAGGTGTAATTGATGGAAAATGGAATGTAACTACAGGCTCTAAAAAGCATATTTATGATTTAGCCAGAAAAAGTTATATGGCTGTAATTGAGGAAGGTGATGGAGGTGAAGATGATTTTATACATACAGAACAATTTATTTTAGTAGATAAAAAAAGGCGAATTAGGGGGTTTTATGATGGTACTGATAAAAAAGACATGGAAAAACTTAAAGAAGATGTTGCTTTGTTAAAAGAAGAATATAGGGGTAAATAACTTGTTTAGAATCATTCTAAATTCGTATCTTTGTTTTAAATATCATTCCTGCTTTTTGCAGGAATCTTTTTATACATAAACAAATTGAGCACAATTGCATCTTTACTTAAAGGAGAAATAGGGTATATTTCTGAAGAATCTTTAGATTTTATTCCGCTAAAATTATTAGAAATGGGTTGTTTGCCTGGGGCAGAAGTTCAGTTAATTCAATTGGCACCTTTAAAAGATCCGCTTTATATCTGTGTAAACGGAAGTCATTTAGCTATTAGAAAAGAAACAGCATCTCAAATTAAAATTCTTAAAGCCCATATTAATGTCTAAAAACGATATAAAAGTAGCTTTAATTGGTAATCCTAATACAGGGAAAACATCCTTATTTAACCAACTTACAGGATTAAACCAGAAAGTTGGGAATTATCCAGGGATAACTGTTGATAAAAAAGAAGGCTCAAGTAAGTTATCAGATAAACAAAATGCTTTAATAACTGATTTGCCAGGTACGTATTCAATAAATCCTACTTCTTTAGATGAAAGTATCGTTTTAAAAACCTTATTAAATAAAGATATTAAAACATCACCAGATGTAATTTTAGTAGTGGCTGATGTTGAAAATTTAAAGCGAAATCTTTTGCTTTTTTCACAAATTAAAGATTTAGAAATTCCTACAGTTTTGGCCATCAATATGGTTGATCAGATGGATAAAAAAGGAATTACTATTGATTTAAACTTACTAAAAAAAGAATTAAATACCGAAGTTGTTTTAATTAGTGCTAGAAAAAACGAGGGAATAAAAGAAGTAAAAAAGGCAATAATTCGTTGTCATGTAGCTGCAAAAGCATCTCCTTTGTGTGGTATAAACTCTAAAATTGATGTTCATTATTTTGATGCCTTAAAAGCCATAAGTCCAAATTATTCGTTGTACGAATTGTGGTTAATGGTTACACAGAATAATTTTCCTGATTCCATTTCATCCGAAGAAAAAGAACAATTAATTGCTTTTCAGAAAGATGTTTCTAAGGTTAAGAGATATCAACATAAAGAAACCATCTATCGTTATCAAGAAATTAATAAAATTTTAAACAAAGCTTACGTTATTGATCCTTCTAAAGCTACAGGATTACGTAGTAAATTAGATCGAGTTTTTACCCATAAAATTTGGGGTTATGTATTGTTTAGTTTCATTTTATTACTCATTTTTCAATCTATTTTTGAGTGGGCTTCATTGCCAATGGATTTTATTGATGAAACCTTTGCGCAACTCGCCGACTTTGCAAAAGGTAGTTTACCCTCTGGTGTGCTTACGGATTTACTTACAGAAGGTATAATACCAGGAATTGGAGGTGTTGTTATTTTTATTCCGCAAATTGCTATTTTATTTTTATTTATAGCAGTTTTAGAAGAAACAGGTTATATGAGTCGTGTGGTTTTTTTAATGGATAAAATTATGCGTCGTTTTGGAATGAATGGAAAAAGTGTAATTCCTTTAATTTCGGGCACAGCCTGTGCAATTCCTGCAATTATGGCTACCAGAACCATTTCTAGTTGGAAAGAGCGTTTAATTACCATTTTAGTAACTCCGTTTACTACCTGTTCTGCTCGTTTGCCTGTTTATGCCATTTTAATTGCCTTAATTATTCCACAAAAAAGAGTATTAGGATTTTTAAATCTTCAAGGTTTAGTGCTCTTATTGCTGTATGCTTTGGGTTTTGCATCTGCAATTTTAGCCGCATTTATTTTACATAAAACCTTAAAGATTAACAATAAATCTTTTTTTGTAATTGAAATGCCCAACTACAAATTACCCTCACTTAAAAATGTTTTTTTCGAAGTTATAGAAAAAACAAAAGCATTTGTTTTAGGGGCAGGAAAAATTATTTTGGCTTTGTCTATCGTGTTGTGGTTTTTAGCGTCTAATGGTGGTGCTGATTATAAAAATGCCGAGAAAATTGTTGTTGAAAATGTGAAAAATCAACATTTAAATGCTGATGAAATTCAGCAAAAAATTGCATCAGTAAAATTAGAAAACTCCTATATAGGAATGTTAGGTAAAACCATAGAGCCAGCCATAAAACCTTTAGGATATGATTGGAAAATAGGTATTGCTTTAATTACTTCTTTTGCAGCTAGAGAGGTTTTTGTTGCCACGTTAGCAACTATTTATAGTGTTGAGGCTGGTGATGAAGATACGAGCACTATTAAACAAAAAATGGCGTCAGAAATAAATCCAGATACTGGTAAAAAGCGTTTTAATTTCCCTGTTGGGATGTCTCTAATGGTCTTTTACGCATTTGCTATGCAATGTATGGCGACTTTTGCTATTGTAAAACGTGAAACAAAAAGTTGGAAATGGCCTTTAATTCAGTTATTTGGTATGGCCTTGTTGGCATACATTACTTCTTTATTTACCTATCAAATTTTAAGTTAATGCAACAGATTATTGTATATCTTTTAGTAATTTTAGCTGTTGGGTTTTTAGTAAGGACCTACCTGTTACCATCTAAAAAAAAGAAAAGTTGTAGTACAGATTGTAGTTGTCACTAAACCTTAACACAATATTAAGATTTTTGAGTGTAAGGTTTTTTAAGTTTGATGACATCTTACTTATAAATAAAAACCTAATATTAACAACATGAAGAAAGCTATTTTATCAATCGCAATTTTTACGATTGCCTTGATTTCATCAACAGAAACGTTTGCGCAAAAATTTTCGAAATTAGATGTCAGTCCTATGGATGCAGCATCTTATCCAACAAATTGGAGAAACGCAGATAAATTAGTAAAGATAATTTACAGTAGACCGCAATTAAAAGGTAGAAAATTAGACAAATTAGCACCTAAAGATAAAGTTTGGAGAACTGGCGCTAACGAAGCAGCAGAAATTACATTTTATAAAGATGTAACCTTTGGTGATAAGCAAGTAAAAGCAGGTACTTATACACTATTTACTATTCCTAAAGATGGTGATTGGACTGTGATTTTAAGTAATCAAAAAAATGTTTGGGGTTCTTATTTTTATGATGAATCTGAAGATGTTGTAAGAGTTGCTGGTAAAGTATCTAAGTTAGAAGAACCTGTAGAAGCATTTTCAATAGCTTTTGAAGGTGAAGATGATACTGCTACTATGTTTATGGCTTGGGGTAAAACCGTAGTTGCTGTACCTGTAAAAGGATAATTTTTTAGTGAAATATTTTATAAAAAAAAAGCCTCAAAAAGTATCATTACTTTTTGAGGCTTTTTTTAGTTATGATAACTTAGGCTTGTTTCTGTTGCCATTTCCATGCAGATTCCAAAGCATCAGCAAGATTTTTTTCGGTTTTCCAATTTAATTCTTTATTAGCAATTGTAGTATCAGCATAAGCAGCAACTACATCACCTTCACGTCTATCTACAATTTTATAGTTTAATTTTAAATTGTTTACTTTTTCAAAGGTTTCAATTACCTCTAAAACAGAACTTCCTGTTCCAGTACCAATGTTAAAATATTCAAATGCTTTTTTGTTCTTTTTGTCAATTAATCGATTTAATGCTGCAATATGTGCTTTTGCTAAATCTACAACATGTATATAATCACGAACTGCAGTTCCGTCTTCAGTAGGGTAATCATCACCAAAAACAGAAAGCTGTTCTCTAATTCCTGCAGCGGTTTGTGTAATAAACGGAATTAAATTTTGAGGAACACCCAAAGGTAATTCACCAATTTTTATACTTGGGTGGGCACCAACAGGATTAAAGTAACGCAAAGCAATGGTGTTAATATTATGTGCATTGCTTGCATCTCGTATAATTTCTTCGCCAACTTGTTTGGTGTTACCATACACAGATTCTGCAGCTTTTACAGGTGCATTTTCTGTAATTGGCAGTTCGTCTGCTTGGCCATAAACCGTACATGAAGATGAGAATATAAAGTTGTCTAAGTTACGATCTCTCATTTCTTGTAAAAGATACACCAAACTACCAATGTTATTTTCGTAATATTCTAACGGTTTTCCCATGCTTTCTCCAACTGCTTTATAAGCAGCGAAATGAATAATGCCATCAACTTTATTTGTGTCAAAAAAATGTTTTACATCATTTTTAACACGTAAATCAATTTGATGAAAATCTGGTTTTATACCTGTAATTTCTGTAATGTTATCTAAAACAGAAAGTGTGGTGTTCGATAAATCATCAATAATAACGACCTCAAAGCCTTCGTTTTGTAGTTCTACAACTGTGTGCGATCCAATAAAACCTAGACCTCCTGTTACTAAAATTCTTTTCATTTGTTTTATAGTTTTAGGGTTAATTATTTAAAAAATTGATGATGGTTTGTGTAATGAAATTCAATTGCTCATCATCTAATTCTGTATGCATTGGTAAAGAAATTACCGTTTTTATCAATTGATTGGTTACAGGGAAATCTGCTTCATCATAGCGATTATCTTGATAGGCTTTTTGAGAATGCAATGCCACAGGGTAATAAATTGCATTGGGTATTCCTTTGTCTAATAGGTGTTTGTGTAATTCATCTCTTTTACCATTGGTAATTTGTAATGTATATTGATGAAAAACATGGCAATCGCAAACGTCACAAATAGCATTACACGTTTTTGTTTTGTTAGATTTTGCAGTTGGTGTAATAATTTCTGGGTGATTTGCAAAAGCAGTGTTGTAAAAACGAGCTGCATTTCTTCTCGCATTACAATAGCTATCTAAATGAGGTAATTTTGCTTTTAAAACTCCTGCTTGGATGGAATCTAATCTAGAATTTACACCCACAACATCATGATAATAACGCTCGTACATTCCGTGGTTTACAATACCGCGAATGGTATGTGCTAGATCATCACCATTGGTAAAAATGGCTCCACCATCACCATAACAACCTAAGTTTTTTGATGGAAAAAATGAGGTAGTTCCTACATTTCCAATGGTTCCTGCTTTTTGCTGTGTGCCATCTTTAAATGTATAATTTGCGCCAATAGCTTGTGCATTGTCTTCAATTACAAATAAATTGTGTGCTTTTGCAATTTCCATAACAGCATCCATATTCGCTACTTGACCAAATAAATGCACAGGTACAATAGCTTTAGTTTTTGGTGTAATTGCTTTTTTTAGAGCATCAATATCAATATTAAATGTATCTGGCTCAACATCAACTAAAACAGGTGTTAATTTTAATAATGCAATTACTTCTACAGTGGCTGCAAATGTAAAATCGGCAGTAATTACTTCATCTCCTTGTTCCAAACCCAAGCCCATCATGGCTACTTGCAAAGCGTCTGTTCCGTTTGCACAAGGTATTACATGTTTAACATCTAAATATTTTTCTAAATCTTGTTGAAACTCTTTAACTAAAGGCCCATTAATATATGCTGAGGTTTCTAAAACATCTTGAATTGAAGTATCTACAGTTTCCTTAATTTGTTGATACTGACCTTGCAAATCAACCATTTGGATTTTTTTCATAATTCGTGAAAATATTGTTCACTCAAAAATACAATTTAAATCTATTATCTTTGACAAGTTCAAATATTTTTTAATGATGAAGTTTTTAAAAAAAGTTTTTAAAATTGTTATTTTACTCTTGGTATTGTTAGGTGTTGGCTATTTTGGGTATTCAAAATATAATGCACCAACATATTCAGGTGAACTTGAAATAGCACATTTAACAAGCTCTGTAAACGTTCATTTTGATGAAAATGGTGTGCCCCATATTAATGCACAAAATCAAAAAGATGCCTACATCGCTTTGGGGTATTTGCATGCACAAGATAGATTATGGCAAATGGAACTTATTAGAAGAATTGCACCAGGAAGATTATCGGAAATATTTGGTAAAGATTTGTTGAAAACAGACGTGTTTTTTGCTGGTTTAGGCATTGAAGAAGCTGCTGAGAAAACAATGCAAAATTTAAATAAATCTTCTGAATTTTACGAATTAACACAGGCGTATTTAGACGGAATTAATCAATTTATAGCAAACGGAAAAACACCATTAGAGTTTTCTTTGGTGGGTATTGAAAAAGAAAAATATACTTTAAAAGATATTTATAATGTATTTGGTTATATGTCTTTTAGTTTTGCTGTAGCGCATAAAACAGACCCTTTATTAACCGAAATCAAAGAGCAATTGGGTAAACCCTATTTACATGAATTATTAGGTAGTTTCTCTGAAAACTTAACCATTAATAAAATGGATAGCGTTTCTAAAATAAATGCCAATTTTTCAAAAAGTGTGAGTGCTATTATGGATAATATGCCTGTTTCTCCTTTAATTGGTAGCAATTCTTGGGTAATTGGTGCAGACAAAACCAAAAACGGAAAAGTGATTTTTGCAAACGATCCTCATATAGGGTTTTCTCAGCCCTCTGTTTGGTATCAAAATCATATTAAAACACCTAATTTTGAAGTTTATGGTTTTAATATTGCTTTAATGCCTTTTCCATTATTAGGGCACAATAAAAGATATGCTTATGGTTTAACGATGTTAGCTAATGATGACTTAAACTTTTACATAGAAGAAAATAACCCTGAAAATTCATTAGAATATAAAACTCATGATGGTTATAAAGCCTACAATGTTGTAACCAAAACCATTAAAGTGAAAGATGATGTAGATACTACGTTTCAGGTAAAAGTGTCTAAGCATGGCCCAATCATGAATGGTTTAATTACCCATGTAAAAGATACGAGACCTATTGCCATGTATTGGTTGTACACGCAATTGGAAAATGAAATGCTTGAAGTTTCTTACGGAATATCACACTCAAAATCAATTAAAGATTTTCAACAATCGGTTTCTAAAATTCATGCTCCAGGTTTAAATGTGATGTATGGTGATGCTGAAGATAATATTGCTTGGTTTGCTTCTGCAAAATTATATCAATTAAGAGATAGTCTGTCTTCTAAAACCTATTTAAATGGCGCTTCTGGAAAAGATGAAATCACCGAAATTCTAGATTTTAGTGAAAATCCGAAATCTATAAATCCAAAATGGAATTATGTGTATTCTGCCAATCATCAGCCAGATTCAGTGCGAGGTAAATTATATCCAGGATATTATCAGCCTGAAAATAGATCGAAAAGAATTGTAACGCTTTTAAAAGATAAAGACGATTTTACAAAACAAGATGTTACTGCTATGTTGTATGATGTTACCTCTTCTGTAGATCATCTCATTGCGCAAGATTTATTACATCATGTTTCTAAAAGTGATTTGAATGTTTCTGAAAAACAAGCCTTTACAATTTTAGAAAACTGGAAAGGAGATTATTTAAAAACCTCATTAGCACCGACAATTTACAATCGATTTTTATTTGAGTTTTTAAGAAATACTTATCAAGATGAATTAGGTGATGCTTTTGAACTGTTTATCAATTCGCAATTACAAGATCAAGTATTAAGAACTCAAATTGATAGAGAAAATTCGGTTTGGTGGGATAATATTTCCACAACAAATAAAATAGAATCTAAAAAAGAAATTATAACCACTTCTTATAAAAATGCAATTTCCTTTTTGCAAAATCAATTAGGAGAAAACATAGAAAGTTGGACTTGGAACAGGGTAATTTCTGTTGAATATGAACATGCTATTGGAAAAGCTGGAGGTCTTTTACGCAAGTTTTTTAATGTGGGTCCTTTTGAAACGATTGGTGGAAATGAAGTAATCAACAATCAGATTTTTAAATTAAATAGTACAGGTATTTACAAAGTAACAGCAGGGCCATCTACAAGAAGAATTGTTGATTTTTCTGATGTAGAGCATGGTTTGTCCATAATTCCTACAGGGCAATCTGGTAATGTGTTTAGTGCTTATTATAAAGACCAAACACAACAATATTTAGAGGGTAAATTTATTACAATGAAACTGAATGAAGGTGAAATTAATAAAAGTGAAAATGTTTTGATTTTAAAGCCTATTTCAAAAAATTAACCTAATTTAGTTGATATTCTTCTACATAAAAATTTTTAGAAACTAGTTTTTTTGATTTGTGAGAAGTATTCTTTTTTCTAATTGAAAACACTCCAATTAAACCAATTCTCATATTATTTTTAAGGCTTTTAAATTCAGATTTTATTCGAACCTTTGGCAAGTGCTTTTTAGAGTATTTGTACTTTATGTTTTTGGGTTTTGCTAAAATTTCCTTTTCAACACCTTTAGCTTCTAATAAAAGGTATAAATTAGATCTGGTAACTATTTTATCTTCTAAAACTTCTTGAGCCACTTCTTCCATGATTTTTCTGAAGTAATTAATAATTCGCGCTTTTTCTTCTTTATTATCCATTGTTTGTTTTTAAGTTTTTAGGTAAATATATGGCTCTGTTTATTGCTAAACTTCTTTATAAACTTCGCTAAAAGGAATACGAAAACGTTCACCATAAACTCCTTTTTCATCTCGAATTCCACACGAAACAATCATGTTTATTTCTGCGCCATAAGGTAAACCTAACAACCTTTTCACACGTAAAGTGTCAGAACCTTCCATTGGGCAAGTATCATAACCTTTGGCAGCCATAGAAATCATAAAGTTTTCAGCAGCTAAACCACAGGTTTTATGTGCAACTATACGCATATCACTTTGCCTCACTTGCCTGTAAATAGGTTTAAAAAGTCCTACTATCAAAATCATAAGATATTTAAAGAACCCTAATATTCCTAAAAAATCTGAATAAGCAAAAGGGATGATTTTTTCATAATAATTCCTAGATACTTTCTCTCTTTTCGATTGTTTAGCTTTTGGATTGTTAGCGCCAAAATTTGCATCAATAAACTTTAAGTTCGCTTTGGCTCTATGTTTCCATAAGTCTTTTCTGGTAACAAAAACCACCAATTGTTGTGCGGTTTTAGCAGCATTTTGGTTAAAACAAAAAGGAGCAATTTTAGCAATAATATCTTTGGAGGTAATGTGATAAAATTCCCACAATTGCATATTGCTACTGTTAGGTGCAAGTGCAGCTTGTTCAATACACTTTTTTACAAGGTTTTTGTCAATAGTCTTTTCTGCGTCGTAAATTCTTACTGAGCGCCTATACTGTATGGCTTCAGATACTGTTTTTTCTTGTGACATAAATCGTTTTTATGAGATTTGGATTAATTTTTTATGCTTGGTTTTTTAAAAAAACTTTAAATGAGAAACTAAACCCAAAAACACAAAAGCAGGTAAATAACAATGGGTAAGCCATCCTTTATAGGTAAAAGAAATAGATACAACAAGTACTAAAACTAAAAATGAGAAATATTTAAAGGCTGCCAATCAAAAATTATTTCTTTAAAGATAATCATTCCTTACATGCGTTCCAAATCACATCATTTGGAGTAGGGGCAGTCACTAAAATGTTTTCTTTAGAAACAGGATGTATAAATGCTATTTTACGAGCATGTAAATGGATACTGCCATCTTTATTACTTCTATTAAAACCGTATTTTAAATCGCCTTTTATAGGAAGACCAATTGCAGATAATTGTGCTCTAATTTGATGATGCCTGCCAGTTTCTAAATCAACTTCTAATAAAGTATAATTATCTAGTTTTTGGATAACTTGATAATGTAATACAGCCCTTTTAGAGCCAGAAATTTCTTTTTGATAAACAGAAGATTTGTTATTTTTAGGATTTTTTTTAAGATAATTGATCAACGTATCCTTTTCCTTTTTTGGTGTATCTTTTACAACAGCCCAATACGTTTTGTTTATATTTTTATCGCGCAACATTTTATTTAAACGCTCTAAGGCTTTAGATGTTTTTGCAAAAATAATAATACCTGAAGTAGGTCTGTCTAAACGATGTACAACCCCCAAATAAACATTTCCAGGTTTATTGTATTTTTCTTTAATGTATGCTTTTACTACGTCACTTAAAGGTTTGTCTCCAGTTTTATCACCTTGAGTAATATCTCCAGAACGTTTGTTTACAATAATAATATGATTATCCTCGAATAAAACCTGTAAGTTTTGTTGGGTTGAATGCATATGTGCTGGAATATTCTGGTTAATCTAAAAGATATTTTATGTAAAGTCTTTTGCTACATCTTCATTTACACCATCAATAAAATCTAAAAATTCTTTTCTACCTAAGCCTGTAGTAGATGAAGTTAAAAATGTCATTGGCAAAGATTCCCAATGTTGTAGCAATTTTTTCTTATAAGAGGTAATTTGCTTATTCAATTTAGAGCTCCCTAATTTATCTGCTTTGGTAAAAACAAGGCAAAAAGGAATTTGGTTTTCTCCTAAAAATCGCATAAAATCTAAATCAATTTTTTGCGGATCGTGTCTAGAATCAATCAAAACAAAAGTACAAACCAATTGTTCTCTTTCCTTAAAATAATTTTCTATAAAGTATTGAAAAATAACCCGTTTCTTTTTTGATACCTGTGCATAACCATACCCAGGTAAATCTACTAAAAACCAAGCGTCATTAATTTTAAAGTGATTGATGAGTTGTGTTTTTCCTGGTTTTCCAGAAATTTTTGCCAAATCTTTACGTTCCATCAACATGTTAATCAATGAAGATTTCCCAACGTTAGAACGTCCTATAAAAGCATATTCAGGAATTCTATCTTTAGGTGCATTGATAACATTACTGTTACTCATTACAAATTCAGCAGATTTAATTTTCAAAACAATGTAATTTTAGAATTTTGTTGTCGCAAGCCAATCACCAAGAATTTTATTAAATTCTTTAGGTCTTTCCATCATAGCTGCATGCCCACATTTATCAATCCAATTTAATTGTGAGTTAGGTAACAATTTATGAAAATCTTTTGCAACTTCAGGAGGGGTAACTCCATCTTGTTTTCCCCATATTAAACAAGTAGGTTGCTTCATGTTTGGCAAATCGTTGGCCATATTATGTCTAATGGCACTTTTAGCAATAGATAGGGTTTTTAAAGCCTTCATTCTATCGTTAACTGTGGCATAAACATCATCTACCAATTCTTTGGTAGCAACAGCTGGGTCATAAAAAACGTCTTTTGCTTTTTGTTCAATAAACGCATAGTTTCCTCTTTTTGGAAAACTGTCTCCCATTGCTTTTTCATACAAACCAGAACTACCTGTTAAAACCAATCCGCTTACTTTTTCTGGGTAGTATTTTGTAAAATATAATGCAATATGTCCTCCAAGCGAATTTCCTAAAAGAATAACATTATCCAATTCTTTATAAATAAGGAATTCTTCTAGATATTTTGCTAAATTTTTAACGTTTGTTTTTATAAGTGGAAGCGTATATAAAGGAAGCTCAGGAATTAAAATTTTATAACCATTTTTTGAAAAATGGTCAAAAGTTGGCTTAAAATTGCTCAAAGCGCCCATTAACCCATGTAAAACAATGATTGCAGGTCCTTCTCCAGCTTCTGCATATGTAAACTTACCTTCAGTTTTTAACTTGTCAGTCATTGGTTTTTGTTTCTTTTCTCTAATCGCAAATGTAGTTCTTTTTTATAACATACAAATTCAATTCGTTATCAGTCAATTATACTTATTAACAGGGTTGTTTATGAGGGCAGTAAAGCCTTAGCCCTGTTTTTATTAACAAAGTGGTAAAAAGTGGTAAAAAGTGGTATTTTTTATATATTTTTGAGCTATAAATTAATGTTTTAAGTGATTAACCTGATTGGCGAATATAATTGTAAGGTAGATGCTAAAGGAAGAGTGATGTTTCCATCGTCTTTCAAAAAGCAACTTGCTGCAGTTTTAACAGAGGGTTTTGTATTAAAAGAATCGATATATGAGCGTTGTTTAGAACTGTATCCAATGAAAACGTGGAACGCAACTATGGCAAAGGTTGCTACAAAAAACAGATTTGATAAAGAAACAAACGATTTCATTAGAAGATTTTCAGCAGGTGTAAAGTTAATTGAATTAGATGGTACAGGGAGGTTTTTAATTGCAAAAAATTTATGTAATCACGCAAATATTAAGAAAGAAATTACAATGGTATCGTCTATTGATAGAATTGAAATTTGGAATAGCAACGATTATCAAAAGAAATTAGAAAGCGAAAAAGAAAATTTTGCAAAGCTTGTACAGAATGTTATGGTAGATGGTGAATCAAAAACAAATGGAGATGCGTAGTTATCATGATGCTGTTTTATTAAAAGAAAGTGTAGATGCCTTAGCTATTAAAGAAGATGGTGTTTATGTTGATGTAACTTTTGGTGGTGGAGGTCACTCAAAAGAAATTTTAAGCAGGCTAAATGAACACGGAAAATTATTTGCTTTTGATCAAGATCCAGATGCCTTAAAGAATGTAATTAATGATGAACGTTTTACCTTGATTCCAGAGAATTTTAGATACATATCTAGATTTTTAAGGTTTCATGGCATTCGAAAAGTAGATGGTGTTTTGGCAGATTTAGGAGTATCATCACATCAATTTGATGAAGCAGAAAGAGGTTTTTCAATTCGTTTTGATGGCGATTTAGATATGAGAATGAATCAAAAAGCTAAAAAATCGGCAAAAGAAATCATCAATAATTATTCTGAAGAAAAATTAGCAGAAATATTGTTTTTGTATGGTGAGTTGAGAAATTCTAGAAAACTTGCAAGAACCATAGTTCATGAAAGAGGAAATCAAAAAATTGAAACTAGTTTTCAATTAAAAGAGGTTTTAAAAGCGTTTTTGCCAAAGGCAAAAGAACATAAAATTTTAGCTCAGATTTTTCAAGCGATTAGAATTGAGGTGAATGAAGAATTGGATGTGTTAAAGGAGTTTTTAGAGCAAATTCCCAATTTGTTAAAAGATGAAGGTAGGTTAAGTGTAATTTCTTATCATTCTTTAGAAGATCGATTGGTAAAGCGTTTTATAAGAACAGGATTGTTTGAAGGTGAGCCAGAAAAAGATGTTTTTGGAAACTCTAATGAACCTCTAAAAAAAGTAGGGAAATTAATAATTCCGAATCAAAAAGAAATTAAAATCAACAACAGAGCAAGAAGTGCAAAATTAAGAATTGCAACTTTAAAAAACTAAAATGGTAAAGGTTAAAAGAGGAATATACGATTTTTTGAGAGGAAGTTTCCTTACAGATGAGTCTGCCTTTAAAAACTGGCGAATTATCATTTTTGTGGTGTTGTTAATGTTGGTAATGATATATAGTTCTCATAGTGCAGAAAAAAAAGTTTTTGAAATATCAGAATTAAATAAGAGAAAAAGAGAATTAAGAGCAGAATATGTAGACACAGGAACCATTTTAATGCGCTTAAAGATGGAGTCTACCATAAGAGAAAAAGCAACAAAAAGAGGTTTACAACCTTCAGAAACCCCTCCAAAGAAAATAAAAGTAACGATTAAAGATTAATACATTGGCAACTCACAAAAAAAGCATACTTAACAAATTCTACATAGTAGCTTCTTTTATGACGCTCATTTTGTTTGCGGTAATTTTTCGTGTTGTTAATATTCAATATGTTCAAGGGGAAAAATACAAGAAACTTGCAACAGAGCTAACATTAAAGCAATTTACCATTAAAGCCAATAAAGGAAATGTATATGGAGCAGATGGTAATTTATTAGCAACATCTATGTCTAAATATACAATAAGGATGGATGTTATTGCTGCTGCAAAACATAAAGATTTTGAGAGAGATATAGCTGCTTTGTGCCAAGAGCTTTCAAAAATGTTAGGGAGTTCAACTCGTTATTGGCAAAATAAATTAAGAACCGCAAAAAGGCGAAAAAATAGGTATTTATTAATTGCTAGAAATGTGGGTTATAATGATTACCTAAAAATGAAAACATTCCCAATTTTCAAAGAGGGTGTTTATGGTGGAGGTTTTATTGCAGAGCATAAAACAGTTCGCGCACATCCTATAGGTAAAATAGCAGAACGTACTATTGGTTATGATGATTTTAGAGGTGAAGCTGGTATAGAAGGTGCTTTTGCAGATTTTATGCAAGGCCATGATGGTTTGCGTTGGAAACAAAAAATTGCCAATAATCAATGGAAACCAATCTCAGATGTAAATGAAAAAGAGCCTATTGATGGCCATGATATTATTACAACAATAGATGTTAATATTCAAGATATTACACATCATGCTTTATTGCGTCAACTAGAAAATTTTGAGGCAGATCATGGTTGTGCTGTGGTTATGGAAACCGCAACTGGCGAGGTTAAAGCAATTTCTAATTTAGGAAGAACCTCAAAAGGTAAGTATTACGAAAAAAGAAATTACGCGGTTTGGGAAAGTCATGAACCTGGTTCTACCTTTAAATTAGCAAGTTTAATGGCTGCTTTAGAGGATAAATTAATTGATACTTCTACTGTGGTAGACACAGAAAAAGGTAGAATTTATATTAATAATAGAAAAGTAGAAGATTCTAGAAGAGGTGGTTATGGAAAAATTTCTGCTGCTCGAGTTTTTGAGGTTTCATCTAATGTGGGGATTGTTAAATTGATTAAAAAACATTACGATCATCAACCTGAAAAATTTATAGAAAAATTAGAAGATTATGGCTTTACCAAGCCAATTGGATTTCAAATTAAAGGAGAAGGTAAACCTTATGTACCTAAACCATCTGACAAAAGTTGGAGTAAGATTTCTTTAGAATGGATGTCTTGGGGATATGGAGTTTCTCTAACACCAATGCAAACGTTGATGTTTTACAACGCAGTTGCAAATAATGGAGTAATGGTAAAACCAAGATTTGTAAAAGAATTAAGAAAAGAAGATAAAGCTGAAAAAGTTTTTGAAACAGAGGTGGTTAATCCAAGAATTGCATCCGAAGAAACATTGAGAAAAATTCGTAAAGTGATGGAAAATGTGGTGATTAAAGGTACTGCAGATAATATTTATTCTGCGAATTTTTCAATGGCTGGTAAAACTGGTACTGCTAAGAAATACATTCCAAGAATAAAAAATAAAAAAGGCGAATGGGAAGGTGGTTATTACTCTACAAATAGATATGTAGCTTCTTTTGCTGGTTTTTTTCCTGCAGATGAACCTAAGTATTCGTGTATTGTAGTGGTGCATGATCCTGATAAAAAGAAGGGGTATTATGGGGCAACTGTAGCAGCTCCTATTTTTAAAGAAATTGCCCAAAAAATATACACAACTACACCTATAGATAACCAATCTGTTGAGGATAAAATTGAATTTACGGAGATTGAAAATCAATATAATGCGTACCATAAAATCATCAATAAAGAATACAAAAAAGTGCCGAATGTAAAAGGTATGGATGGAATGGATGCAGTGTCTATGTTAGAAAATATAGGTTTAAAGGTTCAGTTTTCTGGATTAGGAAAAGTAAAAAGTCAGTCCATTAAAAAAGGCGAAAAATTAGTAAAAGGAAGTACAATTGTTTTAAAATTATCATAAACTGAAAAATTTAAAAGACATATTATATAAAGTTGGCATCAACCAAGTATTTGGAATTACAAATATTGATGTAAACGAACTTGTTTTCGACTCTAGAAAAGTGAAAACAGGCGATGTTTTTGTGGCGCAAAAAGGGGTGCAGGTAGATGGGCATTTATATATTGATAAAGCGATTTCTCTTGGGGCAACTGCAATAATTTGTGAAGATTTTCCTTCGGATAAAAAAGAGGGTGTTACTTACATTCAAGTGGAGAATGCAAATACTGCTTTGGCAATTATGGCATCTAACTTTTACAACAATCCTTCTACAAAATTTCCTGTTGTTGGGGTAACTGGTACAAATGGTAAAACTACAATTGCATCATTATTATATCAATTGTTTCAAAAAGCAGGGTATCATGTAGGTCTATTATCTACTGTAAAAATTTTGGTGGGCAAAAAGGAATATAAAGCAACTCATACCACACCAGATTCTGTTACGATTAACAGATATTTAGATTTGATGTTAGAAGAAGGTGTAGAATATTGTTTTATGGAAGTGAGTTCGCACGGAATTCATCAAAAAAGAACAGAGGGTTTAACCTTTGCAGGTGGAATTTTCACCAACCTTTCTCACGATCATTTAGATTATCACAAAACCTTTGCTGAATATCGAAATGTAAAAAAAGCTTTTTTTGATGAATTGCCAAAAACGGCTTTTGCATTAACCAATATCGATGATAAAAATGGCAACTTTATGTTGCAAAATACTAAAGCAAAAAAATATTCATACGCACTAAAAACAGTAGCAGATTATAAAACACGAATTTTAGAAAAACAACTTTCTGGTACTTTAATTGCTGTGGATGGAACAGAGGTTTGGACTAAATTAATTGGTGTTTTTAATATATATAATCTCACTGCAATTATGGCTACAGCAGAGTTGTTGGGTTTAGAAAGGTTAGAGATTTTGACCATCATTAGCCAACTAGAAAGTGTAAATGGTCGTTTTCAATACACGGTTTCTGAAGACGGAGTTACAGCAATCGTAGATTATGCACATACACCAGATGCTTTAAAAAATGTATTAGAAACTATAAACGATATCAGAACCAATAACGAAAAATTAATTACAGTTGTAGGTTGTGGTGGAGATCGTGATAAAACTAAAAGACCAAAAATGGCACATATTGCCTCTCATTTGAGTAATCAAGTCATTTTTACTTCAGATAATCCTAGAACAGAAAATGCACAAAGCATTTTAGAGGATATGGAAGTTGGGGTTTCTCCTGAAAATTATAAAAAAACGTTGAGTATTTTAAATAGGAAACAAGCCATTAAAACAGCCTGTAAACTATCGGAAACTGGCGATATTATTTTAATTGCAGGAAAAGGGCATGAAAATTATCAAGAAATTAATGGAGTACGCTCTCATTTTAATGATTTAGAAGAAGTTACCAATTGTTTTAATCAACTAAAAAAGAATTAGAGATGCTGTATTATTTATTTCAATATTTAGAAAATCAGTTTAGTTTTCCTGGGGCAAGTGTGTTTCAATTCATCACATTTAGAGCAGCAGCAGCATTTATTTTATCGCTGTTAATTTCTTCAATTTACGGAAAAAGAATCATTAATTATTTAAGAAAACAGCAGGTTGGTGAAACCGTAAGAGATTTAGGGTTAGAGGGGCAAAAACAAAAATCAGGAACTCCAACAATGGGAGGTCTCATTATCATTTTTGCAACATTAATTCCGGTGTTTTTGCTTACAAAACTAGATAATATTTACATCGTAATTCTAATTATTACTACAGTTTGGATGGGTTTAATTGGTTTTTTAGACGATTATATAAAAGTATTTAAAAAAGATAAAGAAGGTTTAAAAGGTAAATTTAAAGTACTAGGTCAAGTTGGTTTGGGTGTAATTGTAGGCTCCATGTTGTATTTTAATGATGGTGTTACAATTAAAGAACAACTGCCACTTGATCAACAAGTAATGCAAGAAAATGGACGAAGAAAAGTTTTTGGAGAAGCACATAAATCTACAAAAACAACAGTACCTTTTTTTAAAGATAACGAGTTAGATTATGCAAAACCATTGCGTTTTTTAGGTGATGGTTACGAAAAATATGGTTGGATAATTTTCATATTTATTACTGTATTTATCGTTACAGGAATTTCTAACGGAGCCAATTTAACGGATGGTATAGATGGTTTAGCAGCAGGTTCATCTGCAATTATAGTGGTTACTTTAGCGGCTTTTGCTTGGGTTTCTGGAAACATCATTTTTGCAGATTATTTAGATGTTATGTACATCCCCAATTCTGGTGAAATGTCTGTCTTTATTTTGGCATTTGCAGGTGCTTTAATTGGGTTTTTATGGTATAATACTTTTCCAGCTCAAGTATTTATGGGAGATACTGGAAGTTTAACCATTGGCGGAATTATTGCAGTGATTGCAATTTCTATTAGAAAAGAATTGTTGTTGCCTATTTTAGCCGGCATTTTTGTAGTTGAAAATCTATCTGTAATCATGCAAGTTTCATGGTTTAAATATACGAGAAAGAAATTTGGAGAAGGTAGACGAATTTTTAAAATGTCGCCTTTGCACCATCATTATCAAAAGTTAGATTATCACGAAAGTAAAATTGTTGTTCGTTTCTGGATTGTAGGAATTTTATTAGCAGTTTTTACAATCGTGACTTTAAAATTAAGATAAAATGGAAAGGTTGGTTGTTCTTGGTGGTGGAGAAAGTGGAGTAGGTACAGCAATCTTAGGAAAACAAAAAGGGTATAAAGTTTTTGTTTCAGATAAAGGAGAAATCGAAAAAAAATACAAACAAGTTCTTTTACATAACGAAATAGATTTTGAGGAAAATCAGCATACAGAAAGTAAAATTTTAAATGCTCATGTGGTTATGAAAAGCCCCGGAATTCCTGATAATGTTGCTTTGGTTCAAAAGTTAATTCAAAAATCAATTCCAGTGATTTCTGAAATTGAATTTGCAGGACAATATACAAATGCAACAATTGTAGGAATTACGGGTTCAAATGGCAAAACTACCACAACATTATTAACGCATCATATTTTACAACATGCAGGTTTAGATGTTGGAATTGCAGGAAACATAGGAGATAGTTTTGCTAAGCAAGTTGCTGAGAATGATTACAAAAATTATGTGTTAGAAATTAGTAGTTTTCAGTTAGATGGAATCGAAAGTTTTAATCCACATATTGCAATTTTAACAAATATATCTCCAGATCATTTAGATAGATATGAGTACAAATTTGAAAATTATATCAACTCAAAATTTAGAATAACAAAAAATCAAAAATCAACCGATTATTTAATTTATGATGCAGATGACGAGGTTATCAATAATTGGTTAAAAAAAAATAAAACAACAGCAAAATTAGTTCCTTTTTCAATCGAAAAAGAATTGAAATATGGAGCGTTTATCAAAGAAAATAATATTACAATCAACATAAATAAAGAAAAAATTAATATGCCAATATCACCCTTATCAGTAAAAGGAAAACACAATACTAAAAATGTTATGGCTGCTGCAATGGCTGCTCAGTTATTAAATGTTAGAAAAGAGTTTATTAAAGAAAGTATGGCAACTTTTGAAGGTGCAGAACATCGATTAGAAAACGTAGCTAAAATTAAAGATGTAGAATATATTAACGATTCTAAAGCAACCAATGTTAATGCAACGTTTTATGCTTTAGAGTGTATGGATAAGCAAACTATATGGATTGTTGGTGGTGTAGATAAAGGAAACGATTATTCAGATTTGTTGCCTTTGGTAAGAGAAAAAGTGAAAGCCATAGTGTGTTTGGGTATTGATAATGAAAAGATAAAAAATACGTTTGGCAATGTTATAGAAATGATTGTAGAAACTGCAGGAGCAGAAGAGGCTGTAAAAGTTGCAGAGAAATTAGCAGAGAGAGGAGATGCTGTTTTATTATCTCCAGCCTGTGCAAGTTTCGATCTATTTAAAAGTTACGAAGATAGAGGGCGTCAATTTAAAAAAGCCGTTAGAAATCTTTAAAAAGCCCCTCTCAACCTTATTAAAAGGTTGGGGTTAGCAAGTTTTACAGAAATCAAAAATGAAAAATAATAACTAAACAGTATAGATAAACAAAAGCGTTTTTCCCTCCTTTAGAGGGGTTAAAAGAAGATTATGAAAACCATTTTTCAACATATAAAAGGAGATAGAACCATTTGGGCAATTGTGGCCATTTTGGCAATCTTTTCATTTATGCCTGTATACAGTGCAAAAACAAATATTTTGTATGTGCAAGGTTTGGGTTCTGCATTTACGCATTTAATGAAGCACTTTTTTTTATTGATTATGGGTTTTGGAATTATTTATGGAGTGCATAAAATACCATATCGATATTTTTCAGGAGGGTCTGTCTTAATGCTTCCTGTTGTAATTATTTTGCTCATTTTTACCCTGATTCAGGGCAATGTTAAAGATGGTGCAAATGCAAGTAGATGGATTGAAGTTGCAGGTGTTGGCTTTCAAACATCAACCTTAGCAGGTTTAGTATTAATGGTTTATGTGGCAAGATATTTGGCAAGAAATAAAGAAAAACAAATAAAATTTAAAGAAAGTATTTGGCAGTTATGGTTGCCAGTTTCTATTATTTTAATGCTGATTTTACCAGCAAATTTCTCAACAACAGCCATTATTTTTGTAATGATTTTAACGCTTACGTTTATAGGCGGTTATCCTCTAAAATATTTAGCATTTATTTTAGGTACAGGAATTGTGGCCTTGTCTTTATTTATTTTAATGGCGAAAGCGTTTCCAGATGCCATGCCAAACCGAGTAAACACTTGGGAAAGTAGAATTTCAAACTTTTTCCCAACAGATGAAGTTGAAGAAGGCAGTGAAGGAAAAACAAAAAACACAGAAAATTATCAAGTACAAAAAGCTAAAATAGCTATAGCAACAGGTGGTGTTGTTGGTGTTGGGCCAGGTAAAAGTGTGCAAAAGAATTTTTTATATGCCTCAGAATCCGATTTTATTTTTGCGATAATTATCGAAGAGTATGGTTTAGTGGGTGGCCTGTTAATCATTCTAATTTATTTTGTATTGTTATTTAGAATTTTTGTAGTCATCAGAAAAACAACTACCATTTTCGGTACGCTGTTGGTTCTTGGTGTTGGGTTGCCAATAATTTTCCAGGCAACTATAAATATGGCAGTGGCCACCAATTTATTTCCAGTAACAGGGCAAACATTGCCTTTGGTTAGTAGTGGAGGAACTTCTATTTGGATGACCTGTTTTGCACTCGGCATGATTTTGAGCGTAAGCGCATCCAAAGAAGAAACAGAAGAAGATATTTTAGATGATAACCCTTTAGATATTTTGCATGAAACCATATAATATACTCATATCTGGTGGAGGAACAGGAGGTCATATTTATCCTGCAATTGCAATTGCAAATGAGATAAAAATGCGATTTCCTGATGCTAATTTTCTATTTGTGGGTGCACAAGATAAAATGGAAATGGAAAAAGTACCTCAAGCAGGTTATGAAATAAAAGGGCTTTGGATTGCAGGTATTCAAAGAAAATTTACGCTCGATAATTTATTATTTCCTATAAAAATGATTTTTAGTTTATGGAAATCAAGAAATATCATCAAACAATTTAAACCAGATATTGCTATTGGCACAGGAGGTTTTGCAAGTGGCCCAGCCTTAATCATGGCAAATAGAAAAAGAATACCAACATTAATTCAAGAACAAAATTCTTTTCCAGGAATTACTAATAAATTGTTGAGTAAAAGAGCTAGTAAAATCTGTGTGGCTTATGATAATTTAGAGCGTTTTTTTCCAGCAGATAAAATCGTAAAAACAGGCAATCCTGTTCGTCAAGATTTGTTATCAATTTATCATAAAGCAAAAGATGGAAAAGCATTTTTTAAATTAGATGTTGCCAAGAAAACAGTATTAGTATTAGGAGGTAGTTTAGGGGCAAGAACAATAAATCAGTTGATAGCATTACATATCGATTTTTTTAAGAAACAACAGGTGCAAGTTATTTGGCAATGTGGAAAATTCTATTTCGAAGAATATAAAAAATACAATGATGTTGCAAATGTTCAAGTACATCAATTTATCAATAAAATGGATTTAGCCTATGCAGCTGCAGATTTTATAATTTCTAGATCAGGTGCCAGTTCTGTTTCTGAATTATGTATTGTTGGGAAACCTGTAATTTTTATTCCATCACCTAATGTTGCTGAAGATCATCAAACAAAAAATGCAAGGGCAATTGCAGATAAACATGGCGCAATTTTATTGCCAGAAAAGGAGCTCGATACCTTTTCTATAGTTTTTGAAACCTTGTTAAAAGATATAGGTAAGCAAGAGCATTTATCAGATAATATAAACGAACTAGCACTGCCAAGTGCCACAACAAATATTGTAAACGAAGTAGAAAAATTATTGAATACGTGAATTTAAGAGAGATACATAACTGTTTTTTTGTCGGAATTGGTGGCATAGGAATGAGCGCAATTGCTCGTTATTTTGCTGCTAATGGAAAAAATGTGGCTGGTTATGATAAAACACCTTCTCAAATTACTTTAGATCTAGAGGAATTAGGAGTTCAAATTCATTTTGAAGATGTAGTTAAAAATATACCGATTTCTTTTTTAAATAAGGATAAAACATTGGTGATTTATACACCTGCAATTCCAGAAAATCATTCACAACTCAACTATTTTTTAGCAAATAATTTTAAGGTTTTTAAAAGAGCCGAGATTTTAGGAGAAATTACAAAAGCTACGTTTTGTTTAGCAGTGGCAGGCACTCATGGAAAAACAACAACATCTGCTATTTTAGGACACATTATGCAACCTGAAAATGCTACTTCTTTTTTAGGCGGAATTGCAGAAAATTACAACTCAAATTTAATTTTAGGAGAAGATAAAGTCTCTGTAGTAGAGGCAGATGAATTTGATCGATCATTTTTAAAGTTAAATCCAAATATTGCTTGCGTAACTTCTATGGATGCCGACCATTTAGATATTTATGGAGAAGCGAAAGCATTAGAAGAATCGTTTTTTACATTTTCTCAAAAAGTATCTGATAGTTTAATTGTTGCAAAAGGTTTACCATTAAAAGGATTAACATATGCTGTGAATGAAGCTGCAGATTACAAAGCTTTTAATTTAAAAATTAAAAAGGGAACCTATATTTTTGATGTGCAAACCCCAACCGAAATTATTAACGAAATTAATTTTCATTTACCAGGAAAACATAATATAATGAATGCCTTGGCTGCTTTAGCGATGGCAGATGTTTACGGGGTTTCTTTACCAAATATAAAAAAGCGTTTGGCTAGTTTTAAAGGTGTAAAACGTAGGTTTTCTTACAAAATTAAAACCGATGATTTTGTTTTGATTGATGATTATGCGCATCATCCAACAGAAATAAATGCAGTAGAAAACGCCATTAGAGAAATGTACCCAAATGAAAAAGTACTTGCGGTTTTTCAACCACATTTATTTACAAGAACAAGAGATTTTATTGATGATTTTGCAACCGGCTTATCAAAATTTGATGAAATTGTATTGTTAGATATTTATCCTGCTAGAGAAAAACCAATTGCTGGGGTTACATCTGATTGGTTATTAAGTAAAATTGATAATCAACATAAAATATTACTCCAAAAAAGTCAATTATTAAAACATATTCACAATTCACAAGCAAAAGTAGTGGTAATGTTGGGTGCAGGAGATATTGGAGTATTGATACAAGAAATTACGAATCAGCTTTTAAATAATATAATATATGATGTTTAAAAGATTGGTAAAATATTTGTTATTCCTTTTGTTCATAGTCGGTTTAGGAGTTTTATTTAGTTTTTCATCAAAAAGAAATGAAAATAGAAAAGTGTCAGATATTATTGTTGAATTTGAGAACGGAGAGAATAATTTTTTAACGCATGCAATGGTTTATAAATTGTTAATACAAAAAGGAGATAGTATCAGAAACCAAGCAAAATCTGTAATAAATTTATACAGTTTAGAAAATAATGTAATACAAAATCCGTATGTAGAAAAAGCTTCTGTTTTTTTATCTATAGATGGCTTGTTAAAAGCTACTCTTAAACAAAGAACTCCAGTAGCTAGAATTGTTGGTAAAAATAATTCTTATTATGTTGATAAAGAAGGGGTAAAGATGCCTTTATCAACCAATTATTCAGCAAGAGTATTGTTGGTTTCAGGTATTGATAATGATGAAGATTTAAACGAGATTTTACCACTAATCAATACAATTACAACAGATAGTTTTCTGCATAAAGAAGTTGTTGGAATTGAAAAATCAGACACTAAGGAATATCAATTTTCTGTGCGAAGTGGAAATTATAAAATCGATTTTGGTAAATTAATCGAAGTTGATATAAAAATTAAGAAATTAAAAGCGTTTTATAACAAAACTTTTGAAGACAAAACCATTCAAAATTATAAAACAATAAATGTTAAATATCACAACCAAGTTGTGTGCACTAAATAAACTACAATGGAAAACAATAAAATAGCAGTTGGTTTAGATATTGGTACTACCAAAATTGTTGCCATGATTGGTCGTAAAAATGAATATGGTAAAATTGAAGTGATTGGTAGAGGTAAAGCCAAAAGTTTAGGTGTTAAACGTGGTGTTGTAAGTAATATTACACAAACCATACAATCAATTCAGCAAGCTGTAGATGAAGCCGAAAGTGTATCTGGTGTTCAAATAGATGATGTTGTTGTGGGTATTGCAGGGCAGCATATTAGAAGCTTACATCATAGCGATTATATCACCAGAAATAATGCAGATGAAGTTATTGAAGATTCAGATATCGAAAATTTGGTAAACCAAGTACATAAATTGGTAATGTTGCCAGGAGAAGAAATTATTCATGTATTACCACAAGAATTTAAAGTAGACTCTCAAGCTGATATTAAAGAACCAATAGGGATGTATGGTGGCAGATTAGAAGCTAATTTTCATGTAGTTGTAGGTCAGGTTTCATCGATCAGAAATATTGGGCGCTGTGTAAAAAGCGCTGGTTTAGATTTAAGTGAAATTACTTTAGAGCCTTTGGCATCTGCACAAGCCGTTCTAAGTCAAGAAGAAAAAGAAGCAGGTGTTGCTTTGATTGATATTGGAGGTGGTACCACAGATTTAGCCATTTTTAAAGATGGTATTATTAGACACACAGCTGTGATACCTTTTGGTGGAAATGTAATTACAGATGATATCAAAGAAGGATGTTCTATCATAGAAAAACAGGCAGAATTATTAAAAACTAAGTTTGGTTCTGCTTGGCCAGGAGAAAACAAAGAAACAGAAATTGTTTCCATTCCTGGGTTAAGAGGTAGAGAGCCAAAAGAAATTACGCTTAAAAATTTATCAAAAATCATACATGCTAGGGTTCAAGAAATTATTGAGCATGTATTTTTAGAGATAAAAAATTATGGACACGAAACTGCTAAGGGTAAACTAATTGCAGGGATTGTGCTAACTGGTGGTGGTTCTCAATTAAAACATTTACGTCAGTTAGTAGAATATATTACTGGTATGGATGCTCGAATAGGATTTCCTAATGAGCATTTAGCAGGAGATTCAGATGAAGCTTTATCAAGCCCTTCTTATGCAACAGCTGTTGGGTTGTTAATGGAAGGCTTAGAGAAAGAAGGTAAAGTAGAAGAACCTCAAGCTGTAACAGAAGAAATTAATAGTGAAGAAGAAAATGAAGATGAAGCAGTTGATATACAACCAAAAGTTGAAAGTAAGCCCAAACCAAAAAAGAAATCTTTTTTCGAAAAGTTTACAGAGAGCTTAAAAGATTTTTTAGATAATGCTGAGTAAGCCCAGCAAAGTACATTTAACAAAGAACAAAACATCAATAAAAACCATAAAAGAAAAACGTTATTATGAGCGCAGAATTTGATAACATTTCATTCGATATGCCAAAAACACAATCAAACACCATTAAAGTAATTGGTGTTGGAGGTGGAGGTAGCAATGCCGTAAACCACATGTTTAAGCAACACATTAACGGAGTAGATTTTGTAATCTGTAATACAGATGCACAAGCTTTAGAAAACAGTCCAATTCCTAATAAAATTCAATTAGGTGCAAACTTAACTTCTGGTTTAGGCGCAGGCGCAAATCCAGAAATTGGTGCGCAAGCTGCAAAAGAGAGTATGCAAGAAGTACAGCAAATGTTAAATACCCAAACCAAAATGGTATTTATTACAGCTGGTATGGGTGGTGGTACAGGTACTGGAGCAGCACCAATTATTGCTAAGATTGCCAAAGATATGGATATCTTAACAGTGGGTATTGTTACGATGCCTTTTGCTTTCGAAGGGAAAAGACGTACAAATCAAGCTCAATTAGGAATTAATCAACTGCGCCAAAATGTAGATTCTTTAATTGTAATCAACAATAACAAGCTAAGAGAAGTTTACGGAAACCTTGGTTTTAAAGCAGGTTTCTCTAAAGCAGATGAAGTGTTGTCTACAGCGTCTAAAGGTATTGCCGAAGTTATTACACATCATTACAAACAAAATATTGACTTGCATGATGCTAAAACTGTGCTTTCTAATAGTGGTACAGCAATTATGGGATCTGCAAAAGAAGAAGGACCAGATAGAGCAAAAACGGCCATTGTAAAAGCTTTAGATTCGCCTTTATTAAATGATAATAAAATTACAGGTGCTAAAAACGTATTATTATTAATTGTATCTGGTACAAATGAAGTTACCTTAGATGAGATTGGTGAAATCAATGACTTTATACAAGATGAAGCTGGTTATGATGCTAACATTATTATGGGTATAGGTGAAGATGAAGATTTAGGTGATGCTATTTCTGTAACTATTGTGGCTACTGGTTTTGCTGCAGATCAGCAGAGTACAATTACCAATACTGAGGTAAAAAAAGTAATTCATACTTTAGAGGATGAGCAAAAAGCAACATATAATTTTGCTGATAAAGCTATTATAAAACAACCTAATTTAGATGCACCAATTGCGCATAAACCAGCGCAAAAAGTTGTACACACTTTAGAGGATGATGATGCAGATACCAAACCAAAAATGGATTTGGTGAAAACTAATGAAATTATTGCAAGCATGCCTGTAAGTTATGAAGAGGTAGGTGTTGAAACGGTTTCAGAAGATGATTTTATCATAACCAATGTTGTAAAAGAAGAGGAAAAGATAGAAGAGGTAACTCAAGAACCACAAACAGATTTGTTATTCGATTTTCCAATGTCAAAATCTAAAGTTAATAAGGAAGATGAAATACGTTTTGAGTTGACCAATGATCTTGAAAAAGCAAAAAATATCGAAGTTGATGATGCCATTGAAATTAGGGCTCAAAAAGAGGTTCGTTATGTTTTAGAAGATTTTAATGCAGCACCTACTATTGGAAAAAGTTCAGAGATTCATAAAAATAATGCTGTGGAAGAGGAAATTAAAATTGAATTAAAAAATGTTACTCCTCAATCTGAAATTAATGACATGGATACGTTTAGTGAAGAAGTTTCTCCATTAGATTCTACAATCAGTGAGATGCAGAGAAGAGCTGCTGAACGTAGAAAAAACATGAAAAAATTCAATTATAGTTTTAACGAAAATTTGAATAAAAATATTGATGAAATCGAACGTCAGCCAGCATATAAAAGGCTAGGAGTAGACTTGAATAAAAATGGAACTATTAGTAAAACCAAAACTGCCTTAAAAAAAGATGATGATAGTATTGATTTTTCATCAGGTAATTCTTTTTTACATGATAATGTAGACTAATAAATTGCCATTAAAACAATAAAAATCACACCTCAAAAGGGTGTGATTTTTTGTTTAATATATTTTAACTTTCCTTAAACGTTTTTTATCGATACTTCTTTACGTCTCAAGGCTATTTAAATATTTACTAGAACCTAAATAGTAGATTTGCTACAGATTTATAAGGTAAGTTTATGTTCGGTTATACCATAAAACAACCATTTGTTAATTTACATTAAGAAATTAAATCAATATAAAATAATTTTGAAAGGTTAATACAGGTATTAATGGTAGAGGAGTTAAAAGCGTACGTTGTTGAAGACGATAAAGAAAATATAGAATTTTTAAAATTGCTAATAAAGGGTTATATACCTTCTATCAATATAATTG
>NZ_CBFHZT010000007.1:0-103119 GCF_965660385.1 Polaribacter sp.
CACATCATACCTATACTTTTGAAATTTCGCATAATAATCCTTTAGAATTACAAAATATTGTTTTATCACTTCAAGATGATGGTAATTATAAAGCATTCCTAACCACTTATCAAATTACCAACCAAGAACGTATTGACCTTTACAATGGTGTTTCTGTAGATTTATCTCAAAGAACCTCAATAAAAGAAATTAACATCAACCAAGTGGAATATGCAAATAAAGTTGGGGGTGGTTGTTATGAATTAGAAAAAGTTGGAGAAGAATGGTGTAACCATACAGACCATACAGTTGAAGCTCACATTTTACAAGGAGGTTATTGCAACCATCCAACAAGTGTTTATGCTTGGGTAGAAGAACCTTGCCCTGGTGAAGAAACTGGTAGTGGGAGTCCTAATGTTCCCTTAAATGGCTCTGATGGGACTTTATACAATAATGGTGGGAATTCTAGTGCAGATGGTGGAACTATAACAACTTCACCTATAGCTTTAGAATGTGATAATTGCTCAAATTCTCTATCTTTAATTTCTAATTTAAATTTAACAGAACAATCACAAATAGATTGGGTAAATGATTCAGCTAATTTAATAGAAGTAAACGCTCTTTTTAATTTTGGAAATACAAAACAATGGTCTGATGACACTAAAACATTCATTAAATCTGTTGTTGAAATTTTATCACTAAAAGAGCTATCTCCTATAAATAATATAGATACTTTTAAAAATAGAATTTTAAAATTGACTTCTAAATTAAAATTATGGGGGAACCCTGAAGATCGAACTTTTGCAGACTATATCCAAAGTTTAGTTACAGATTTCAATAAAATGACAGTTGGTGATGTTTATGATATTTACAAATTAACTGATAAACAAACTAAAATATTAATTTGGAAATATGTTGCTGCTATTATTGTTCCTATTGCTGAAACTGCTTATCCTTTTATAGTTTATGCAGTAACAGAAGCAACTATTGGAGCAGCTCTACCTATGATATCTAGAATTCCTTTAGCAGCAGTTGTACGTGGTGCTAAACTTAATAATATGGTAAGGCAATTAGCTAAACTCGGTAAAGCAGGAACTAGTAGTCGAATAAGATTAATACCCAATGGTTCTTATGAAAAATCTTTAGCCTTATTCAATAAAATTACAAAAAATTCTATTTCTCCTGTAACTACCACAACCACAGCTAATGGAAGAATAATTAAAGTCGCAGATATGGGAAATGGTAATTATATTACATTTAGAAATTTTGATAATACTGGAACTACTAATTTAGTTGCTAATATTGATTTAAAATTTCCTTCAATTTGGACTAAAACAAGAGAGTTAAAATTCATAAGATAATGACTGAAATAGAAAAAATACAATATATCATAATAGATAATTCCTGCCATTTCGAGTATTTATATAGTTTTACGGAAAACATTAAAGAATTTTATCCCAATGCAAAGGAACAAGAAGTAAAAAGTAAAGTTCTTAGGATTATCAAAATTCTTTTATCAAGAAAAATATTGACTGTAGGTAATACAAAAACTTATGAATATTTCGATTTACCAGTTCATAAAGTTATTGAAAAAATTGATAAAATGTGGTTTGAAAATGCTTCACATACTGATTTTTTAAATATGGTATTCTTTTCTAGAACAAAGTGGTTTTCTCAAAAATTGGAAGAGCAAGGGTATGATTTTAAGAGTAATTGGCAAGAATATGTTGCAAAAAATCTTTGGCTTAAAAAAATCTTAAAAATTAGTAAAAGTGATTTAGAGTAAATACAAACCACAACCACGTATATAAAAAATAGCAGTTAAGTGCAAACTTCAAAGCTTGTGCTTTTCTGCTATTTTAATTTACAAACTGAAAATAAAAGTAATTTTACTCTGCTACTTTTCATATTGAAAAAACGTTAAAAAACCTACCCCTTATTCAACTCAGCAGCCTTTTTCTCGAGCTCTGTTTTAAACTCTTCCATAGCTGGTTTTACCTATTTTTTTAGTATCACTAGAATTTTTAACCCAGACCAAAAACTTTGTTTTTTAAAAAAACGAAATTCAGCTAAAAACACCTTAAATATAATCATATAAATATCAGCTATTTATAATTACAACCTCCCCATTGATAGGGAGGCTTACTCCCATAAATGGGGAGAGAAAATTTTCACCATAAATGGGGATTGACAAGCATCCTTTTTCACAATAGCTTTACAAAACAAATAATTGCTGATTTTTTTTTTAACCTTAAAAAGGTATTCGGATCACTAAAAAAGTTGAGTTTACAGTTAAAAACATATGGTTAATAGAGGTTTTTATTGAGATATAAGTGGTTGGTAGCCATTTGATGACATATCGCGTTAAAATTAAATGTTCATAAAAAAGAGAAAGTTGTTTATTTAATCAACAAAAGTCACTCACTTAAAGAGATTTGAACATTAAAAGTGAACAAAATATAAAAATTAAATGATTACTGAAAGGTCGAAAACTAACAGCTCAAGACCTCAATGGAGCAAAAATTATTTTAAAAATGAAAAAGGTATTATCAACTATTATGGTGTTAGCTTTTATGCTAACTTGTACACAAACATTTGCTTGGAAACTTTTCGGTTCTGAAAAGTATAAATTAACAAGTAAAGATGGGTGCACTGTAACAACCTACAAAAAAACATATTTTTTAGGTTTTGTTAGTTCACGTGAACCTCAAGATGTGCAATATATCTGTGGCCCAAATTAAATTTAAACAAGGCTGTTTTGAAATTTAATTTCAAAACAACCTATTAAAAATGAAAAAAATGAAAAAAATTTTCACTCTAATATTTTTACAAACAATAATATTATCATACGGTCAAAAAAAAATTTATGTTATAGACTCATTAACTAACAAAGAAATCGAGTATGCTACTATTAAATTCGATAAAGTGAATGATGGAACTTACTCTAATGAAAACGGAATTTTCCATCTACCAGATAATATTAAAAAAATTGAAATTTCTTGTTTAGGTTATAAAACTAGAAAAATAGTTAATTTACCAAATGACACTATTTTCTTAAAACCAAAAGAAATACAACTTGACGAAATTATATTGAAAAAAAATAAAAAAATTGTTTTTGGAAAGAAGAAAAGTAAATTAGATATAGGTTTCAGCTCGTATTCAGAAAGTGTAATATTTGCAAAGAAAATAGTTTTTAAAGATAATTTTTTTATAACTAAAGCACACTTTGATATCTTAAACGACCAAAAAGAGAGAAAATTTAGATTTTTAATATACGATTTAAATAAAAATTTAATGCCAAATAATAATATTTTGAACCAAAATATTATTTCTAAAATACAACCTTATGATAAAAAAGTTGAGTTAGATCTCGAAAAATTTAATATCTATTTAGAAAAAGGAGAATATTTTATAGCTATCGAAATATTTGATATGTCTAAAACAAATGGTAACTCTTCTATAAAACTTGGTTGTTATAAAACTTCAGAAAAAAATGAAAGTTTATCAAAACCTGTTTTTAATGAATCTGAAAATTGGAAGTCTATAAAAACTTATAATCAAAAGAAAGAATATTCATACAATTTTTATCTTACTCTGGAAATGTAAATAAAACAGCTACCAACACCGTATAAGTTTTATTGCTATTTATGGCAATTTTGGAAAGTTTTCGCATTCTTTTAATTCAATAATTATTTAGTAACAATGTGCTTTACCCATACGCAACAAAGCTTGTACAAACACGTTAAAAAACCTACCCTTTATTCAACTCAGCAGCCTTTTTCTCGAGCTCTGCTTGAAACTCTTCCATTACTGGTTTTACAGTACTTTCTGGGATGTCTGCTACTTTAATGTACATTAAACCATCTACAGCGTTGTTAAATTTTGGGTCTACATTAAAGGCTACCAAACGTGCATTTTGTTTTACGTATTTTTTAATCAAAACAGGAATTCTTAAGGCACCAGGCTCTATTTCATCAATAATTTTATCGAACTTTTGCATATCTGCTTTGGTAGCATCAAACACAAAATCTTTATCGCCATCTTTTAATTTTACCTTATATTCTTTCTTAGGATAAATGTATTGCGCAATATAAGGATCGTAATAATGCGATTTCATAAACTCGATCATTAACGATTTTGAAAAATCAGAAAACTGATTGCTAATTGATACACCACCCATTAAATATTTATGTTCTGGATAACGCAAGGTAACATGTACAATACCTTTCCAAAGTAAAAACAAAGGCATTGGTTTTTGTTGGTATTCCCTTATAATAAAAGCACGTCCCATTTCTATGGTGTTTTCCATCATTTGATGCAACTCTGGCTCAATTCTAAATAAGGTTTGTACATAAAACCCGTTAATACCATATTTTTTGTAAATTTCTTGGCCTAAGCCCATTCTGTATGCACCCACCAAACAATTAGCAACACTATCCCATAAAAACATATGGTAATAGTATTTGTCGTATTTATCTAAATCTATCGCTTTATTGGTGCCTTCACCTACTTCTCTAAAAGTAATTTCTCTTAACCTACCAATTTCATGTAACAAATTCGGAATGTCTTTTGCATTCGCAAAAAACACCTCATAATTTTTACTTTGCAATAACCTGCCTTTCTGTTCTCGTAAACGATTTACTTCTTTTATAAAAGAATCGATACTTTTTTGGGCAGTAATTTTTCTTGCTGGCTTTTTAATTTTTATTTTTTCTGTAGATAAAATTGCACTCTTTTTCTCATAAGGATTTGCCAACATGTAGGTTTTCTTTCTAAGAAAATCAGAAAAAGCGGCAATATTTGTAAACTCTTCTTGGTCTTTAACAGCAATCGGTTTTCCGATTCTAACCTTAATTACTTTTCCTTCTTGAGATATTACTTCAGAGGGTAATTTTGCAGTTCGTAAAGTATCTGATATTTTAGATAAAAAGTAGAAAAAACGACTGTTCTTGGCATGAAAATAAATAGGAATTACAGGAACGTTTGCTTTTTTAATTAATCGAATTGCACCTTCTTCCCAAGGTTTATCTACTTTTAATTTTCCATCTTGGTAGGTAGATACTTCTCCTGCAGGAAATATGCCCAAAGGTTTCCCTTCATTTAAATGAATTAATGCACTTTTAAGACCTGATACACTAGATTTTGCATCCTTTCTTGTTTCAAAAGGATTTACAGGCATTACATAGGGTTTTAAAGGCGCAACTCTATGTAATAAAAAATTGGCAATAATTTTATAATCAGCTCTTTTTTCAATCAGTAGTTTTAACAATAAAACACCATCTATACCTCCTAATGGATGATTAGAAATGGTAATAAAAGCTCCATCTTTCGGAATTCGTTTTAAATCTTTTTCTGGTATTTCAAAACCAATATTGCAATCGTCTAAAACTCCATTTAAAAAATCTAAATCGGTTTTAGTTTTATTGTTATTGTAGATTTTGTTTAAGGCAGAAATGCGTAAAACTCTAATTAGCAACCACCCTATAAAGGTTCCAATAAAACCAAGTTTTTGTAAACCAGCAACTTGTGCAATTTCTTTAGATGTTACTAATGCCATGAGCTTTCGTTAGAACTGAAAGGCAAACATAGTAAAAAAAACCAAATCGTAATTTTTTAATCTTTAAGAATTCGTTAAAGGTTTTCTTAAAATACTGATTAAAATAATACTTGAAAATTAATTAGGGCTCACAACGATTTGTGATGTTTCTTTATTTACTTGTGTTAACAAAGAATTTCCTTTTTCTTCTATGGCTTTTATAGCATTTTCATCAAAATGGCGTACTGTGTATAAATCAACTTCTTTTTGTACATCAATTTTAAATTGTGTTTTTAGCTCTTCATAAAAAGCATCGAACTTATTAAATTTATTGTCAATACAAACCGAAAAACTAATTGCTGAATTTTGAATTAAGTTTACTTTTAATTGATAATCGTGTAGTTTTTGAAAGATAAAACTAATGTTATTTTCTACCATAAACGAGAAATCTAAGGCAGAAATTGATACCAAAATCTGATTTTTCTTTACTATAAAACAAGGAATATAAGGTACTAATCTTGTACCTTTAGATACTTTTGTACCTGCTTCTTTGGGATGTACGAATGAACGCACCAACAACGGAATTTCTTTTCTTTCTAAAGGTTGTAATGTTTTTGGGTGAATTACAGAAGCTCCGTAAAAAGCCATTTCTATAGCTTCTTCATAAGAAATTTGCTCTAATAAGGTGGTCTCTGAAAATACTCTTGGATCTGCGTTTAAAACACCAGGAACATCTTTCCAAATGGTAACACTTTCTGCATTTAAGCAGTAAGCAAAAATACCTGCTGTATAATCTGAACCTTCTCTACCTAAAGTCGTTGTATTTTCGGTATCGTTAGCTGCTATAAAACCTTGTGTAATGTTTATTTTAGAGGCGTCTACTTTTTTGGTGATAAGTTCTTGTGTTAAATCCCAATCAACTTTTGCATCTCTGTAACTACTATCGGTTTTTATGTAATTTCTAACATCGAACCAAACATTATCTTGACCTAATTTTACCAAATATGCACTAACAATTTTGGTAGATAATAATTCGCCAAAACATATAATTTGATCGTATACATAATTATATCTTCGAGAAGTATTTCTAGACAAGAACCAACCTAATTCGCCAAAAAGAATATCAATTTCTTTATAAACCTCATCATCAGCATCAAATAAAGAACTCATAATATTTTTATGAAATTCTTCGATAAAATTTAATTTAGTAGGTAAATCTTCTTTTTTATGATAGTAGGCATCTACAACCTCTTCAAAAGCATTGGTTATTTTACCCATTGCAGAAATTACCACTAAAGTGTCTTTTGCACCTTCGTTTTTAATGATGTTTGCAACATTTTTTACACTTTCTGCATCTTTTACAGATGCACCACCAAATTTAAAAATCTTCATTTTCTAAAATATTAATTCATCAGCTAGGTTGTAGTACGAACTAATTATTTGTGCTAAACCTTAATTTCGGTATTTCAAAACAGGATAAATTTCGCCCTTTTTAAAATGAATTTTATCTTTAGGGAGTTGTATAAAAGCATCTGCATTTACCAAACTTGCCAAATCTCCAGAACCATTTCCTGTAACAGGTGTTGCAACTAATTGCCCTAATCTATACGTTAATTTTACTTGTAAAAAATACGCTAAATTAGGTTTAAACGTAATATCTGCATCTAAAATTGCAGTGGCTACTGGTTCATTTACCCCTACTGATTTGTAATACCAAGCGCAAAAATACGCCAAACAATTTACAAAAGTAGAGATTGGATTTCCTGGAAAAGCAAAAATAACAGCTTGTCTTTTAATGTTAAATTTTTTAGTTTTAGTTGCTTGCTCATCACTTGTAACTAAAATAGATTTACGACCAAACCAAAAAGGTTTTCCTGGCCTTTGCGCTACTTTATGGAATAGTTTTTCTACACCTAACTCTTCGAAAACTTCTGGTAAAAAATCAAACTTACCTTTACTTACGGCACCACTAAAAAGTAATACATCATAGGTTTGCAAGTAGTTTTCAATTTTAGATTTTAAAATTGGTTTATCGTCTGTAATATGTGCTGTTTCTGATGGAATTTTTAAGCGCTCTAACAAAGAAACCAACGTAAAAATATTACTTCTTCTTATTTGATGTGCTTCTGGAACTTCGTTTACACCCACCAATTCATCTCCTGTAGAAATAATCATTACTTTAGGTGGTTTGGCAACTTTTATGGTTGATTTACCAACAGTGGCCAAAACCCCAATTTCTGATGCGGAAATAATGGTGTTTTTGTTGATTAAAACATCACCTGATTTTCTATCTTTTCCTTGGATGTGGATATTTTGTTGGTCTTTTACCTCATTAATATTGATTGTTGCAATTCCGTTTTGTAGGCTAACATCTTCATACCTAACCACTACATTGGTGTTTTTTGGCAAAACTGCACCAGTCATTACTTCTACACAATTCTTTGGATTTTGTAGGGTAATTTGTGGACTTCCTGCTGGCTGAATGCCTTCAATTGTAAATGCCCTTTGTCCGTTTTGAAATGCATCAAAATCGATTGCAATTCCATCCATAGCAACTCTATTGAATGGTGGGAAATCTCGATCTGCAACAATCTCTTCCTTTAAAATTCTACCTACAGATTTTAAAAACGGAATTTCTTCTATACCAAAATTTTGAGTTGAATTTAAAACAGTTTCTAAGGCTTCTTTTACTGAAATCATTTTTAAAACGTGTAATTGTTTATTTGTTTAATCGTGTAATCGTTGTAACTTAAACAACAATTAAACTTTTACACGATTACACTTTTTTTTACCCACCAATTGTACTCATACTTTCAGAAACCCCACCTTTTTTTCGGTTGGCTTCTGCTATAAAACCGTTTTCTGGTTTTTCTTTTACTAAAGATAAAAACAATTCTTTTAAATCTTCATTAGAAGCTCCTTTTCTTATAAAATCGCGTAAATTAAAAACGCCATCATCAAACAAACAGTTTTTAAATGTTCCTGTACTTGTAATTCGAATTCGGTTGCAATCGTTACAAATAGTTCTTGTAAACGCAGGAATGATACCCACAGTTCCTAAATGATTGTCAATGGTATAATTTCTAGAAGTTGATGATTTTTCTGATTGTATTTCTTCTAAAGAAAACTCTGTTTTAATTTCGTCTAAAATCTTTTGAAACGTCCAGTTTTCTTGCATTTCACGCTGACCTTTTCCATTAAAAGGCATTTCTTCAATAAAACGAACTGCAACATTTTTATCTTTTGTCAATCTTACAAAATCAACAATTTCATCAGAATTAAAACCCGATTGTACCACTACATTTAGTTTTAAATTTAGTTGGCTTTTTTCTAACAATTCAAAGGTTTTGTACACTTCAGGAAAAACATCTCTTCTTGTAATTTTGGCAAACTTATCACGTTGTAAACTATCAATACTTAAATTAATGTTTTTTACTTTTTTTAGCTGTTCAATTTTATCAATATGATGCGAAATTAAGGCGCCATTTGTAGTAATATTTATGGCATCTAACAAATCGTTGTAAGACAACATTTCTAGAAACCCAACAAAATCTTTACGCACAAAAGGCTCTCCACCTGTTAAACGTACTTTTTTTACGCCTAATTCTGTAAGTACACGAATTAAACGATACATTTCTTTAAACGTTAATAGTTCTTGTTTAGGTACAATCTCAATTCCGTGAACTGGCATGCAATATTGACAACGCAAATTACACCTGTCTGTAACAGCCAAACGCACATATTCTATTTGACGACCAAAACCATCTATTAATCCGTTCATTTAATTGGGTAGTTTCTTGCTTACTAAACCATATAAAAAGGCCCCTAAAAGAGCGCCTAAAAGTATAATTAAAGCAGGTAAAAATTTGAATCCTAAAATTACAAAAACGGGTGCTGCACAAGCTCCTGAAATTCCCCAACCTAAACCAAATAACGTTCCACCAAAAATGGTACTGATAAATCCTTTTTTCTTTGGTGTTGGAATAATTTTGTTTCCATGAATGTCTTTTATTTTTCCGCTTTTAAAGAGTTGCATAATTATTGCGGATATTACAACTGCACCACCAATAATTCCAAACATATGAAACGATTGAAACTTGAACATTTCGTAAAATCTATACCAAGAAATGGCTTGTACTTTACTTAATACAATTGCAAAGAAAACACCTAATATTAAAAATTTTATATTTTTCAAAATGATATTTTTATAATTTATTTCCAATAATTAAAAGATGCTGAAACAAGTTCAGCATCATACCAATAATGTTTTAAAACAACACTGGTATAATAAACCAGGTTGCTATAATACCCCCAATAAAAAAGCCAATAACCGCTAACAAAGAAGGCATTTGCAAGCTACTTAAACCTGTAATGGCATGACCTGAAGTACAGCCACCTGCGTAACGTGTACCAAAACCAATTAAAAGTCCGGATACTAAAAGAATTAGAAATCCTTTTAAAGAAAAAACAACTTCATCACTAAAAATTTCATCAGGAAAATATTGGTTACCTACCTCTGAAAACCCTAAATTTTTGAGTTCCTGAACCGTTTTTGGATTTAAATCTATAGTTTGTTCTGGTATTAAAAATTTTGCAGAAATAAAGCCACCAATAATTAACCCTACAACAAATAGTATTGCAAAATCGCGTTCTTTCCAATCTTTTTTAAAATAGTCAGAAACCTTACCTGCACCAGCCATTGTGCATAAGGTTTCAAAATTTGTTGAAGCTCCAAAATTTTTACCAAAGTAAAAATACAATAGTAATGAGAGTGCAATTAATGGTCCACCTACATACCAAGCCCAAGGTTGTACTATAAACTCCATAGTTAAATATTCTTTTTTAGTTTCTTATTAGAACTTACAAGCAATTTATTATTGATTAAATAACTCATAATTCGTTTTGTAGCTCCCAAATTATCTTCAATATACTTTTTATTAATAACTCCTGTTAATCCTCTAAAGTTTTCATCATTTTTTAAATTGATAAAAGTTGCTGTAAACTCTTCTTGATTTTTGATTGAAATACAACCTCCAATCTTAACTAAATCTACTGCTTCCTTAAATTTGTCGTATTGATTACCTATAATTACAGGAATTCCGAAAGTTGCTGGTTCTAAAATGTTATGTAAACCGGTCTTTAAACCACCACCTACATAAGCAACATCTGCAGCAGCATATATTTTAGTAAGAATTCCAATGGTGTCTATAATAAAAACTTGATAATCTTTTAGAGGTTGCTCTGTTTTATTCGCAATGACATCAGAATACTTAATAACTTTTTTATTGATAGATTGCTGTAAATCTAAAATAGCATCAACTTTAATATTATGTGGTGCAATGATAACTTTTTCACCTACAGATGCATTATTATTGATGTAATTGATCAATAGTTCTTCACCTTCTGGCCAAGTACTTCCTGCAACAATGGTATATTGATTGTTTTTAAACTTATCAATAAAATCTAAAGTATTATTCTGTTCTAAAATTTTAGAAACACGATCAAAACGCGTATCGCCTGCAATAGTAGCATTGGTAAAACTAATCGTATTCAGGAGTTTTTTAGAATTTTCATCCTGTAAAAAAAAGTGATGAAAAGCTTGTAAGGATTTTCTCATAAAACCACCATACCATTTAAAAAATAACTGTTTATCTCTTAAAATTCCTGAAACTAAAATGGTTGGAACTTGTTTTGTATTCAATTCATTTAATAGGTTTGGCCAAAATTCGTACTTTATAAAAATTGCTAATTTGGGATTTACTTGTTGTACAAATTTTTTAGCATTGGATTTAGTGTCTAAGGGTAAATAACAAACTACATCTGCCAACTTGTAATTTTTTCTAACTTCATATCCTGAAGGCGAAAAAAATGTAACTAGAATTTTATATTGATTGTAATTGTTTTTAATTTCCTCTATAATGGGTCTTGCTTGTTCAAACTCTCCCAAAGAAGCAGCATGGAACCATATTACATTATCACCTTTTAATTTTGAAATTTTAGTAAAAGATTCCTTTCTACCGTCAACAAAAAGTTTTATTTTTTTATTGAAAATAGCTATTACAGGCAGCAGAATTTGAGCTTTAAAAACGAGTATATTGTATAGTAAATTCACAGAATGTAAAAATACAAAATAGATGTTTCAAAACACCACAAAAAAAGCTACTCATTTATGAGTAGCTTGTATAAGTACAATAAAATATTAAGTTATAATATCCCCCAACATTATATTTACAGATTATCGTACTATTGCATAAATTTATAATAAAAAGCTCGTATTTTTTAAAGAAATGTTCTAAACAGCAGTTATAATGTTCTAAAAATCGATAAATTGCTACAATTGCAATTTTTTTAGTACATTTTCCCTATACTTTTTTCCTATAGGAATCGTATAATCAGCTATTTGCACTGAGTTTTGATTAACTTTAAGAACATAATTACTGTTAACAATGTAGCCTCTTTGTATTCTTATAAAGTAATTATTTAGCTTTTCTTTTATTTCATTTAAGCTAGATCTAATTATGAATTTTTGTTCATTTTTACAGTAAATTTCTACATAAATATGATCACTTTTTATGAATAAAATGTCATCAAAAAGAATTTTTTTAAAACTATTTTTTTGTTTGATAAAAATAAAATTTTTAGCTGATGAATTAAGTTCTGTTTCTTTTTTTGAGAAGTTATGTATCGCAATTTCTATAGATGTAAATAATTCGTTTTTAGAAAATGGTTTTACTAAATAAGCATAAGGAGCCACTTCTTTGGCTGCATTTACGCTTTTTACATCGGCATTTGCTGTTAAAAAAATAAATGGAAAGTGATAGTCTGTATTTATGATTTTAGCCAAATCAATACCCGTTTTTTTACCTGATAAATGAATATCTAAAATTGCAATATCTGGTTTATTTTGCTCTATAGTTTTTACAGCTTCAGAGAAATTTAATGCGGGCTCTAAAACATGATATCCTAAATTTTGTAAAGTACTACAAATATTATCTGCAATAATAATTTCATCCTCTACAACTAAAACTTTTGTTTTGTTCATATATAATTACTTTGTTTACTACTAAATTATTTGTTTTCTCGTTAAAGTATCTTTAAATAAAATTTGAAATCTTACACCAGATTGGTTGGTAATTTGCATGCTACCTTGTAGTTGCTTTACTAACCTTTCTACTAATTTTAAACCAGCACTTTTTGTGTCTTGAATTCTAAAATTATTCATAAAACCAGGTCCATTATCTTTAAATATTAACTCATAATTGTTTGTTGATTTTTTTAATAAAGAAATATAAAGGGTGTTATTTTGCTGTTTTTTAAAGGCATGTTTAAAAGAATTGATAACTAATTCATTTAAAATTAGGGCTAAAGGAATTGCTGTATCTACATCAAAATAAATTTCGTTAACATTAATTTCTAAACTTAAATTATCTTCGTACTTGTATAAGAAAGTGAGTTCTTGAACCAATAAATGTATAAATTCATCAAATTTAATTAAATCAGATTGACTTGCATATAATTTCTGATGGATTAAAGACATCGATTTTATTCTACTTTTTCCTTTTTCTAAAAGCTCAATTACTTTTTCATCTTGAATTTCTTCTGTTTGCAACTCTAATAAACTAGTAATTAATTGAAAATTATTTTTAACACGATGGTGCATTTCTTTAATCAGTAACTCTTTTTCTTCTAAAGATTTTTTTACCAATTTATTGGTTTTAGAAAGTTCTGCTGATTGTTTTTTAAGTTTTCTAACAACAAAAAATGCAATTAAAAATAAAGCAAAACATAGAGAAGCAATAATTAAGTATAAGTTGGTTTTTTCTTTTTCTAAAATAATTTCTTGTTCTTTAATTTTTACTGCCTGTTCTGTTTTAAAAGTTGCCAATGATTCAGAGAGTTCTTGAGAATATATTTTTCTCGTAATTTCTATAGCACTATGTTTGTAATCTAAAGCTTCTTTATAGTAATTATGTGATGCTAATGCAAGTGCACAACTATTAATTAAACCAAAATAATCGTTTAAATTTAAGCCTTTACCTAATTCTTCAAATTTCTGAACCAACTCTAAAACATTATTAACTTTAAACTTAGAGAGTATTTTTTGTTTTAATTCCGCATCTGGACTAACTGTAGATATTAATTGCGCATACAAAGAATAAGAATAAATTCTAGAATGTGAATTGTACAACTCTTCCATTAACAGTAATACTTTTTCATCATACCCTCCTTTAAAAATATACGCATTTATAAGATCTGTTATTGTGCTGTAGTAAAACTGACTTTTCTCTGGTAGCTTTTTTTCAAGCTCAAGAATATCTTCACATGTTTTTATATACTCATTTAATTTTTGCTCTTTAACATAAAAAGGCAAATAGTAATTTAAAAAAATAATTTCTAACTCAACATCTTTTTGTTCTCTAGCAATATCGATACATTTTTGCGCAAGTGCTTTACCCTCTTCAATTTCATTTTCAATAAAATACATTACAATTGGGTGGGTTTGTAATTTGGTGTTAGCCCATAAAAAATTGTTATTTTTTTTTGTGAAGTTTGCTACATAGCTTTCTAGCTTACCCTGTTCTAGTAATGCTAAATCTAAAAGTGCTTTATCTCTTAATTGGGTAATTAAAGTCCATTTAATATTAAAAAAGTCCTTATTTAAAGTGGTATAATTTTGTGGTTCTTTAATTTTTTTATTAATAAAACTAGCAACCTCTACAAAGTCTATATTTTGTCTTTTTGATAAGTTTAATAAAAATTCATAATAATCTGAATACGACAGATTATCTTCTAAAATTATTTTTTTTAGAAGGCTTTTATCGTCTCCATCTTCTAGCTTATTTACATAATAAACAGCAGAATCTTTTTGAGAATTTAAAATAAATTCTTCTGTTTTCTGATAATTTTTATTGGTTTGGGCATAAAAATTGAAAGAAATTAAGCAAATGATAAAGTATAAAAGAAGTTTCATAAGAGGGGTTTCATATAAAGGGATTCATAATTTCATATAAAACTAACTAAAGATTTTAATATATCTTAAAAAAAAGCATAAAAAAACTCAAACAATTTAATGTTTGAGTTTATTTTATAGATTAAGCTAATTGCTTATGCTTCGAATGGAGTTACAGAAACATACGATCTGTTATCTCTTTTCTTTTCGAATTCTACAATACCATCAACCTTTGCATGTAAAGTATGATCTTTACCCATGTAAACGTTTTCTCCTGGATTGTGATTTGTACCTCTTTGACGAACAATAATATTTCCTGCAATTGCAGCTTGCCCACCAAATATTTTTACACCTAGTCGTTTCGATTCTGATTCTCTACCATTCTTCGAACTACCTACTCCTTTTTTATGTGCCATTGTATTATGGTTTTAAAATTGAAATTTTTATTTAGTTAGCGCTTCAATTAATTCTGCTTTCTTTAAAGAAGTATATCCAGAGATACCTTGTTCTTTAGCAACAGCTTTTAATTCTGCAACAGTCATAGAACTATAATCTGTTGTTGCTTCTTCACTTACCACAGCTTTAGGAGCCTCTTCTTTAGCAGGAGCCGCTTCTTTTTTTGCTGATTTTTTAGCACCAGTAGCAGCAATAGACTCTATCTGAATCTCGCTTAAATACTGTCTGTGTCCATTTTTCTTTTTGTATCCTTTTCTTCTTTTCTTTTTGAAAACGATAACTTTATCACCTTTTAAGTGACCTAGAATTTGAGCTGTTACTGAAGCTCCTTCTATAGCTGGGGCGCCAATAGATACTTTACCATCATCATCTAATAAAAGAACATTATCAAAAGTTACTTTTGATCCTTCTTCTCCTTGTAAACGATGAACGTATACCTTTTGGTCTTTTGCTACTTTAAATTGCTGCCCTGCTATCTCTACGATTGCGTACATACTATTAATTTTGCGTATTTATACTAATTAATGCATTTTAACTTCTTGAAAATGCGGATGCAAATATACATTTTTTTTAAAACTTATCAACATGTACGCTAATAAATTAATCTTATGGCAGTTATTGTTATATTCCTATTATTTTAACTGTTATTTTAACATTAGCTTCATTATTTTTGATATTTCTAAATTGGCTATGATTTTTCTGTTACAAAACAGATAAGTTTGCGTCAAACAAAAAAAATTAATTAAAAATTAAATAAAAATCAATGAAGAAAAGTATTTTATCTCTTGCTTCTGCTATGCTACTTGCCTTTACAGCAAATGCACAAAAAGTAGAGTTTGAAGAGTACGATTTAAGTAATGGATTGCATGTAATTTTACATCAAGATAGTTCTGCTCCTTTAGTAACTGTTGAAGTAATGTATCACGTAGGTGCAAAAGATGAAGTAGATGGTAAAACTGGTATGGCTCATTTTTATGAACATTTATTGTTTACTGGAACCAAGAATATTCCAAGAGGTAAATGGAGCGAAATTCAATCTGCAAGAGGAGGTTCTGGAAATGCAAGCACAGATTGGGATAGAACAAATTATTATCAAACCTACCCATCTAACGAATTAGAATTGGCCCTTTGGATGGAGTCTGAAAGATTACTGCACCCAATTATAGATCAAAAGGCTGTTGACACTCAGAATGAAGTTGTAAAAGAAGAAAAAAAACTACGTATGGATAACGCTCCTTATGGAAAAGTTATTTATGGTGATGTGTATAAACACATTTTTGATGATCATAACTATGGTAGGCCAATGATAGGCTATATTAAAGATTTAGATGCTGCTAAACTTGAAGAGTTTCAAGCTTTCTATGACAAATGGTACATGCCAAATAACGCTGTTTTGGTAGTTGCTGGAGACTTTGAAAAATCGCAAGCAAAAACTTGGATTAAAAATTATTTTGAACCTATCCCTAAAAGATCGGCTCCTGAAAGAAATAAAATTGTAGAAAAGGAAAGAACAGCAGAAAAAAGAGTTAAAGAATACGATGCCAATATTCAATTACCTTTGGTTGGTATGGGTTTTAAAACTCCATCATTTAAAGAAAGAGATGCAAAAGTATTAGATGTAATTTCTACAATTTTAAGTAATGGTAAAAGTTCTAGACTATACAAGAAATTAGTAGATGACAAAAAGATGGCATTACAAGCATTTTCTTTTTCTAGACCTTTAGAAGATTATAGTGTGTACTTAATTGGATCAATATTATCTCAAGGAACAAATGCCGACGATTTAATTAAAGAAGTTGATGAAGAAATAGTAAAACTACAAACCGAATTAATTTCTGATGAAGATTTACAAAAAGTACGCAACAAGTTCGAGAATCAATTTGTGGCTTCAAATTCTAGCATTCGTGGTATTGCAACAACATTGGCAAGAAACTATTTATTAGCTGGTAACACCAATAGAATTAATAAAGAATTAGAAATTATTAACTCTATTACCAAAGAAGAAATTAGAGAGGTAGCTAAGAAATATTTAGCGAAAGACAGACGCGTTGTAATAGATTACTTACCAGCTTCACAAAAGAAATAATTAAATAAAAAGAAGAATAATGAAAACAAAGATATATTCAATAATAACTTTTTTATTTCTATCATTAACAGTTTCAGCACAGGTAGATAGAACTAAAATACCAGAATCTGGTCCTGCACCAAAAATTAATATTGGTAAGCCAGAAAAATTTACATTGCCAAACGGTTTACAAGTTTTGGTAGTAGAAAACCACAAACTACCAAGAGTTTCTGTAACTTTAAATATAGACAACCCACCAATTGCTAAAGGTGATAAAAAAGGTGTAGAAAGTTTTGTAGGTGGCATGTTAGGAACAGGTAGCAAAACGATTTCTAAAGAAAAATTTGATAATGAAGTAGATTATTTAGGATCAAATATTGGTTTTGGTTCAGAAAGTGCTTTTGCAAGTTCCTTGTCTAAATATTTTCCAAGAGTATTAGAATTAATGGCTGATGCCGCTTTAAACCCTGTATTTAGTCAAGAAGAATTTGATAAGCAAATGAAACAATCTCTTGATGGTATTAAAAATTCTGAAAGCAGTGTATCTGCAATTGCTGGTAGAGTAAATCGTTTACTAACCTATGGTAAAGATCATCCTTATGGAGAATTTACATCAGAAGAAACATTAAAAAATATCACTTTACAAGATGTTAAAGATTACTACAATAAAGTTTTTAAGCCAAACAATGCCTATTTAGTTGTAATTGGTGATGTAGATTTTAAAACGGTTAAAAAACAAATTACAAAATTATTCGGAGTTTGGAAAAAAGCTGATGAAGCTAGTCAAGTATTTCCTGAATTACCAGAAGTTAAAAACCCTGCTACTACAGAAATCAACTTTATTAACATGCCTAATGCTGTACAAACAGAAGTATCTGTTATTAATACTGTTGACTTAAAAATGAGCGATAAAGATTATTTTGCAGCACTATTAGCCAATCAAATTCTTGGTGGTGGCCCAACAGGAATGTTAGATAAAAATCTTCGTGAAGACAAAGGTTACACTTATGGTTCTGGCTCTGGAATAGGTTCAAGCAGATATGCAAGTAGATTTATTGCTTCTGCCTCTGTAAGAAATAGAGTAACAGACAGTGCTGTAGTTGAATTTATGAAAGAAATTAATAAGATTCGCTACAAAAAATCAAAACAAGAAGATTTAGATATTGCAAAAGCAAAATATGTAGGTAACTTTATTAAAAACGTTGAAAACCCAAGTACAATTGCTGGTTATGCGTTAAATATTTTACAAAACGACTTACCTGAAGATTATTACGAAAATTATCTTAAAAATATTAATGCAGTTACTTTAGATGATGTTCAAAATGCTGCTATTAAATATTTTAAAGCTGATAAGGCTAGAATTGTTATTACAGGGAAAGCCATAGACATTCTAGACAATCTTGAAAAAACAGATTATGTAATTAAATATTTTGATAAAAAAGGAAATCCGACTGAAAAACCAGAAATGACCATGCCAATTCCAGAAGGTGTAACTGCTGCAACTGTAGTAGATCAGTATATGGAAGCTATTGGTGGTAAGGATAAAGTTATGGAAGTTAAATCTGTAATGACAGTAGCTAATGCTACAATTCAAGGTACACCTTTGGTTATGACAACCAAAGTTGCAGCCCCTAACAAATCATCTTTAGTAGTTACAGTTATGGGTAATACAATGCAAAAAGTAATTTTTGATGGTTCTGCTGGTTATCAAGAAATGCAAGGAAGAAAAATGGATATGCAAGCTGCACAAATTGAAGAAGCAAAAGCAAGTGCACAACCATTTTCAGACATTACTTATACATCTGGAAAGTTGGATAGAATAGAGCCAATTGATGGTGATAATTTTTATGTGATAAAAAACGGAACTACAGAAATTTTCTATAATGTAAAAACAGGCTTAAAAGCTCAAGAAGTAAAAACGGTAAAAACGCCAAATGGTGAGGTAAAAGTACCGACAAAATTTAGTGATTATAAAGAAGTGAATGGAATCTTATTCCCTCACACAATAAGCACCAAATCTGGTCCAATGGATTTAAACTTCAAAGTTCAAGAAATTAAAATAAACGAAGGCGTTTCTGATGAGGATTTTAAATAAATCTTTTTAGAAAAAAGAATACCAAAAAGGGTCAAAATGTAAGTTTTGGCTCTTTTTTTTTACCGTAAATTATTTTCTACTATTTACTAAGTACACGCCTAGTAAAATAATGATTCCACCAAATAGTTGTACTAACCCAAATTTTTCACCATCAAAAAAACCCCAAAAAACAGCTACTAAAGGAATGATATAAGTTACTGAAGATGAAAAAATAGGAGTAGAAATTTGTACCAATTTATTGTACATTATTTTTGCCAAACCCGTACCAAAAACAGCTAAAATAGCTACATAACCCAAAGCTAATAAACCCTTTCTATCATAAACATAATCACTAAAAAAACCAGTAGCATATAAAACTATGATTGCAGGGATAAAAATCAATAAAAAATTACCAGTAACTATAGCTCTTGGTGGTACATCTTGCAAATACTTCTTAACCATATTCACATTTAATGCATAACCTACTGAAGCAATTAAAACCAGAATAGCATACCAATAATTTTGATTTTCATTTAAAGAAGCACCACTTAAAATTAAAATTGCACAGCCCAGCAAACCAATTAATATGCCATAAAACTGAACTTTTCGAAAAGCAAAACCAAATAATATTGCCCCAAAAATAAGTGTATTAAAAGGTGTAAAACAGTTTAAAATAGAAACTACAGCACTATCAATTTGATTTACAGAAAATGCAAACAAAAACACCGGAAAAAAGCTAGCAGCAAAAGCAGTAAATGTGATGTATTTCCAATGTTTTTTTTGAATTTTTTTTAAGGATGATGCTGATGTTGAAAATAAAAAAATTCCGGTAAAAATAATGCGTAAAGCACCCAATTGAATTGGTGTTAGGCCAATTAAAGCTTTTTTCATTAATATAAAAGAACTTCCCCAAACTAACGCTAGTAATATTAAATACAACCATTTTTGTTGTTGATTATTCATTTATGCTGTATTTATTTCAGTATCAGTTAAATTTTGTGCAAAAATGTTACAATTTTTTAGATTCGCATGTATTTATTAATAAATTTGTAGCATAACTCAATAATAGATTCTAATGAAAACAAAAAAAATACTATTTACAATAGCGATAGCATGTTTTATTGTAACAGGTTGTAAAAATGAAACACCAAAAGAAGTTAAAAAAGAAACTGTAGCTCTTGCCATTTCTGGTATGACTTGCGAAATTGGTTGTGCAAAAACCATACAATCTAAATTATCTAAAAAAGAAGGTGTTTTAGACGCTAAAGTTGTTTTTACAGATAGTATTGCCAACATTCAGTTTGATGCTAATACAACTTCTAAAAAGGACTTAATTGCTTTTGTTGATGGTATTGCTGGTGGTGAAATGTATAAAGCTTCTGAAGCTACTAAAAAAGCACATACTTGTACTGATGCATGTAAAGAAAAATGTGAAATGAAAGCAGAAAAAATGGAGTGTAAAGAAGGTTGCACTATGGCTTGTTGTAAAGACAAAAAAGCTTAACCATCAAAGTTTATAAACTAAAAAAAGCAGGCTTTTAGCCTGCTTTTTTATTGTGTAATTTTCCTTTTTCTTTATTATTTATAATTCAGCATTGATCCAAGACCAACCAGAAATTTCAACTTGAGAACCTGTATTGTAGGTACCTGTTAATGTAGCAGCAACGCTATCAATAATAACATTTGCTAAAGGTCCATCATCAGCCATATCAATGTTAGTGTCATAACCACTTAAATAAAGGTTTGTAATAGTTGCTCCAGATTGTTTTTTAAATTGTAAAGCAATACCACCAGTAGTTGAGATTGCAGTTACGTTTGTAAACATAGGATTTCCATTTTCTTTGTCTGCTTCAAAAGCAGTTGAAAAGTTATCAATGGTATGAGAAATGTAAGTATTAGTTACTGAACCATTCCAACCTTCTGTCCAGTCTACTGCATCATCTTCGTTGTTCTCTAGGTAAATATTGGTTACAGATACTGTACCTCCAAAAAATTCGATACCATCGTCTGCACCATTGATAACAGCTATATTTTCTATTGTAGTTCCTGAACCAACAGCGTATAAAGAAATACCATTATATTCAGAATTTGGATTAATAGCAGCACCAGTACCCCTAATTACTAAATTTTTGATAGAACCTGAGCTATCATCATCTGTTGTACCACCATAAACAAACCCACCGACTTCAGCCTCTGAATTTGCACCAGATGTAGTTGTCGCCTTTCCACAAATAGTTAAACCTCCCCAATCTCCAGGCTCAGCAGCTACAGAAGACATTACTACAGGATTTGATGGAGTTCCTTGAATATCTATTTCGCCATCGATTAAAACCGCTATATATACATCTACACCACCAGCTCTAGCACTTATTTTTGTACCTTCTGGAATAATTAATTTACCACCAGCTTCAACAATGTATGATGAACTTAATCTGTACTTTTTAGAACTATCTAAAGTTAATGTTGAATTTAAAGTTCCGCTTAAATCTACAACTTCTGTTAATTCTGCACTTGCCCAAGAAAAGTTTGCAACATCAACAGTAGCTGCAGCATTATAACTTAATGCAGGATCTGCAGTTAAACCATCTATGATAACGTTTGCTAATGGTCCGTCATCAGCCATATCTACAGTAACGTCATAACCAACTAAAGATAAACCTGTAATTGTAGCACCAGATTGTTTTTTAAACTGTAAAGCTGTACCACCTACAGAAGAAACAGCTGTTAGGTTTGTTAATTTAGGGTTTCCATTTTCTTTATCAGCTTCAACCACTGTAGAAAAATCTGCCTTTGTATTTACAACATAAGCGTTTGCAACTGTTCCATTCCAACCTTCTGTCCAGTCGATTGCATCATCTTCATTGTTTTCTAAATACAGATTGTTTACAGAAACTGTACCTCCAAAAAATTCAACACCATCATCAGCACCGTCAATAACTGCTAAGTTTTCAACTACTGTGCCTGATCCTACAGCGTAAAAAGAAACACCATTATACTCTGACTCTGCATTAATTGCAGCACCAGTTCCTCTAATAATTAAGTTTCTGATTATCCCTGAACTATCTCCATCTGTTGATCCTCCATAAATAAAACCACCAACTTCTGCAGTTGCATCTGCACCTGCTGTTGTAGTTGCTTTACCACATAAGGTTAAACCACCCCAATCTCCAGGAGCACCATTTGTAGAAGCCATAATTACAGGATTTCCTGTAGTACCATTTATATTAATTTTACCTCCTTGTAAAACAGCGATATAAATATCAACACCATTAGCTACTGCATTAATTTGAGTACCTGCAGGTATATTTAATGTTACGCCATCATCGATAAGAAAAGAACCACTTAATGTATAAGAAACAGAAGCATCTAAGGTAAAGTCTTCTTCTAACTTACCGTTCATTATACCGTTTTTAAGATTTTCAATTACTGGAGACTCTTCTGTGATAATTGGATCTGGATCATCACCACAACTTGTAAAAGTAAATGCTAAGATTGTAGCAAATAGAAATAAGAATTTAAAATTTTTCATTTTTTTTATTTTATTTTTTTGTTTGTTTCAGTTCCACAAAAATGATATTAATTGTTGTCTTGTTGTTTAAGTAAATATTAAGTGATTGTTAATGTTAAAAAAGAAAAAAGGCTTTTTGTTAACTCAGTGTTACGCCATAAAAAAAAACGGTTTTTAACTTTTAAGTTAAAAACCGTTTTTCTATAAATATGAAATTAATACAAGTATTTCTTTAAAAGGTGTATTTTAAATTTAACGATAACTGACTGCCTTTTTTATACTGCAAAACAGTTTCTGTTGTTGTAATACCTGTATTTAAGTTTCTAATATCTTGTGTTTGTCTTATAGAAGGATTTAATAAATTTCTTCCAATAAATCGAGCTGTTAATTTTTCTGTAATTTCTTTGCTCAATACCAAATCTAAGGTTACAAAACCTTTCTCAATAATTTCTTCATTAAATAAAGTATCACTACTTGCAAAACTCTCTGGGCTACCTAATGCAAATATTTTGTCTGATGAATAGTTTCCAGATAATGTAGCTATAAATTCTCTTTCTTTTTTATTACTGTAAGAAAGTGAAGAATTTAAAATAAAGTCTGATGCCCCTTGTAATGAAGATTCAGTTTTATTATTGTATTGAAAATTAGTTAATAAATCTTGTGTTAACCACATTTGTGTAACATTACCTGTTAAGCTCATTAGGTTTTCTTCATCATCGTTTTGTAAAAACCCTACTCTACCTTCTACTTCAATTCCAAAAATGTTTGCTTCATCTCCAGTGTTATTAAATTGAAAGATACCTGCAGAACCTCTTGCTTGTGCTAAGTTGATAGGGTCTTCAATTTTTTTATAAAATGTTGTTACAGAAAACAATTCTTCTCTACTTGGGTAAAACTCCCATTTTAAATCAACATTGTAAACGTTAGATCTTTCTATGTCTGGATTACCTTTCGTTACCCTACCTGTTGGAGATACATACTCAAAAGGTGCAAACTCCTTAAATTCTGGCAAGGTTTGTGAAATACTTGTTGCAAAACGAACAAAATTTCTATCATTTAACTCGTATTTTAAGTTAATACTTGGGTTGATGTTGTTATAGTCTCTATTTAAAGAACCTGTTCTTCCTTGAAAGTTAGCAACATCCCATTCTACATAAATTTCATCTCTTTCATATCGTACACCTACATTACCTGTAAATTTATTAAATTGAAAATCGAAATCCGCAAAACCAGCAACTGCATTAAAAGTACCATTATACCTATCTAAAGGTCTTTCTACCAATCGTAAACCATTGTTAAATGCTGTTGATGTAAATGTTGAAGAAAACTCATCTACACTTGGTACTTGAAAACCATCTGCATCTACCCCAATAAAAAGAGATCTAAAGTTTCTTTCTTTATGCCTATAGTTTACACCAAAATTAAGTTTGTAAGGTAAATTGTCATCTTCATTTGCTTCACCTAAAGACCAACTGTCTTTTATATATGCATTGATTTCGTTATCCTCAATTTTTTGGCTTGATTTTCTTTGTTGAAATGCACTGTTATTTGCATATTGAACTGTTGTAGGGTTTAAAATGCTAACTTCATTTCTAATTCTATTAGGTTCTTCAGCTAAAATAAAGTTGAAACCTACTGCCCATTTTAAAGTGTTATTTTCAAACAAATTATGCTCTCCTAAAACTTGATTTACAAACATTAAAGTTTGTTTAAAGTTTTGGTCTCTTACAAATGCGCCATCTTCTTCTGGCTCTTGTTCAAAAACAAAACCATTTCCATTTCTTCCTTGTTCATATAAATAGTCTATGCTTTTTGCTACAAATAAAGAGTTGAATTTAATTTTATGGTCATCACTTAATTTTAAACCAAGGTTAGCATAAGCAGTTGTATTTACGTTAGAGCTAAAGATTTCTACATCGTCAAAAATTTGTTCTACGATATTTGCTCTTGCAATTTTAAATAATCCGTTTTGATAATTAAATGACTTTGAATGTGAAGCCGTTGCAAAAACTGATAATTCTTTACCAAAAACATCAAATTTTGTGCCTCCAGATAATGAAATATTAAAATTTAAAGGTGTACTTTGACTTCTAGTATCCCAACCTTGTCTTGTAATTAAATCTTGAACCGCAAATTGCTTTTGATGAAATCCCATAGTTACATCATCTGTAATAATGGTTCTTCTAAAATCACCAAACTGTCCCATTACATTTGTATTAGATCCCCCTGAAACACCAATTGAAAACTCTTTTCTTCTATATCCTTTGGTTTCTACATTTACATTACCTGAAGCTTGATCTAAATAATTAGAAGTGGCATAAGTTTTACTGATACCAACGTTCTCTATAATACTTGTTGGAAATAAACTTAAGTTGATATTTTTATTATCAACATTGTCAGAGGGTATTGGTAAACCATTCATTGTAGTAGATAAATACCTATCTCCTAAACCTCTTACATAAATATCTCCTGTTCCTTCACTTTTGGTAACACCTGATATTTTTGTTGTTGCATTAGAAGCATTAGACACCCCTGTTTTGGATAATCTTTCAGCACCAATACTTTCAACAATTACTGTTGCTTTCTTTTGTTTTAATAATAATGCAGATTCTTTTTCTTTGCTTGTGGTTGTTTTTATAACAACATCATCTAAAGCAACACCTTCTTCTGCAGACATTAATTGATTAATGGCTACTGTTTCTCCTGCTTTAATCGTAAATGTTTTTTCGATTGTCTTATATCCTAAGAAACTAAAAACAACAGTATGTGTTCCTGCAGGAACAGCAAATGAGTACAAACCATCAAAATCTGTAGTTGCACCAATAGTAGTGCCTTTAATAAGTACGTTTGCAAACGGTAAAGGTTCGTTATTGGTTTCTTTATCGGTTAACAAACCTGTTAATTTACCTTTATCTTGTGCCATTAAAAATTGGCTTAATGCGAAAAAAGTAATCAATAAAAATTTTTTCATTTTATGTATGTTATTTACTGGTGCAAAAGTCCGTTTGTTTTGTAAAGTCTATGTTAGTTGTAAATTATGGTTGAGTTAATTAGTTGTTAAATTAGTGTTATCAAAATCAATCTTTAAATCGTAATTTGTTGCTAGTGAATAAAAATAAAAATGATACTTTTACTTGCGAATTTTTGGGCAAAATTTCATAACATTAAGATAACACTATCAATATGCTGTGTATTTAACTTTGCTTTTTTAAATTGAAGACCAAAAAATGGAAGATCCATATATTTTAATGCTAATTGCATTGGCTGTTTTAGCAATTGTAGATTTAGTTGTTGGTGTAAGTAATGATGCTGTAAATTTTTTAAACTCTGCCATTGGCTCTAAAGCTATTTCTGTTAGAAATATCATGATTATTGCTAGTGTTGGTGTATTCTTTGGTGCAGTTTCTTCTAGTGGTATGATGGAAGTAGCACGAAAAGGTATTTTTAACCCAAGTATGTTTGTATTTCAAGATGTAATGTACATCTTTATGGCGGTTATGATTACCGATATTTTGTTGTTAGATGTGTTTAACTCTTTAGGGATGCCAACCTCTACAACTGTTTCTATTGTTTTTGAATTGTTAGGTTCTGCAGTGGTAATTGCGTTGATAAAAATTACGCAAAATGATACTCAAAGTTTATCTGCAATTTGGCAATATATCAACTACAGTACAGCATCAAATATTATTTTAGGAATTTTATTATCGGTAGTTGTTGCTTTTACTGTTGGGGCAATTGTTCAGTATTTTTCACGTATAATTTACTCTTTTAATTTTGAAAGTAGACCAGCTTATATCAATTCTTTATTTGGTGGTTTTGCTATAACAGCAATTACCTATTTTATCATTATAAAAGGTTTAAAAGGCACTCAGTTTTATGGAAGTTTACAGGGGTATTTAGAGGGAAACACTTTAGAAATTATTGGTATTAGTTTTATCGTTTGGACCATTTTTTCCCATTTAATAACCAAAATTTTTAAACTAAATATTTTAGTGCTCATTATTGGTGTTGGTACCTTTTCTTTAGCCATGGCATTTGCTGGTAACGATTTGGTAAACTTTATTGGTGTACCAATTGCAGCATTAAATTCTTATGAGGCTTGGAGTAAAGCTTTTAATATTTCTGGAACCTCACCAGAATTATTTTCAATGGGTAGCTTAGCAAAAAAAGTACCCTCTAACATTTGGCTATTGTTATTGGCTGGTGCAATTATGGTGATTACACTTTGGACATCTAGCAAGGCACAAAATGTTATAAAAACAGGTATTGATTTATCTAGACAAGGAGAAGGACACGAAAAATTTCAACCCAACAATTTATCTCGAGTTGTGGTTCGTTTTGCGATGTTTTTAAATAAAGGGATCAACCTTTTGATTCCTAATAAAACACAAAATTTTATAAATGAAAAGTTTGAAAAACCCGTAGTTAGATTACCAAAAGACAAGACTTTTGAAATGCCTGCCTTTGATTTGGTTAGAGCTTCTGTAAACCTAATTATGGCCAGCGTACTAATTTCTATTGCAACTTCTATGAAATTACCATTATCTACAACTTATGTTACTTTTATGGTAGCTATGGGTACTTCTTTAGCAGATAGAGCCTGGGGTCGTGAAAGTGCAGTGTACAGAGTTGCTGGTGTTTTAAATGTGATTGGTGGTTGGTTTTTAACGGCAATTATTGCCTTTGTAGCTGCTGGTATTGTTGCTTATTTAATAGATTTAAGTATTGCATTTATTCCTATTTTATTGTTATTAGTTGCTTTTTTAATTACAAAAAATTCTATTGCGCATAGAAATAAAACAAAAGAAATAAAGCGAAAAACCCATATTGAAAGATCTGAATTAATTACCATTAATGGCGTAATTGAAGAAAGTGCTGATCATATTTCTGGTGTTGCAAGTAGAATAAGCAAGCTTTACACCAATGTAGTTAATGACTTGGCAAATCATGATTTAAACAAACTACGAAAAACTGACAAACACGTAGAAAAGTTAAATAATGAAATTGATGATTTAAAAGATAATGTATTTTATTTTATTAAATCATTAGACGAAACCTCAGTTCAAGCCAGTCGTTTTTATATTATGGTTTTGGGCTATTTACAAGATTCAGCACAATCTATAAGTTACATATCAAGAGCTAGTTTTAAACACGTAAACAACAATCACAAAAATTTAAAAAAGGGACAACTAAAAGATTTAAAAGCAATAAATAACGAGCTTTCTCAAATTCTTGACAATGTTAGTGATGTTTTTAAATCTCGTGGTTTTGATGATTTAAATTCTATTTTGTTTGATAAAAGAGTGCTTTTAGAAAACGTTTCAAAATCTGTAGAAAAGCAAGTAGCAAGAATTAGAACAGATGAAACGAGCCCGAAAAACTCAACCTTATATTTTAGTATTTTACTTGAAACAAAAGATTTAATGAAGGCTTTAATGAACTTACTAGAAACTTATGAAGAGTTTTATCTGAGTACTAAATAAAAGTTTTTCAGCTTTTAAGTTTTAAAACCAAAAGCCTAAATTAAATACCCAAAAGTCTTGTTGCCTTCCTGGAGACCAAGTATACTTTAGTTCTATTGGGCCAATTAAACTATTGTAGCTATAACCTAAAGCATACCCAGACTTAATGTCTTTAAATATTTCTATATCTTTAAAAACATTACTATCTAGTCTTGCATAATTGGCAATAAATGTTGCATAATGGTTTTCTGCAACAGCATATCTAAACAAAAACTCTGATTTTACAAAAGAATCTCCAGATAATTCTGCAAAATCGTATCCGTATAAAGAAACAAAAGTATTTATATAGTTTTGGTTATATCCTCCTAAATAAAAATCGAAAACATCAGAACCTGCAGTGTTTATTGTGAATCCTGCTTCATTTGTAATTTTAAGCGTTAATTTATCAAAAAAAGTGGTGGCAAAACCCAACGTTCCTTGGGTTTGGGCAAAACTTTTAAACGTTTCATTATGGCTATTAGCCTTTAAATACCATTTAAAATTTAAATCGGCAAAATACCCTTTAGTAACAAAATGCTTTTTATTGTAGGTGTCTAATTTTAAATAGCCAAACACATTAAAATAGTTGCTATTGTCTATAATTGTTTTTTCACCATTTACAATAATGGTTTCTGTAGTTGCTTTTAAAAACTTGTGCTCTGCCCCTACACCTAAAGCAAACTTTCTATCGAAAGTAGTTTGAAAAAAGAGTTGGTTTGTGATATCTGTATATCGTAAATCTATACTACTAATAGTACTATACTGAGAGGTTATAGGGTTAAATTTAGAATTTGCTCTAAAGTGATTGTATCTAGACTTAAAACCATAACTGATATAAAAACCGTTATCTACAAAATAGTTTAAATTGTATCGAAGATTATCGCCCAACACAACATCTAAAGAAAATAGGTCGTTATTTGTTAGTACATGTTTTTGATTGTAATTTACCAAAACTCCAGATTTGTATAATAAATCATAGTGAGCACCAACACTTACGTATGCGTTTTCATTGCCTTCTTTTACAGTAAAGTTTAAATGATAAGAACTATCTTTTTGGCTTAGTAATTTATAGGTTATTCTGTCATAATTTTTAGTTGCAGATAAAAGGTTTATTCGCCTCGATATTTCTTGTCTAGTAATACTATCTCCTTCTCTAATTTTTAGCTTTCCTAACACAAAAGCCCTTGTATAATCTTTAGAGTCATTTAGATTTATTTTAGATATGTATCTTTTATTTGTATTGATACTTACAAGCGTTTTCTTGTTTTTAGTTTTTTGCTTATCTGCAAGTTCTTTAAAAACTTTAGTATATTTTTTTGCTTCATTTTTACCTTTTTCTAAAATTTCATCCTTTTTATCAAAATCTACAACACTAAACTTATAAATATCTGGGTGTATGTAAACATCTAGTTTCTCTTTTTCCTTTTTGCTTGTATCATAAATTTGATAGCTCAAAATTTGATTTAAAATTTCAATTGCAGAGGTTAGTTTTTCTTTTTCAAACAATCTACCCTCAACATCAACACCAATTATAAAATCCATACCTTTTGCTTTCATTATAGAAACCGGAAAGTTGTTGGCAATACCACCATCTAAAAGTAGTTTATCATCTATATTTACAGGGTTTAGTAATGTTGGAAAAGAGCCACTTGCTCTTAATGCTATGGGTAGTGAGCCTTTTTCTAACAACACTTCACTACCTGTTTCTACATCTGTAGCCAAGCAAAAAAAAGGTATGGGAAGTTTAGAAAAATCGTTGATGTTTTCGGTAGCATCTAATAATTCAAACAATAAATTTAAAATATTTTGTCCTTTAGATACTCCTTTTGGTAAACCAACTTTACCTTTTGAAACGGGCAAGGTAATTTTAGTTTTTTCTAAGTATTCTTTTTCAAAAAAAGGGGCAGAACTTCTGGGTAATTTATCTCTTAAAAGATTTACAAAATCAGTTTTTTTTACAATCTCTTCAATTTGAATGGCAGAATAACCAGCAGCATACAAACCCCCAACAATGGCGCCCATACTTGTACCACCAATGTAATTTAACTGAATACCTGCTTTATCTATTTCTTTTAAAACACCTATATGTGCAAAACCTTTTGCTCCACCACCACTTAACACCAAACCAATTTTGGGTTGCTTTTGCTGCGCCAACATCAGAGCTGGAAATACGAGTGATAAAAGCAAGAGTTTAGTTTTCATTTTCTTTTTTTGGATGATAAAATTGATGCACCTTTATGGCTCTTGCATTACCAATAACTTCTTTTAAATCATTAAACGAAGCTTCTTTAACACGTTTAGCCGATTTAAATTTACGCAATAAAGTGGTAATAGTTTGCTTTCCAACGTTAGGAATTTGTTCTAATTCTGATTGTATGGCACTTTTACTACGTTTGTTTCTATGAAATGTAATCCCGAATCTGTGGGCTTCGTTTCTTAAAAACTGGGTAATTTTTAAGGTTTCTGATTTTTTATCTAAATATAAAGGTATTGGATCATCTGGATAATAAATTTCTTCCAAACGTTTTGCAATACCAATAATGGCAATTTTTCCTCGTAAACCTAAAATTTCTAAACTTTTTACAGCAGATGAAAGTTGCCCTTTACCACCATCAATAATAATTAATTGAGGCAGAGATTCACCTTCTGCAAGTAAGCGTTTGTATCTTCTATACACTACCTCTTCCATAGATGCAAAATCATCTGGACCAACAACTGTTTTTATGTTATAATGTCTGTATTCTTTTTTGCTTGGCTTGCCATCTCTAAACACCACACAAGCAGCCACAGGGTTTGTACCTTGAATATTAGAGTTGTCAAAACACTCAATATGTCTAGGTTCTTCATGCAAACGCAAATCTTTTTTCATTTGTGCCATTAAGCGTTTTACATGTCGATCTGGGTCTACAATTTTTATCTGTTTAAACTGTTCTTGTCTGTAATATTTTGCATTGCGTTCTGAGAGTTCTACAATTCGTTTTTTATCACCTAATTTAGGGATGGTTACTTTTATATTTTCACCAATAGCCACCTTAAAAGGCACATATATTTCTGGAGATTGTGAATGGAAACGTTGCCTAATTTCTACAATAAAAAGTTCTAATAATTCTTGATCTGTTTCGTCTAGCTTTTTCTTAATTTCTGTAGTATGCGATTGAATGATTGAACCGTTAGAAATTTTTAAGAAATTTGCATATCCATGGGTTTCATCAGAAATAATACTAAACACATCTACATTACTTATAGCAGGGTTTACAATAGTACTTTTTGCTTGATAACTGCTTAATCTATCTAATTTTTCTTTAATTTTTTGTGCTTTTTCAAACTCCATTTTTGCAGCAAAATCATGCATCAATTTGGTTAAACGATCTACACTTTCTTTAAAATTACCTTTGATAATGTTTCGAATTTCTTTGATAGATTCGTTGTAATGCGATTCTGTTTCTAAAGCCTCGCAAGCTCCTTTACAATTTTTTAAATGATATTCTAAACACACTTTATATTTGCCTTCGCTTATTTTTTGGGGACTTAAATCGTAATTACATGTGCGTAAAGCATATACATCTTTTATAACCTCTAAAAGTACTCTTACAGTTCTAACCGAAGTATAAGGACCATAATATTCAGAACCATCTTTTATAACTCTGCGTGTTAAAAAAATTCGTGGAAAACGTTCTTTTTTTATGCATAACCAAGGGTAAGTTTTATCATCTTTTAATAAAACATTGTAACGTGGTTTGTACTTTTTGATTAAATTATTTTCTAGTAAAAGTGCATCTGTTTCTGTATTTACAACAATGTGTTTTATACGTACAATATTTTTTACAAGTACTCGGGTTTTACCACTATCGTGTGTTTTTGTAAAATAAGAACTTACTCTTTTCTTTAAATTTTTAGCTTTTCCAACATAAATAATCTTGTCTTCCTTATCAAAATATTGATATACTCCAGGAGCATTGGGTAAGGTTTGTATTTGAAGTTCTAAAGATGCAGACATACTCAAAAGTACTTATTTTTGAGTGATAAATTAATCGATTAGCGCATCAAATTCTGTTAAAAAATTTGAGTTTGTATTGTCTACAACTTGCCAACCGTAAATGGCTGATAATTGATAAATTTTAGAAATTTCTTCGAAAAAGCGTGTTTTTGCCTCTTTTTTTAAAGATGTTAAGGCCAATGTTTCTTTGATTTTCTCGATACTTTTTTGGTTGATTTTATTCAAATCTTCTTTAGAAAATGTATTAAACTGACTTTGTTGTAAATCGAAATATTTTACATCAGGTGCAATGCTAACTTCCTCTTTTGGTATTTTATTGATATATATTTTTTTAGCTAAAGAATCAATTTGAACTTCTAGTTTCGATAAGTCGTAACCAACTTCTACTTTAGCATTTACGGTAACAATTGCCTGTTTATCAAAAGAAACATAATCATAAAAATACTTTTTAGAATCTTTAAAATTGTAAACTTCAGAGAAATTACTGCTTGAAACCACTAATTTGCTTAGGTTTTTAATTGAGTTTACAACCACTTTTGTTTCTTCTTGTGTTTGATGCCTATCGTCTTTCTGATACCAAAACTTGGCAATTAAAAAGCCGATTAAAAAAACAAGGATGTATCTTGAAATTTTCATAAAATGTTATTAATCGTATTAAACGAATCGTTACACAAGTTACAAAAAACGAAGAGGAAATTTATTATTCTGCAGTTGTAGTTTCAATTTCTTTCTTTTCTTCTTTAGGAAAAGCTTGTTTGCTAAAAATAAAAAGCAAAGCAACCCCAATAGAAATATAAGAATCTGCTGGATTAAAAATATACTGAAAAAACGTAAATGGATCTCCACCTACAAAAGGAATCCATTCTGGTAAATCACCACTCCAAATAGGAAAATAAAACATGTCTACCACTTTACCAAAAAACAACTTACCATCTGTAGTTTCTGGGAAAAGCGTTGCTACTTTGTTACTGGGATGATTAAAAATGACGCCATAAAAAATAGAGTCGATTATATTGCCAACTGCACCAGAAAAAATTAAAGAAATACCAATAATTACAGCATTATGTACTTTGCGTTTTATGGTACCCATTAACCAATAAACAATAGCACCCACTGCTACAATTCTAAATAATGTTAAAAAAAGTTTACCAGCATTACCCCCAAATTCAATGCCCATTGCCATGCCGTTATTTTCTACAAAATGGATTCTAAACCAGTCAAAAACTTTAACTTCTTCACCCAACACAAAATGTGTTTTTACATAGATTTTTATAATTTGATCTAAAATAATGGTGATTAAAATAGTAAGAATTGCAATATTCTTTTTAGACATTTTTATGAATTTGAAGTCACAAAAATAAGAATATTATTCAGAATAGATTACTCAATATATAAACTGTCTAAAAGTTTGTTTTTGTGGGTTTTGTTCAGTGATATTATTACAACATTTGAATTTCTTTAGAGATATTTTTTCTGGCTTTTTCTTCAAATAGATGTTGATATTTAGTTGTGAAGTACAATTTTTCTCTGTCTAAAAAATTCAATAATACTTTTTTCCTTGCAGGATTGTATAAGAAACTGGGGTAAATTTTATATTCTTTTCTAATGTTTTGAATATAAATTTCATAAACATCCCAATCAGCGCCTAAAATAGCCAAGTCAAAGTCTAATAAAAAAGCATTATCAAAATTATCTTGTACAATAATTTGATGTTTTTTTGTAGATAAAATCAATTTGTAAATTCTACCAATATCAAGTTTTTCTCTTGGAATGTCTTTTAAGGCTATTTTTGTATAATCTGCACTTTTTTCTTCATTATTATTTGAGGTTACTGAATAAATAATATCATGAAACCAAATTGCAAACAACAATTCATCATAGTTTTTTATTTGATATTTATTTTCCGATGCTTTTTGTAACATCGAATGTATATGCATTAAATTATGATAATACCGATTTTTTGAGGAATAGTTTTTTTTAATATTTTCCCACAAAACCAACGCTTCAGAAGCATCCGAAAAATATTTTTCTGCCAGTTGAAACCAGCTTTTATGTAAATTCACTTCAACCAAAAAACTAGAATTGTTTATGAACCATTGTTGCACTTGCTTGTGCTGTTGGATACACAATTAAATCTTCGATATTTACGTGATAAGGCCTTGTAACCACAAAGTTGATAATGTCTGCTATATCTTCTGCTTGTAAGGCTTTAAAACCTTTGTAAACTGTTTTTGCTCTTTCTGTATCACCTTTAAAACGTACATTAGAAAATTCGGTTTCTACCAAACCAGGGTGAATGCCTGCAACTCTAATATTGTATTCGTTTAAATCTAATCGCATAGACTTATTTAAAGCGTTTACAGCAGATTTTGAGGCACAATATACATTGCCATTTTTATAGACTTCTTTACCAGCTGTAGAGCCAATATTTACAATAAACCCAGCGTTATTCTCAATCATTTTTGGGATAATTGCTTTTGACACGTACAACAATCCTTTTACATTAATATCTAACATAGCATCCCAATCATCAATACTACCTTCTTGTATGGTGGTTAAACCATGAGCGTTCCCTGCATTATTGATTAAAATATCGATGTTTTGAAAATTTGTGGGTAAGGATTGTATCGCTTTTTGAACTTCTTCTCTTTTTGAAACGTCAAAGTTGAGTGTAGTTACTTCTGTTTGATTACTTAATGTTTTCTGCAACTCGCTTAATCGTTCTTGCCTTCTGCCACACAGAATTAACCCGATGTTGTTTTTAGCAAATAACTCTGCTGTAGCTTTACCAATACCAGAAGTTGCGCCTGTAATAAATGCTGTTTTTTTCATAATATTTGTTTTTCCTATAAAGAGGTATCTATTTTTTTACTAAGATTTCTGCCTTAATATAAATGACAGATTTGTTGTACAATTTACCAGTAAATATTGTAAAATAGGATAACAAAAGTATAAAACTGATTTTTTTTAAAGGTTATTTCATAAACGAACTTTTTATCAATTATAAACAACGAAAAAGCCACCCTCCTCAGGGTGGCTTCTCTTTCAGTTGATTATTTACTAATAACCAACTAAAAATCAACTAACCAAACTTTATTTTAAATTTCTTCTATTCTTTGTTTTCCTTTGTATTTTAGTACGTTTTCTATTGTTATTCCTTACAAGTTCTTTGGCAGTTTTAACATTCTTTTCACCTTTTAAATACTGTATAAAACCTCTTCCTCCAAAATCATAAGTAGTATCTGAGTTTATATGATATAGACTAATTCGTCCATCATTTATAACGCTCAATTCAAACTCTTCAATATCTCCACCATCATAATTCAATGTTAAAATTTTTAGGTCTTCAAAACCGTTTACATCAAATATTTCATATCCACCTACATAATCCCAATTAATATTTGCAATTTGTGTGCCAAAATCATCTTGAGAACTATAAAATGTTGTTATATTTTCTGGTGTAAAACCTAAGTAGTTTTCACTATCAAAAGGGTTTTCTGTACCGCCAACAGCCTTTATTTTTTCCCATGCTTCATATTCTTGTAAAAAGTACTCTATGTTTTCATAAAACAACTTATCATAATCAAAATTACTTAAGCTATATCCTATTAAATAGTAGGCTACATTTTCCCTAACATTGTACAATCTAATTTCGTTATTAGAAATAATATCGACTTCAAAATCGTTAAAACCGTCAACATCATGATTGGTTTCTAAAAAGCCGTTAAAAGCATTGTAAGTACCTACATCAATTCCAAAACCATTTCCTGTTCTTCCAATATCAACAATATTGTTGTTGGCAAATAAAACACCATTGATGAACGATAAGGTAAATGCTCTTGATACATAAGGTACATCTCCTGTTCCTGTTGTTCTATGATAATCTACATACCATAAATCGTAACCAGAAACCACTTCTTCTAAAGTTAATGGATAATCATCTACAAACCCATCATTATACACTGTACAAGAACTTAATAATGATCCTGTAATGATAATCGTAAATAGTAGTTTTAGCGTCTTCATAAGCTTTGGTTTTATGGTTATGCTTTTAATTATTCAAATTGCGTGCCAAAAAAAATATACTCGAAGACTAATAAGGTAAACTCTTGTTTTTCTATTGTTTAGCAGCTGAAGGAAAAGAAATTGATTTTTCTTTTTTGAGTGATTTAATTTTATAATATTTTAATTTTCCATTGATTCTATAACTGATGATAGCATCATTTTCATGAAGTTTAAAGGGAAATTTTTGGATAACTGGTACAGGATTATTGATTTCTTTGGTTGGGTTGTTATCAATTGCAACTTCATTTTGTTTTGTTGATGTTTTAAAATAACCAATAACTAATTTACCAGATGTTGCTTTTTTAGTTTGAAGATTTGTTACTTTATTTCTAAAATACACATTTTCAAAATCAATATCTTCCTTTGTGGTATAGTTGATTTTTACGTTTGTTCCTTGAACCCCTGGTTGACCACCTGTCCAGTTTTCATAAACTGCATTTGTAATTTTAAATGGTGGTTTTTCATCAAATTGTAAACTACCACATTGCGAAAAGTTGGTAATGGCTATAAATAATGATAAAATTTTTAGTGTTTTCATGTGTAAGGTTTTACTTAATTTGTTCAAATTATATGCCAAGGTAAACAACAAAAATAAATTTTACCATACGATAGCCAAGAAAGTAAAAAGGGTAGCAATTAAAATTGCTACCCTTTTTTATTTTATTCTTTAATTGATATTAAAGAATCTTGTTTTTAATTTAGAAATTGAATCTAAGTGCTGCGTTCCAAGTAGTTCCGAAACCAAACCAAACTGAATTTCTTACGTCAATACCTTCCCAAGTTACTGAGTTTGCATCAGTAGCAATGTTAGTATTAGATTCTGCAATATATACAGTATCAAAAACGTTATTCACGTTTACTCTAAAAGAAGAGTCCATACCTAAGATTGTAAATCTTGCAGTTGCTCCTAAATCTACTAATCCGTAAGAAGGCAATTTTAAAGCACCATCATTATCTTCAGTATCAAAATCTTCGATAGAATAATCTGCATATAAACCATCTACAAAACGATAGTTAGCATCAAAACTAATTTTATCATTTAAGTTGTAGTCTACTCCTAAACTTGCAGTTGTTTGCGCTGCATCACCAACTTTAACATCTTCTAAATATAAAGTACCTGTACCAACCAAAGTTTGGTTATCATCAAATAAAGATGATTCAAAATCTTTAGTATATCTCCAGTCTCCTAAAGAAAACATACCTCTAATTTTTAATTTATCGGTTGCAAAATAAGTAGCTTCACCTTCAATACCATTATGTTGTACATCTATATCTGTAAACTGTGCTGTACCAAAGTTTGAAGAATTTGGAATAGGGAAACTTCTTGCTAAGAATCTGTTACCCCAAGTAGTTGCGTATGCATTAATTTTTACGTCTAATTTACTAGTTTTATAACCATAACCTAACTCGAAAGATACAATTTGTTCATTTTGTAAATCATCAGACACAGCATTTCCAAAGTTTGGAAAAACAGCATCGAATAATGGTTGTCTAGAGATAAAACCTGCATTAAAAAATACGTTTGATTTTTCGTTAAAGTTATAGTTAGCACCACCTTTTACGTAACCACCAGTCATGTTTTTAGTATCTGAGATTGGGTTATTTCCTGGTTGATTGAAGTAGTCTTCTCTTTGAAAAGATTGATTAGAAACACCAAATTGTAAAACTGCTGTAATCTTCTCTTCGTCATTGTATTCAACTAAACCGTTAACACCTTGCCAACCAACTACACCTACGTTATAGTAATCCATTTTTACAGTTTTTAAACCTGTATCGTTAAATGGAGAAGCTGCAACTGTATGATTTATAATTTGTCCAGCTGAATTTTCATCACCTGTAGCAAAATAACCGTCTAAACCTAATAAATCGTTTAATACTCTATAGTGATAACCTCTATAAGATCTTAAATCTACACCAATAGAAGCATTCCATTTTCCAAAAGTTGCATCTAAACTAGAGATACCTCCATACCAGTCATGAGAGTTCATAGAAGCTCTTCTTACCAAAACTTCTCTATTTACATTATCGTCTCTAAATCCATTAGAACCAATTAACTGACCAGCGTAATCACCAACAGACCCAGTATATGGAGAAGTAGAAGCTCTGTTCTCTGCTACTAATGCATCAAAATTGATTGTACCATCTGCATTTCTTGCACCTCTACCATTTTCATTATAATGCTCTGTTAAATCTCTATTAAAAGGTAAGATATCTAAAGTTGCATTTCTAAAGTTATTTCCTCTAGGACCTGTTCCACCTCCACGACCCCAAGAGCCATAAAGAGAAGTATTTAATTCTAAGTTTTCAGAAATTTCCCAATCCCAGTTGAATGTAGCTAAAGGTTTGTTATAGAAATTTCTTCTTAAGTTATATTCTTCACCATTTAAAGTACCTCCATTAGAGTTCCATCTTCTATCAATACCACTTTCTCCAAAGTTTTGGTAGTCTCTAATAGAAACCCAAACATCTCTTTGGTGGTGCCACTGACCTGCGCCTAAGAAAGATAAATTAAATTTTGATTTTGATCCTTCTGGTTCATAACCAACAGCAGCAAAATACGTATACCCTTCACCAGAAGTATTGTTTACATAACCATCTCCTTCCCATCTTGATAACAATACTGAGAATGCCCAACCTTTATCGTTAGTACCTGTATTGTATGACGCTCCTGTTTTTAAGTAACCATCATTACCAACCATTTGAAAGAAAGAACCTCCTTGAGTTTTCTGAGCAGCTTTGGTAAAAATAGATACTGTACCCCCTACTGAAGGAACAGCTAATCTTGATGCTCCTAAACCTCTTTGAATTTGGATACCAGAAGCAACATCTGTTAAACCTTGCCAGTTAGACCAATACACCCAACCGTTTTCCATATCGTTTACAGGTTGACCATTGATTAAGAAAGAAGTGTTACTTTGATCAAAACCTCTTAATGAAATTCTAGAATCTCCATAACCACCACTAGTTTTAGTAGCATACACACCTGGTGTATTGTTCATAATTTCTGGGAATTCTTGGTTACCTACTTTCAACGAAATTTCTTGAGGAGTAATTGTAGATACAGCAATTGGAGTTTCTCTCTCTTTTGCAATATCAATTACACCAGAAGTAATTACAATTTCATCTAAAGAGTTTCCTAACTCTAATTTAATAGTTCCAACAGAAGAAGAAGAAAAAGCAACTTCTTTAGTTTTGTAACCAATGTAAGAGATTACAAGAGTACCAGAATTTGCAGAAGCTTTTAATGTAAACTTACCGTTAAAATCGGTGTCAGTTCCATTTTTAGTTCCTTTTTCTAGAACGCTTGCTCCAGGCATTGGTTGATTTGTTTCGTCAACAACAGTTCCAGTAATTTTAGTTTGTCCTAAAACTGTAGCCGATACAAATAATAACGCAACAAGTAATAAGTTTTTAAAATTTTTCATTATTTAATTTGTTTATTGAATGTTTGGCAAAAGTCCATCTTTTGCCTGATTGTTTTGTTAATTTAACGTTAAATTTTAACAAGAAATTAAGACTGTAAATTTATAAAAAACAGCCCTGAGCCATTTAAAATCAAACACTTATATTTTACCCTATTTGTTAACAAAATTGCTCTTTTTCGTAAACATTTTGATAAATAGATTTGTTATACTTAAATCTATTGTTTGTTCAATAATTTTTTAGCCAATTCCTTACCTAATTCTACTCCAAATTGGTCGTAACTATAAATATTCCATAAAATACCTTGAGTAAAGATTTTATGTTCGTACATCGCTACTAGCTTACCTAAAGACTTAGGTGTAAGCTTATCGAAAAGTATTGCTGTACTTGGTCTATTACCTTCAAAAACTTTAAAGGGTAGTAATTGGTTAATTTTATCTTCATCACCAGAAAATTGTAATTCTAAATGCACCTCTTCTTTAGTTTTACCAAAAGCTAAAGCTTCCATTTGTCCATAATAATTTGCCATTAACTTTTTATGATGATCTGTTAAACCATACAAAGATTCTTTGTAGCCAATAAAATCTGCAGGAATTAACTTTGTACCTTGATGCACCAATTGCATAAAAGCATGTTGCATATTTGTACCTGTGCTACCCCAAACTATGGTGCCTGTTTGGTAATCTATTTTATCGCCATTTCTATCTACACCCTTACCATTACTTTCCATAATGGCTTGCTGTAAATAATCTGGAAGTTTCTTTAAATATTGTGAGTATGGTAAAACAGCCTCTGTTTCAGCGAAATAAAAATTGTTGTACCAAATGCTAATTAATGCTAAAACTACAGGGATATTATTCTCGAAATCTTCGTTTCTAAAATGATTATCCATTTCTTCTGCACCATCTAATAAAGCTCTATAATTATCAAAACCTATAGATAAACTGATAGACAAACCTACAGCAGACCATAAAGAAAAACGACCACCTACCCAGTTCCACATTGGGAAAACATTCTTTTTATCGATACCAAAACTATCTACAGCTTCTAAGTTTGTAGATACTGCCACAAAGTGTTTTGGAATATCAAAAATAGTTGCTGATTTTAAAAACCAATTTTTAATAGTTTCTGCATTACTAATGGTTTCTTGCGTAGTAAATGTTTTAGAAACAATTACAAACAATGTAGTTTCTGGATTTAAATTTTTAATGATTTCAGAAACGTGATCACCATCTACATTAGAAACAAAATGTGTATTTAATTGATTTTTATAAAATTTAAGTGATTCTACAATCATATCTGGTCCCAAGTCAGAACCTCCAATACCAATATTAACAACATCTGTTATTGATTTTCCAGTATACCCTTTCCATTTTCCAGAAATCACTTTGTTAGAAAAGCTTTTTATTTTTCGTAAAGCGGTTTGTATTTGTGGTTTTATGTTTTTACCATCTACTAAAACTGGCTCTTCTGATGTACTTCTTAATGCGGTATGTAAAACTGCTCTGCCTTCGGTAACGTTAATAACTTCACCAGAAAATTGACTTTCTATCGCTTTTTTAAGTTCGACTTCATTTGCGAGTTCTAACAGTAAATCTAAGGTTTCTTTGGTGATTCTGTTTTTAGAAAAATCAACTAATAAATCATCAAATTGTAAAGAGAAGTCATTTACTCTATTTTCGTCTTTATACAAATCTTTTATTGTGATATTTTGAATATCGTTAAAATGATTTGCTAGTTTTTGCCAAGATTGTGTTTTAGTTGGGTTGTGATTTGGTAAAGCCATTTTTTAGTTTTTTGCTATGATTTCATTAACTTCGGCAGGCTCCTCTACAGGAACTCTGTCGTAATCTAATTGATATTTTAGTGGTTGTATGAATTTAAAAAAAGTGGGTTTAATCTCTTTTTTCATGGGTTTTGCTGCTGGTAATTTTTCCTTTAATGGATCTACTTGTTTGCCATATTTCCAAAAACGATAGCAAACATGTGGCCCTCCTGTATTACCTGTCATACCCACATAACCGATGACATCTCCTTGTTTTACATATTGCCCTTTTTTTACGGCCTGATTTCTCATGTGTAAATATTGGGTAGAATAGGTGTTGTTGTGTTTTATTTTAACAAACTTTCCATTACCACCTCTTCTGGTAGATTCTACAACTGTACCATTTGCAGTTGCTATAATTGGTGTACCTATTTTGGCTGCAAAGTCTGTACCTCTGTGAGGTTTTACTCTGTTGCCATAATACGCAATTCTTCTGCGTAAATTGTATCTTGACGAAATTCGATATTGAAATTTTATAGGAGCTTTTAAAAACTGACTTCTTAGCATTTTTGCATTCTCATCATAATACTCGTGAATATTTAAAATGGAATCTGCTAAAAATCGGAAAGCGTACAAATCCTTTCCATTATGATTAAATACTGCTGATTTTACCTTACCATAACCCGCAAAAGTTGTGTCATCAATAAACTTTTCTTCGTACACTATTTTAAATTTGTCTCCTTTTTGAAGTCTTAGAAAATCTAAGGTCCAAGCATAAATATCTGCCACTTGGTAAGTTAAATTTGGTCTTAATCCCAAACTATCCATAGAAAAAGTAAAGTTAGCATTGATAATGCCATTGGCAACTTTTTCTACAATTTTAATGGGCTTTTTGTAGTGTTTTGCTGTAATTGTAGAATCTTTAAAATCTAGAATTGTGGCATTTATTTTATCGTGTTTATAAATAAAAACCTGAGCTTTTTCAGTAGAATCTTTACTGGCTAAAATTGTATAGGGCTTGCCTGCTCTAACTCTTCTAACATCAAAAGTATCTTTAGCTACAGTGGCGATTTCGTTTATTTTAGGATACATTACATGATGCCTGTCTAAAATAATACCAAAACTCTCACCACTTTTAATCGTATCTTGAATTACCTTATAATCATCAATTTTATACCCAAATCTAATTTCTGGTTTGGGCGCTTCTTTTTTAACGATTACGGGTTTAGGTGCTTCTTTTTTACAGGATGAAAAAGAAATAATAAAAGCTAAAAAAATAAGTGTTTTTTTCAATGAAAATGGCTGTTTTAATCAATTTCAAAAGTACAAATAAAATTGATTTATTTTAAAACTAATACCATAAGTTCATCAAACGGTTTCGTTAATTTTTTTTAGAGCTTTTTAAATGAATTTGCTAAGCCTTTATAAGCCTCTAATTCTGCTCGTAAAGAGCCAACAGCAAGTGAAGCTTGCATTTTTATGGGTATTTTATTGTCATCATCTGTAATCCAAATGGTAACACTTTCTTGTTCTTTAAATATTCTACCAGATTCAACTAAAGGTCTAAACACTAAAGATTTTACCTTTCCGAATTTTGTTCTCAAGATTTCTCTACCTAAAAATCGTAATTTAAACGGATATACTTTACTATCTAAAAACATATCTAACGCTAATTCTTCTCCTTTTTTTAAGTTTTTTGTGTCTGTATTTCTTAAATAATAAAAGGAAGATAACATGTCTTGTACGTTTTTAAAAGCAACAGAAGTGTCTTTTTGATTGGTAAAATCTTGCACATATGCTTTTTTTGAATCGTAATTAAATGTTGTAATTCTATGTTTTTTATAACCCCCTTCGTTTATTTTTCTTTTAAATACATAGGGTTTTATTACATTTTTATCAAAATAAGATTCGTATAAATCATCTACCTCAAAAAACCATTTAATCATACCAGAGGTCCAGCCTGTACCTTTAGTGTAAAATACTTTTTTACCATTAAGCTCTTTTTCTTGAACTTCTAATATTGCTGATCCTGCTCGTAAAAACCCACTGTAGCTCATCTTATAACGTAACCACTCACCACTTTTAAATGCTGGCTTTTTTTCTTGACTTTGGCTAAGTGAAAAATAAAATAACGCGAAAAATAAAAAGATATACTTTTTCATAAATATCAAACTTATAAAAAAGGAATGACAAAATGCGTTCCAAAAGTGGAAAAGAATGGTTTAATGTATAAGAACTTACTTTTTTAATATAATTTTAAGAAGATTAAAAGTTACCCCAATTGGCTAATTCTTCTGTATTCCACAAATAAGGATAAAAAATTCTTCGTTGATATTTAGGGTGCATGTATTTTCGCCAGTTACTACCACCTGTTGCTTGCAATTCTGAATCGTTACCACCAATATATTTTGCAGCTGCATTGTAATGAGCCATCACCCATTTTACATTTACAGTATAATCGTAATGACGCATTGCTTTTATTAAATCTTGGTTTTCTTGTACTTTTTTTGGTAATTGTTTAAATTTTAATGATAGATTGATGTCATTATAATCTTCCATAAAGTCGATAAAATCTCCCATGTATTTTTTTTCAAAAAGATTTAATAAGGTTGATTTTTGCCCTGTTGTATAATTTTTTCCTGCGGCTTGCCAATACAAATGGTTGTAGGCATTTCTAAAAGAAGAGTTTCTATCAATCGTATCTCTATAACGTGCATCTATTAAATTGATGAGTTCTGTAGATGCAAACTCAATTTTTCTGTATTGTGCTGACTGAAAACCACTTGCAGGTGTTAAGGTATTTCTAAATTTGAGATATTGTTCACGCTCCATTCCATCTGTCATCACTGTAAATGAGCTACACAACATATCAAAATATCTACTTACTCTGCCTAAATGCATCGAAAATTTATCAGCAGTTAATTTAATTGCTTTTGCAACTTGCTCAATTTCCCAAAGAATCATTTTAAACAACAATTCATTTACTTGATGGTACATGATAAACACCATTTCATCAGGTTGATTGGTTCTTGGCGTTTGTAATCCTAAAAGCGCATCTGTCTGAATATAATCCCAATAAGTAATAGGAGTACTATGCAATAAACCTTCTAACATGGCGTCTACAGGAACGCCCAGTTTGTCATACTTTTCTTCTATGGCTTTTAAAATTTCGTCTCTATTCATGTGATTATCTAATTCTAGAAATCTTATTATATCTTATTTTCGATCAATTTCAACATTGTTTTCTCTAAGAATTTGATATAATTTTTTTGTTGATACTCGGTAATCTTTACAAAGATCTAAAACATTTGCCTTTCTTCTTTTGTATAGCCTAACTATAGTTTTTACAGCTCTTTTGTTAAAATAGCTATTGATATTTTCCATAATTTCAACCTCAGTTTCATCGGATGTTTTAGCCAATTCTCTAATATCTTTTATTATTTTTTTGGTAGCTTCATTCATTAAATATCTTTTATTTAGTATTTGTTTATAATTAGTAAAGTTATAAAAAGCACAGTTAATAGATAAAAGTATTAAAAAATATTAGAACCGTTCTTTTTTTTATAAAAGAACTCTTACCTAATACAAAGCTAAATTAGCTTGATAAAAATTGATTATGTTAAAGTGTTCCTCTTTTTTGTTGCTCTCTTTCTATGGATTCAAAAAGTGCTTTAAAGTTGCCTGCACCAAAACCTTTTGCTCCCATTCTTTGAATGATTTCGAAAAACAAAGTTGGTCTGTCTTCTACTGGCTTTGTAAAAATTTGTAACAAATAGCCTTCTTCATCTGCATCTATCATAATTCCTAAAGCTTTTAAACTTTCGATATCTTCTCTTAATTCGTGGCTAAATTCTTCTAATCTACCAGGAACAGCTTTGTAATATTCTTCTGGTGGTGTAGATAAAAACTCTACTCCATTTAAGCGTAATTGTGTTACTGTAGCAACAATATCATCTGTAGCAACAGCAATATGTTGTACACCTGCACCTTCGTAAAAATCTAAATATTCTTCTATTTGCGAACGTTTTTTTCCTTCTGCTGGTTCGTTTATTGGGAATTTTATGCGTCCATTTCCATTAGACATTACTTTACTCATTAATGCTGAATATTCTGTATGAATTTGCTTGTCATCAAAAGATAAAAAGTTTTCGAAACCCATTACATCTTCGTACCATTTTACCCAAACATCCATTTGATTCCAACCTACATTACCCACCATGTGATCTATGTATTTTAAACCTGCAATTGGCGGATTGTAATCGGATTCCCATTTTTTAAAGCCAGGTAAAAATGCACCTTTGTAATTTTTACGTTCTACAAACATGTGCACAGTTTCTCCATAAGTATAGATTCCTGCTCTAACCACTTCTCCATGTTCATCTTTTTCTACTTTGGGTTCCATGTACGATTTTGCGCCTCTTGAAGTGGTTTCTTCATACGCTTTTCTGGCATCTTCTACCCAAAGTGCTACTACTTTTACACCATCGCCATGTTTTACAATATGATCGTTAATTGGAGATTTACTATTAAGAGGAGTTGTGAGCATTAACTTGATTTTGTCTTGGGTTAACACATAACTTACAGAATCTTTAGATCCTGTTTCTAAACCACGATAGGCATGCGATTGAAACCCAAATGCTGTTTTGTAGAAATGTGCCGCTTGTTTTGCATTCCCTACATAAAATTCAACATAATCTGTACCTAACAATGGAAGGAAATCTTGTGCTCCTTCGAATATTTTTTCTAATCCGTAATTGACTGATTCTATTTTTTTACTCATCTGTATTTTGTATAGAAGATAGAAAAAAGAGACAAGAAAAAAGACTTTTAAAGTTTGTTTTGAAAGCCCATTGTCATTTTTTGAAATTCTTGAATCTTCAATTCAATCTTTGTTAATTGTTCTTTTGTTATATACTTTCTTTTAAAAGCTATTATTAATTGTGTTTCTAATTCATATGATGACCCAAGAGAAATATCAATAAAATGAGAAAAAGATTTATCTGTTCTTGATGAACCTTCTGCAATGTTACTTGTAATAGAAACTGAACACCTACTTATTTGAGATATTAATCCAAATCTTTCATCTTTTGGAAACTCTCCTATTATAGAATAAACATCATCTACAATTTCGATTCCTAAATTCCAAATCTTTAAATTTTTGTAGTTATGTCTTTTCCTTTTTTCCATTCTCTTTATTCTTTTTTCTTGATTCTCTTTTCTAATTACTCCAACCAAGATTTATAATATGCTTCATCTGCAATTTTTATGGCTTCTTCTGTAACTTGTAAAGGTTTAAAAGTATCTACCATAACTGCTAATTCTTCGGTTTTTGTTTTACCAATACTGCGTTCTGTAGCTCCTGGATGTGGACCATGTGGAATTCCTGCAGGATGCAAAGAAATATGACCTTGTTCGATATCGTTTCTGCTCATAAAATCGCCATCTACATAATACAAAACCTCGTCTGAATCGATATTACTATGATTGTAAGGTGCAGGAATTGATTGCGGATGATAATCATACAAACGTGGCACAAAACTGCAAATTACAAAGGCATTGGTTTCAAAAGTTTGATGCACTGGTGGTGGTTGATGAATACGACCTGTAATGGGTTCGAAATCGTGAATTGAAAATGCATAGGGAAAGTTATAACCATCGTAACCTACTACATCAAAAGGATGTGAGGCATAGATCATTTCTATAATTTCGCCTTGTTTTTTTACTTTGATTGTAAAATCGCCCAATTCATTATGCGTTTCTAATTCTTGTGGTCTGCGTAAATCGCGTTCACAAAAAGGCGCATGTTCTAATAACTGACCAAACCAGTTTCTGTATCTTTTTGGCGTGTAAACTGGACTGTAAGATTCTACAATAAAAAGACGATTATTCTCGTCATCAAAATCTAATTTGTAGATAATTCCGCGTGGAATTACCAAATAATCTCCGTATTTAAAGTCGATATTTCCTAAATGCGTTCTTAATTTTCCTGTTCCTTTGTGGATGAAAATTACCTCATCTGCATCTGTATTTTTATAAAAATAATCTTTTGTTGATTCTTTTGGAGCTGCTAAAATGATGTTGCAATCAGAATTGGTTAGCACCACTTTTCTACTTTCTAAATAATCGTTTTCTGGTTTTACTTGAAATCCGCGAAAGCGATAAGATTGTATATTATTTGCTTTGGCAATTTTTGGTTTTACAGAATATTGTTTTCTAATTTCTTTGACCATTGTTGGCCTATGTTCGTGATAAGAATTTGTAGACATTCCATCAAAACCAATGGTACCAAAGAGTTGTTCGTAATACAAACTGCCGTCTTTTTTACGAAACTGTGTGTGTCTTTTGGGTGGGATTTCTCCTAATTTATGATAAAAAGGCATATTGTTCTTTTTTGACATTCCTGTAAAAACAGGAATCTTGTTAATGATTGTTCTTTCTTATTTTCGAGTTTCCTGCCTTAGCAGGAATGACAGAAAGAAACTTCATTCTGGATTGCGTTTTATTAAAAATTTTAAGTGTATGAGTAACTCTAAAAACATCTCAATCGATTTCGTTGTGTAACAAAGATACAAAAAGTACATCAGAAAGTTTTGTTAAGAGTAGGATGGGATTTGTTGTATCGATAAGATTTTTTGAAATCCGTTCACTTAAATTTGAGTAAAAAAAATCCGAAACAATGTTGTTTCGGATTTATATATTTTTTGCTGATACTTTTTATTCTGTTGGTAATCTTTCGTCTATCATTTTTAATGGCATATCTCCCATTAAATCGAATATATCAATAATACTTCTTACAGTATCTTCTTCTTCTACTTGCTCATTTACAAACCATTGCAAAAATACTTCCGATGCAAAATCGTTTACGCTTCTTGCTTTGCTAAAACATTTATAAATAGATTGTGTAACCCCAATTTCTTGGTCTAAAGATTTTTCGTAAATTTCTCTTAACCCTTCAAAATCATTGTTTACTTCTGGTATTGCAGGCGAAATTGCTGCGCCTCCAGCATCATTTACAAAGTTGAAAATTTTCATACCATGTGCTCTTTCTTCTTCTGCTTGCCTGTAAAAAAAAGCTTTGCTATTTAAAAGTTCACGTTGGTCGCACCAAGATGCCATTGCTAAATAAGAAGCAGATGCATGCATTTCTAGTGCTATTTGGTCGTTTAACAAATCCATCACTTCTGGATGTATGGTCATTTGTCTTCTTATGGCTGTTTTCATAATTATCAATATTTACTATACAAAATTACAAATAAAACAGATTATATCTATACTAAAATTTATATTTAAATGTAATCTAAATAAAAGAAAAAAGGTGATAATCGAAATGCTAATAGTTGCAAAAACAGAGTTCTATTTCTTCTTTTAAATCTAACAATTTTGGAACCTCAAAAAATTCTAAATGTTTTCTATCTGCAATAAATAAGAGCACAAAGTTTTCGTTTTGAATGATGTGTTCTAAACTATCTAAACTAGTTAAAGTTTGTACTTTATTTCTTAATTGTAGTAATTGTGGAAAAGTAAGCGACATTACTTTATCATCTATCTTTAATTGATAGTTGCAAAACGTAATTTGTTCTAGTTTTATATTGAATTGTATGCCTGTAAAAACGCTCACAGTACAAAAATAAACATTTATTTAGAATAAATAAAAATAATTTTATAAATTAATTTAGGCTAAGATTTTAGATAATTTAAATGATTAAATAAAAAACTACATATTTCTTTTAATTGGCCCTGTAAAATCGTCAATATCATCTTTTACGCCATTAATTTCTTTATTAATATCTTTAGCAATATTGGTATCTAAATTGTGTTCTTTAGAAGTATTGTTAATTTCTCTTTTAATATCGTTAGTAGCATCTTTTACTTGACGCATTCCTTTCCCTAATCCTCTAGCAATATCAGGTATTTTATCTGCACCAAACACCATAACAACAATTAACATAATTACAAATATTTCTGGTGCACCAATAAATAAAAAAATTGTATTCATAGATGAAACAAAGATAATAGTTATTCTGTAACTAATTTAATTTAATGACACTAAAAATCAGTCAATCAAAATTTAAAAGCTGTTTTTATAGCTTCCTTTTTTAAAGTCATTTTGTTAAAATAATTGAAATCAACTTATTTTATAAAAAACTGTTTATAAATAGTTTATATAATTTCAAATGCTTTTTTTTTATTTTTTAAACAATTTGTTTTTTTTAGAAAAAAGTGTACCTTTGTAAGTAGTAACCCCTAAACCCCTAATTATGAAACCCCTACTTAAAAGTATAGCTTTAGCTGTAATTGTTATCTGTGCATTATCTTTTAACAAAAAAGAAACAAAACCTTTAGAATCAGCCCTAAATTTAAAGAGTATTAACATTGATAAAGTGCTTTCAATGCATCAATTTGAGTGCAGACCTTCTTCTGATTTTAATTTTGATGTAGAAACTAGTATCATCAAAAAAATTAGAGGTGGCAGTAATATCAAAACTAAAGTATTTATCGTTGATAAAACTACAGGAAGAAAAAAATTATTAGCTCAAGAAAACATACAAGTTAAAAATTTTAAAGACGCAATTGCTATTAAAGATCATGGAAATAATGAACACTATGTAAAAAACTTTAAATTAGTTAATGGTGATAAAATAGTGGGAAGCCAAAATGATAACCCATACAACTTTCAAGAATTGATTCAGTATGATTTTATTTACAACAAATATATTCGTGCTACTAATAAACTTTTACATTTAAAAAGGTCTATTTAGAAAATAATTAATTTAAATTTTTTGCCTAAAACCTTTAGTATTTTTTGCTTTTTGATATCTTGAAAACCTAAATATCATTACATTTTTGTTTTACTTTTTCTTTGATTGTTTACCTTGCATCAAAAAGTAAAAATGCTCAAAAATCCTGAATTAGAACTTGCTATTAATTTTATTGATAAAACAGCTAGAAACCTTTTTATTACAGGAAAAGCAGGTACAGGAAAAACTACTTTTTTACATCAAATTAAAAATGAATCTTTAAAAAGATTGGTAATTGTTGCGCCAACAGGTGTTGCAGCTATTAATGCAAAAGGAGTTACCATTCATTCGTTTTTTCAAATGCCTTTTGGCCCAATTTTACCAAATCAAACACAAAACAACCAACAGCGAAGATTTTCTAAAACAAAAATTGATATTATTAAATCGTTAGATTTAGTAATTATCGATGAAATTTCTATGGTTCGTGCAGATTTGTTAGATGGTATAGATCAAGTGATGAGACGTTATAAAAACCGTAATAAAGTGTTTGGTGGTGCACAAGTATTAATGATTGGAGATTTGCAACAATTAGCACCTGTGGTTAGACCAAATGAATGGAGTTTACTAAGAAATCATTATGAAACCGTTTATTTTTTTAGTTCAAAAGCATTTCAAGAAGCCAATGTTGTTTCTATCGAATTAAAACATATTTATCGTCAAAAAAATGAAGCTTTTATTACCATTTTAAATGAAATTAGAAACGATAATTTATCTGAACAATCTGCAAAAATTTTAAACGAACGTTACAATCCAACCTTTTCGCCAGATAAAGAAGATGGTTATATTACACTAACCACACATAATAAAAGAGCCAATTTAATCAACGAATCTGAACTGAATAAACTCAAAAACAAAAGCTACTTTTTTGAAGCTGATGTTTCTGGAAAGTTTAATGAAAACTCTTTTCCTAATGACGAAAAATTAGAACTTAAAATTGGGGCACAAGTAATGTTTATTAAAAATGATTCATCACCAGAAAAAAGATATTTTAATGGTAAAATAGGAATCGTTACTGATATCTCTAGCCAAAATGTAACCGTTCAGTGTGCCAATGAAGTTGACGAAATTGTTACAGAAAGAGAAAATTGGGACAATGTAAATTACTCCATCAACGAAGAAACAAAAGAAATTAAAGAAGATGTAATTGGTTCTTTTTCTCAAATTCCATTACGATTGGCTTGGGCAATTACCATTCATAAAAGTCAGGGTTTGACTTTTGAAAAAGCAATTATAGATGCAGAAGCTTCTTTTGCTCACGGACAAACTTATGTGGCGTTGAGTAGGTGTACTTCTTTAGAAGGTTTGGTGCTAAAAACTCCAATTTCTAGCAATGCAATTATTAATGATAGCACAGTAAGTTCTTTTAATCAAAGTGTAGAAGAGAATCATCCTGATGAAAAAGAATTATTGCAATCAGAAAAAGAGTTTCAATTGAATTTAATTGCAGAATTGTTTGATTATCAACCTTTTTTATACCCTACAACGCGTTTGATTGACATTTTTTACAAAAATCAAACTTCTATAAAAGGTGATGTTATCGATCATTTACAAACTATAAAAGATGATGGAGTTGTTGCTTTAATGAAGATTTCGAACGGATTTAAAAATCAGTTGAATACTCTCTCAGAAGACAATGTGCTGCCAGAAAATAGTTCTCAAATTCAAGAACGATTTACAAAAGGCGTAGCTTATTTTTTAAATCATACTAAAAATAACATTCAAAAACCTTTGGATGCGATTCAATTTTCTACAGATAACAAAGCTGTAAAAAAAGACTTTTCGAAACAGTTTGATGCTTTACAAGAAAAATTAGAAGAAAAGTTATTTGCTTTAGAGAAAATGACAAATGCTTTTAAGGTAAAAGAATATTTACAAGTTAGAGCAGATTCCGTTTTACAAAAAACGGAACCTAAAAAGAAGAAAAAATTATCGACCAGAAAAGACCCTTTATTGGCTTTAAAATTACGCGAGTTACGAGACGAAATTCGAATTGCAGAAAACATACCAGCGTTTCAAATTTTTACACAAGAAACTTTATATGCAATGTGTGATGCTTTACCGAGAACAGAAAAAGAATTGCTAAAAATTTCTGGAATGGGAAAAATTCGCGTGAAAAAATATGGTGAAGAAATTTTAGAAGTCATTGAAACCTATTGCAAAGAAAATGGTATTAACAAATTCAATGAACAGAAAAAAGAAGATAAAAAAAACACCAAACAAATTACCTTTGAGTTGTTCAAATCAGGCTTATCACCCAAAGAAATTGCCAAAGAACGTAGCTTAACGTTAAACACCATTCAAAGTCATTTAATGACGTTTATTCCTACAGGTGATGTTGATATTTTAGAGTTGATTGAATTAAAACGTTATAAAAAAATCATTCATCAAATAGAAGAAGTAGAGTTTAAAAATCTTACAGAACTCAAAGAAAAAGTAGATAAATCTTTTACTTTTATGGAGTTGCGTATGGTTTTGTTGTCTATGGAGCGTTAGAATTAATTCTTGATTTTATTCTTTTTAACTACAAATAATTCATCATCAGAATGTCATTTCGAAATGAGCTTTTCAGCGATTGAGAAATCTTAGAATTAATTAATCATATTACACAAGATTCCTCCTCATTCTTCGTTCGGAATGACATTTTGATTATAAAACATCATTGTTCAGGAAATCCCAATTTGGATTAAATTCAGATATGAGTTTATTTTTCTTTTCTCTTCTCCATCCTTTCAATTCTTTTTCCCTAAGTATAGCTAAATTAATGTCATCAAAAGTTTCATAATACAGTAAATAATAACAATTATATTTTCCTGCAAAAGACCTTTTAGCATTTTGACTATCAAAATAATGTTGAGAAAGTCTTTTTTGAAGATTATTTGTTACTCCAATATATAAAACTGTTTTCTTTTCATTTGTAATTATATAAATAAAGTATTTTTTAAACATATTTAAATATAATTAATTTCTACAATTAACAATAAATCATCAGAATGTCATTTCGAAATGAGCTTTTTTTAGCGATTGAGAAATCTTAAAATTAACTAATAATATTGTGTTAGATTTCTCCTAACGTCGAAATGACATTCGTTAGATAATAATTATTTTCTTAACTTTAAAACATCAACCCAAAAACTTATTCTTATGAAATTAGGAGCCATGTCCATCAGTTTAGCAGTAAAAGACATTCAGAAGTCAAAAGCATTTTACGAAACCTTGGGTTTTACTGTTTTTGCTGGTCAATTAGAAAACAACTACTTAATTATGAAAAACGGAAATGCTTTGGTTGGTTTGTTTCAAGGGATGTTTGAAAATAACATTTTAACGTTTAATCCTGGTTGGGATGAAAATGCCAATAAATTGGATGCTTTTGATGATGTGAGAGACATTCAAAAACACTTAAAAGAAAATCATATTCAATTAGAAAGTGAAGCAGATACTAACACTTCTGGACCCGCAAGTATTGTATTTTTTGATCCTGATGGAAATACGATTTTGATTGATCAGCATGTTTAAAATCATATATCATCCAATTTTATCTGACTTTGTTCGGTTACAATTTTCACATAAAAGTTGAATATTTCTATAAGTGTTTGATCCACCTTTGGAGAATGGAATGATGTGATCAAATTCCAATTTTTCATTTGAACCACATTCAACACATTTACCATTGTCTCTATTCCAAACTTGATTCTTAACTTTTTGACTTATTCGTCTTGTTTTATTTTTTGTAGAATCAGTTAAAATCTCTTTTTCAGGTTCTTTTAATGCTTCAAATTTGAAGGCTGAATATAATGAGTTTCCTTTTCTAACTGCATTAAAATCCCATTCTAAATAATTCTCTAAATAATTTTTAATTCTACTATTACCCACAGAAAGATATTCTTGATAATGTAATAAATATACATCTAGAATAGTTTTTATATCCTCTATTGAATCAACACTGTGTTCTTGTTTTCTTTTACAATTACAACATCTAAATACTATTGTTGAGTTAATATCCCAAATCTGAAAAATTACATTAGAACATTTTATACAAGGAGTAATTTGGTTAGATAACTGAATTAAAATATTCTTTATTTCTTTTTTTAAGTTTAATGTTTTTTCATTTTCATCAAGCCATTTATCAAATTCTTTTTTTTCTTTTGGCTTCTCTAATAATTGATACCAAACCCCTATAATTATAACTAAAATAATTATAACAATAAATATAATAAGTCCTTCAAACTTATCTTGATTAAATTTTAAAAAAGTATTCATTTTATATCCTTTAACACCAATTGTATCGACTTAAACCCATTCCATTCGTTTTCATCTAAGGTATACACAATATCAAAATCGTTTTGAATAACCTAAATTTTATTACCAAATTAAAAGACCACTAAATCTAACACCAATACTAGGGAACCATTTATAAACTATTTCACCATCAACATATATTTCACTTTCTTGATTTTTCAGCGTTAAAATACCTCTACAAATTAAAATTTCTTCATTTGCTTCTGTCATAACAATTTTAGGTAATATGTGTTCCAAGTACTTTTCTTTTTCAAACATTTCACAAATTTAAACTTTATCAAACATAATTTAAGCAGTAACCTCGATCAACTTATTTCTATACGCAGTTAATAATTTTGATTTCGATATAAAACCTACATAGGTATTGCCTTTAATTACTGGTAAATTCCAAGCGCCACTTTCTTTAAATTTTTGCATTATTTGCGATACAGAATCTTCATATTGTATGGTTTCTGGAGCAGCTTTCATAATGGTTTGTACTGTAACACTTTTGTACATTTCTGAGTCGAACATTATTGGGCGGATATCATCTAACAACACAATACCTAAAAATCGGTTCTTTTTATCAATAACAGGAAAAATATTTCTGGTTGATTTTGCTACCGCTTTTTTTAGCATATCTCCTAAAAACATTTCTGGATAAACGGACTTAAAATTCTTTTCAATCAATTGATGAATGTCCATCATCATTAGTACATTTTTATCTTTATTATGGGTAATTAATTCGCCTCTTTGTGCTAATTTGTAGGTGTAAATAGAATTGGATATAAAGTATTTTGTAAAGGCAAATGAAATAGCAGCCACCAACATTAAAGGCACAAATAAATCATAACCACCAGTAATTTCTGCAATTAAAAAAATGGCGGTTAAAGGCGCATGTAAAACTCCTGCCATTAAACCTGTCATACCAATTAACGTGAAATTTGCTTCAGATACATGAAAACCAAAACCCAAATTATTAATAATTTTTGCAAAGGCATTGCCTAATGCACTTCCCATCACCAAAGTAGGTATAAAAATACCACCAACACCACCAGCAGCAAAGGTTGTACTCATGGCTATTGCCTTAAAAAATGTAATTAGCAAAAGAAGAATAATTACAATCCAAATATTGGTTTCATCAAAAGAAAAAGGTGTATTACCAATAGCTTCAATATGATTTCCTTTTAGTAAATTATTGATTAAACCATACCCTTCACCATATAAAGAAGGCATTAAAAACAAAATAAGTCCGATAATGATACTTCCAAAAATTAAGCGTGTAAAACGTTTTTCAAAGCGATGAAAAAATTTACGAATTGAAAAGTAAACTACAGAAAAATAGACAGATATAATACCCGTAAAAATTCCAAAGATGGCATAAAAACCAATTTCATCGATTTCAAATTTTTCATTCAATTCAAAACCCAATAACACATCAGAACCTAAAAAGAAATACGAAGTTACAATTGCGGCTACAGAGGCTAACAAAAGTGGAACTAATGACACAAAAGCAATATCTAAACTAAACACCTCTAAAGCAAAAACAATACCTGCAATTGGTGCTTTAAACATTGATGACATTGCACCTGCTGTTGCACAACCAATTAACAACATTCTCGTTTTTGTGTTCATATGAAACAAACGCGAAGTGTACGAGGCTAAAGCTGTACCAGCACTTACTGCTGGCCCTTGTAAACCAACAGAACCTCCAAAACCTACTGTAATTGGTGCAGTTAATAAAGAGGCATACATATTGTAATTGGGAATGATTCCTTTTCGTTTAGAAATAGCATACAAAGTTGTAGAAATACCATGACCAATATGTTTTTTTAACCATGTTTTTTTGATGATTGTTACGATTAACAAACCAATAATTGGAAAAATAAAATAGATTGAACCTTGATGATTTTTTAAAAAATCAATAGATAATAACAACTGAATATAGTGTGTAAAGTTCTTTAAAACCACAGTACCAATACCTGCTAAAAAACCTACTAAAATGCTTAGAATATACACAAACTGGCGTTCAGAGATGTATTTATATCTCCACAGTAAAATTCGTTTTAAAAGTTTGTTTTTTGTTGGCATTGATGTTTTTATATAAAAACTTACTAATAGATTCTTTTTTGGTACTTTAAAAAACCGCTTTCACGAATTTCTTTATGAATTGCTACAATATCCTCTGGAATTTCTGGAATTAATAACCAATTTACATCTAAACCGTTTCTAATGGCTTCTTCCATTAAGAATTTATTAGCGGATATAAGGTTTCCTAAAACTTTTAAATTCTCTTCAAATTCTATAAAAAAATCATCATTTAATTTATTAATAATTAAAAGAATTTTAAAAACTCTTGCCATTACAGCTATGCAAAACTTTTTTCGTTTTGCTGGTGGCTTACTATTTAAAATAAAGTTTCTGTTTAGTTTTAAAACTTCATTTAGCATTACTAAATTCAAGTGCGCTTCACCAAATTTATCTTTAGTAATACTTACGTGTTCGTTAATTAATCCACTTAAATCTCTAACCTCAAAATTTAAATAACCAATAGAACTATGCCCTTTTTGTGCAGTTCTTTCTACAAAAGACAACAAACGTTTTTCAAGCTTATCTCTTTGATCTTCAACAGTATCAGTATTTACTAATTCAAACAATAAACGATTTGCAAGAACAAGATCTTTTTTTAGCAAACGTAAAATCAGTTTATCTTTTTCTTTTGAGGGTAGATTGCTTAGTGCTTCTTTAAATTCTTTAGAATATGTCATTTTACTTCTTTTTAGATAAAATATCGGTCCCTAAATATTTATCATCTTTATTATAAAACCACGCTCTTGTTTTTGGCATTTTTATATCATTAATGATTTCTAAATCTGATAGTAAAATATACTCTCCACTGTCTTTAGTTTCTTTAAAAAACTGATACACTTCCATAGCAAACGTTTTTGGATTAAAATAAAAGTACCAAGTATCTTTACCTATTTCTTTGGGATAACTTACTTTTAAAACTAAATAATTTTTTCCTTTAAACTTTCTTTTTTCTACTTTTTGATCGATAATTGTAGCTTCATCCTTTAATTTCATAGGTAAACCATACAAGTACGTATAGTAATTTTTGTACAAATTGGCTCTTTGTTCGTTTAAAGCATATTTCTTTTTGAGTTCATCAGAAGGATTTTCATCACCATTTAAACTGATGCTTACCTTGTTTTTATGAATGGTAAAATGGGTAAGAATAGAATCTCTTTTAGCAGTAACAGAAAAATACTGTTTTGGTAAATTAATTTTGATAGTACTTACCCTATTTGCACTTTTGGGCGTTTCCATAGTTACCAAAAGTTCTCCTTTAAAAGTTGCCCAATTTCCATTAGGATCGTGAAATTGTATGGCTTTTTCTAATAATTGATTTCCTGTTAATTCTTGTGAAAATGAAGATATTGATATAAATAATAATAGAAACGAGAGTAAGTTTTTCATAGTTTAAATGTAAGAAAAATTGTTATACAAAAAGACCTCACAGGTTTTAAAAACCTGTGAGGTCTGAATATTATATTAAACTCATTTACTCTCGAATATCAAGTTTTAAACTCAATTCTTTTAATTGGTCATCATCTATAAATGCAGGTGCATCTATCATAACGTCTCTACCAGAATTATTTTTTGGAAAAGCAATAAAATCACGAATAGTTTCTTGACCTCCTAAAATAGCAACCAATCTATCTAAACCAAAAGCCAAACCTCCATGAGGTGGTGCTCCATATTCAAAAGCATCCATTAAAAAACCAAATTGTGCTTTAGCTTCTTCTTCAGAAAAACCTAAATGTTTTAACATTGTAGCTTGCGTAGCTTTATCGTGAATTCTTATAGAACCTCCACCAATTTCATTTCCGTTCAACACTAAATCGTAAGCATTTGCTTTTACTTCTCCTGGTTTAGAATCTAACAATTCTAATTGACCAGGTTTTGGTGATGTAAAAGGATGATGCATTGCATGATAATGCCCAGTTTCTTCATCTAATTCTAATAATGGAAAATCAATTACCCAAAGTGGCGCAAATTCGTTTGGCTTACGTAAACCTAACTCTTCTGCTAAATGCATCCTTAAAGCAGATAATTGTGCTCTTACTTTATTGGTTTCACCAGATAAAATACAGATTAAATCTCCTGGTTTTGCATGGGTAACCTCTGCCCATTTTGCTAAATCTTCTTGGTCGTAAAATTTGTCTACAGAAGATTTAAAAGTACCATCTTCATTAACTCTACAATAAACCATACCCAAAGCACCCACTTGAGGACGTTTTACCCATTTTATGAGGTTATCAATTTGTTTTCTCGTGTAAGAATTTCCACCAGGCACTGCAATACCCACTACTAATTCTGAGTTGTTAAAAACACCAAAATCTTTGTGTTGCGCAACTTCATTTAACTCGCCAAACTCCATTCCAAAACGAATGTCTGGTTTGTCATTTCCATACAAACGCATGGCATCATCAAACAACATTCTTGGAAATTTATCAACCTCTACTCCATTAATTTCTTTTAATAAATGACGCGTTAATCCTTCAAAAATATTTAAAATATCTTCTTGCTCTACAAACGCCATTTCACAATCTATTTGTGTAAATTCGGGTTGCCTATCTGCACGTAAATCCTCGTCTCTAAAACATTTTACAATCTGAAAATATTTATCCATTCCACCAACCATTAACAATTGTTTAAAGGTTTGAGGAGATTGTGGTAGTGCATAAAATTGCCCTTCATTCATTCTACTTGGCACCACAAAATCTCTTGCGCCTTCTGGCGTAGATTTTATTAAATATGGCGTTTCTACTTCAATAAATTCTTGGTCAGACAAGTATTTACGAACTTCCATAGTTACTTTATGACGGAAAATTAAACTGTCTTTTACAGGATTTCTTCTGATATCAAGATATCGATATTTCATTCTAATATCTTCTCCACCATCAGTTTTATCTTCAATGGTAAAAGGTGGTAGTTTCGATTCGTTTAAAATTTCTAATTCAGAAACCAACACTTCGATTTCACCTGTAGCCATATTTTTATTTTTAGACTCGCGCTCAATAACGGTTCCTGTAACTTGAATTACAAATTCGCGTCCTAAAGATTTTGCTTTTTCCATCATAGCTTTAGGTGTGCGCTCTTCATCAAAAATAAGTTGCGTAATTCCATATCTGTCGCGTAAATCGACCCAAATCATAAAACCTTTATCACGACTTTTCTGCACCCAACCTGCTAAGGTTACTTTTGTATTGATGTGTGATGCTTGTAACTCACCACAAGAATGACTTCTGTACATTGTAAATTTAAATTTACAATTCTGAATATTTTTCAGAATCTTTGTTATATATGTTATGCTTCTGAACTTGTTTCAGAATAAGACCACAAATTTAATCATTTCGTAAGAAAAACATCAGGTTTTATAATTTCATTTATTCCCAGAAAAACTTTGTAAATTTGGGGCTATGAGCGTTGTAAATATTCAAGAAAAATTCAATTTGTTTGAAGACCAATGGTCGCCTAAAAAAATAGGAGAATTAAATGGACAACAAATTTTATTGGCAAAAATTAAAGGAGAATTTGTTTTTCATAAACATGACAATGAAGACGAGCTTTTTATGGTAAAAAAAGGTGTTTTAGAAATGCATTTGCGCAATGAAATCATCACCATAAACGAAGGCGAATTTTATATTGTACCAAAAGGTGTTGAGCATAAGCCTGTTGCCAAAGAAGAGGTTTATATTTTGTTGTTTGAGCCACTTTCTACCAAACATACAGGAGATGTAAAAGCTGATATTACTGTAGAAAATTATGAAGAAATTTAAAAATGGTTGTTGGTTTTTGGTTTATGGTTATTGATCAAATCAGTACTAAATTAACAAAAAACAATCAACCAAAAACTAAAAACCAATATAAATGAGTAAACTTTATTTAGTACCCACACCAATTGGTAATTTAGAAGACATTACATTTAGAGCCATTCGTGTTTTAAAAGAAGTCGATTTTATTTTGGCGGAAGACACACGAACAAGTGGAAAATTGCTAAAACATTTTGAAATTTCTACGCAAATGCATAGCCATCATATGCACAACGAACACAAATCTATTGAAGGTATTTTACAACGTATAAAAAGCGGTGAAACTTGTGCCGTAATTTCGGATGCTGGAACTCCTGCGATTTCTGATCCTGGATTTTTATTGACCAGAGCATGTGTTGAAAATGATATTGAAGTAGAATGTTTGCCTGGTGCAACTGCTTTTGTACCAGCTTTGGTAAATTCTGGTTTGCCAAATGATAAATTTGTTTTTGAAGGTTTTTTACCGGTAAAAAAAGGAAGACAAACACGTTTAAAGATATTAGCTGAAGAAACTAGAACTATGATTTTTTATGAATCGCCTCATAAATTATTAAAGACTTTAGGGCATTTTGCAGCATATTTTGGTGCTGATAGAAAAGTATCCGTTTCAAGAGAATTAACAAAACTCTTTGAAGAAACTGTAAGAGGAACTGCTACTGAAGTTTTAACGTATTACACCAATAAACCCCCAAAAGGCGAAATAGTTATTGTTGTTGAAGGGAAGAAATAATCTGAATAAAACTATTTTAGAGTATAATTTGATGCAAAAAAAAGTCTTTACAGTTGATGAAATTAAGCGTAAGTTAGAGCAATATTGCGTTTACCAAGATCGATGTCATAAAGAAGTAGAACAGAAAATGCGAGAGTTTAACTTAATTCCTGAAGCAAAAGAGATGATTTTATTAAGCCTAATGCAAAATAATTTTTTAAATGAAGAACGTTTTGCTAAAAGTTTTGCCAGAGGAAAATTTAGAATAAAAAACTGGGGAAAACAACGAATTACTAGAGAGTTAAAATTTAAAAATATTTCTGCTTATAATATTAAAACTGCACTAAAGGAAATTGATGAAGAAGACTATATAAAAACCGTTTACAAAATTACAGAAAACAGAAATGCTGTAATTTATGAGCCCAACAACTACAAAAGAAAACAAAAACTTACCGGTTTTTTACTGCGAAAAGGGTTTGAAAACGAACTCATTTATAAAGTGATTGATGAAGTTGTATCGTCATAAAAATTACTTTTTTACATTTAAACAGATTCTCTTAACAAACTTTTATAGGTTTTTCTTAATTTAATAGGATGCACACCTAACTTGTATTTTAAAAAAACGTATCCATTAATTAAATTTACTTTTAACCAAGAATTTTTCTCGTACTTCCTTGCGCTTACTGTTGCTTTAGAGGGTATAATCGTAAAAGGTATTTTTTGTTTTCTAATTCTATCCATCATTTCAAAATCTTCCATGATACAAAAGTTTTCATTGTATCCTTTTAATTGTACAAAGGTTTCTTTTTCAAAAAAATGGCATTGATCTCCTCCTCCTGCAAAAAAACCATCTTTAGTAGTAAACCTACTATTAAAAGTTAAAAGCAGTGAATTTTTATCAAACTGATAGGCAAAAAAACCAAATTTTACGCCTTCTTGAGATGCTTTTGTAATTTGTGTATAAAAATCATTAGGTAAAATTACATCAGCATGTAAAAACAAAAGGAGTTCACCCTTAGCAACTTTAGCCCCAGCATTCATTTGAGCAGCTCTGCCTTTTGTTTTGCAATTTAAAAACGTAACTTTAGCAAATTGATGGCAAACTTTTGGCGTTTCGTCTGAAGTTTCAGGAGAATTTGCTACAATAATTTCTAAAGGGAATTTGTTAGCTTGTTCACATAAAGTCGACAAAGACTTTGCAAGATTTTCTTGTTCGTTATAAACAGGGATAATTATACTTATTAACATAGTTAAACATACGAAATTATATATGAAACAGTTTTTTTTAATGCTATTTTTTTTATCAGCTTTGGTATTAAATTCTCAAAATTCTATCAACTACAGTGAAGTTGCTCAAGATTTACTTGAAAATATTATGCATAAAAAAGCCTATGACAAAGAAGTTAAAATCTTAGCAGAAAGTAGTTTAAATAATTTAATTTCTGAGCTACAAACTGACCAAGAAAAAATTGCATTTTGGGTAAATGTTTACAATGCTTTTATTCAAATTTCTTTAACCGAAAACCCAAAGGAATATGAAAACAGAGGAGATTTTTTTAAAAAAGAACGTGTAAAAATTGCAGGAGAAATGTTGTCTTTTGATGATATTGAGCATGGCATCATTAGAAAATCTAGAATGAAAATTAGCTTGGGATATCTCAGAAAATGGTTTAGGCCAAAATGGGAACGTAAATTACGAATTGATGGTGATATTGATTGGAGAATACATTTTGCTTTAAATTGTGGTGCAAAAAGCTGTCCTCCAGTTGCCATTTACTCAGCCAAAAACTTGGATAAAGAATTCGATTTTATGACAAAAAAGTATTTAACTGAACAAACAACTTACCAAAAAGAAACAAAAACCGCCAAAACTGTAGCATTATTTTCTTGGTTTAGAGGCGATTTTGGTGGTAAATGTGGTGCACGAAAAATACTTTTTAACTACAAAATAACTCCTGAAAAACCTAAAAAATTAGACTTTAAAAATTATGATTGGACCTTAAGTTTGGGTAATTTTAGAACTATACCTAAGTAAATTAAACCTCTTTTTCGTTCTCTTCAATATCTTGGGTTAAGTCTAAATTTCTAACTGTAGGGCTTACAGCAGCAGTTGTAATAACTGTTACAATAGTCATTGTTCCTCCAAAAACTACAGCAGCAACAGGCCCAATTAATTTTGCAGCCAAACCGCTTTCAAAAGCACCCAACTCGTTAGATGAACCTACAAACATAGAGTTAACAGAAGACACTCTTCCACGCATATCATCTGGTGTTTTTAATTGTAAAATGGTTTGCCTTATTACCATAGAAATACCATCTGCAGCACCACTTACAAATAACGCCAATAAACTTACCCAAAAGATATTTGATAAACCAAAAGCAATTATACTTAACCCAAAAACAAATACAGAAATCAACATTTTTTTACCCGTATTTTTGTTGATAGGAATATAAGTAGTTAACAACATTGTTACAATACTACCAATAGAAATAGATGCATTTAGTAAGCCAAAACCTTCTGGGCCAACTTTTAAAATATCTTGTGCAAAAACTGATAGAATAGCAACTGTACCACCAAATAAAACTGCAATCATATCTAACGTTAAAGCTCCTAAAATGGCTTTATTTTGAAAAACAAATTTTACCCCTGCTTTTAAACTTTCTGTTACTGGTTCTCCTATTTTTTTATTTAAAATAGGTTTCCTTTTAATGAAAAATGTACATAGTAAAGACAATATCACCAAAATAAAAACAAGTAATAGAGTGTTATCAACATCAATTAAACCAATTAAAAAACCGCCAAAAAGAGCTCCTGTAACTGATGCAGTTTTCCAAGTACTTGTACTCCATGTTGCAGCATTATGGTATATTTTTTTTGGAACCAAAAGTGCCACCAAAGAAAATATTGTTGGCCCAAAAAAGGAACGTAAAAAACCGCCAAAAAAGACTAATCCATAAATGCAATACAGTACTGAATTTGTGTGCCAATCTGCAATTATTGTTTCCGAAGTTAATAAGTACAAGCCTAAACTAATCAAAGAAAAGGCAGCTGTGCATAAAGCTAGTAAGTTTCTTTTTTCTTTTTGATCTACAATATGACCTGCAAATAATGCCATTGAAAAGGCAGGAATAATTTCCATTAAACCTATAATACCTAAAGAAAGTGGATTTTTTGTGATGGAATACACTTGCCATTCAATAACTATAAATTGCATAGACCAACCAAAAACTAAAAGAAATCTTACAAATAAGAAAATATTAAACTCTCTTATTCTTAGTGCTGCATAAGGATCCTGTTTTGGCATTTAGCTTAGTTTCATATCCATTAAAATGGCAAAAGTTTGGTTAATATCATGTTCTTTAACTACTATAGTCATTTCATTCGTTGTAGAAATAATTTCTTGTAGTGGAATATCTGCCCAAGCCAATTGCTTTAAAATAAAATAATAAATACCTGATTGTTCTAAGTTTTCTTTAGGTAGTTTTATAGTGATTGATGCTAATTCTAACATACTGTGTGTTAGTGTTTCATGTTCAAATATTTCTTGTACAAAAGGTCTTAAATTTTTACTTGTAACAATATTAGTTTCAAAAATACCTTGAGAAACCGTTAAAAAATAATCGGAATTTTCCGCAGATTTTGTTAAAATTTTTGCAATTTCTTTTAATAAAGAAGGTGTGTTTTTAAAGGTAAAATCACATAAGTCTGAACGTACAATTACATCACCTAAATTTAAAGCTAACCGTTTTATATTTTTTCTGATTCTTAATTCGCTTGCGGGTGAAAGCCTATTAATTGCCATCATTACTGCACCTACTTTTACCTCTTTCTTTAAAACTGTAGATACTTCTGGCAATATAATTCTAGCTAAAGAAGATACATTAATTAGTTTTTCATTTAATGCTTCTTCAACAAATGGAGTTTTTCTTATGGTACTTTCTACAACTTCCTGTATTGTTTTCATTTTAAAAGTTTAAAAATATAAATAATTGTTCAAAATTAAACAATTAATCTAATTTATTGGTCAACTTTTGAAATTCTTTTTTAGGATTTTTATTATCGTACAAAATATCATACACTGTTTTTATAATTGGTGTTTTTGCTCCATTTTCTTGAGTTATTTTGTAGGCACTTTTGGTTGCATAGTACCCCTCTGCAATCATACTCATTTCATGTTGTGCAGATCTTACAGTATACCCTTTGCCAATCATATTACCAAACATTCTGTTTCTACTAAAAGTAGAATAGCCTGTTACTAATAAATCACCCAAATATGCTGAGTTGTTAATGTTTCGTTTCATTTTGTGCACTTTTTTAATAAAGCGTTTCATTTCACGAATTGCATTACTCATTAATACCGACTGAAAATTATCTCCATATCCCAAACCATGTGCAATACCTGCAGCCACTGCGTAAATATTTTTTAACATTGCAGCATATTCTGTACCAATAATATCGTCAGAAATTTTAACATTGATGTACCAACTTTGAATTGCATTTGCCATATTTTGAGCTTTTACTTCATCAATACATGCAATTGTTAAATACGATAAACGTTCCATAGCCACTTCTTCTGCATGGCATGGGCCTGTAATAACTCCTATATTTTCTAGAGGTATATTATATTGTTGATTAAAATGCTCACCAACAATTAAACCTGTTTCAGGAACAATACCTTTTATTGCAGAAAAAATAATTTTATTTTTTAAAGATGTATTGAGTTTATCTAACTCTATCGTTAAAAATGCAGATGGTATTGCAAAAATTAAAATGTCGTATTTTTTAACAATGGTATTAATATCACTCGATAAATCTAACAAAGTGGCATCTAATTCTGCAGATCGTAAATAGTTTGGGTTATGGTCGTTTTCTAAAATATGTTCAATAGCTTGCTCATCTCTCAAATACCAACCAATGGTATCTAAATTTTCCATCAATATTTTTACAATGGCAGTTGCCCAACTTCCTCCTCCTAAAACTGCTATTTTTTGATGTTTATCCATTTTACTCTATTTTGGTTTCAAAAGTAAGAAAACTATTATCTTATTATGAAAGCATATCTTAATTATTATATTTGTGGTACTTCAAATTCATACTATGAAAGTTTCTATTTTACTTTTTTTGGGTTTTTTTCTTTTAATGATTTCGTGTACCCATAAAACAACCAAAAAAGTAAATCAAAAACCATTATCAACAGAAAAACAAAGTACGAAAGCAGATAATGTTGATATTTTAGAGAAAGAGTTTGTAATTAAGGGTTTGAATGCTATTTCTCACAAAATTTGGTTGTATTTGCCACCAAATTATAGAACCTCTAAAGAAAAATATCCTGTAATTTATATGCATGATGCTCAAAATTTGTTTGATGATTCAACTTCTTTTGTTGGAGAATGGGGTATTGACGAAACCTTAAATAAGCTTTATAAAAAAACTGGTAAAAGCTTTATTGTAGTTGGTATAGAAAATGGTGGACAAAAGAGAATTGAAGAATATACACCTTGGAAACACCAAAAATATGGTGGTGGAAAAGGGGCAATTTATATTGATTTTTTAGTTGATGAGCTTAAACCTTATATTGATACTAATTACAGAACTAAGCCTGAAGCAAAACACACCTCAATCATTGGAAGTTCTTTAGGTGGTTTAATTTCTTTTTATGGTGGTTTAAAATACCCTAAAGTATTTGGTAATATTGGTGCACTCTCTACATCTTTTTGGTTTTCTGATAAAGTTATTGATTTTGCTAAAGAAAATGGAAACCTAAAAAGCACAAAGTTGTATTTTTTGGTTGGTGGTAAAGAAGGCGATACTATGATACCTGATACTGAAAATATGACAAAACTACTGTTAAAAAAAGGGTTTCCAAATCAAAATATAAAAACTAAAATTGTTGCAGACGGAAAACATACAGAATCTTTTTGGAAATCAGAATTTTTAGAGGTAATTACTTTTTTATATCATATAGAACAATGAATGTACAAATCATAAATAAATCGAAACACGCTACACCAAATTACGAAACTGAAGGTGCTGCAGGAATGGATTTAAGAGCAAATATAGATACAGCAATCACATTAAAACCTTTAGAAAGAGCTATTGTTAAAACAGGTTTATTTATTGCTTTACCTATTGGTTTTGAGGCTCAAGTAAGACCAAGAAGTGGTTTAGCAGCTAAGAAAGGTATTACAGTTTTAAATAGCCCAGGAACCGTAGATGCTGATTATCGTGGAGAAATTGGTGTAATTTTAGTAAACCTTTCTAATGAAGATTTTATTATAAATGATGGTGAAAGAATTGCACAATTGGTGATAGCAAAACATGAAAGAGTTACTTGGAAAGTAGTTGAAGTTTTAAACGAAACTGAACGTGGTTCTGGAGGCTTTGGAAGCACAGGTGTTTAAAAATGGAAGCATCTAAATTACAGCCTTTAAGAATTACTGCTGGATGGCATGTAGAATGGAATCTTTTTTATGAAGTAAATCCATCAGAAAAAAATATGACGTATTTAGATTCTAGCTCACTGTTACACTTGAACAATCATCAGTTAAAGAGAGCAATAAATTTAGATTTTAGACCAGAAAACGATGTGAAGGGTTACTTTTACTTAAGAGTTATTAATTTAACAAAAGTAGAAAAACCTAAAACTAAAAGTTTTGACTATGTTGATGACTGGGAAAATTTATATTATGAGTTTACCTCTAAAAACAGGCTTGAAATAGTGGAAGAAATAGAGCGTTTGGTAATTCAAATTCCTCCATTTAAAAACTAATAAATTAACTTAAAAATAAAAATATGATTTTAGGCGTATGTGAATGGTTGGCAACAAAAACAAATTTTACAGCAAAAAACTATAGGATTTTATTTGTTTTAATGGTATTGTTGGCTGGTTTTGGTATTGGTGCTTATTTAATTCTTTGGTTAGTTAAACTAATATCAAAAGAATAGTTTAATTTATATTTTTATACAATTGGCTCATTTTTCTTACCTGATTATGCAATAATTTAAAAGTTAAAAAAGTATGAGAATAATAGTTGTAACCAAGTTTTTTATAAAATTGAAATGCCTGTGGTTGTGAATCCATAGCATCTAACCAAATTACTTTATATCCTTTTTCTTTGGCTGTCTTTTCTAACCAAATCATTAATTGTTTACCAACTCCTTTGCCATGTATTTTTTTATGCAAATAAACTCTGTGTAATTTTACTTGTTTTTGTACTGGTAAACCTTTCAATTTTTCATCCCAAATAATTCTAAAATTTCCCAAAATTTCATCATTATAAAGTATAAAATAATAATCTGTCTTTTCTTGAGATAATTCTCTTATAACATTTTCTTTTGCATATTGTGTATTTACATACCAGATACCAGCATCGCTCCAAAAATGATTATAGGCAAGCGGATAAATTTCGCTCATTAAATTATAAAGTGTATTATAATCTGAAATAGAAATCTCTTGTAATTTTATGTTTTTGGCTATTTTAATCATAGTATAAAATAAAAAACTGCTATTGGTTGATTACTCCAATAGCAGTTTAATAATAGTTAGAACTTTTAATACTTAATCTTGGTTTTCAATAGCTTCTTTTATTTTACTTTCTAACTCATCCATTAATTCTGGATTATCTTTTATAAGTCCTTTTACAGTATCTCTACCTTGCCCAAGTTTAGTATCTCCATAACTAAACCAAGAGCCACTTTTCTTAACTATACCTAATTCTACACCAATATCTAAAACTTCTCCAACTTTAGATATTCCTTGGCCATACATAATATCAAACTCAGCAACTTGAAATGGTGGTGCTACTTTATTCTTTACCACTTTAACTTTGGTGCTGTTTCCAATAACTCTATCTCCATCTTTAATTTGTGTACGTCTTCTAATATCCAAACGAACAGAAGCATAAAATTTTAATGCATTACCACCCGTTGTTGTTTCTGGATTTCCAAACATTACCCCAATTTTTTCACGTAATTGGTTAATAAAAATAACCGTACAATTTGTTTTAGAAATGGTACCTGTTAATTTACGTAAAGCCTGACTCATTAAACGAGCATGAAGCCCCATTTTAGAATCACCCATTTCACCTTCAATTTCAGATTTTGGTGTTAATGCTGCCACAGAGTCAATAACTACAATATCTATGGCTCCAGATCTTATTAAATTATCTGCAATTTCTAACGCTTGCTCTCCATGATCTGGTTGAGAAATGATTAAATTATCAATATCAACACCTAAATTTTCTGCATAAAATTTATCGAAAGCATGTTCTGCATCAATAAATGCGGCAATACCTCCTGCTTTTTGTGCTTCTGCAATTGCATGAATCGTTAATGTTGTTTTACCTGATGATTCTGGACCATAAATTTCAATAACTCTACCTCTTGGATAACCACCAACACCTAAAGCTAAATCTAAACCCAAAGAACCAGATGATATAGCATCTACATCTTCTGTAACTACATCACCCAATTTCATCACAGAACCTTTACCATACGTCTTATCTAACTTATCTAAAGTAAGTTGTAACGCTTTCAGTTTTGCTGCTTTTTCTTTATCTGCTGCCATATGTTTTTTATAAATTCCTTATTTTTAACGGTTGCACAAGTTACAAAAAACTAACATTATTTTCCTAATGTTTTAATTTCAATTTTATACTATTTTTACATAAATATTAAAGAAATGAATCCTAAAATTTTAATTAGTAATCTAAATTCTTCAGCTAGCATAGAAAATGGAGAATTGGTAAGTTTTGTAAATAATAACGAGGAGTATATCCATCAAAAAGGGAATAAAGGTTGGCGAAAATCTGATGATGAAATGTTCCCTGTAATTGGCCCAACTTCTAAAAATAATTTTAGAGTACACACCAAAAATGGAGATGCTATTCAAGACCAACATGGTTTGTTGCGTGAATTGAATTATGATTTGGTTTCTTATGATGAAAACAGTGCTAATTTTATTAAAAAATATAAAAAAGGAACTGCAATTAAGAATAGTAAATTTCCAGAAAAATCGTCTGAAGAATTTTTATATTGGACTTATGATTTTACTTTCGAAAAGAAATTTTTATTAAAAGATGATGTATTAACTATTGATTTTATCATCGATTCTGAAAAAAATATGCCTTTTATGTTGGGGTATCATCCTGCATTTTTATTGTCAAATACGGGTAAAGAAACTTTTGTTGCAAATGATAAAACATACAATTTAGATGATGTTTATAAAGCTGGTTCTAATGCTTTTCCGGTATTAAATTCAAATAAAATCATCTTGAAAAATATTGATAAAAACAACCTAGAAATTACAACTAAAGGTTTTGATAATTTTATGCTTTGGACAGAGGTAGATAATATGGTTTGTATAGAACCCATTACACAATATACTTCGTATACTGACCAAATATTTTCGGAAGAAAATATGCATTTATCTAAAGGAAAAAACTCTTTTTCTGTGGCCATAAAACCAATGTAGGCTTGAAAGAAAAACATCGTCATTTCATTATTCATAAACCTTGGGGATTTTTATCGCAATTTGTAAATAATCAAACCAAAAGAAAGAAAAAATTATTAGGTGAGTTGTATGATTTTCCTGAAGGAATTATGGCAATTGGTCGTTTAGATTATGCATCTGAAGGCTTGCTTTTTTTAACAACAGATGGCAAAGTATCTCAAGAAATTAGAAGTAGTAAATTTGAAAAAGAATACTATGTACAAGTAGATGGAATTATCACACAAAAAGAAATAGAACTCCTAAAAACCGGCGTAGAAATTGGTTTTGAAGGTAAAAAATACATTACAAAACCTGGTAAAGCCGCTATTATTGAAGATCCTAAATTTCCGTTAAGAAGTCAAAAAATTAGAGATGAAAGACATGGTCCAACAAGTTGGATTTCTATTTGTATTAGAGAAGGTAAATTTAGGCAAGTACGAAAAATGACAGCTGCTGTGGGTTACCCTACTTTACGATTAGTAAGAGTTAGAATTGGAGAAATTAAACTAGCAAAATTAGAAGTTGGTGGAGTTGTTGAGGTAAATAGTTTATTTTAAATTTTTATATTGCCATAAAAAATAATGTTATGAAAAAATTAATTATTTGTCTTTTACTAGTTGTATCTGCATGTGCAACATCAAAAAACACTACAAAAAAAGATGTAAAAATTACTACTATAGAAAACATTAGTTTTTCTGGTGGAGACGGTTCTAGCTTTAAAAATAGTGTTATTGTAAACGCTAAAAACTCAAGAGAAGGTATTGCTGCTGAATATAAATATTTAGCTAAAAAATATGGTAGAAGAGGTGTAGATTGGCAAATGATAAAACAAACATTATCTTATAATGATAAGAAGCCTTTTGATGTATTATCTATTAATTACAATAGTAAAAAGATGGAAGTATATTTTGAAATAAGTTCCTTTTTTGGTAAATATTAAAAGTAACTTTTATTACATATAAAACCTATTTATAGCTGTAATTTTGTGTTATGGGTAATTCTAACACTACTTTATATATTGTTGCTGCTGTAATTATTTTACACTTTTTAGTGGGTTTTGGTTTTTTAATTTACAAAATGACTAAAAAGAATGATAAAAATTAACTTTTATCCATCCTAATATGAGGTATACCATCTTCTAAGTACCCCTCTCCTACTTGTTTAAATTGATGAGATTCGTAGAATTTTTGTAAATATTTTTGAGCAGAAATGGTAATTTCATCAACTTTAAAATACTTTTTTATAGCATCTATAGAAACTTTCATTATTTGGTGCCCATAACCAAATTTTCTTTGATTTTCCTTTACCACTACCCTACCAATACTTGCTTTTTTAAAATAATCGCCGGGTTTAAAAATTCTTGTATACGCTACAATTTTATCATTTTTAATACCAAAAACATGCATTGCTTTTTGATCTTTAAAATCTACATCTTGGTATACACAATCTTGCTCAACTACAAAAACTTCAGAACGTAATTGTAGTATTTGATAGAGTTCTGTTAAGGTTAATTCAGTAAAAGATTTGGTGATGAAGTTCATTATTGAAAGAGATTTCTCGATACAAATTTTCTCATACTTCGATAATTCATATGAAATGACAACTTTTGTTTATTTACCCAGCACAAGAAATTTTATCAATTCTGTCTTGATGTCTTCCACCTTCAAATTCTGTTGTTAAAAAAAGATCTACAAAACCAATGGCTTGTTGTAAAGACACAAAACGAGCAGGAATTGTAAGTATATTAGCATTATTATGTTGTCTTGTTAAAGCAACCAACTCATTATTCCAACACAAAGCAGCTCTAATTCCTTGATGTTTGTTAGCGGTCATTTGTGCTCCATTTCCTGATCCACAAAGAATAATTCCTACTGCCGCTTTTCCACTTTCTACAGCATTTGCTGTTGGATGAATGGCATCAGGATAATCCATTGAATCGTTTGTATCTGTTCCAAAATTTAAAACTTTATATCCTTTATTTTCTAAATGTTTAATAATTTCGAACTTATATACAGTACCTGCGTGATCATTACCAATAGCAATTGTCATAATTTTATATTTATTGTCATTACAAAGAAAAATTACAAAGTAATCTTTTATAAATTTACAGATTGCTTCATTTCATTCGCAATGACGTAGTTATCAGCACAAAAATATAGAAATTAACGGTTATCAACAGTTATTAACAATCAAAATTTATCAATTTTTAATAACTCCTTATTTTTTAAGGAATTAACAATTTTATCTAAATGTTAAGAACTTATGATTAAAAACTCGAAAGTTTTTTTGGTAATTTTATTTTTTATTACAATACAGTGCTTAACTTGATATATGCAACTTTTATTTTGCTTTTTTAATAAAAGTTTATCAACATAAAATTTACAATTTATTTACATTACTAACTGAATTATTTATCAATAATAATAAGTGAATTACTGTTTATAACTTTTGTTAATAACTCTAAATTTAGATTGATTTTTAAGCTTTTAAATTACTCATAACTTGTCAATATTATTTAATAAGTGATAAAAAGAAATAAATGAATCATTTTTTACTGTAGCTATTCACATACTATTATAAACATCATTGTTTTTTAAAAATTTATAAAAGAAAAATAATAATACTATAGAATGTTGATAACTGTTAAAGTTTATTTTAAAATTAGAATTTTCTAAACTTTAGTTATTCTTCTCTAAAAAAAATAGAAACTTAAACTGTTTTTATTTTCTTTTTAGCTTTTAAAAGATTTGTAGTGTCTTTTTGAATTTCTACGGTTTCCTTAGGAGTTTCAATCTTATTCAAAGAAGTATTTACCGTTCTTATCGTTAAATAAATACCGATAACAAAGATAAATGCGAATAAAGCGATTATTTTACGTAGATTTTTCATCTTAATAAGTTGACCTTCTTATTATAAAGACGTAATACTTTAGAAAACGTTACAATAATTTTAAGATTTTTTTAACTTATTACAAATCGAATGGCCTTTGTTATAATTTTAACAGATACAGAACCTTTAGCAATCAATTCACCATCAGCTTGAATAAATGGTTTTGAATTTAAAGGATTTATAGTAATTTGTTTTGTTTTATAAGTGGCTACTTTTTGATGCTGTACAATTTTACCAGAATATAACTTTGGTAAATTAAATAAGACTTCTAAAAAACTAAAATTTTTAACAACACTAACATCTAACAAACCATCTGAAGGATTTACATCTTTCGTAAACCGCATACCACCTCCAGAATATTTACAAACACCAATAATTGTCATTAAACATTTGGTTTCTATAGGTTTATCATTCAAAAATATTTTAAAAATTGATTTTTTGTAAAGTAAAATTCCAGCTAAACCAGCTAATAGATAGCCAATACTACCTAACATTTTTAACCTTTTTAATTTATGAACTACATACCCATCAAAACCTAAACCAGCTACATTATTAAAATAAGTAAGGGGTGCATTAGCTGTTTTTAAAACGCCAATATCTTGTAAAATAGTTTTTTTTTGCTGAATGATTTCAATGGATTTTTTGATATTTAAAGGAATATTATAGGTTTTAATCCAATCGTTTCCTGTACCTAAAGGAATCACACCAATAGTTATATCCGAAGATTTTGTATACCTTTGCATCATAATTCCGTTAACTACGTGATGTAGTGTTCCATCTCCACCTACAATTATAAAGTTTCTAAAACCGTTTTGAATGGCAGTTTCCACCAGTTCAATTTCGTGTTTAGAGAATTGTGTAAAAGCATAAGAATACGCGATGTTTTTTGCGTTTAAAAGTTTTTTAACCAACTTCCAATTTTTAGAAAAATTACCTTTTCCTGATGTTGGATTTGCAATAATAAACCAAGAATTTTCATCACTTTTAGTAACGAATTGAGACATATATAAAAAATAAAGGATTGGCAAAATACAAAATCGAATCATAACAGTTAATTAATAATATTAAAAGTTAAATAGTTGTATTTTGGTAATCAAATAATATAAGAACGAATTAATGACAAGAAAAAAGAAAAAAATATATAAAAAGAAAGGTAAAGTTATTAAAGACTTAACAAGAAATATATTTAAAATTTTAAATGAAAACAGCGATAAATTTTACAATTATAAACAAATTGCTGGTAAATTAGGTATCGCAGATACCGATGGTAAAACACAAGTTTTAAAGAAGTTAGCAGAGTTAACAGCTACTAAAAAAATTAAAGAAGTAGATAGAGGTAAGTTTCAAATAAATGAAGACAGAAAGTATTCTTTAGGAACTTTAGACATTACCTCTAATGGAAATGGATATTTTATTTCTGATGATTATGAGCACGACATTTTTATACCCAATATTAATCTTGGTAAAGGTTTACAGGGTGATATTGTAAGAGCTTATGTTTATAAAAAAAGAACATCTAATAAACAAGAGGCCGATGTTGTAGAAGTTGTTGAACGTGCCAAAAAGGAGTTTGTAGGTGTTTTGCAAATGAGTAAAAATTTTGGGTTTGTATTACCAGATAGCAATAAAATGTATGCTGATATTTTTATATCACAAAACAAAATGAATGGTGCTGAACATGGAGACAAAGTGCAAGCAACGATTATAGATTGGCCAGAGAAATCTAAAAATCCGTTTGGAAAAATAACCAAAGTTTTAGGGAAACCAGGAGATCATAATACAGAAATGCATTCTATTTTATTAGAGTATGATTTGCCTTACGAATTTCCAACAGAAGTGGAGGAGGAAGCATCAACATTACCAATAGAAATTACAAAAGAAGAAATTGCCAAACGTAGAGATATGAGAGGTGATTTAACCTTTACGATTGATCCAAAAGATGCTAAAGATTTTGATGATGCTTTGTCTTTTAAAAAATTAGAGAACGGAAATTATGAAATAGGAATTCATATTGCAGATGTTTCGCATTACGTACAACCAAAAACCATTTTAGATCATGAGGCTTATGAAAGAGCAACATCGGTTTATTTAGTAGATAGAGTAGTACCTATGTTACCAGAAATGTTAAGTAATGGAGTTTGTTCATTAAGGCCTAATGAAGAAAAACTGACATTTTCTGCGGTTTTTGAAATCAATGAAAAAGCGCAAATTATTAATCAATGGTTTGGGAGAACAGTAACGTATTCAGACAAACGTTTTGCGTATGAAGAAGCACAAGCTCTGATTGATAGTAATAGAAAACAGAATCAAGAATTAGGAAACAAGAAAAAAGACGAATCTGTCATTTCGAGTGAATTTTCGAAGGATGAGAAAATTAGTATCGAGAAATCTCATAAAAACAACAATTACAATAATAAAATCCCATCAAATGTTTCTTTAACAGGTCAAGAATATACTGTGGATAATGCTATTGTTGAAGCTACTTTAAAATTAGATGAACTGGCTAAAATCTTACGAAAAAAGCGCATGAAACAAGGTGCTATTTCTTTTGATAGAGTAGAGGTGAAGTTTAATTTAGATGAAGAAGCAAATCCTGTTGGTGTATATTTTAAAGAAGCCAAGGATGCTAATAAATTAATAGAAGAATTTATGTTACTTGCTAATAGAAAAGTAGCAGAATTTATTGGAAAAGCAAAAGGAGGGAAGCCATCTAATAAAACTTTTGTATACAGAGTGCATGATGAACCTGATGTTGAAAAGTTAGCGTCTTTACAAAACATCATCAGTAAATTTGGATATAAAATTGATACGAATACAAGAGAATCTACTTCAGATTCTTTAAACCAATTGTTGAGTGATGTGCATGGAAAAGCAGAATCGAATATGATTGAGACTTTAACCATTAGAACAATGTCTAAAGCAGTATATACTACTCAAAATATTGGTCACTATGGATTAGCTTTCGAGTATTACAGCCATTTTACATCACCTATAAGACGTTATCCAGATGTAATGACACATAGATTACTGCAACATTATTTAGATGGCGGAAATAGCGCAAAACAAGATATTTATGAAGAAAAGTGTAAACATTCTTCAAAACGCGAAGAATTAGCCAGCAAAGCAGAACGAGATTCTATTAAATACATGCAAGTAAAATACATGCAAGATCATAAAAATGAAGTGTTTGATGGCGTAATTACTGGTGTTACTGAATGGGGAGTTTATGTAGAAATTACCAAAAATAAATGTGAAGGAATGGTACGTATCAGAGATATTAAAAGTGATTATTATATTTTTGATGAAGAGCAGTATGCAGTAGTTGGGCAATCTACCAAACAAATGTATCAGTTAGGAGATAATGTAAAAGTACAAGTAAAAAAGACCGATTTAGAACGTAAACATTTAGATTTTAATTTAATTGAAGACTAATCTTAAATTTATTTCAGAATCTTTTTAATGATTTTAGCTATTATTTGGATTTTGTAGAGAAATCTAATTTCTGTTAAAGATTTTTCGATTTCATCTCATTTGGCTCAAAAAAACATCATATTAAAAAAAATTAAAAAATGATTTTAACTACAACAAACAATATAGAAGGTTTTAAAATAGTAGATTATTTAGGTATTGTTACAGGTACAGCTTACGATTCTAGTTATTCTTCTAATGGAAGAAAAATGTCTTTTAAAGATATGTTTAGCATGACGAAATATAAAGAAATGTATACACTAGGATTAGAAAGCATTAAAGAAAATGCCTTTCAAAATTTAAAAGATAATGCTACAAAATTAGGGGCAAATGCTGTAGTTGGTATTCAAATAGATGTAGAACCTTTGGCAAATTCGACAACGTTATTAGTCTCTATTACAGGTACAGCTGTTAAAGTAGCTTAGTTGTAAATTTTAGTTGATATTTTTATTCTTTTTGCTGTTAATTTTTCATATTTGTTACAATAAAATCAACAAAAAAGCTTTATAGTGGTATACTTTTTGATTAAAGTATACAATTAAACCAAAAAAATGATGAAAAAAATAATTTACCTATTTCTATTATTTAGTAGTTTAACGGTTATGTCTCAAAGTAAAGTTACCAAAAATTTAGGTGATTTTTCTATTTTAAAAGTTTATAATGGTATTGAGTTAGAGTTGATAAAATCTACCGAACAAAAGCTAGAAATTACAGGAAAAAAATCTGAAATTGTAAAAATTAAAAATGTAGATAATACTTTAAAAATTTCGTTGCCCTTTTCTTTAAAACCAGAAAATAATCTGGCGAATGGAGAAGTTTTGGTAAAATTATATTACAAAAATACTATAGCTGTAATTGATGGTAATGAAGGCGCAACCATTACAGGTAAAGAGATTAAGCAAGATAAATTAGAAGTAAAATCTCAAGAACGAGCGTTTATAAATATGGTAGTAAATGTAAAACATTTAGAAGTTAAGGCTATTTCTGGAGGAATTATAAAATTATCTGGTAATGTAAAAAACCAAAATGTGGATGTAGATTTGTATGGAATTTATAATGGTTTTGATTTAAAAGCTAAAAATAATTCTACAGTAAAAGCAGGTACAGGTGCCAAAGCAGAAATTTTAGCAGGCGAAACCTTAAATGCAAAAGTAAGTTTTGGAGGATCAATTTTTTACAAAGGAAACCCTGAAGTGTTAAAAGACAAGAAAGTAGTAGGAGGTATCATTCAAAAAAGAGATTAATACAATCCTTTTTTATATCTTTGTACTATTAAATTTTAGAACAAATGAATACTTTAAATATATTTTTATTAGGAATGCCAAGTGGAGGATCGTGGTTAATTATTGCGATAGCTATTTTATTGCTATTTGGTGGTAAAAAAATACCAGAGTTAATGAAAGGTTTAGGAGGTGGTATTAAAGAGTTTAAAAAGGCTTCTAAAGAAGAAAACGAAGAAAAGTTAGAAGAGAAGAAATAAAACTAAAAGTTAAGTATAAATTTAAAGCTCTGTTTGCAACGCAAACAGAGCTTTTTGTTTAAAATTAAAAAATCCCCCAATATTTTAATTTAATGAGGTACAAATATAATTATTATTTTATTAATTTATAATCCTATTATTTAAAAAGACTTAAAATGTTGCAAATGGGAAGGTTTTTGTCTTTTTTGGGACAAATGGGAAGGTTTTTAATCTAAAAAACTCATTAAAGATTGCTTGCTAAAACTTCTTGAAACAGGAATATCAAAAGAAATAATATCAGATTTTAACAAATATCCTCTTGCATTACCACTAATATCATTTACAAAAATTGTATTGATAATATAAGATTTATGGCAACGTATTATTTTAGAATACGGTTCTAACTCTTTATCTATTTTAGATAAAGTAACTCTTAAAATTTTTTCTTTTAAGTGTTTCTTTTCATCTTTTAAAAAGAAACTAACATAATTACCTTGAGAAGTAGCATAAACTAAATCGTTTATATTAAAGTGAAGCTTTTCTTTTTTATTATCAGAATAAATGGTGATATCATTTTTTAAAGCCTTTTTGTATTCTATTTCCTTTTTTGTTCTAAACAGCTTAATTTCTTCAATCTTTTTTACTCTATTTCTTCTTAAATTTCTTTCATTTAAATATACTGAGAAAAAAATTGGAATCGTTCCAACTAAAAATGTATAGGTTAAAAAAAGGGGTAAGCCTACAACAGGTAATTCTTTACCATCTTTGTAGAGGTTTGAAGCATACCACAAAAGATATCCAATTAAAAAAGTTGCTAAAAATAAGTAAAGTGTATTCTTACCAATCGTCCACTTATCCTCATTAAAAAAATCAGGAAAAATTAATGGTGGAATAGATAACATAAAAAAAGAACCTAAAAAAGTAAAAATTCCTATAGCAGCTGTGTACTGTAAAAAATAATTACCAAATAAAGATAAAGAAAAGGGTTTAAAAACGTACAAAAAAATAAAAACAGAAAATCCAAAAATAACACTCGTTTTAAATTTAAAACTAAGAGATGGATTAAAATAATAAGGCGTATTAAACCAAGCTAATACTTTTTTTTTCATACCCTTTTAAAATTAATAAAATTCAATAAACTATATATTGCTTTAAATAATTTTTGATAGAAATCGTAAATCTTCTTTTGCCTCAGGTTTACTATTGATAACAAAAGAAGATTTATAAAATACTTAAAACTTTTTATTTACTCTTTTTTAGATTTTGCATTTTTCATAGCTTCACCAATTTGATTACTTGCTGTAAAACTTGCAACCATATCGTTTAGCATTTGGCTACCAGCTTGTGGAGAATTTGGTAATAAAATTAAGTTACTATTGGTTTCTTGGCCAATAGATTGTAAGGTGTCATAATGTTGTGTAACCACAATTAGCGCTGAAGCTTCTTGGCTATTAATACCAACTTTGTTTAAAACTTCTACAGATTCTTCTAAACCACGTGCAATTTCGCGTCTTTGATCTGCAATACCTTGCCCTTGTAAACGTTTACTTTCTGCTTCAGCTTTAGCACGTTCTACAATTAAAATACGTTGTGCATCACCTTCAAATTGAGCAGCAGTTTTTTCTCTATCTGCTGCATTAATTCTATTCATAGCAGCTTTTACTTGGGCATCTGGATCAATATCAGTAACTAAAGTTTTAATAATATCATATCCATATTCTGTCATATATTCTTGTAATTCTCTTTTTACAGCTATGGCAATATCGTCTTTTTTTACAAAAACATCATCTAATTTCATTTTTGGAACTTCAGCTCTTACCACATCAAAAACAAATGACGTAATTTGATCATGAGGATAATCTAACTTATAAAAGGCATCATACACCTTCTCTGTAATTACTTTGTATTGTACAGAAACTTTTAACTTTACAAATACATCATCTAAGGTTTTTGTTTCTATAATTACATCTAATTGCTGAATTTTTAAACTTAGTTTACCAGCAATTCTATCCACTAAAGGAATTTTCATTTGCAAACCAGAATGTCGAATACTTTGAAATCTGCCAAATCGTTCAACTATGGCTGCAGTTTGTTGTTTTACCATAAAAAATGCAGCAAAAAGGATAACTGCACCAAGTACTAAAAAAATAATAAAAGTAGGATTCATATTTTGTTTTTAGGGTTTATAATTGATCTCTTGTAAAGATAGTGAATTTCAAGAGGTACATAAATAGGACGTTTTTTTTATAAAATGTTACAATATGGCATAAAAAAACCGAGCAATGAATACTCGGTTTTTAAAACTTATTCTTGATCTATTAATTCTGGATCAGGAAAAACCTTATACAGTCTTTTATTATACTTTATCCATTTTTTATATTGTTTTTTAGAGAGTAAAGTTCTAATCTTTTTATCTAAAGCAATATCTTCTTTTTTAAGTGTTTCCGTTATTGGCTTTAAATTTTCCATCATCTGTTTATCGATTTTAGCTTTGTTAGAAAAGTCACCAGTTTTTTGAACATTTTTTTGAAAATTTTCTACCATTTCTTTAGTACTCTTTAAAGTAAAGCTATTTATTCTACTAATATCACTAATTTTTCTGTTGTATTTTTTTAGGATGTAAGAGAAATCTTTACCAATTTTAGAGGAAGGTTTTATGCTTGATTTTTTCATTGCTTTTTCAATGTCATAAATAACAATTCCTATATATTTTTCTATTTGAAAATTAGGTTCCGGAGCTTTTTGTTGGGTTTGTGGCATTTGCATTTGTCTTTGGCGTTGATTTCTCATACCACCAAATTGACTATGCACCAAAGAGCTTGTTAAAACAAAAAGTAAAAAAATATAATTTTTCATAATTTTAAATGTTTTTAATGGCGTTTTCAATTCTGTGTATCGTTTCTTTTTTACCAATCATGGCAATAATATCAAATAGATGAGGACCCGCTAATTTACCTACTAAACTTAAACGTAAAGGTTGCATTACTTTACCAAAACCAATTTCTTTGCCAGAAATCCATTCTTTGATAATTTTTTCTGTATTTGTTGATGAAAAATCTTCAATTGATGCAATGACAACAACTAATTCTTGCATTAATTCTGGAGTTTCTTGTTTCCAGTTTTTCTTTACATTTTTTGGATCATAGGTTGTTGGAGTAACAAAAAAGAACGATGATAAACCAAAAAAATCATCAACAAAAATAGCTCTTTCTTTTATGGATGAGACTACTTGTTTAACATAACTTTTTTCACTTGTAATTCCTTTTTCGGCTAATATAGGTAGAAATAAATCTGTTAATTCTTCGTCAGATTTTGTTTGCATATACTGCTGTTGGAACCATTTTGTTTTATCAGGATTAAATTTTGCCCCAGATTTCGATACTCGTTTTAAATCAAATTCTTGAACCAATTCCTCTAATAAAAATATTTCTTGTTCTGTTCCAGGATTCCATCCTAAAAAAGCTAACATATTTATAAAAGCATCGCTAAAATATCCATCTTCTTTATAACCACGTGAAACATCACCTGTTATTTCATTCGTATACGCTAAAGGAAATACTGGAAAACCTAATTTATCTCCATCACGTTTACTCAATTTTCCTTTACCAACTGGTTTTAAAATTAAAGGTAAATGGGCAAATTTTGGAGATTTCCAGCCAAAAGCTGTATATAAAAGTGAGTGGAGTGGGAAAGAAGGCAACCATTCTTCCCCACGAATTACATGAGAGATTTCCATTAAATGGTCGTCTACAATGTTTGCTAAATGATAGGTTGGCATGCCATCACTTTTAAATAAAATTTTATCATCTAACGTATTCGTATCAATTTTAATAGTTCCACGAATTTCATCTTCTAAAATTAAAGTTTCATGTTGTGGACTTTTAAAACGGATTACATATTTATCTCCAGAATGTATTCTTTGCTGAACTTCATCATCAGATAAAACCAAAGAGTTTACCAATCGTCCTTTTTCGCGATTATGCCAGTTGTAAATAAATGTTTTACCTTCTATTTCATGGCCTTTTCTATGTGCATCTAATTGTTCTGCAGTATCAAATGCATAATATGCCCAACCTTTCTCTAAAAGAATATCTGCATATTTTTTGTACAAATGTTTACGCTCTGATTGTTTGTATGGGCCAAATTTTTCATTTTTTTGTGGTCCTTCATCAAATGGAATATTGCACCAATGTAAAGCATCAATAATATATTGTTCAGCATTTGCAACATAACGTGTTTGGTCTGTATCTTCTATTCTTAAAATAAAAGTTCCTTTATGTTTTTTTGCAAATAAATAGTTATATAAGGCAGTTCTTACACCGCCAATATGTAAAGGTCCTGTTGGACTTGGTGCAAAACGAACACGAACATTAGATTCCATTTTTCTTTTGATTTTGATTCCCATTTTTACAGGAAAGACATTTATAGTTTACCTTAAGATTAAATAAGGTGATTTTTTTGTGTAGCAAAGATACTTTTCTATAAGCATAAAAAAAAGCCTTTAAAAAAGGCTTTTTGAAGATAATATATTTTTGGTTTTTTACTTAAAATTTTTGATAAACTCCAAATGTTAAAGCAGCTTTTTTGGCAACATTGTTTCCAAAAAATGCACCACCAAATCCGGCTGTAATTCCAAAATTTCTACTGATTTCTCCAATACCTTTAAGTCCAAATGAACCATATTCTTGATCGTTTACGTATAAACTAGTAAATGTTTGTTGTACTGGTAATTCAACTTTTCCATTTTCTAAAGATTTAGAAATATCTAGAAAACCAATTAACCATATTTTTGTACCAATTTTTCTACCAATTTCACCACCAATTTTAACGTTAGCACTGTAATTGTTAGTTTTAATATCTGCACCTATAAAACCTTGTAAATAGGTCTTCCCAAATCCTCTACCAACTAAAAAAAGTGGTGTAAAAGACCAAGCATCATAACCTGTTCTAATTCCTGAAATAGCATCATAAGAACCTGTATTGGCTTCAACTAACAATTGTCCAGAAAGTAACCAATTTTTGTTATAAAAGTTATGCTTTAAACCAACAGAAATGTTTCCAAAATTATTGTTACTATAATCTTTGCCACAATCACCTGCACAATCTATTCTAGGATCTTCAAAATCTGCTACTGTAATTGATTTAAATGGAAGGTTTATGAGTAATGAGGTTTTATCAGATAAACCATATTCACTATATAATTGAACTGTATTATCAGAAAAAGTTCCGAAAATATTTTGATTTGAATCGCTAAAAATGGCATCATAATTAGCAATAGTAGTATAAGAAAGTTGTGTATATGCCTTACCTTTTTGTTGTGTCCAAGGACTTTGAGAAAAAGTAGAGATTGTTACGACTAAAGTAAAAAGTTGGATTAAATTCTTCATTTTTATCATTTATAAATCCTTAGTGGTTGTAATGCTAAATTACTTACAAAAGGTTTTAACAATTATTTTGTTGATGCTATTTTTAAAAGATGTATTTTTATTAGTTGATTATGAATGATTTCGAAAACATACAAAATAAACTACATCAGTTTACCAGAAAGTATTACACAAACGAATTAATAAAAGGATCTATTTTATTCTTTTCATTAGGTATTTTGTATTTATTCTTCACGTTGTTTTTAGAATATTTTCTATGGTTAAAACCTACAGCAAGAACTTTTTTGTTTTGGTTTTTTATTGGAGTTGAGGTTTTTTTGTTATTTAAATTTATAGCGTTTCCAATTTTTAAACTAATTGGTTTCAGAAAGGGAATTTCATTTGTTGAATCTTCAAAAATTATCGGAACTCATTTTCCAGAAGTAGGGGATAAGTTACTTAATGTTTTACAATTAAAAGAAAACGGAAATCAGTCTGATTTAATTTTAGCAAGTATTAATCAAAAATCATTAGAATTACAACCCATCCCTTTTGTAAAGGCAATTGATTTTAAAAAAAATATTTCCTATTTAAAATATGCATTTATACCATTTGTTATTTGGTTTATTGTATTACTTACAGGTCACACTAGTTTTTTTACAGACAGTTTTGAACGTGTTGTAAATTATAGAACAGCTTATAATCCTCCTGCACCTTTTTCTTTTGTATTAGCAAATCAAAATTTACAAGTTATTCAAGGAAATACTATTACAATTGATGTTAAATCCGTGGGCGATGTAATTCCTGATGAAGCAAAAATCATATTTGATGGACAAGAGTATTTTTTAGAAAATAATGGAAATGGTTCTTTTTTATACACTTTTTCTGATGTGCAAGAACCTATTGACTTTTATATCGAGGCAAATGGTATTCAATCTCAAAATTACCGAGTTAAATTAATTGGTACACCAACTATTACTAATATCGTATTAGATATAAATTATCCAAAATATTTAAGAAGAAAAGGCGAGACCCTTCAAAATTCAGGAAATTTAATTGTACCTGAAGGCACAAAGATTACTTGGAAAGCTACCACTAACCAAACAGATTCATTGTCATTTATTAATAAAAATAAAAGGGTATATTTTGATAAGCTATCAGATGCAAAATTTGAGTATTCAAAAAAAATTGTTAGTGGCTTAAACTATCAGATTTCATCTTCAAATCAAAATTTACAAGATTATGAATCTCTACAATTTTCAGTTGATGTTATAAAAGATGAATTTCCTACGATTTCAGTTTCATCTAATATTGATAGTATTTTACGTGGTACAGCCCAATTCGCTGGACAAATTTCTGACGATTATGGTTTAGAAAAGTTACAATTGGCATATTACAAAGAAGATGATCCAAATAGAACACAACGTATTGATATTCAAATAAATAAAGAGAACATTCAAACTTTTTTCTATCAATTCCCTAATGGATTGAATCTTGCAACTGGATCAAATTACGAATTGTATTTCGAAGTATTTGATAATGATGGAGTTAACGGAAATAAAAAGTCAAAAAGTGCTGTTTTTAAGTATCGTCAAAAAACTGATGATGAAATAGAGGAGGAGTTATTACAAGAACAACGTAACACTATCAATGATATAGAGAATTCAATTCAAAAACAAAAACAACAACAAGAAAATTTAGAAAATATTCAACGAGATCTTCAGAATAAAAAAAGTATTAATTGGAATGATCAAAAGAAAGTGGAGAGCTTTATAAAACGTCAAGAGCAGTATAAACAAATGATGCAAAGACAAACTGATCAACTGCAAGAAAATCTTGATGAAATAAAGGACGAAGACAAATCATTAAAAGAAAAAAAGGAGGATTTAAAAGAACGCATTAAAGAGTTAAAAAAACTTGATAAACAACAAAAGCTATTGGATGAAATTCAGAAAATGGCAGCTAAATTAAATAAGGAAGATTTAGTACATAAGGCAAAGGAGTTAGCACAGCAAAACAAACAACAGCAGCGTAGTTTAGAAAAGACCTTAGAAATGGTAAAACGTTTTTATGTTGAACAAAAGGCAATGCAAATTGCGAACAAAATTGAAGAATTATCGAAAAAGCAAGCTGACTTAATAAAGACTAAAGAGGACAGTTTAGGAGCTCAAAAAGAAATTAGTAAGGCTTTTCAAGATATCAAAAAGGAGTTAGGTGAATTAGAAGGTGATAATGAAAAATTAAAAGAACCAATGGAGTTGCCTGATGTGGAAAACGAAAAAGATGACATAGATAAAGTCCTGAATGAAGCTGAAGAAAACTTAAAAAAACAACAAAGTCAAAAAGCAAAACAGAGTCAAAAGGAATCTTCTAAAAAAATGAAAGAGATGAGTGCTAAAATGCAAGCACAAATGATGCAAATGCAAGGAGAATCTTTAGAAGAAAATATAGATGATTTACGTAAAATTTTAGAAAATTTAGTGCTATTTTCTTTTGAACAAGAACAGTTGATGAATAAGTTTTCTGAAACGTCTACATCACATCCAGACTTTGGTAAAGATCTTAAACATCAAAATCAAATAAAAACGTATTTTGAACATATAGATGATAGCTTATATGTTTTGGCTATGCGTTTACCAAAAATTTCTACTAAGATTCAAGATGATTTGTCTTCAGCACATTATAATTTAGATCAATCTTTGGAAAACTTTTCAGAGAATAGATTTAATAACGGTATATCTAATCAACGATATGTAATGACTGCAAGCAATAATTTGGCAGATTATTTAAGTACTATTTTAAACAATATGCAAAATAGTATGTCAATGCAAAGTGGTGAAGGTAAGATAGGAAAAGGTCAAGGTTTCAGTCTGCCAGATTTGATTAAAAAGCAACAAGGCTTATCTAAAAAGATGAAAGATGGTATGCAAAAAGGAGATAAACAAGGAGAAGGCAAAGAAGGAAAAAAAGCTGGAGAACAAGGTAAGTCAGGAGATAAAGGTAAAAACGGTAAAGGTGGAAAATCTGGTAAGAATGGGAAACAAGGAGGTAACTCAGAAGGCTCTAATGATTTAGATGGTGAATTGTATGAGATATTTAAACAACAATCTCAATTAAGACAAGAATTACAAAACGCAATTAAGGAAGGAGAAAATGGAAATGCTGGCGGAAAAGGAAATGCTAAGAAAGCATTAAAAACCATGGAGGAGTTGGAAAATGAAATTTTAGAAAAAGGGTTTAATTCAGGAACGTTTCAAAAAATGCAAAACTTAAATTACGAGCTCCTTAAACTTGAAAAGGCAGCTTTAGAACAAGGTAAAGATAAAAAGCGTAAATCTATAGCAAACCAAAAAGTCAATCAAAGAAATAAAGCAAAGACGATACAATTTAAGAAGCAGTTTTATAATCAAATTGAAATATTAAATAGACAATCCTTACCTTTGCAGCAAAATTATAAAGATAAGGTTAGACTTTATTTTTCTGATAAAAAAATAGATTAAATGATTGAGTTTAATTATGAAACAGATTTTAAATTAAGTAATGAAAACCAACTTGAAAATTGGATAGAACAGCTGGTTTACAATAATGGTTTCGAGCTTGGAGAAATCAATTATATTTTTTGTGACGATGTCTATTTGCATAAGTTGAATGTTGAGTTTTTGCAACACGATACCTTAACTGATATCATTAGTTTTGATAATTCTATTGGTAAATTATTATCTGGTGACATCTTTATATCTATAGAGAGAGTTGAGGAAAATGCAAATGATTATCATACACCTTTTAAAGAAGAATTACATCGAGTTATGATTCACGGTATTCTTCATTATATGGGTTATAAAGATAAATCTGTTGAAGAAAAACTTAAGATGAGACAAGCAGAAAACAATGCCTTACAATCTTTAAATGGTTAAATTAAATAAAATAGTTTCACGTGGAACGTTTATAATATGAGTCTTATTTCAACAAACTTTGACGTAATTGTAGTAGGTGGTGGTCATGCTGGTAGTGAAGCTGCTGCAGCTGCTGCAAATATGGGTGCACATACTTTACTAATAACAATGAATTTGCAAAATATTGCTCAGATGAGTTGTAACCCTGCTATGGGTGGAATTGCTAAAGGGCAAATTGTAAGAGAAATTGATGCGCTTGGTGGTTATAGTGGTATAGTAACAGATAAAACTGCTATTCAGTTTAAAATGCTCAACAAATCTAAAGGACCAGCCATGTGGAGTCCAAGAGCACAATCTGACAGAATGCAGTTTGCAGAATGTTGGAGAAACATGCTTGAGCAAACAAAAAATTTAGACTTTTATCAAGATTCAGTGAATGGTTTGTTGTTTGAGGGCGATACAATTATTGGTGTAAAAACGGCTCTTGGTTTACAGATTAAATCGAAAACGGTAATTGTAACTGCAGGTACTTTTTTAAATGGTTTGATACATATTGGGGATAAAAGTTTTGGTGGAGGTAGAGCAGGAGAAGGAGCTTCTAGAGGTATAACAGAAGATTTAGTTGCGAAAGGTTTTGAAGCTGGTAGAATGAAAACAGGAACACCTCCAAGAGTGGATGGACGCTCTTTAGATTATTCTAAAATGATAGAACAACCTGGAGATGAAAACACCGAAAAATTTTCTTATTTGCCAATTACAAACAACTTAACTAAACAAAGATCGTGTTGGTTAACGTATACGAATCCAGAGGTTCATAATTTATTGCGTGAAGGTTTTGATCGGTCACCAATGTTTAATGGTAGAATCAAATCTACAGGACCTAGATATTGCCCTTCTGTAGAGGATAAGGTTGATCGTTTTGCCACTAAAGAAAGACATCAAATTTTCGTTGAGCCAGAAGGTTGGACAACTTGTGAAATGTATGTAAATGGATTTTCTACTTCATTGCCAGAAGATATTCAAGATAAAGCAATTCGTGCTGTTGCTGGTTTTGAAAATGTAAAGTTTTTTAGATATGGTTATGCAATTGAGTATGATTATTTCCCGCCAACACAATTAACGCACTCTTTAGAAACAAAGCTTATTAGGAACTTATTTTTTGCTGGTCAAATTAACGGAACTACAGGATATGAAGAGGCTGCATCTCAAGGATTAATGGCTGGTGTAAACGCAGCATTAAAAGTACAAGGAAAAGATCCCTTTATCTTAAAAAGAAATGAGGCTTATATAGGTGTTTTAGTAGATGATTTAATTACAAAAGGTACAGAAGAACCTTATAGAATGTTTACGTCTAGAGCAGAATACAGAACGCTATTAAGACAAGATAATGCTGATTTAAGATTAACACCTAAAGCTTTTAAATTAGGTTTGGCATCACAAGAACGCATGAACCGTGTTTTAGAAAAGCAAAGAAAAACAGATTTGTTAATAGATTTTCTCGAAAAAACGAGTGTTAAGCAAGAGGAAATAAACCCGATATTAGAATCTAAAAACTTGGCTTTGGTGAATCAATCTATGAAATTATTTAAGATCGCTGCAAGACCTCAATTAAGTTTTTCTGATTTTAAAACTGTTCGTAAATTAAGTACATTTTTAGATGAAAACGATATTGATCAAGAAGTAATTGAGCAAGCGGAAATCCATTTAAAATATTCAGGTTATATCGCAAAAGAAAAAAATAACGCAGATAAATTAAATAGATTAGAGAATGTTATGATTCCTGCTAGCTTCAATTATCAAAAAGTAAAATCTTTATCTTTTGAAGCAAGAGAGAAATTAACCAAAATACAACCAACATCAATTTCTCAAGCTAGTAGAATTAGCGGAGTTTCTCCTTCAGATATTTCTGTTCTTTTGGTTTATATGGGAAGATAATTTTATAAAAAAGTAAAGATGTTCCTCGTGGAACAAATTAATTTTATCAATAAAAAATACAACATTAAATTCCTGCTTTTTGCAGGAATTTAAATTTTAAGATGCATAGAAATGAATACAAAAATCAATTTTGATAAAAACTTAATTCCTTTTTTAGAGTGTAAAGATTTTACAGTTTCTGGAGAAGTTTATCAAGTGCAAAGAAATTTAGATTTTGATATGCTTGTTACAACACCTGTTCCAAAAAATTTGGGAGACTATTACAAAAGTGAAGACTATATTTCTCATACAGATTCAAAAAAAACAGTATTTGATAAAGTTTATCAAGGTGTAAAAAATATCACTTTAAAAAGAAAATTAAAACTGATAAACTCTTTTAAAACTAAAGAAAAAAACATCTTAGATGTTGGGGCTGGTACAGGAGATTTTTTAAAAGTTTGTAAAAATAATTCTTGGAATGTTTTTGGAACGGAACCCAATTTAGAAGCTAGAAATATTGCTCAAAAAAAAGGAGTTATTTTACTAGAGGATTTATCAGAATTTAAAACACAAAAATTCGATGTTATTACACTTTGGCACGTTTTAGAACATGTTGAGAATTTAGAAGAATATATCACAACCCTTCATACTTTGCTTGCTGAAAAAGGTAGATTAATAATTGCTGTACCTAATTATAAAAGTTACGATGCAAAATATTATAAGGAGTTTTGGGCTGCTTTTGATGTACCAAGGCACTTATGGCACTTTAGTCAAAAATCGATTTTAAAATTATTTTCTACAGTGCATCTAAAAGTTGATAAAACTTTGCCCATGAAGTTTGATGCTTATTATGTTTCTTTATTAAGCGAGAAATATAAAACAGGAAAAATGAATCCCATAAAATCATTTTACAGAGGTTTCGTATCAAACAGGAAGGCAAAAACAACAAAAGAATATTCTTCGTTAATTTATGTGCTCAAAAAGCAATAAATATTAATTTTTAGCGTGTTTATTTTAGTTAATTTTCTAAAAACTTACAAATACCTTACTAAAAATAGAAAAGCTCTTAAAACGAAAGTTTTAAGAGCTTTTTTAATAGTTTCTTCTTATAACTAAATTAAAAAATAATAGTTTTTAGTTATTTAACAAAAACACCCCAAAAACGGTAATGATAAAATAAACACCTAAACTCATTGCACCAGGATAATCTTTTGCTAAACGTTGACCTATGAGTAAAAATAATAAAGTAATCGCTGATAGTTCTACACCCCATAAAGCAAATTCTTTTGCTCCAGTTGTGTATAATTGAAATACACCAAAAACCATGAAAACCACAGCAATTATTTCTATAATTAAAATAATGCCTAGTAAAAATGATACATTATTTTTTAAAGGAGAATTTTTAAAATGATGTGTTATAAAACCTACATTACCTTTCCAATCTTGCATTTTTTCTATTGCTGAAAGTACAAAAGTGATGATTAAAAATAAAAGTAGTAAAACTTCTGTAGGGTAGTTAGATAAGAATTTCATTAATAAATCTATTTAAAAGCGGCATCAATTGGTTCCCAAAGTTCAATTTTATTGCCTTCATTATCAAGAACCCAAGCAAATTTTCCATATTCAAACTCTTGAATTTCACCAACAATAGTAACCCCTTCTTTTTTTAATTCAGCTAATAGTTCAACTAAATTTTCAACTCTATAGTTAAGCATAAACTCTTTTTTAGAAGGCTCAAAATAATCGGTTTCTTTAGCAAAAGGACTCCATTGTGTAGAACATTCTTTATCATTTTTATCTTTCCACCAAAAAGTGCAACCCCAATCATCTGTATTAAAACCTAGGTGTTTTTTATACCAATCTTTTGATGCTTTAGGATCATCACTTTTAAAAAATAACCCTCCAATTCCGGTAACTCTATTTTTCATTTTTTTATTGCTTTTTAATTGCAGTTTCGTAAACTGTAATCCATTCATTAACAGACATTTTAGTGCATAACTCTGCAATTAAATCGTAAGGAATATCATCGATTTTTTTAAAACGAATACAACTTTTACCCATATCTAATTTGCGTTTGCAATGCTTTGGATATTCTGTAACAAACCAATCTAGCAATTCTTTTTTTGCATAAATACCATTATGATATAAGTTGATAGAATTTTTCTGAGAGGCCACATTTAAAAAAGGCAAAGGATCTTTTGGGTTACAATGATACCCATTTGGATAAATAGTGTGAGGCACATAATAGCCTAACATTTTATAATTGATACCCTCTTCAAAACCTTTAGGTAAATTTTGTTTGATGATGGCTCTTAATTTTTCAACAACTGGTTGTCTTTCTTCAGGTAATTGACTAATGTATTCTTCTGGTGAGTTGGCTTCGTAAGTCATTTTTAATTTGGTTGATGATTGCAACTCACAAGTTAGCAAAATTTTTCTTTAATTTTATCTACAATAGTTTGTGCCAATTTTTCTTTACTTTCAATTGTCCAACCAGCTACATGAGGCGATAAAATTACATTTTCAGCATTAATTAAATATTGCAAAGCCAAGGGCATTGCTTCAGACTTTTTATTATTATCATTAGAAAATAAGTTTTCAAAAGATGATTTTTCATATTCTAAAACATCTAAACCAGCGCCTAAAATTTTTCCAGATCGCAAAGCATCAACTAAATCTTTAGTTACCACAGAGGTTCCACGTGCAGTGTTTATCAACCAAAAAGGTTTTTTAAAGTTATTGATAAAATCAGTATTTATCATGTTTTTGGTAAGCGCTGTTTGTGGAGTATGTAAGCTTAAAACATCACTTTTTTCTTGCAATTCTTGTAAAGAAACTTGTTTGCAATTAGCGTCACCAACATTGGGTTTTAGATCATAGCAAAGCACTTCAACATCAAAACCACGTAGTTTTTTTGCGAAAGATTTACCCATATTTCCATAACCAATTAAACCAATGGTTTTTCCATCGAGTTCCATTCCTCGGTTTTCCTCACGCAACCATTTGCCATTTCTAACCTCATTATCAGCCTTGTTGAGCTTATTAAAAAGCGATAATAACATGGCCAAAGAATGTTCTCCAACTGCATTTCTATTTCCTTCAGGAGCCGCAATTAATGCAATGTTTTTTGATGTTGCATAATCACAATCAATATTTTCTAAACCAGCACCAACTCTTCCTATAAATTTTAGGTTGGTGGCTTTATTTAAAAAATGTTTATCAATTTTAAAACGACTTCTAATAATAAAACCATCATAGAGATGAATTTTTGCTTCAATTTCTTGTTTAGATGACGTATCATCTTCATCATTAGTAAACCCTAAGTTGTTTAGTTGATTTACTAAAAGAGGGTGATTGGTGTCTAGGTGTAGGATTTTCAAAATAGATTTTTAGATTGTTGGATAGTTAGATTCTTGATATTTTAGATAATTAGATTGTTGGATTATTAGATTTTTAGTGAGTAACTAAATTTTGACATCATTTTAATAATCTGACTTAAGGTATTATTTAGTTTTTCTAATTCTGGCTTATTAATAAACTCCAAATCAAAAGAAAGTAATAATTGAGTTTCAATTTCATAACAAGATCCTAATGCGATTATTAGAAACCGTTTAAAGTCTTTATTAGAACTTCTAGACGCGCCTTCTGCAATATTTGATGGAATAGAAACAGAGGCCCTTCTTAATTGAGAAACTAAACCAAACTTTTCAGAATCAGGAAACTGATTAGTAACTAGGTAAATATCTTTACAAAAAGTTCTGCTTAACTGCCAAAATTTTAAATCTTTATAACGATGCATAGTTTAAATATTTAGACTGTTTGGTATTTAGATTTATTGAAGCATCAATTGTTACATAAATTTTAAAATATGCTATCTAACAATCTAATAATCTAATAATCTAACTACTTAATACTGCTCCTTTTCACTAGGAAAATCACCAGATTTTACGTCATCAACATAACTTTCAAAAGCAGTGGTCATATCAGCAAATAAATCTAAATATCTGCGCAAAAATCGTGGGTTGAATTCGTGGGTCATTCCAATCATATCATGAGTCACTAGTACTTGACCATCAACTCCGTTTCCAGCTCCAATTCCTATAACTGGAATCGTTAAGGCTTTTGCTACTTTTTGCGCTAATTTTGCAGGTACCTTTTCTAGAACAAGTGCAAAACACCCAATTCTTTCTAACATTAAAGCATCCTCCATCAATTTTTCAGCTTCAGCTTCTTCTTTAGCTCTTACTGTGTACGTACCGAATTTATAAATAGATTGTGGCGTTAAACCTAAGTGCCCCATAACAGGAATTCCGGCGTTTAAAATTCGTTTTATAGATTCTTTTACCTCTTTTCCTCCTTCTAATTTTATAGAATGTCCTCCACTTTCTTTCATAATTCTTATGGCAGAACGTAAAGCTTCTTTTGGGTCTGATTGATAACTACCAAAAGGTAAATCTACCACAACCAAACAACGATCTATAGCTCTAACCACTGAACTTGCGTGATAAATCATTTGATCTAAGGTGATAGGCAATGTAGTTTCATGACCGGCCATAACATTACTAGCAGAATCACCAACTAAAAGCACATCTAAACCAGCACTATCTAGAATCTTAGCCATCGTATAATCGTAAGCAGTTAACATGGATATTTTTTCTCCATTTGCTTTCATTTCTACCAAAGATTTTACGGTAATTCTTTTGTACTGTTTTTTTGCTGCAGACATATTTTTTTAAATTTTTTGCTTTGGTAAAAGTAAGAAATTATTGCAGATATAATCGGAGTTAATATTTAGTTAATTAGGTTTCAAATTTTATTGAGAATCAATTTTTTACTTAGATTTATCACTTTAAAATCAATTTATTATGCAAAAAACTATTACTTTTTTACTCGTTTTTATTACAACACTAACACTAACAGCTCAAGAAAAAAACAAGAAAATAGAAATAAAACAAGTAATTGAAACTTTTTTTGAAGGTTTACATAAAGGTGATAGTACCACTATGAAAACCACACTTCATAAAGATGTAAAGATTCAAACTACATCTACCAATAAAGAAGGTATAAACATTTTACAAACAGAGTCTAAAGAACAATTGTTAACATCTATTGCCAATAAAAAACCAGAACATATTTATTTAGAAAAATTACTTTCTTACGATATTAAAGTTGATGGAAATTTGGCTTCAGTTTGGACCCCTTATGAGTTTTATTTTAATGGAAAATTTAGTCATTGTGGAGCAAACTCTTTTCAACTTTTTAATAACAACGGAAAATGGGAAATTACCTATATAGTTGATATGAGAAGAAGAGAAAATTGTAAAGCATTAAAAGAAAAAAAATAGCATTATATTTGATTATTCAAAAAGTAAGATGCTTCAAAAAGAAATCATTTTAAACCCTAACAAATGGATAGATAATTATGCAGATTATTTGTATAATTATGCTGTTGTACGCGTTAATAATAGTGATTTAGCGAAAGATTTAGTACAAGAAACTTTTTTTGCTGGTTTAAAATCTGCTAAAAATTTTCAAGGAAAATCTACAGAAAGAACTTGGTTAATTTCAATCTTAAAAAGAAAAGTAATTGATCATTATAGAAAAATAAATTCTAAAAAAGGACAGGCAGAGGTTAGAATGAATTTTTATACTGATGGTGAAAATGAAGGAAATTGGCTAGAAGAACGAGTACCACAAAGTTGGGACAATGCATCAGAAAAAACCATAGAAAACGAAGAGTTAAGAAGCCAGATTGATGTTTGTATAGATAATTTGCCAGAGAAATATGGAATGGTTTTTAGAATGAAAACGATTCAAGAATTTGAAACAGAAGAAATTTGTAAGGAGTTAGATATAACAGCGTCAAATTTATGGGTTATCATCCACAGAGCCAGAACTCAACTAAGAAAGTGTATGGAAGATAATTGGTTTAATAATTAAAAGATGTTTAAAAAATTTATAATTAATTGTGATGAAGCCACAACTATTTGTGATAAAAATCAATATGGAGAGGCTACATTTTTAGAAAAAATTAAACTAAACATTCATTTTATACGTTGTAGGATTTGTATGAAATATACAAAACAAAATGTAACGTTAACTAAAATTTATAAAGGTCATGCAAAAAATTGTAAAAGCATTTTACATTGTATGCCAAAAAAGGATAAAGAAGCCTTAAAGAGACAGTTAAATAATTACAAAGGATAAAAATTTTTTTCGGTTTTTTAAAACCGTATTTTTGATTTTTTGTTAGATTGACGGAATTTATAGCAATATAGATTCCGTTTTTTTATTTTTGATGAAAAAAGACACTTTCTCGAGCGCAGGCGAGAAGATTTTATAAGAATTTAATTTTGGTCTAGACTGCGTTAAACCTGACATAAATATGCACTTTTTACCAGAAAAAATAGACGATTATATTGTTGAACATTCACAACAAGAACCGCAATTATTACAAGAATTGAATAGAGAAACTTGGCAAAAAGTTTTAAACCCTAGAATGTTAAGTGGTGCTTTTCAAGGAAGAGTTTTAGCAATGATATCAAAATTAGTACACCCAAAAACCATTTTAGAAATTGGTACTTATACAGGGTATTCTGCAATCTGTTTGGCAGAGGGTTTATCAAAAAATGGTAAAATCATCACTTTGGATAAAAACGAAGAATTAGAAACTTTGCAGAATAAGTATTTTGAAAAATCTGGATACAGAGATCAAATTGTACAAAAAGTAGGTAATGCTTTAGATATAATTCCTGAAATTAATGAAACCTTTGATTTGGTTTTTATTGATGCTGATAAATCTAACTACGTAAATTATTTTCATCAAATAATTGATAAAATGAATTCAGGTGGAATTATTTTGTCCGATAATGTATTGTGGAGTGGTAAAATTGTAGAACCTTTAGATGCTAAAGATAAGGACACAAAAGTGCTTTTAGAGTACAATAAGTTATTAAACACAGATAAGCGCGTAGAAACGGTTTTATTGCCTATTAGAGATGGTTTAACAGTAAGTAGAGTAATATGATTTATATAATTGATATCTTTTCTGATTTTCAAAACCAGAAAAGATATTTAATTATTGTACTATTCAATCTTTTTAATAACGGCTTTTGGCGCCTCTTTTTTTGTACCATCAAAACCTTCTACACCACCAACAGTAGTATATTTCATTACATATTTCTTATCAGGAAAAATACGTTGATAGGCACTTTGACACATTAATGTTGCTTCGTGAAAACCACATAAAATCAACTTTAATTTTCCTGGATAGGTATTTACATCTCCAATGGCATAAATTCCTGGAATATTGGTTTGATAATCTAAAGCGTTATTCACTTTTATGGCATTTTTCTCAATTTCTAATCCCCAATTGGCAATTGGACCTAATTTGGGAGACAAACCAAAAAGTGGAATAAAATGATCAGTTTCAATAGTAAAAGGTTCTTCGCCTTTTTTTACTACAGAAACGCCTTCCACTTTATCTGTTCCTACAATTCCTTTTACTTCTGCAGGAGTAATTAATCTTATTTTGCCAGCATCTTTTAATTCTTGTACTTTATCAACAGAATCTAAAGCCCCTCTAAATTCGTTTCTTCTATGAACTAAAGTTACTTCTGAGGCAACATCGGTTAAGAAAATAGACCAGTCTAAGGCTGAATCTCCACCACCAGAAATGACTACTTTTTTATTTCTATAAACTTCAGGATCTCTAATAATATACGCAACTCCATGATCTTCAAAATTGGCAATGTTTGGAATAGGGGGTTTTCTTGGTTCAAAACTTCCTAGACCTCCTGCAATTGCAACTATTTTTGCATGGTGTTTGGTGCCTTTATTTGTAGTCACAATAAACGAACCATCTTCTTGTTTATCAATGGTATCAGCACGTTCTCCTAAGGTAAAACCAGGTTCAAATTGTTTAATTTGTTCCATCAGTTTATCTGTTAAATCACCAGCTAAAATTTCTGGATAGGCAGGTATATCGTAAATCGGTTTTTTGGGATATATTTCAGAGCATTGACCACCTGCTTGTGGCAAAGCATCTATTAAATGACAGTGAAGTTTTAGTAAACCTGCTTCAAAAACTGTGAATAAACCTGTTGGCCCTGCACCTATAATAAGTATGTCTGTTGAAATCATTTTCTTTGTATAATTTGACAAAAATAGGTTTTCAAAATTTTATAGAATGTGATAAAAGTCACATAAGATTATGCTACATTAATGACTTCTTGTATTTGTGGTGCGTATTTTTTTATGGTAGCTTCTACACCGTTTTTTAAGGTCATTTGGTTTACAGAACAACCTGTACAAGCACCCTCTAACTGTACTTTTACAATAGCGTCTTCTATAGAAAGTAGTTTAATATTTCCACCATCGCTCATTAAAAAAGGACGAATCTCGTCTAACGCTTTTTCTACGTTATTATGTGTTTCTTCTGCTGTCATAATTAATTCCCTTTTAAATTTCCCTAAAGGGAAAAAACTCATTCTGGGAAAAGAGTTTTATTATTTTTTTACTGCACTACAACCACTCATTGTTGTAATTCTAACCACTTCTGTTGGTGGTAAATTTGCATTTCTGTCTAATAATTGCGCTACCATTTCTTTGGTTATGTCTTGAAATGCTTTTTCTAAAACAGTACCTTCTTGTAAAGCTACTGGATGACCAACATCACCAGCCTCACGAATACTTTGTACTAAAGGAACTTCTCCTAAAAACGTTGTGTTGATATCGTTTGCTAAGTTTTTTGCACCATCTTTACCAAAGATGTAATATTTATTATCTGGCAATTCTTCTGGCGTAAAGTACGCCATATTTTCAACGATTCCTAAAACAGGCACCTTTATACTATCTTGTTGAAACATAGCCACACCTTTTTTAGCGTCTGCTAAGGCAATGTTTTGCGGAGTTGATACTACAACTGCTCCATTTATTGGTAAGGCTTGTACTATAGATAAATGCACATCTCCTGTACCTGGAGGTAAATCGATTAATAAGAAATCTAAATCTCCCCAAGCACCATCAAAAATTAATTGCTTTAAAGCTTTAGACGCCATTGGCCCTCGCCAAATTACAGCTTGATCTGGATTTGTAAAAAAACCAAGAGACAATAATTTTACACCATAATTTTCGATAGGTTTCATTTTAGAGCGTCCATCTACTTGAACAGAAAGTGGTTTTTCTTTTTCTACATCAAACATAATATGTTGCGATGGTCCATAAATATCAGCATCTAAAACACCAACATTAAACCCCATTTTGGCTAAAGAAACAGCCAAATTTGCGGTTATGGTAGATTTACCAACACCACCTTTACCTGAAGCCACTGCAATGATATTTTTAATATTCGGAATTGGTTTTCCTTTAATTAAATTGGGATCTTGTTTTGGTGCAGGTTTCTCAACTTTTAAGTTTATTTTTACCTCTATAGCTTCATCAATCTTAGTTTTGATAGCTTTGGTAATTTCTGATTCAATTTTCTTTTTGGCTTGCAGTGTTGGGTTACTAATGGTAACGTCTACATTTACTTCGTTTCCAAAAATAACTACATTTTTAACATTATTATTTTCTATTAAACTTTTACCCTCTCCAGGCTCAGTAATAGTTTCTAATGCTTGGTATATATCTTGCTTTTTAAAACTCATTATTTGCTTTTTACGCATTACTTTACGATATAAAGTAATGGCTTATTTTTATTTAATCTACATTACAAAGATACAGCTTACAAGTTATAAAATAAAGCGAATAAATTAGGTTTGTTTATGGTTGGATAAGGGGAAATTATTTTCTAATTTTTAGTATCGAATTGAACTAATCTTATTAATTATTTGAGTTACGTTGTGATTTGATAAGTACATTTTAAACGATGTTTTATTAATGGTTTAAAAACATATTTTTTTCTCTATAATTAGGTTCTTTTTTATCACGATAATTAAATCTGTTTTTTAATTTTTCAACAATATCTTTTGAATGAAATTGACTGTAATTCATTTTACCTTGAAATTCGTTAGAATAGAATATTTTATCAAAAGATCTAAGTTTTATGCGCATTATTGTTTCATAATTTCCATCATATTTTTTTATTGCTCCTATGATATAATGATTTGGTTTTAGGATATAATTTTGATGCCCAGTTCCACATAAAAATCCAAATTGTTCAAAGTATTCGATAGGTTTCCACAAACCCTTCTCATCTTTGGCTTCTAAAATCATAAATAAATCTCCGCCAGCTATCGGTTTTAAAATTTCTTGGGTATTTTTTGATGTATTATAAATATAAAAAGGATATGCTTTGTAATGAGTGTTTAATTCTTTTAATAGTCTTTTTTGATGCGCTTTTTGCAAATTGTTGATTTCTACAGAATCAATTTCAACATCTGATGGAGGAGGAGGTATTGATAAACTAAAATATGAAGCGATAAAATTTGTGTGAAAATTAGGGTTATCAACATCAACATACAAAACGATACTGTCTGTCTTTTTATGTTCTGAATACTTATTAAACGAGAAAACTTCATCTTGATGTAAATACTTATTCTGATTTCTTTCATTTAGCGTTAACGTATCTCTATTAAAACCAATACTATAAACAATATTTTTTGCTATTTGAATCGAGTCAAAGTTGTTTTCGAGTATTGTATCGTAGCTTGAAGGGATGATTACAGGGTATTTTCTTTCTTTTGTAATACAGCTTGATATGCTTAAAACAAACAATAAATAAAATAGAATTTTTTTCATTTTTTATAGTGCCCAAAAACTATTCCAAAAGCTCTTCTGAAGGATTCCAAAAAACGGTTTCTAAATCTTGAATTTGGTTATCAATTACAATAATGCCTTCACTTTCTAACAATTGTTGCATTAAGTTGGTGCCATCAAAATGATGTTTTCCTGTGAGCAAGCCTTTTTTATTAACCACCCTGTGAGCTGGCACTTCTTCTTTTTGTGTATGAGAATTATTCATTGCCCAACCCACCATTCTTGCAGATCTTGCTGCACCTAAATAGGTTGCAATGGCACCATAACTAGTTACTCTGCCAAAAGGAATTTTTCGAGCCACAACATAAACTCTTTCAAAAAAGTTATCACTTTCTTTTGCCATAATTTTTATTGTTGTGGTTGCAATTCTTTTTTTATTGTTGATGCAATAGAGTCAATTAATTTATGGGATTCTTCTATTTTTAATTCTATTATTTTTTTGTCAGAAACCATATCTAAAGTGGTTAAAAAAGACTCCTTGTACCAATTTTTCCAAGCGTCTATAATTTCAATTTGTGTTGTTAAAGCATCACCTTTATTTAATGCAATTTTGCTCTGTTTTAATTCTTCATTTAATCGATTTACAGCAGCTTTTTCCAAATTTTCTAAAATGGAAATTGCTGTTTTTTCATCAGCATTTAATAAAGTATAGGCAGCAATTAAAGCTGTAGTTCCCACATTTTTTAACGTGGTTTTAGATACTTTATCGATTCTGTCATTATCTGTGTGGTAAAACTGATCAGTAAAATGCCAAAACAATACACTTGGAATATCTGCTCTTAAAAAAGGCACATGATCACTTCCACCTTCAAATGGGTTTGTAGCCACTGTCCAGTTGGCTCTTTTGCCTTGCGCTTTGAATTTATCAATTAAAAAATCATTTAGATAATGAGGTTTCATTTGGTCTAATTTCATTTTAGAACCTCCCCACTCTGTGTGTTTGTCATTGCCACGTGTCCAAATTGCACTGGGGTCTGGCATTTTTTCGATTAAAAAAGTGCCGCCAGTTTTTTCTGTGTTTTCTCCAACCATGTCTAAAGAAATTCCCCATTTTATATTTTTTGCTCTTATGGAATCTTCTTGCACATATCTTCTGGTAGACACAATTTCATCTCCCCATAAAAAACTTAACGATCTTTTGGGCTGGTATTTTTTTTGTTCGATAAATTTTGCGGTTAAGGCAGCCATTTCTAACGCTACTCCAACACCAGTTGCATTGTCATTGGCTCCAGGTTCTTGAACATGTGCACTAAAAACCAAACGCTCTTTTGGGTTTGTATTTCCTTTAACATCAGCAATAATGGTTAATTCTTCTGATTTATAAATATTTGTTTCAATCTTTACATTCAACGTTACTTTCCCTTTTTTGAGTGCTTTTTTTAACCGTTCTTTTGCTGCATAAGACATGGCAATTGCCCAAGGTTTACGAACAGAATCCTGTGGAATAGAACGAAACTGAATCGAAGTTGTGTTTTTTGCTGGCTGTAAATAATCTGGATTGCTATAAGTTAAAATTCCGGCTGCTTTTCCATCAATAATGGCAGATTTATAAATTCTATATGGACTTGCTTCTGCAAAAACAATTTTTCCTTTTACATCTGCTTTATTTATATTTTTCAAATCTGTAATATGAACAACTTCAGCAGTAACTCCTTCTTTAGGGGTGCTGTAAGAGTTTAAAGCAATCATATTTCTGTTGGTAGCATGTGAAAGTAAAGGTTCTTTTTCACGATTGATGGTAATGAATGCGTCAACAGATTCCCAAGTGGGTTTTTGTAGTGGTCGTTTTTCAATTCTGTAGGTTAAAATGTCTTTTTCTGTGGCATTTTCCTCTAGAACATAACCCGATTTTATCAACTCTTCTTCAATTCTGTAAATACTTTTATCAAACCCAGTATTTCCAACAACGCGCCAATATTTCTCTACGAAAGCAGTGGTTTCATAAGCTAAATCTCCTGTAAATTTTTGGTTGATAACCTCAGCATAATTATTAGTATCTAGTTTTTGAAGTTTATCGTTTTTACAGTTGATAAAGAAAAATGATATTAATAAATAGTATCTTGTTTTTTTAAACATATCTTGTTATTAAAGCTTCATTTTCAAAAGACAAACCTTCAAAACCAGTTTTCATAAAATTTCTGATATTTTGGTGTGATGTTCCATTTTTATCCTCTAAAACAGATTGATAATGCTCTCCAAAACAAGCTAAGGTTTCTTGTTTTGTTAATTCTTGAAGAATTGCAAAGGCAAACAACTTGCAAGAGCCCGAATTTTCTCCTGCTTTATTTTCGACTGTTCCGTTTTTAAAAGCTGTTGGTGTAAAAGTGTAATTGTTTTCAATTATCTGCATTGTTTCTGCAAATAAATTTGATTTTGGATTATCTTTAAGCTTGGTTTTGAATTCTTGGATTGTCATTTATATTTATTTTGATAAGTAAGTTTTGAATAGTTTTACCATAAATCATGCACTTCAGATTTAATATACTTATCGTATATCGCTTTCGTATTTTTTTTTTCTTGATTAGAAATTGGCCTTGCTTTTAATGTGTTTAAGTTAGCCAATAGCTGTTCTGTACTTGAAGCTCCAGGAATCACACAGCTAATTTCATTAAAAGATAAAATCCACTGTAATGCTTTATGTACTAGGTTTTCATCTCTATTAAAAACTTTTTTTAATTCTTCTACAGCTTGCAAGCCTAGATGATAATCTATTCCAGAAAAAGTTTCTCCTTTGTCAAAAGCTTCTCCATTTCTGTTAAAAAATCGATGATCATCTTTGTTAAAAGTGGTTGTTTTATTAAATTTTCCGGTTAACAAACCACTTGCTAATGGAACTCTAGCAATAATACCTACATTCTTTTTTTTAGCTTCTTTAAAAAATAATTCATTTGGTTTTTGACGAAACAT
>NZ_CBFHZT010000008.1:0-99915 GCF_965660385.1 Polaribacter sp.
CGAAAGTATGAAAAAAAGTGCAAAAATAGACGATAAAAAATAATTTTATGTTTTTAAATAGTTGATTTTAAGGATTATAATTATCTATAATTTCTTTTGTTTAATATAAATGTTCCCACCTTGAGTACGAAGGCTTTTCAGGGTTTTTCTTTGAAAGGCTTTTTTATTGGGTACAACATAGGTACAACAAATTAGACTTTTCATTTATTCTTATAATTTAAAACTCCCACTTTATTAAAAGTTTTAATAGTTAATCCCTCCGTTTTGAGCAGGAGATAAGTTAAACTCTACTTAATTGAATCATCAAAACGCAAAAATATTTTAGAGCTTCTATTTATGTTTTGATAGTTAAGTTATTCAGGCCTTTTACATTTTCTAAAAACCTTATAAATATAATCATAAAAACCTATATAATTATGGAACAGAGAGATTATGCAAACGAGTTAATTTCTAGAATGATCAGTGATGGATGTCAGCTGATGTTTATCTGGATGAGAAGGAGAAAAAACGTTTTGCATTAAACAAAGAAAAACCAACCCGATATGGGTTGGTTTGTTTTTTTATAAATTTAAAGTAGGGATGGAAATAGCCATTTACTCTTAATTCAATTCATTCAATTCGTTTCTAAAATACACCTAGTGGTACTAGCCTGCGGTTTAAGACCTCATCAGTTTTTTATTTTTCTAGCATTTTTCTTTAGTGATTTTGCATAATCTACATATTCCTGTACTTTAACTGGAAAGATTTTAATACTATAATTTGCAATAGTTTTGCTAGGACAATTGTTATTATAATAATTCTTTCTAAAAGTATCAATATTGTATGTTCCTCTATTCCATAAAACTTGAGGAATAGAACCATCTTTCAATTTAAATGGGCTGTTTTTAGAAGCATAAACACATAAATTTTTTATGGTTTGCATACGTGAGAAATAACTAAAAATGATATTATTATTCACATCTAATGCTACATAGCATTTTTTAATGGTATCCTTATTAAAGGATTGTCTTTTCGCTCTAATATATGTGTTGTCATTTGCTTTTAAAGAATCATAAATTTCAGTTGTTGATTTATCATCAAGACTAAGTTTTAAATCGTCATTAAGATCTTCTAAATTAAAATCTTTCTTTAAAAAGAAGTTATCCTCAATAAAAGGGAAAATACCCATTTTATGATTTTCTTTATGGGTCATATATTCTGCATTTTTAAAAGCCGCTAAGAATATTTGGTCTAATTGGCTTAAATCTTTTTTTAGTTTATCTAAAGTATCTGTCATTTGATTTAGTGTTTGTTTATCCACATTTATATGTAGAGAGTTTATAAAGTTTTTAGCGTTTTCAATTCCTTTATTCATCAAATTGTTTTTAATCTCAACATATGTTTTTAAAACTGAAAAAGAACTTCTCCCATCTTTTACATATGTTTTCATTTTGTCTAAGAAGTCCTCTTTAAATCGCTCTAATTCTTTGTTATTTCTATCTAAACTGAATTGTTCTGGTTCAGTGTGTTTTTCATTAAAATTACCCCATTGAGACACTAATAGTTTACTATATAAAATTTTTGGAATTGTTATTATTTCTGGACGTAATGCATTTTCATTTTCATCAACTTTCATCGGTTTGTAATATGCTATGTAGTTCAATTGCGTTTTCAAATCCTCTAAATCTTGAGATTTTATCGCTTCTTCGTTTTTAAAATATTCCTCTAATTCATTATTGTCTCGATTATCCTTGCTCTTTAAGTTGTAGGAAATCATCTTATACTGTTGTTTAGCCCACATCTCTTTGCATAAATTTAAAGTTTTGGGATCATCAATAGAGAGGGTAATTGAAGTAAGTGATTCATTTTTGGTAACACCTACATTAGAATCACGTAAGGAAAATAAACCTCTGATATAGTTTAAAGCTTTTAAGTTTTTTTTATTTCCTGATGCATGCCCTTGTTTAACATACATTGAAATATTCTCAATGTACATTTTACTCTTCTTTATTAACAGTTTGGAATTAGGTTTGATCAATTCTCTTAAAATTTTAATTCCTGTCTCTGTTCCATACCAATATGACAATTGTAAATGATAATGGATTAATCTATTGATAATTCGCTCATGTGAATAATGAAAATCTCCTTCAATAACATACTTATCTCCCTTTTTATCTATTGCAACTAAATTATCAATTTGATCAATTTTAGGATCCTTTACTTTATTAGAGGCTTCAACATAGAATCGACGATTGATTTCTAATTGATTTGATAAATAGATCAACGCTTTGTCGTTATTAATAAAATTACAAACCACTTTATTTTCTAATTCAATCTGATCCTTTGTCATTTTTTTTAGAGGCTTGTGATTTGTATTATACTTTGGAATTGCCAGCATTTTTGCCTTCTCACTTAGGTAATAATAACCATCGGCTGAATACAACCAATCTTCATAAACTATCGATTTTTCATCAAATTGGTTTAAGATTTGACGCTTGTTTTTATCTTGTGTGCTCATTTCACTAATTGCATCATATGTGACTGGTTTTTCATGATATCTTACTGCATCTAGTAAATGTACTTTCTCTTTCCTTTCAATTGGTTCAACTGCTGCGCTTTTTGCATTTGAATCTTTAGACAATAAAGATTGATTATATCTATTTAATCCTAAAATTACTTTTCCAGCATGGTTGTAGTTGAATTTTCTTGAAGGGAACCTCTTGTCTTCTTTGAAGAATTGAGGTAAAAATATTGTAGCTTGACACTCACGATTTCTAAATCTATTTATTGCTTGAATTGCATCAATAGCGCTTACTTTAGTATGTTTTTTTCCGAGATCTATTACAACGCCATATTTCTGTGTTGAGGTTTTTCCTTTGAGGATGTCGTCCTCTGATAACCCGTCTGTATTAATGTTTAATCCATTAAAGAAATAGGTAGTTGTTAGAATCACATCATACTCATCAAACTTTCCTGATAAAATATTTTGAGTACACTTACCTTTTGAACCTGAATAAAACAATCCTACCTTCAGATTTTTACTAAGTTTGGTTTGAATCTCCCTGATATACTTACTCATACCTTTTTTATTGTTGAAAATATGACAGACTTTTCTTCCTTTATTATGGTATTTAAGGATTTGAGAAATCACAGCATCTGTTCTTTCTGAACTATTACTTGTTTCTAAAGGTGTTAAATGTAAAACAGGAGTTTTTTTATATTTCTTATCAACTTTAATTGTTTGAAAAAGATGATCAATACCATTTGCTTTCATCATCTCTTCAATCACTAAATATTCTAAATTTGGTGTTCCAGATTGAAAAATGATTTTAGTTTTTGTGTTGGGATTACTCGCAATAAAATCGACAATTCGGTATATTAATTTTGCTATCACTTCATCTCTATAATCTAAACTGTTTGCAAAAGTGTGTGCCTCATCTATATAGATGTAATCCCAAAGAGCCATTTCTCTATTTGAGATGTTTAATAATTGATTGTAAGTAGTATGAACTGTATCTATGTTATAAAAATTAAAATCGTGCAAGCTTTTTTCATAATTTATCATTTTCTTATCTCCATCTTTGTCTTTAAATTCATCAATTACTTTATGAATCTTTGAATGAATGAAAGCTTGATTTTCTCTATTTTGAAGTATCCAGGCCTCTTTCGCAATTTGATTAACAATAGATTGAAATGGACATAATATCAGTGATTTGCCTTTTAGTTTGTATGTTGGATGACCGGCAAGACTATTCTTTCCAGAGCCACACTGACTGATTAAATAGAATATGGTTTTATCTTGATACTTGTTTTGATAAAGATTTTCCATTGTTTTTTTATCCAGATATTTTTGTGGAATAAGATTTATTTCGGGTTTGATGTTTTCAATTCTATCAAATAATGGAAGTCTTTTTCTTCCTTTATCTAAGTAGTCAGTCAGATGGTTAATAAATTCAGCTGGATCTACCTTGCTTTCACCTTTAGCATCCAATTCTTTATTTTGAATATAGTTTTCGTGGATGTTCCTGATTATTTTGAATTCTGAAACCTGTTTTGCATTTACTCCATAAGTACTGTTTAGAAAATCTTTAATCTTTTCTTGCTTTCTAACTAATTCATAAAAAGCTCCAGCTGTCATTGAATTTAATTGTTCTGTAGTGTAATCATCTTTTGACTTAATTGCCCAACGATAATCATTATGATCTTCATCTAACTTGTTAGAACCAATAGGGATCAATCTCTTTATTTGTTCAATTGCCATATCGCCAAAAGTTGCATAAAGTGTCCACCCCAATTTATTTAAGGTAGAATAATCGTTAAAGGTTTCGCTTACCCAAGTATTTATGCGAACATCTTTTGTTGCCAACTCCTCAATAAAATCGATTGTTTTTATGAATTTCTCTTTTTCATAATCAATATCATAATTTGAACTTCTATTTTGTAAGAGGTATTGGTAAGCTTTGTCGTCAGAAGATATTTTTTGACTTTTTTTAACTTTATCAATCTCTTTTCTTTTTTTTCTAATGCTCTCTTCTAGTTTTCGTTTTTGAAAATCTATTTCGATTTTAGCGACTTCAATATACTTGGAGTATCTGTTAGAATCATATTTGAAATGATTCTTTTTATCTTGGATAAAGGGTAGATAAGTTAATCGTTGCGGATCGATGGTATCAAGATCAATTTTTTTTTCAAAGGCAGGAAAAGTCTTGATCAGTTCTTTCACTCCTCCTTCATACCAGACTTTGTGGTTTTTCACTACGACCTCCTTTTTATAACTATTAAAGTCCTTTTGAAATTCATCGGAATTTCTATCAATTTGACAAAATACTTTTACACCTTTACCTCTAGGTGAAATAAAGATCATATACGGTTTTATGTTTTGCGTCCCTTTCCAAATTTTATTCATCCAAAACATTGCATCTTCTAAACTTTCTAATTTGTCAATATCGAAACAAAATCTACCAGTATGTTCAAAATTCATTTTTGAAGGGGCTCTAGTATTGGTGTCTAGAGATATCAGAGTTGCTGGCAAAAAGGGCTTTACCACACTAAGATTACCTTGAGCAGCATCTAATAATTCTTTAATTGAACCGTTTGGATCTGTCATTTCATTGATGAGGTCCTCTTCAGAAATTTTATCAGCATACATATTAGAATTCTCTCCATATGACCTGGAACTGGCATTCCAGCCTTTTGCATATTTAATATAGGTGACTAAAAACAATTCTAATTCGTTTTCTCCTATTTCATTTATTAACTCTATGAGGTTGTTTTGGTTATCTTCGATAAATTTTTGGCAATATTTATAAAGGCTTAATTTTGTTTTCTTTGGATTGAAATTCTGGGCAAGGGTTTTGATTTTTAGTTTTAGATGGTCATCAAGAATTTCAAAGTTTGCACCAGCTATAACTCTGGTAATTACTTCTGGGTTGGATAAATGAGTCGCGAAATAGATGTATTTGCTTTCTCTCATATAAAATTAATGTTTAATGAGATTTATTAATGAAATACGTGCAGTAGTTGTGGAAGCTCTATTGTTATTAAAAGAGTTATTTTTAATCCACAACTATCGACGTCATTGATAAGGATTTGAAAATTTATTAGCTGTTAATAGCTAATTTTTATTTAGCAAAACCTCATCTATAAGAGTGAGTAGTAAATCAATCCGAACTGGATTGATTTATTTTTTCTTGTTTATATACCTAAGGTCGTCAGAGAATAAAAAGGACCTCTAGATTTGATTAAGAAGTAGATTTAATAGGAGATTTTAAATGTCGCTTAAATGAGTTAAACGCCTTAATAATAAACAAATCTATTATGTCAAAACTAAGCAAGAAATGATTTTTAGAAGAATTCAGCTCAGATCCTGAATAGACAAAATAGTCCTTAAACAAGGTGGAATCGATTGGGAACTTATAAATGAATATCCATACAATTATTATGCAGCAGATAGTGGATCTGTTCCTGGTTTTATCTATTACAACCAGACAATAAATTTCGCCAAGAGGCACCATCTTAAAATTTTACAAATTCTAGATGATTTCGAAAATGAATGTGGAAAATTGGAGAGAAAACCAAGTCCTTTAGACGAAGACCTCTACTATAATTGGCTAGCCTGGTTTTCTTGGGAGAATACAATCAGTGAAGTAATCTCTTTTGTAGAAAGTGAAAATTAAAATAAATATGCAACATATAGTTGCATATTTATTTTCTTTACTTATATACTGGTGGTAAATGTGGTAAACGTGGTAAAGCTCAATGGTAGCAAGTGGTACAGCGATTATTTTAGTGGTAAGGTTTTGGTAAACGTGGTAAACTCAAATAATAAAAACTTCTTTATTAGAATCTCGCTGTAAGGTTTTTAGTGAATTATTTCTATTTTGAAGAAAGTTTCGAATGCATGAAAGAAGGCTATGATGTAATCCATAAATACAGGAAACCAAGATTATATTAATAGAAAAAAGAAGTTATTTTTGACGACTTAGGAATAGAAAGCAATGTCATGGTCGGAATGTTATAAATAGTTCTATCAATAGCTTCTGTGATAATATTAATCCTAGAAAAGCTTTAACACATTTAACCAAACACTTATTAACTTTAGAAATAGAATAATGTTACAGCATAGAAGTAGCTTAAGTGAGTTATTTAAATAAATAGCTTTTCCAAATCAAGCTAAAGACAACACAAATAACAAATATTAATTAAGTGCTATAACTTATTAAATACTGTAAATACTTGTTAATTTATAAGAACTTGTTTGAATCACTATACTTAGAGTTTTTCATAATAATTATTGTATTTTACAAGTTATGATAATTCTCTTAATTTTTTAGCAGCTTGTTCTGCAGTAATATCTCTTTGAGGTGTGCCAAACATTTCATAACCTACCATAAATTTCTTTACAGTTGCACTTCTTAATAATGGTGGATAAAAACTCATATGAAAATGCCAATGGCTATTGTCTAAGCCGTTTGTAGGTGCTTGATGGATTCCACTTGAATAAGGAAAAGATGTATTAAATAATTTATCATATGCTTTAGTAATTACTGAAATAGCTTCTGCATAATTGAATGCTTCATCATCATTTAAATCTAGAATACTTGTCTTTTGTTTTTTGGGTACAATCATAGTTTCAAAAGGCCAAACAGCCCAAAAAGGAATTAAAACTACAAAATCATCATTTTCGAAAATAATCCTTTCTTTAGATTTTAATTCTTGTTGTAAATAATCTCCTAAAAGACTCGAGTTGTTTTCTTTATAATAATTGCGTTGTTGGTCATCTTTCTTTTGTACCTCATTTGGTAAAGTAGACTGACTCCATATTTGTCCATGAGGATGAGGATTGCTACACCCCATTACAGCACCTTTGTTTTCGAAAATTTGCACATAATTTATAGTTAGTTCTTTTGCAAGTTCAGCATATTCTTTTTGCCAAGCAAAAACCACTTTTTGTATTTCTTCTGATGACATATCTGCCAAACTTTTAGAATGGTCTGGACTAAAACAAATTACTTTACAAATTCCTGTTTCACTTTGTGCTTTTAACAATCCTTCATTTATATCAAATGTTGGTGAATCTTTTTGTAATGCTGCAAAATCATTTGTAAAAACAAATACATCTTTATAATCAGGATTTACCTCACCATTAATTCTCGTATTGGTTGCACATAAATAACATTTTTCATCATAAGTTGGTCGCTTTTCATTATTTACAGCTTCATTTTGACCTTGCCAAGGTCTTTTTGCTCTATGAGGTGAAACTAAAACCCATTCTCCTGTTAAAATATTAAATCGCTTGTGCGAATAATCTTGTAGATTGGTGTTACTCATTTTTTTAAATTTTGGTTGATTATTCTACTAAATGTGTTCCTTGAGATAGTTCTATAAAATATACAGAACAATCTTTATCAAATTTATTTTTATATGCTTTGGATGCGGTTTCTGCAAATGCTTTTGCTGCTGTTTTAGCAATTAGATTTATTGTACAGCCACCAAAACCACCCCCCATCATTCTTGCTCCCAAAACATGTTTGTTCTTTTTTGCCTGAGCTACCAAAAAATCTAATTCCTTACAACTTACTTTGTATTGATCTGATAACCCTGCATGCGATTGATAAATTAATGAACCTAATAATTCAAGGTCATTGTTTTCTATAGCCTTTGCTGCTTTAATGGTTCTTGCATTTTCTTGAATAACAAATAAAGCTTTTTGATAATTGGTTGGAGTTACCTTATCAATAATTTGTTCTAAATCTGGTTCTGTTGCATCTCTTAAAGCTTCAACACCTAGTAATTTAGAAATACTTTCACAGGCAGATCTCCTGTCATTATAGGCACTATCAGACAAACTATGCTTTACATTTGTATTGATTAACATGAGTTGATGCTCTTTGAAATCTAATTTGTAAGAACTCGACTCTAAAGTTCTACAATCTAAATGCAATGCATGGTCTTTAATGCCAAACATGCTTGCATATTGGTCCATAATTCCGCAATTAACACCTACATAATTGTGTTCTGCTTTTTGAGATATGAGAATCATCTCATCTTTGGTTAATCCTAAATTAAACAATTCATTCAATCCAAAAACTACGCTATTTTCTAGTGCTGCTGAAGATGACATACCTGCACCGCCAGGAATATTTCCTCTAAAGATGATGTTAAAATCGCCAATAACTTTATTTCTATTCTGAATTTCGGCAAACACACCAAAGACGTAGTTTTCCCAACAGCCTTCTTTTGAGGGTTTAATTTTGTTTAGTTCAAAATTGATGGTACTTTCTAAATCCAAGGCAATAGCAGTAGAAGTTCCTGTATCACTTTTTTGAATAGCTGCTGCAATGCCCTTGTCTACTGCTGCTGGAAAAACAAAACCATCATTATAATCTGTATGTTCTCCAATAATATTTATTCTCCCAGGAGAAAAAATAAGTAAAGGTGCTGCATTAAAAGTTTCTAAAAAATTGTTTTTTACTTCTTTCAGTAATGCTTTGCTCATAATATATTTTTATATAAATAGATTTAAAGAAGAATTATTACAGGAATAATAACGGCATCTATTACCTCTAAAATCTGAAATGTGTTTTATAATTATTTACAACTAAAACTATTTATCATATCATTATTATGTTTAGTTTTGATTTGAATTTACCAAAACATCGCATATAAAGCCACTAAAATTAGCATCACAGCAAAAGCGCCTATATTAAACAATGGTGATGTTTTAAAAAGCTCTTTGGTAATCTCAATCCCTTTTTTATCATCTGCTCCTTTGTGTTGTATATAACTATAAACCAACATTACAGCTATGGTTATTAACAAGGTATATCCCATTTGATTCATGAAAGGAATGTCAACAAAAAGACTAGAAGTAGACCAACCTTTTGGTGCTATTTTAAAATACATCGCAATTGGAACAGAGGCAATTACTCCAATAATAGCAGATTTGTTGGTAGTTTTCTTCCAAAAAAGACCTAGTAAGAAAACAGCTAAAATTCCTGGACTTACTACACCTGTATACTCTTGTATAAACTGAAAAGCTTGATCAATACCACCTAATAAAGGTGCCATAATACAAGCGATAATTAAAGCAACACCTGCAGATAATCTTCCCATATTTACAGTAGCTTTATCACTTGCACTTTTATTGATATACTGTTTGTAAATATCCATCGTAAAAATAGTAGAGGTTGAATTTAGCATCGAAGCCAGGGAACTTACAATAGCAGCAGTCAACGCAGCAAATGCAACCCCTTTTAAACCAACAGGTAAAAATTGTAACAACCAGGGATATGTTTTATCTGCAGCACCTAATGATGGTAAGTTTTCTTGCCCCATAGCCCCTAATCTTGCCATAATTTCTGGGTCATTTATCATTACAAATGCAGCTACTCCAGGAATAACAACAATTAACGGAATTAATAACTTTAAAAATGCGGCAAAAAGAATACCTTTTTGAGCTTCTTTTAAAGATTTTGCTGCTAAAGTTCTTTGTATGATATATTGATTGAATCCCCAATAATAAAGATTTGCAACCCACATACCACCCACTAAAACAGCAAGACCTGGTAAGTTTTTATATTCTGGATTAGATTCGTCTAAAATCATTTCAAACCTTTCTGGAACTGCTTCATAAATTGCCTCTAATCCTGCTAAAAAACCTTCTCCTCCAGAAACATAATCTAAGGATAAATAAGTAGTAATTAAACCTCCGAAAATTAAAAACACCACTTGAATTACATCTGTCCAAGCAACAGCAGAAAGGCCTCCATATAAAGAATACGCTGCAGCAAATAAAGATAATCCTATAACTCCATAAATTAAAGGAACTCCCATTATAGTTTCCAAAGCTAGAGCACCCAAATACAAAACAGATGCTAAGTTGACAAATACATATAATGCAATCCAAAAGATAGCTAAGATTGTTTTTAAGTTTGTTGAATATCTTTTTTCTACAAATTCTGGAATGGTATACAAACCTTTTTCAATAAAGATGGGTAAAAAGTATTTACCAACAATAATTAAAGTTAATGCAGCCATCCACTCATAAGAAGCTATGGCCAAACCTGAAGCAAAACCAGAACCAGACATCCCTATAAATTGTTCTGCAGAAATATTTGCTGCAATTAAAGAGGCTCCAATAGCCCACCAAGGCAATGATTTACTTGCTAAAAAATAATCCTCTGCATTTTTTTGTTTTCCTTTTCTATCTCTGGAAACCCATAATCCTATTCCTAAAATCATGATTGCATAGGCAATAAATATTGCGTAGTCCCAAAATTGAAATCCTGCGTTCATTTGTTTGTTTTTTTTTTAGTTTGGTTGTTTATTACTCATTAAAAATAGTACTGAATAATTTATATGATTTAAAAAATATTTGTAAAAATAAGTTTGAAATTTATAAAATAAGGGTAAATAATGGCTCAAATGTGGGGTATTATTATTTAAAAACCAATTCTTTTACTCCTTCTTGATAATCTTTACCTCTTAAACTGATAAGTTTGTTTCATCTGTTTGGTTTTTTAGGATTTGATGTTGCCAAATTATTTTATTGTACTTTATATTCTTTAGGATTATAAAGTTGTTCAAAAGGAAAATAACCTACTTTTATACCTACTGCTTTTCTAAAATTAGTCCCTTTATAAGCTGAGATATTTAACAATCTCTACTTCTTAATGCCGTTTTTCAGTAGCTTCAATAATTAAATTATCTCTCCCTTTTGATGATTTTCCTAAAAAAGGATTTATTACATTTTTACTATCCATTGTGGTTTCTTTGGTTTCTAATAAATCAAAATAGGATTAGTATTCATTGAAAAAGTTATATAAATAACTATTCATACTCAATATATTAGGTTTATTTAAGTAAAATAGTAGCAGTGCTATTGCTAAATCTTTTTATCAAAAAACATTAGTTGTTAAAAAAGATTTAATAATGAAAATAAAGTAAACATTTCTAATTAAAGTATTCGACTATATAGAACAATTATTCCCCATTTTTTGGTACAAAAAGATTACATCTACTATAATAAGTATAATTAGTTTTACTATTGAATCAATTAAAATAGATATTATGAAAAAAACAATTACTTTTATTATTGCTATCCTTTTAGTAGGTACTATCAATGCTCAATTTAGCATAACTAATGCAGATTTTGAATCTAATACTGCTATGTCCTCTGATGGAACAAACCATTATATAGATGGCTATAGAATTGCAGAAAATAAAACCGGAATTTTTGTGGCATCAGAAAGTGGCTTAGCTCCTGGTGAAGGGAGAAACGGCTCACAAGCATTAAAATCTGTTATCAGAGATTCAAATGGAACTGGAGGTGATGTAATGTTGTTTAGCAGCAATGTAGATGTTAGTACTTATCAACCAGGCGAATATACTTTTTCTATTTGGACTAAAGTAGAGACTGAGGTGGGCAATAAAGCTCTATGGTTAGTCGTTGGTGCAAGAGATGCAGATGGAAAGGCAGTTAACGGCCTGTTGACAAGAGTTGATAATGGAGGAACTATGACAGATGTTGCAAATTGGCATAATGGATATGTAGAAGCTACTGCAACAGTTACTTTTACAGATCCATCAGTAAAAACCTTAGATTTTAGAATTATGCATGCCACTGTTAATAATACTTACTATTTTGATGATATTTCGTTATCAACTACTGCTTCGTTATCAACAAAGTCTTTTGAAACTATCGGTGTTAAAATGTATCCAAATCCTTCATCAGCCTCTGATTTTACTACCATCAAAAGTACTTCTGGTTTAGAAAATATCACTTTATATTCTTTAACTGGAAAGCAAATATTAAATGAAAAAATAAATACAAATGAATTTAGATTTGATACTTCTAAATACGCAAAAGGTATTTATTTAGTAGAAGTGGCTAACTCAAAAGGTAAATCAACCTCTAAATTGGTTATACAATAGTTTCGTTTGAATACTAAATATATAAAAAGGAAACTTTAAAAAAGTTTCCTTTTTTTAGTTAATGATATTTTTCATCAGAAAAAATAAAAATATGGTTAGATATAGAATGGTATTTACTTTTTTGTTTAATTACAAAAGCACAGAATTCCAATTCCAAAAATTTAGTTGACGGTTATCCTTTTTGGTCAACATATAAAAATACCGATATATCTGATATAAAAAATCCAAAATAGGTTGATAAAGAAGCAGTTGTAGAAGGCTGGGATTGGTCTTTACCAAACGGTATTACACCTTCTAATCGTTCAAATCTTTGTATTGCTAGGAATTTTAGTTTAAACCCACAAAAAATAGAGCAATTACCAAAGGTAAATTTTTTATCAAATCCCGTGGTTTCTCATTGGGTAAAATGGAGAGAGTTAGAACCTGTTGAAGGACAAATTAACATTGATCCTTTAATAAGAAATATACAATTAGCCACAAAAAAAGGCTATGGCTCTATTGTTAGATTTCATTTTTCTTCTACAAATTTTGCTCCAAAGTAGATTGAAAAATACAATATTCCGATACGAAAAGAGAAAAAGAAAAATCCTTTTAGCATAAATTATGAAGTAAGTCATCCAGAATTTCATAAACGATATTTAAAGTTTATCCATGCGTTGGGTAAAAGTGGAATTCAACAAATGAAAGAAGTAAAAGGCTTATTTCTTGGATATGCTTCACCTTCTAATGGTGATGAAGGTATAGGGGCGTATCATGATAAACAGTATAAAGCAAACGACAGGGTAAAACATGTTAGAAAACCAATAGATGCTTGGGCAAAAGCTTGTAAAAAAGTTGAGGATAAAGTGTTTATGGGCGGTTTATCTAATTATGGATTAAGCAAAGGATTTGGCAATAGAAGATGATTTGTAGAAATGTATTTATACCACATTCCAGATGCTAAAATTGGTCAGAAATTAGATGAAAATAATTATTTATACCTGTTGTGCATTTTAAATAATGCTGATTAAATAATGCTGATTTTAATATTGTTTATATTTCTATTAAATACAAATTTGTTTATATATTGAATAGTTGTTAACGCTGTTATTTTAGATAAAACCCTAGTTTTAAATCCACAAAAAGATTTAGCGTAATTTCTTCTAATCATAAATTGGTCACATAACTGCGAAAATAATGTTTCAATTCATTTTCTTTTCTTTCTAAATATGTAGGGTTGTTTTTTAAAGTTTTTTTGATTTTTTCTCATTGGAGTATTCAATTTTATGTTACAAGTTTCAAAAAGATTTAATTGGATTTCTGTTGATAAATATCCTTTGTCTGCTATTAAAACACAATCGCTAATTTGATTTCTAATATCTTCTAAATAATGAATATCATGCACAGAAGCTGGACTTAAATCAATACTCTGAAAAACTCCACTTATAGAACAGACCGCATGTAATTTGTAACCATAATAATTGGAAGATTGAGAGGCACAATATCCTCTGTCTGGATAGCAATAATTCACTTCCTTGCATATTTTAGAACGTGTACTTCTTGATAGTTTACAAACTTCTAAAGGCATACTATCAACAATAAAATATTCTTCAAATTCATTAAATTTAGCAGCTAATTTTAATCAAATTTCATTTAAGTGATTCACTAAATTTCTTCTCCTTTTATTGTAAACACTCCGCTCTATTTTACTTAAAATACTTTTTGGTAACTGTCTAAATAAATCCATTTCGCTGTCTATACTCATAAATTCAGCAGTAAGACTTAAACTTATCAATTCTAAATCACTTAATTTAGGTGTACGTCTTTGATAGGTTAAAAGTTGTTCTTTTGATATTTTTCTTAATACTTCCAATATTCTTTCGTAATTTGCATTTATGTTGCTCATTGTAAATGATTTGTAGTTAAATCAATTTACTGATTTTCAGTAAGATGAGCAACTATTTTATCTTAAATCATAATGCACAAGAGGTTATTTATACCTAGATGAAACCAATCCTATCATTAAAAAAAATGGATAATTTCCGAAAGAGGTTTTCGCTTTGGTAAAACCACAACATCTTTCCCTTATCGCTACTTTACCTCTAGCATACGTTTACTACAAATTCCAAGTAATTATCTGTTACACAATGAATTTTCCTTATTACCAGAAATGCTTTCTTGGGTTAGTTTTAGTTTAGGTAGAACTGTTGAAGATAGTCCAGATGCTTGGTGTTTCCTTAGAGAAAGCTATCTTAGAAAAGGAGGTGGCACGCCTGTTAAAAAATTTTGAAAGATGGGTATCTCAAAGAGATACCTTAAATTATAAAACTACACCTGTTGTTAAAATTAAGCAACCTATTGAAATGTGGATGGTAAAACCAGGAATGTATTACGATTATATTGCTAGAAAAGCGAATAAAATAGGTTTTGACTTTAACAATAAATTTGTTGCTAATCACAATAAATTTGCTATAAAATCTCCTATTTAGACGACGATACTAAATCTTGGTCTTTATTATTTAATGGAAAAAAAGGCGAAAAAAGAAAAACGTTAAAAAACGAAAATACAGGTAAAATAAAAACAGCTACATTTTTTATTAATGCTAATTTTGTTAATAAAAAATGTTTTTTGACATAGGAATATATGGGGAAGGTAATTTTGAACCCACGATTAGTTTTTTCAGAATTATAAAAATTTGATATTCTTAACAAAGAAAATCATTTTTAATTGGATAATTTTTTTTAAAAATCTCGACTAACAAAAAACACCAAATTAATGGTGTTTATTTAAAATTAATATTACATTAATTTTCGGGGGATTTTATAGTAATTAGTCTAGCTTAGTTAAGGTAAAGTTATCAAACCAATAAGTGTTAGAAAATCTGCCATGTTGAACTTGTAGTAATAAATATTTTGTGTCATCTCCAGATACTTTCACAGTAATAGATTGACGTGAATAAACATTTTCCAATCCTCTAAATGAAACAGTCCCCCCATTATCTACGGTAGAAATAGCTTCTTTTGTAATGTTTTTCTTTCTGCTATCATCAGCATTAACCACCAGCCAAAAAGGTCTCTGAGGGGTTGTTTCTTTAGATTTTACTTTGAAATCAAACTTATAAGTACCCGGACCATACGCACTAATATCTATTCTACCTAAAACTAAGGTTACCTGTGCAGTCTTACCTTCACCATCTACCACTGTAGATTTTATTGCTTGTGACCCCTCTACTCCTTCACCAATAGCTAAACCACTGTTGGCTACATTAAATTTACTTGGTTTTGAGTTCTCGTTAAACCAAATGCCCTTTATAGACCATTTTTTACCATTTCTTTTATTTTGATACATTGCACCTGTATCTTCAATATCTCCGTTTTCTAAAGGAATTATTGTTTGCGCAAAAATGAATGAACTTGAAAAAATAGCAAGTAAAATAATATTTTTTTTCATATTGTGGTTTGTTTTATTTGTTACAGGAAACAAAGTTCACTTTTTAAATTTGAAGTTGTTGCGTATTTATATTTCATTATTTGGATGTTTTTAGTTTTTAACTCAATTCTAGTTAAAAAAGTTCTTTATTTCTACTAATTATTTTTGTAACCATATTTTTTTATAAAATTGATTTTTTCTTAGCAAAAATAAACGATCAACTAGCAATTTTGAGGCTAAAACTCTTATAACAAATAGACCGATAACTTACCCTTTTTTGAGATAAAACCATGTATTTTTTTTTTAAAATAACTCATACATTTGATGTATAAATTATTTTTAAAATTAAAATATTATCTAAAAATGAAATTATTAAAAGTCATTAACCTAAGTTGGATGATTGTTTTTTCTACGGCATTTTTTTACCAATCAGAAAATAACAACAAAATTAAAGTACTTTTAATTGGAGATAGCACAACTATTGGTGGTAAAGGTATTTTTGAAACTACTATTGAAGATATTATCAATAAAAATACAGAAACTCCAAATGTTGAAGTTATAAATTCGGCATTAGGAGGAGAAACCGCTTTTTCTGTAGTTGAAAGTGGAAGATATGATAGAGATATTAAACCATTGGGTAAAATGGATTATATTTTTGTTAGATATGGAATAAATGATTCTTTCAAAAGAAAACCTGTTGAAGAAAATTTTCCTAAGGACTATAAAATTCTGATTGATAAATTAAAAACTGATTTTCCTTCTGCAAAAATTATCTTAACTACCATCATTCCTTTTTTAAGTGAAAAAGGATCTGAAATAGTAAATACAATGGTTAAAGAATTAGCTAAAGAAGAAAAGTTAGAGGTATTTGATGTATATCCATTATACAAGAGAGGTTTAGAAACTCATGGACAGAATTCAATGAATGTAAGGTTTGTACCTTTTTCTGAAATTCCAGAAGATTATAAAGATGTGGCTTTAGAATTTACATCTTATGTTGAATGGAAAAAAACAGAAATGGTAAGAGTACTAACAACAGAATTAGACCCAATTTTTGATAATGTAGATGGTTGGTATAGAGATCGCCATCCAAATCCAATGGGATATCGTTTGTTAGCATTAGAAACTGCAAATTATATCTTACCAGAATTGAAAAAGAATACCAAAGGATTATCATTATCTAAAAAAGAAGATAAAAAATTGGGCGATAAAATTTATCAGCTTGCTGCACCAAAAGAATTTGAAGCTGGTGATGAAATAAAAGTAAATGCTTCTTATGCTGCAACAGAAAAAAGAGATTTAGCTGTTTTTGTTCAATTAAATAAAGATCCTTGGACTACAGTAGCAGCATCAACAAAAAAAATTAACGAAGGAACAGGAAACGTGGAATTTAATATTATAATTCCTAAAGATGTCAAAGCAGGAGCTGAATATAAAATCTCTGTAAACATCTTGCCTTCAGGAAAAGGTTGGCCAGATAGATTAGATTCACGTACTCAAAATAATATAAAAATCTCTAACTAATAATAATTTCAAAATGAACAGAATTAAAATAATATATTTTTCAATCTTATTTTTAGCCTCATTGTCTAGTTGTAAAAAGGAGACTAAAACAGCAGAAAATACAAAACCAAATATCATTTACATTTTAGCTGATGACTTAGGTTATGCAGATGTTGGAGTATATGGGCAAACCAAAATTGAAACCCCCAATATAGATAAAATGGCTAAAGAAGGTATGTTGTTTACTCAGCATTATGCAGGAAGCACGGTTTGTGCGCCTTCAAGAAGCGTTTTAATGACTGGCTTGCACACTGGACATAGCCCTGTTAGAGGGAATAAAGAAATTATACCTGAAGGACAACACCCAATGAAAGCAGAGGCATACACTGTAGCTGAAATGCTAAAAAAATCTGGATATAAAACAGGAGCTTTTGGTAAGTGGGGTCTTGGTTTTGTGGGTACAGAAGGTGATCCAAATAATCAGGGCTTTGACGAGTTTTATGGATATAACTGTCAACGATATGCACACCGTTATTATCCATCTCACGTATGGCATAATAGTAAAAAAGTTATGCTAGAAGGAAACGAAAATTTCAAAAAAACCGAAGAATATGCAGGGCATCTAATTCATAACAAAGCATTAGAATTTATAGAAACTAACAAAGAGGCCCCATTTTTTATGTTTTATCCAAACGTAGCACCACATGCAGAGTTAATTATGCCAGAAGGTGAGATGATGGATAAATACAGAGGTAAATTTGAAGAAACACCATATGTAAATAAACGATCTGGTTCTGATTATGGAGACGAAAGTTTTGAAGTTAAGTACTATACTTCTCAAAAAGAACCAAGAACTACTTTTGCAGCAATGGTTGGTTTACTAGACAAACAAGTTGGCGAAATTTTAGATAAACTAAAAGAATTGGGTATAGATGATAATACTATTGTTATTTTCACTTCTGATAACGGTCCGCATAAAGAAGGAGGTGCAGACCCAACTTTCTTTGATAGTAATGGTGAATTAAGAGGATTAAAAAGAGATTTATATGAAGGAGGAATTCGTGTACCAATGATTGCTAGATGGCCAAGTAAAATTAAACCAAATTCTAAAACAGAGCATATTTCTGCCTTTTGGGATGTGTTACCAACGTTTGCAGAAATTAGCAATGTAAGTGCTCCAGAAAACATAGATGGTATTTCGTTTTTACCTACATTAACTGGTAATGAGCAAAAAACGCACGACCACATGTACTGGGAATTTCATGAGCAAGGAGGTAAAAAAGCAGTACGAAAAGGAAAGTGGAAAGCTGTAAAATTAAACTGTTTTTATCCAGAAAAAACAAGAGTGGAACTATACGATTTAAGTGTGGATATAGGAGAAGAAAATAATGTTGCAGCCCTTCATCCAGAAGTAGTTAAAGAGCTTTCTTTAATTATGGAAAGTGAACATGTAGAAAATGAAGATTTTCCATTTAAAGCTGAAGCTTCAAATTAATCATTAATTTATAATAAACATGAAAGGTTTTAAGGTTTTATCATTTTTTTTAGTATTCACTTTTGTTTCAAATTTCACTAAAGCAGAAGTAAAATTAGCTGATATATTTTCTAATCACATGGTATTGCAAAGAAACCTCAAATTAAAAATTTGGGGTACTGCAGATGCTAAAGAGAAAGTTAAGGTTACTTTTTTGGGGAAAAGCTATAGAACTAAAGCTGACAATAATGGAAAATGGCAAGTAATTTTAAAACCTATGGATGCTGGTGGGCCTTTTGAAATGACTGTGGAAGGCACTAATAAATTAGTTTTAAAAGATATTTTAATAGGAGATGTTTGGGTCTGTTCTGGTCAATCTAATATGAAGTGGAAACTTAAAAGAGCTAAAAATGCAGAGGAAGAAATCAACATGGCCAATTACCCTAATATTAGATTTTTTTCTGTTCCAGAGAGCGTAAGTGATACACCTTTAAACACAATACCTACTGAATCTTGGGAAGTTTGTTCACCACAAACAGCAACAAATTTTTCTGCAGTTGGCTATTTTTTTGGTAGAGATATTCACTTAGAAAAAAATATTCCTATTGGTTTAATAAACTCTAATTATGGAGGTACTTGCGTTGAGGCTTGGACATCGAAAGAATCTTTTACAAAACTTGATGGATATGAAAAGTATAAACAAAAAATCGAAAACTTCAGCATCGAAAAAGAAATCGTAAGAAAAAAAGAAGCTTTAAAAGAAAAGATAGGAGAATTTCCCCAAAAAGCAATTGGTATTACTAGCAAATGGATGCTACCTGAAACGGATAAGAGCAACTGGCTGTCGATAAAATTACCAGCAATTTGGGAAAGAGTAGGGTTTGAGGATTTAGATGGTTTGGTTTGGTTTAGTAAAGATGTAAATCTAGATGATAATCTAAACTCTAAAAAAGCAACACTTCATTTAGGAGGTATAGATGACTCTGATATAGTTTGGGTAAATGGCGTAAAAGTTGGCGAAACCAATTGGGGCTTCAATAAAAAAAGAGTGTATCATATTCCTGATGATGTATTAAAAAAAGGGAAGAATAACATTACTATAAGAGTTCAAGATAGACAAAGGCCTGGAGGCTTTAGAGCTAGACCTAAAGATTTTGCGTTAAAAATAGGAACTGATAAAATCAATTTAAGCGGAACTTGGAAACTGAAGGTTGATGAAGTTTATGAGAATTTTGAAGTATTACCAAATGAATTACCAAGTTTATTGTATAATGCAATGATTCACCCTTTAATCCCTTATGGTATTAGAGGAGTAATTTGGTATCAAGGAGAAAACAATGCAGGAAGAGGAAAAGATTATGCGATTACCTTTCCTAATTTGATAAACAACTGGCGTAAAGATTGGAATCAAGGAGATTTTCCTTTTTTATTTGTTCAACTTGCCAACTTTGGTGCTCCAGCAAAAAAACCATCTAATTCTAATTGGGCAGAACTAAGGGAGTCACAAACCAAAACACTTGAATTAAAAAATACAGCTATGGCCTTAGCTATTGATATTGGTAAGGCTTACGATATCCATCCAAAAAACAAACAAGATGTTGGTAAAAGATTGGCTCTAGCTGCAAGAAAAGTAGCGTATAAAGAAGATATTGTCTTTTCTGGACCAAAATATAAATCTGTAGAATTTAAGGGTAATAAAGCATATATCTCTTTTACTCATTTGGGGAGTGGATTAATGATAAAAGGAACTGAAAACGAGGTAAAGGAATTTACGATTGCAGGTAAGAACAAACAATTTTATAAAGCAAATGCAAAGATAGAAGGCAATAAAATTGTGGTTTGGGCAAATCAAGTAAAAAATCCAACCGCAGTTCGATTTGCTTGGGCAAATAACCCTGCTGAATTTAATTTATACAATAAAGAAGAACTACCTGCTATTCCATTTAGAACAGACAATTGGCCAGGAATAACAGATGGCAAAACTTTTGATAATTGAATTGAGGCAAAAAAAAATTAAATTAAAGATTAACTTCAATAATATAATCTTATCAAAAAAATAGTTTAAATTTTGAAAAAGACACTTCAAAGAAATAAGCACAATAAATCATTTGTTTTATTAAACTTACTATTCATCATGAGTTTCTCGTTTGTAAATGCTCAAACCTATGTAACAATGTATGTAGAAGATTTTGAGTCTATTGATGTAGGGACACAAATTAGAGATTTAGATTTTAAATGGTGGGGTTTCAATTCAATAATTACAGAATCAGCAGGTAATGGTGCTAATAGTAGTAATCGATTTATAACTACTACAAACACCCTTAATACTGTTGGTATCAGTAAAGTATTTTCTCTTATAAATACTAAGCAATATAGATTTACTACTACAGTAAAAACGGCAAGTACTAACACCCACAATCCTTTAAGAATAACAAGGCCTAATGGTGCAGGGAGTTATTTTAATAACGGGCAAATTCCGGGTACAAATCAATGGGAAACCTATACATCAACTTTTACAGCATTAGCCAGTGAAGATGTTGATTTTGTTACTATAAAAGTTAATGCAGGTGAATTAAGTTATGATAACATAAAACTACAAATAGAGGGAATCGCCTGGACAGGTGCAATATCTACCAATTGGCACGATGCTGGGAATTGGGAAGGAAATCAAATACCAACCCAAGATGATAGTGTACTCGTTACAAATACAACAAATCAACCTATAATTGGTGATGCAGAAGTTCGAGTAAAAAATTTAGAAATTGCAGATGGTGCCAGATTATTAGTACAAAATAGTAAACCTTTAATTGTCAACGGACAGTTAACAGGAAATACTGGCTATGTAGAATTACTAGCAGGAAGTACTTTATTTTCAGATAGTATAGTTGGGGACAGTCATATTATACCTGAGCTAGGAACCTTTAATGTAAATGCTGTTTTTCAATCCAATATGATTTTACAACGTCAACAACCAATTCCTATTTATGGAGAAGCAAGTGATGGCTTAAGTGTTTCTGTAACTTTAGATGGCGAAACTAAAACCACAACAGCAAGTAATGGAAAATGGGAAGTTATTTTCGATGCAAAAGAAGCAGGAATTGGTAGTTTAAACTTATCTATTACTGGAACAGATAGGTATAATTTTACAGATATTTTAATGGGAGACGTTTGGATTTGTGGAGGGCAGTCTAATATGCAGTTAAATGTTGGTTATTTTAAAGATAGTGGATATTCAGAATTTACTAATGTTCCTGGTAGTTATGAAAATAATCAAATCCGATTTGCTAAAGCAAGAATTTATGAGTCTAACGAAAAACAAGATAATATTCAATATTCATCAAATTGGGAAGCTGCAAATGAAACCTCAATTTTACAATTCTCTGCAACGAGTTACTTTTTTGGCAAATATTTACACGAGGAAGTAAACGTCCCTATTGGATTGATACTAGCAGCAAGAGGAGGCACAGGTATGGGGTCTTTTATTCCTTTAGAAACTGTAAATGCTAACGCAAATATTAAAGATAAGTACGATTACAATGCAATTAATTTATCAGGACCTTCTACGTTATACAATACTATGATTCATCCATTGACCAAACAAGCTGTTAAAGGGGTTATTTGGTATCAAGGAGAAAATGAAGCTAACAGACTTGCAGATAGAACAACTTTAAGTTCCATTTTTACAGATCTTATAAGCTCTTGGCGAACCGCTTGGAATCAAAATGATATGCCATTTCTATTTACGCAACTTTCGGCTTGGGCAAAACAAAATAATTCGCCTGTAGAAAGTAATATTGCAATCGTAAGAAATCAGCAATTACAGACGTGGAAAAATGTTTCTAATACTGGTATGGTTGTTTCTATAGATGGTGGTGTAAATGGTGGTTCAGATGATATACACCCACCAAATAAAGAAGATGTAGGTAGCAGACTAGCACTTTTTGCAAGAAAATTAGTTTATGGAGAAAATATTGTATACACAGGACCCAAAATAAGAGCAGCGGTTCGCGTAAACCAAACAGATAAAGCCATCCTAAAATTTAAACATTTTGGTGAGGGATTAGAAGCAAAAGCTGTTACTTTAAACACCAATGGCTCTGAGCAATTCAATTTAAAAGTAGATAGCTTATATAGTTTTGAATTGGCAGGTGAAGATAACATCTTCCATGAAGCAGTTGCGAAAATAGAGAATGACAGTATCATAACAGTGACATCTGTTAACGTTTCAGAACCTGCTAAAGTTAGATTTGGCTGGAATAACTTTCCGTTAACAAATTTATATAACGAGGCAGATTTACCAGCATCACCTTTTGAAGAGCAAGTAACTCTTGTAGACAATGATAATTCCATATCTACAACTGAATTAGTCACTTATAATGCAATTCCCGGCAGATCACCATCTGATCACTACACTTGTAGAGTTAAATTAGCGAACGAAGATGACACCAAGTGGCGAAATGCATTCGTGCTTCAAACAAGAGCCAAAGAACCATCAGAAGATCCTGAAGAAGCTTATTATGATGTTTTAAGCGGTTTTACTGCTTCTTGGATTGCTTTTGAATCTGATTTTAATGGGGATGATGTAATTGTTGAAATTGCAAAAAAAGATGGTTCTCCTATAACCAAAGCCATGGTAAGACCTGTTGGGGAAGCTTCTGCTGCTGTTATTTCAAATGGAAAAGCTTATGTAACCTTTACAGAAGCTGCCAATGTGAACGTTGATATTAACGGACAAATGGAGGATAATTATACTGGGCATGGCTATACTGGGCCAAAAGTACATACCATATCCTTATTTGCAAATCCAGTTTTTGAAAAACCAAACGTAAATGACAACAATGTAAGGGTAGTCCAGCCAAGTGAAGACATCAATACTATAGATAGAGAAACTTGGCAAACTATTGTTTTTGCGCCAGGTGTTCATGACATTGGACTAGGATTTCAAATTTTAACTGATGAAACTTTATATATTCCAGGAGATGCTGTTGTACATGGTACCATTCATCCACCAAATTTATGGGGAAACCAAGCTGCAAAAAACTTCAAAGTTTATGGTTCTGGGACTTTAAGTAGCGAAAATATTGTGAGACGTCCTGATGATGACGATAATTTATTAACAAAGCCATTTACGTACCAAGCAGAAGGAACTCATTTAGAAGGTTTTGTAGTTGCAGATCCTGCTTTTCACACGTTTAATATGGGTAATTCTAGAGGTGAAGGTGCTGAAATTAATATTTATAAAAATCTAAAAATTTTAGCTTGGAGAGTTAATAGTGATGGTATAAATGCTTTTAGAAGTTCTGAAGTTTTTGATTGTTTTTTTAGAGTACAAGACGATGCTTTTTATCATGGAACTGGTAATGTAAATCAACACGACAATACCGTTTGGAATGATGCCAATGGTGCTGTATTATTTTTACCAAATGTAGTTGATGGAAGTACCTCGAACTTTAGTGACGTTAAAGTAATATACCACAGAGCAGGCTGGCACTGGTGGAATGGAGGAAGAATCATTAACATGCGTGAAACTGCACCAGGAAGAACAATATCAAATGTACATGTAAAAAATATTTTGGTTGAAGATCCGCTACCAGCATTTCCCCCTTTTTATGGAAAGATAGATTCTGGTTCTAATGAAAATATTGTGTTTGAAAATATTGTGTTTGAAAATATTCGACAAGAACATAATGGTGTAACAAGTATTTTGGATGCTAATCGGGGAAAACCAAGAAACACCTTATTAGGTTTAGACGAAAACAGAAAATTCGAAAATATTTATTTTAAAAATTGCTATTTCAATGGAAAAATACTAAGCAGTTTTGAAGATGGAGATTTCTTAATTAACGAATTTGTAGATCAAAATACTGTAGTTTTTAGTGAAGGTTTCCAAGATAATTTAATTAATGTAACTGCTCCAAAGAATGTTTCACCAAATGAAACTATAAATGTTGGGGTTGAATATTCTGCTGCTCAACGTAGAGACTTACAAGTTTATATTCAATTAAATTCTTCTCCTTGGACAAATTATGGTTCAACAAGAATTACTGTAGAAGAAGGATTAAGCACAAACAATATCTCGCTAACAATAAACGAAAATATTCCTTTAGCCAATGGAGCCTACAAAATAGTAGCTATTTTAATTCCTGAAGGTGAAGGTTGGCCAGAAAGACTAGATGAAATTACAGTTCCTAATATAAATGCTGTGTCAACTTTGTCAACAAATGAATACAAAGACATTGGAGTAACTATTTTTCCTAATCCAGCAACAAATCATTTAAAAATTGAAAGTGCAGCACCTATTTCTAATCTAAAGCTCTATTCTATAAGAGGTAAACTTCTTTTTAATAAAGTTTTAAACCAAACAAACCAATATCAATTAAATCTATCTAATTATTCAAAAGGAATGTATTTTATAGAAGTTGAAAATTCAAAAGGAAAATTACACTCAAAATTAATTATCAATTAATTATCTCTATGAAAAAACAAGTACTTACATTTACAATAACGTTTTTCTTTTTTACAATTAATCATATTTGTTCACAAGAACTTATCGTTTATAATAATATTCCTGGTCGTGCAACTTCAGATTATTACCAATGTAGAGTTAAATTTGAGAATGCAAACAAATCTAAATGGGAAGACGCATTTGTATTACAAACTAGAGCAAAAGAAAAATCGGAAGATCCTGAAGACGCTTATTATAAAATTCTAAGAGGTTTTACTGCTTCTTGGATTTCATTTGAATCTGATTATAAAGAAAAAGTAATCGTAGAAATCTCTAGAAAAGACGGAACACCAATAACTAAGGCCACGGTAAGACCTGTGGGTCAAGCTTTACCTGCCAACATTATAGATGGTAAAGCCTATGTTACTTTTTTTGAGCCAGCTAACGTGAATGTAGACATCAACGGACAAATGGAGGATAATTATACGGGTTTTGGTTATAATGGTCCTAAAGTGCACACCATAACTTTATTTGGTAATCCTATTTTTAAAAAACCAGATGTTAATAATCCAACAATAAAAGTCTTACAACCCAATGAAGACATTAGAACTTTAGATCGCTCTAAATTTAAAACAGTAGTTTTTGCACCAGGCATTCATGATGTTGGGTTAAGCTATAAAATTCACAGCGATGAAACCTATTTTATTCCTGGTGATGCCATTGTTAAAGGAACTATGCATCCAAAAGACGCTTGGGGTAACAGCGCTTCAAAAAATTTTAAAGTGTATGGCTCAGGAACGTTTAGTAGTGAACATATTGTAAGACATCCAGATGATGATGATGACAAATCTGTAAAGCCATTTACTTATCAAGCAGAAGGTGCTCACTTAGAAGGTTTTGTAATTGCAGATCCTGCGTTTCACACGTTTAACATGAATCATTCCACAGGAAAAGGTGCTCCTAATATTTATAAAAACCTTAAAATTTTAGCTTGGAGAAAAAACAGTGATGGGGTAAACGCATTTAGAAATTCTGAAGTTTCTGATTGTTTTTTTAGAGTACAAGACGATGCTTTTTACTTAGGTACAAAAAATGTGAATCAACATCATAATACTGTTTGGAATGATGCAAATGGGGCAGTATTATTTCTTCAAAATATTGAAGATGGAAGCTCTTGTATATTTAGTGATGTTAAAGTAATTTATCAACGTGCAATGTGGCATTGGTGGCATGGAGGAAGAACTGTAAGTTTCCGTGAATTAAGACCTGGAAAAAAACTTGCCAATATTCATGTGAAAAATATTTTGGTAGAAGATCCTCTACCTGCTTTTCCACCATTTTATGGAAGAATAACTGGAAATAAAAAGTCTGATAAAGAAGTTGTTTTAAAAAACATAGTATTTGAAAATATTCATCAAACACATGATGGAGTTTCCACAAGCCTTGATGCAAAAAAAGGTAAAGCAAGAAACACCTTAAAAGGATTGGATAACCTTAGAATGATAAAAAATATCACATTTAAAAATTGTTCCTTTAAAGGTAAACCGTTAACTAGTTTTGAAGATGGTAATTTTTACACACAATTTGTAGATGATAAAACGATAAAATTTATCAACAAAAAAGACTAATTAAAAAAAACTGATTTCTTAGATAATAAAAACAACTTTTAAACTCTTTTTAATCTATTATCTAACGAGTTTTTTATCAAATAAACTTAACCAAACCTATAAAGACCTATCTGTATAGATTTTAATAATACATCTAAGTATTAAAATTACTTCGAGATAAAAGGACCTATTTTTAGAACTAAATTTCACCAATATCCTTAAAAATTCATATATATCTTTATAGGACATCGCGAAATCGATATAGTGTCATTTTTACGATTTATTATAATCTCCAACATTTTATTAATTATGAAAAAAACAGTATTTTTTTTAAAAACGATTTTTGTATGGTTTGCAGTTACAACTATACAAGCTCAACAACTTATTACTTTTGATAGCATTCCAAATCGAAATAGTTCTGATTACTATTTATGTAAGGTTAAATTTGCTAACGAACCAGACTCAGAATTTAGAGATGCTAATGTGCTACAAACCAGAGCTAAAGAAGCATCTGAAGATCCAGAAGGAGCATATTATGGTACACTAAGAGGTTTTACAGCTTCTTGGGTAGCTTTTGAGTCAGATTTTACTAATAATGTAGTTGTAGAAATCTCTAAAAGAGATGGTACACCTATTACAAAAGCCATGGTAAGACCAGTAGGCGATGCTCAACCTGCAACTATTACCAATGGTAAAGCCTATGTAACTTTTACAGAACCTGCAAATGTAAATGTAGATATTAATGGGCAGATGGAAGACAATTATACAGGTTACGGATACAATGGAGCCAAAGTACATACCATTAGTTTATTTGCCAATCCAATTTTTAATGCTCCAACAGGTACCGATGTAAAAGTACTGCAAACAAATGAAGATATAAGAACCATAGATAGAACTCAATACTCTAAAATTGTTTTTGCTCCAGGTGTCCATGATGTTGGGTTAAGCTATAAAATTCATAGCCATGAAACCTATTTTATTCCTGGTGATGCTATTGTTAAAGGAACTATGCATCCAAAAGACGCTTGGGGTAACAGTGCTTCAAAAAATTTTAAAGTGTATGGCTCAGGAACATTTAGTAGCGAACATATTGTAAGACATCCAGATGATGATGATAACAAATCCGTAAAGCCATTTACCTATCAAGCAGAAGGCGCTCATTTAGAAGGCTTTGTTGTTGTTGACCCTGCTTTCCATACATTTAATATGAATCATACAGGAGACCCAAATAATATCAATATCTATAAAAACCTTAAAATTTTAGCATGGCGAATTAATAGCGATGGAATAAATGCATTTAAAAATTCTGAAGTTTCTGATTGCTTTTTTAGAGTACAAGATGATGCCTTTTACTATGGTGTAGAAAACGTAAACCAACATGACAATACAGTTTGGAATGATGCAAATGGTGCTGTTTTATTTTTACAAAATATTGTGGACGGTAGTACCTCTACTTTTAGAGATGTAAAAGTAATTTATCATAGAGCACATTGGCATTGGTGGAATGGTGGAAGAATAGTAAGTATGCGTCAGTTTAGAGATAATAAATCTATATCTAATGTAACTATTAAAAATATTTTTGTTGAAGATCCATTGCCTGCTTTTCCTCCTTTTTACGCTACAATGGATGCCAATGCTACAGGTACAGAAATGACTTTAAACAATATTGTTTTTGAGAATATTCAACAAGAGCATGATGGTGTGGTTACTAATTTGCCTAATGATAAAACTAAACCACAGAATACTTTAAAAGGATATACTAATCAACTTTGGGAGAATATAACTTTTAAGAACTGTTATTTTAATGGTAAAACACTAACTAGCTTTGCAGATGGTGATTTTTATACAGAAAATGTAGATTCAACTACCGTTGTTTTTTTAGCAGATAAATTAACTAATATTACTAGCCCAGAGGAGGTAACTCCTTACAAAACAGCTACTGTAACTATTGATTATTTTGCAAGTGAAACTAGAGATTTACAAGCTTTTATTCAATTGAATAGGTCTCCTTGGACATCTTATGGCTCTAAAAGAGTTACCATTAATCCTGGCTCTGGAACCGAAAGTTTATCATTTGAAATAGACGCTAATATTCCTTTGGAAAATGATGCATATAAAATTGTAGTCAATTTGCTTCCAGTCGGACTTGGATGGCCAGATAGATTAGATGAAAAAGTTGCTTTTAATATAGATGCTGTTGAAGGAAATGATGAGCTGATAAATGTAACAGCGCCTCAACAAATATCGCCTAATGAGACTATTACAGTTAATGTAGATTATTTTGCAAAAGAAATTATTGACTTACGTGTTTTTATAAAAGCTAATAATTTACCATCTCAAGAATTTGGCTCTAAAAGAGTTACAATAAATCCTGGTTTTGGCTCAGAAAGTTTACCTTTTCAAGTAGATGCTAATATAACAGTAGAAAATGGTCCTTATAAAATTGTTACTAATCTATTACCTGTTGGTCTTGGGTGGCCAGACAGATTAGATCAAAAAATTATCAATAATATAAGTGTAGATGTTAGTGCGCAAAAATCGCTTTCAACTATAGATATGGATAAAGATAATTTTACAATTTTTCCAAATCCAACTAGAAATAATGCCTCAATTACAAGTAGTTTTACTCTAAAAAAAATTAAAATATATTCTTTATCAGGCAGGTTAATTTTTGAGAAAAAAGTTAATGCAAAGGAATGTGATATAAATCTCTCAGGTTATGCAAAAGGAGTATATTTTATAGAAGCTTCTAATAATTCAATACAATCTGTAAATAGACTTATACTAGAGTAAAATTAGATTTTTTATTACTAAACTCCTTTGAAATTGATTTTTTAAAGGAGTTTTTTATTGAATCTAAAAAGATTCAGCTTATTATTATCTAAAAGCTATAAGCTCAGAAGACTGTATTAGATTACAGATTTTAAGAAAATAGCTTATCATTTTGAGCTATAAGAACTATGTGATGTGCTTTTACCATTATAATTATCTTTTACTTATAACTCACCCCTTTTTTATCAACTTCTATCAAGTGGAAAATTGTATTGCCTGTCCCAGAGTTTTTTATAATAATATCTGCCCCTTTTTCTCCACCATTGGTAAATAACGCATCTTTAAGTTCTATTGTAGTTTCTAACCATTTCGAAGTTCCATTGGTTTTTTGAGTAATAGCTTTTTTCATTTTTCCTTTTGAGGCATGGTACATTAAATCCCAACTGCCTACTTCACTATCGTGATAAATAATTTTAATTTTCACTCCAGATTTTTCTTTAGTAGCGTGTTTGCCAAAAAATAGATCGTCTAAATCAAAATAAAAAGCATTTTTACCAGAAGAGTAATCAAATCTTCTTGCAAACCTTCCATAGATTGATTGGTCTACATTCCATAACGCTACACTTGTTTCCTCTGGATCTATTTGCGTTAAGTGACGTTTGTAGTTTGTAGTTAAAATTTTCCAACCAACATCGTTAAATCCTTTTCTTTTTCGGTTTTTCATTCCACCATAAATAGCTTTTTTTACATCACTCATTTGAGCACCAAAGCTTTTAAATTGTTCAGCAATTTTAAGATACCTATCTGTATTCTTTTTTGTTGCCTCTCCATATTCATTTTCAGGAAATTGAGTAACGTCGGCTGCATCTAATCCACGTCTTAAGGCGTTAAAAGCATAATCTGCAGTTTCAGGGTTGGTTTGTGCTGCATATCTATTAAAAAGTTTAAGAGCGGGGAAGTTTTCTTTATCATCACAAGCATCCCATGGTACATTCCATAAAGTTAATCCACAATGTGTAGCGTATAATGCAGACCAATACAATCCTTGAGGAATATTTTGTTTGCTCCAACCATGAACTCTATATTCTTTATCTTGTTCACCTCTTGCAAAAAACACCTTTCCATTAGCCTCAACAGCTTTTCTAAACTTGTTAAAATTTTCTAATCGTTCTTGAGCATTACTAATGTGATAGCCATGGGAAAACATTCCGTTTTTAAGCCCTACAGCTTTTGGTAATTTTTCTAAAATCCAATTGTATTCTTTTTCATCATTAGAGTCGTAATTTGTTAAAAGAGGTGTTTGTAATTCTCCATTTTTCGAGAAGGCTTCAACCATTTTCTCCCATGTTTCAACTCTAAATTGACTCCATTGTTTTTTTGTAATATTATATTTTGGGTCTATTGGTTTTCCTTTATAAGGAGAGCCATCTCCAGTGGAACCTTCTGCACTCTGTATAAATAAAATTCTTTTTCTTAAATCTGCTGGTAAAGCATTAATGTATTTACCTAATTCGGTTAACATTCTGTGAAAATAAAACTTGTAATTCTCATCAAAATAATAAGGAAAGTAACGTTTTGTAGTTTGCCCTAATGGATTAACAGTTTCAGGAAAAGCCACCAAAGGAACCCCTTTATTGAACAACCATTTTGGTGTCATTGCCCAAGTTGTATCGCGTTCAGTAATATTTTTTGTTGCAAAAGCAACCCATACCATTAGAAAGGTATTGTAATCATCTCTCGCCATTTGTTCTAAAGGCTGTTTTATTAACCTATCAAATTTAAATTTGCCCTCTTTAGGCTCTAATTTACTCCATCTAAGTATTAATGGACCGCCTTTTAAGTGTGGAGTTTTTTCTCGATTCACCTTTCTTGCATCGTAATTTACCCAAGAATATACACCCCATGCATCTTTTGGAAATGTTTGTCCGTTTATACCTAAAAACGAAAAAAGACAAATACTAATTATAGCGATTTTTAAAAACTTCATTTTATTTTTTAATTAATTGTATTAAATAGTCTACTGTTTCTTCTGCAATTAAACGATACCCTGCATTGTTTGGATGTCTATCTTTATACCAATCAGGTATATTATTAAAAACAGCATCAAATTCTTTGGTTTCTAGTCTTACCATATCTGTTTTTTTCCATTGCACAAACTTTGTAAAGGGTTTTAAAACCTGGTGGTATCTTTTAGGTAAATCACTTAAAGGAATAAAACGAACCCGTAAACTATTTTCACCTAGTTTTTCTTCCATTTTTTCATAAGGTGTGTAAATGTCAAAAAAATCTAAATTTTGTTCTTTAGCTACTTCTTCAATTATACGATTCGTTAAACCATCTTTTTCTTCTCCTCGCCAAGAAATGATGTTCATCATAATAATTTTAGAATTCTTAAAATCTTTTTTTACCATTTTAATAGCATCTTCTACTTCAGATTTAAAGAATTTTTTAAAAGGTCTATTTTTTCGATGTGCTTTCCCTGGATTATAATCATTTATTCCGTATCTAAAAAAAATATAATCAATGTCTTCTAAATCTTTAGTAACTTCTTTGTAGCGACCAGATTGGATGAATTCATAAGCAGTATCACCCCCTCTACCTACATTAATTACTTCTACTTCTGGCATTCCTTTTTCTGCCATAAGTAGACTCGAAATAGATTTTTCTAAAATATATTTACCTCCAATGGTTGTACTATCTCCCATTAATAAAATTCGTATTTTATCTTTTACTGGATAAATTACAAAGGCAGTCGTAACTAATAGTATAATCGATAGTATTGAGATTTTTAAAAACCTATTCATTGTTTTATAATTTTAAATTAGGGTAAATGATTTTGACGAATTATTATTTTAAATCTATTTCAACAGGAAATCCATTAAATTGTTTTGCTCCATCATCAGAAACATCTACATCTCTTGGCCAACACTTAAAAACAACCTTTTGACTATTCTTTTTAAATTTTATGAGTCCATATCCAGCACCATTTGATGGATTATCAGGATTTACATAGGCATGCATGGTTATTTTATTATCAAAACCATCTAAAAATTGTCCATTCCATGGCAGTTTACCATTGGTATTTGCTCCTGCTTTTTCATCTTCTGGCAACCACCATCTGCTGTAGTAGTTATTTACAATGGCAGGCACAACAAAAGCCCATGGACCATCATCAAATTCATCAATTCCATGTTGTATCACTGTTGCTAAATGTTGATCTCCAGCAATATGAATGGCATTTGCTTTTTTTATAAGTTCTAAAGCTTTATTTCTCCCAGTCTGTGGCCATCCATTGGAATCTAAATCGGCATGAAGCCTAGTTTTTTTCTTACCATGTAAATGTGCTCCACCACAAAAACCTGTTTGCGATAAAACCACTTTCATATGTTGCTGATTTTGTTTTCCCCAATCTTCAAGAAAATTCAATTGTCTTTCGCCTAGTAATTCAAGACCTTCTAAGTTAATACTTTCAGGATTATAACTAGGATCTAAAATGTGATCTGGTCTTGGACCCGCTTGTGGAATTTCACCATTAGGACCAGATTTAAACTTTCTGTCTTCAATAATTGCAAAATCAACACCACCAACTACTAAACTGGTATAATACACACCTATGCCTTGTTCAATTGGCAAAGGATCATACGCATCTGGTAAATGGGCTGTTTGGCAACGCTCTACCATTTTCGCATAGGCTGGATGATAATAAAAACCACCATCATCACCTGCAGGAGTGGTTGCTTTTTTCCCATATTCTCCCCAAAAATTTCCTTGACCATAATCGTGATCATCAGGAATAGTTACACAAGGACGATTTCTAAAAACCTCTCTAAATTGCATTCCAAACTTTAACCAAGCTGCAGTATGTTCAGTGTGGTCGTATGATTGATCTCCAGCAAAAAATACCAAATCTGGATTTTGAAAATTAATGTTATTTACAATTTTATCTCGATCTCCACGATCCCTATTGCTGTTACAAGAGAGCGCAGCCATAGTAATTTCTTGCTTGTTTATAGGGTCTTTTCTTATTACACCTTCGAAATATGCATTTTCACCATGTAATATTCTGTATTTATAATCTTTTGTGGTGTCCCAATTCTCAACTCTAAATGTGGTAGACCAACCTAAATCATTGACCTCTTTTTTCTGAATTTCCTGCCAATTGTCATCTTGCTTTATTTCAAGTCTAACTTCTCTGATTTCATTGGGATATAATGGAAATAGTTGGGCAGTTAACTTTACAATATTGTTATGAAGCGTGTAAATACCAAAGGCAACAACTTCATCTCTGTCTACTTTTACATTTATTATATTGTTTGGTTTTCGGTTCCACCAATCATTAGTAGCAATCGTATCTATCCCTTTAAAAGGAGCTTTAATTGGTGGTTTTTCTGAAGTTGAAACAGTAATATTTGATTTTTTACAGTTTTGAAAAATTAACAATACTAAAATTAAAAAGGATACACTTTTCTTAATCATATTTTTAATCTAGTTTTTGTTCTTCTTTATCTGTTGGATTTACCCAATTGGTGTCTTCCATGGTAAACTCGCCAGCCATAAAATGTTCATAGTAATTCCAGCCTTTTTCTTCTGAATAACCATAGGTATTAAATACATTTCCGTTTCCAAACATTCTAGGGTCTTTTTGGTCTTTTAATATCTTTTCCATTCTGTCTTTCATGTCTGATTTTAATCCTTGTAAATTAGCATCAAATGCTAAATTGTTCATGCATTCAACATCATTTTTGATATTAAAGAACTCTTCATTTGTGGTTCTTTTTCCCATAGAACATTTCCAATATTTGTCTTCTTTACCTTCTCTAAATAGATTTAATATTTCTGTTTTGGTCGGTGAACCATCAATATCTAAATATCCAATTTCTGGATTTCCAGCTGGCCATAGAGAAATATCGTAGTTATATAGATACAAATAGTCTTCTGACATAATACCACGAATAGGGTAGCCTTGATTATTTGGTCTACTGTAATCATGCCTTTCTTTTCCAATAACAATCATATCTCTTTCTGGATTAACTTGACCACTTTTTTCTGAATTAAAAATATCGGTCAAACTTTTACCAGGAGAACTTTTCATACCCGATTTTTGATAATCTATACCTGCCAATTCTAAAATTGTAGGTGCAAAATCAATGAAACTAATCATATCTTTCACAGTTCTTCCAGGATTTTTTATTCCTTTTCCCCACATAATTGCCAATGGCACATGGTTAGAATATTTATATTCTTGCGCTTTTACTCGTGGAAATGGCATCCCATGATCTGAAGTGAAAACGATGATTGTATTGTCTAAAACACCTTGTTTTTCAAGTTCTTCTATCATTTTTTCTAAATGAGAATCCGCATATTCAATTTCTAAAGCATAATCTAGCATGTCATTTCTGATAACTTCATTATCTGGCCAAAAAGAAGGAACTGAGTCAATTTCAGTTATTTTTCTACCTTTTCTAACTCCCGAACCATATTCATATCTGCGATGTGGCTCTCTTGCTCCATACCAAAAAAACCATGGTTTATCTGTAGTATCTTTTAAAAACTCATTAAAATTTGATGCATAATCTTCATTACTCATTTTATTTGCCCAAGGTTTTGTTTTGATGGTATTATAAGATTCGCCTATCAGCAATCTTTTTTCACCGTTTATTTTTCCAGGATCACCAGGACCCCAACCTTTTCCTGTTTTTCCAGTTTTATAACCGTTTTCTCTAAGAACCTCAGGGAAGGTTCTGAATTTTGCTGGAAAATTGTTGACATGATTAGCTCCTTCTTCTAATTGCCAAGAATTACGACCCGTAATTAATGAAGCTCTAGAAGGTGCACATTTTGCATTTGGAGTGTAAGCATTGGTAAATAAGATTCCATTTGCTGCCAACTTATCAAAAGCTGGCGTATTTACCCAATCATATCCATAAGCGCTCATGTGAGGAGAAGCATCATCCATGATACAAAATAAGATATTGGGTCTTTGAGTTTCTTTTTTATTCTCTGTACACCTAGCTAATAAAAAAATGGAGAAAACAAGAAATATTAGTGGATTCATTTAAGTATAATAGTTTTTATTATTATTGAATAATTAAAAAGGGCCTTATAAATTAGCAATTTTATCTAACTTATAAAGCCTATATATTAGTTTAGTATTTACAGATTAATTCTTGTAATCCAACTTCAATTTTTTTTATTAGAATTTTAAAAATGTAACACCATTTCCATTGATTTTTACATCTAAATTTTTCAACTCTTTTTCAGCCCAAATATCATATAATTTTCTGCTATCTTGAAATGCTAAATCTTTCATTTGTAAAGAAACAAATTGGGGTTTTTCTGACCTATTAAAAATACCAATCCAGCCTTCACTTGTTCCTTTTTTCGGGGTTTTCCAAATCTCTATACCGTCTTTTTCCATAATAAGACTTCCCATAACTCCATTTTGGTTACACGCAATAACTTCTGGATTTGTGATTAATTCTAAAGAGAAATCTTCTAAAGTTGGTAAGTCTCCTCCCATCATTAGAGGAGATGCAGCAAGAGCTCTCATAGTGATAAAAGTGTACATTTGATCTTTAGTTAAATCGCTTTGTCTAGTCCAACCTTTACCTGCAAGTAGCTCCACATTACTTAATTCTCCAGATTGTATTTTATCTAATATTTCTTTTTTGGATTCATCTCCTTTAACACCTTCTGGTTTAGGAGACATAAGCTGTAGTTTGCCAAAAGGTATCATATCCATATCTATCCAAAAACCAGGTTCTTCTTTGCCTTGCCATTTTTTCCAAGCAGCAAAACATTGGTCTATTCCTTTCTGCTCATCCCATATATCGTGAGTAACCCGCAACATATTGGCTCTTTTGAAAGAATTAATTGCATAAGAATCAACTTTATTTCCAGGACTTAAACTTAAAACAATAGGCCTACCACTCTGTTCTATAGCATTAGCAATACCCTCTATTTCTTCTGGAAAAGGAACTAAGTCATCGTATTTTAAGAAATCTACCCCCCAATCTGCCATCTGGTTAATTAGCGAATTATAAAATTCTTGTGCTCCTCCTTTAGACATGTCCACACCATAATTTTGATCGTTCCATAAACAAATACTGGTAGTATCTGCAATATCTCTTGCCGTATATTTAGTATCTTTTATTGGTGTATCTTTCTCGAAAGCTACCCTAGGAATTCCTCGCATTAAGTGGATGCCAAATTTTAACCCTAGTTCATGGCATCTGTCAATTATTGGTTTTATACCATTTGGAAAATAAGTTTTAGAAGGCTGTAAAAGTCCGTATTCATTGATGTTTAATTCTTGAGCATGTTTTTCTGCGGGGTACATCGTACCTTCTTTAAGTTTGAACTCTCCAAACCAACCTGCATCAATTACAAAATATTCGTATCCATAAGGTTTTAACTTTTTTGCAAAGGCTTCTAAATTGGCCATGGCAGCATCTTCATGTAAATAAACACCATAACTATCAAAACTATTCCAACCCATAGGTGGTGTATATGCCAGTTTTGTGTTGGTTTTACTTTTTTGATCTTTATCTTTTTTAGGTAAAAAACCGAATATTACTGCAGAAAATAATAGTAATGCTGATACAATGAGTAGAATTTTTTTTGATTTCATAATTATATAATAGACGTTTTTATTTCATTTTTTTAAAGTAAGGTAATCTTTCAATAGGCACTTCAATTTCTATAGTTTTACCTCCTCTATATTTTTTACCTAGTTCATCAATCCATCTTCCCTTGGGCAAGATTACATTTCTAGAATACGTTTCTTTAGTAACTACTGGGGCTACAATAATATCATTTCCTAAAACAAATTGATCTTTAATCATTTCATATCCATTTCCTGGAAAAGCCAATTCCATTGGTTTAACAATGGGTTCTCCTGTTTTCGAAGCTTCTTTTGCTAATTTTAAAATATGCTCTCCAAATTTTAAATGAAGCTTTGCCATATCTAAACATATTTGCTTGTATTTTTCTGAAGTTAAAACTCTCCAAGGAGCTACAGAAAACTGCATCATAGGCATTAATGCATGAACTTGTGCAGACCTAACAATGAGCTCTTCGTCTATTGTAGAAGCTTTTAAAAAAGATGTGTATTGACCTCCTCCAATCATATCTGGACACGTATAGGCATAACCCATCACACTCTGAGACATTTGATCTGGTATTAATTTTCGTAAATCTCCCCAGCCATGATTTTTATCTCTCAATCTTTGTGCTAATGGCAAACCTGCCATTTTCCATGATGCTCTGTACTCATTTAGAGGGTAGTTTAATCCTAGCTCAGCAAAGTATCTAGTATGATCATTAGGAATAGACTTATTAAACGAAATTATTCCACCTTTGTAAAATTGTGCATCTCCAGCATCAAACTTAAAACCATCTACACCATACTCTTTAATTAAATAGTCTAGTTTGTCTTTAAACCATTTCATTGCTTTTGGATTGCTTAAATCTAAACAAGCGCTAGCACCATTCCACCATCTGATAACAGCCGCTTTATTTCTAGTATTAGCCCATAATATATCTTGAGTTCTTTCTTTATCTAATAGTAGCATTCCATCAGCAGCTAACTGTCTAAAGTCTTGAGAATCTGCACTTACAAATGGACAAACCCACATCATTACCTTAAAACCCATTTTATGCAATTTTGCAATCATAGCTTTAGGGTTTTTAAATCTTTTGGATGAAAATTCCCAAGTACCATAGTCTTCTTGCCAGTTATCATCTATCATTAAAACTCCAGGAGGATAACCATTATCTATAATGCTTTGTGCATATTTAAGAATATCATTTTCGTTTTGGTCGTACATTAACTCAATCCAAGTATTATACTGTGGGTGAGTGAATAGTAACTCATCTGGAATTTCCCCATTTGATGGGAAAAATTTATTTGAAACATAGTTGTAGACAGATTTTAAGTTGTCTCCTTCTTGCCCAGTTAAGATTTCCCCGGTTTTTGATGTTACCGTTAATAAACCATCAGAAAAACTATATTTAATTGGGTCTTCAGACCAGACATACCTTCCTTTACTCGATAATAAAAGCGGTTGTGCCTGATTACCTTTATTATCGCCATATAAATCGAAACTAAAATTAGTTTGATTTGTGTAAGGTGTTTGATTTCCTAATGAGCTTAAGCCTGCCCACCAATATTCATCTTTTTCTATCTTAATTTCTACAGCTTTTTTTGATTGAGCTAAGTAGTTTAGGTTTATACTAATTAGAAATAGTAATAGTACATTCTTCATTGTTTTGATGCTAATATTATATACTCATTATTTAAACCAAATTAAAAAGGTTTAAAATAATGGGATTTTATTTTATTGAACTGTAATAACAAGTTCTCTATAAGTTCTATAAATGCCATACTCATCTGCTGATGCAGTTCTATCATTTTGATATCCGTCACCAGAATAATTTTTTTCACTTAAATTCGTTGCAATTAATGTAACAATATAAGTACCAGGGTTATTGTAAGTATACTGCAAAGTTTTTTCGTATTTATCTACAGCGAATCCTGTTGAAAAGCCACTATCAGGAGCAAGTATTACACTATTGTTTTCAAAGAAGATATCGACTATATTTCTAATAGTTTCGCCATTTAATTCAGGAATAAATTCCCAAATTTCATAAGCAGCAGTTAATTTATTAGTATACTCCTTATCAATTAGAGTAGCGATTTCAGACATCACATTATCAATATCATATTGTTGATTTATACCGACATTACCATTGTAGGTAGTAATAAAAGGTATTAAGTAATCTTTTATCTTTGGTAAACTATCTGAGACCAATACTATTATTTCTTGGTCTAAATCTTGTCCGGTAGTGATTGCGATATGACTTTTTTCAAAATCATGATTCTCATCTCCTGTAAATATTACAAAAGTATCTGCAGACCCTGAAATTGTAAATGTTAATGACTCGCCAGCTAGTGGTTCTAAATTACTAATGGATAAGCCTACATTTGGTAAATCCTCTTCACTACAACTAATTAGAATGCTGGTAGTGAAAATTAATATTAAAAAATTCAAATAATGTTTCATTGTGATAAGTTTTGGTTTAATGACTTAGTAACCTGTGTTTTGAGTTAAATTTGGATTTGATTGCAATTCTGTATTTGGAATTGGAAGTAGTTGATGGAAGTCTTTAACATTATTTGCTGTGATATTCCAACCTCTACTTTCTACAGGTGTTGTGTTTAATGGTGCTTGCATTTGATCAACCAAATTTCCCCAACGAACTAAATCAAACCAACGTTTCGCTTCACCACCTAATTCTCTTGCCCTTTCGAACATTAGGTATTCTTTCATAGAAGCATAATCTGGGTAATCAGTAGCTGAAATATCTGGTAAAATACTAGGATCTGTTGTAAGCTTTCTAGGTAAAATATCTTCATGTAAAGTTTCTCTTGATCCATCTCCATTTACATTTCTTGCTCTAGCTCTTAGTTGATTTAGGGCATCAAAGATTGCTGCATTTGGACCATTATTAACCTCATTTGTAGCTTCTGCATAAATCAATAAAACTTCTGCGTAACGAAATACTGGCCAGTTCATATCTGCATCTCTAAATTGATAACCTGGGTTTCTAACTGGATAACGTCTAAATTTTCCAATTTTCCAAGGTTCCCAAGAGGGTCTGTTCAGAGCTAAAGTTCCATTTCCACTAACCCTTATTTGCGGAGTTGTCCATTCTTGTCTAACTAAGTCATTGGGTTCATAAATGGTATGAAAATAATCTGTTGCTGTAATGTTACCCCAGCTTCCACCTGCTTGAGGGTTTCCTTGAAGCCCCATATGTGCGCCAATCCAACTTCCTTCATCAATACCACCACCTTTAAATTGTACATCAAAAATAATTTCGCTATTTCCTTTATTTTCTACAATAAAAGCGTCTGGAAAATAAGGTACTAATTCAAACTCACCACTATCCATCACTTCTTTAGCATATTGCGCTGCAAGTTCAAGGTCTGCAATTCCATTTCCAGTATTATCACGTTTTGCCATACTAGCTCTCGTTAAGTATACTTTTGCCAGTAATGTTTTAGCAGCACCTACTGTCGCTCTGCCTTGTTGTGCTTCTGCCCTAGTATCTAAATGTTGTATTCCAAATTCTAAATCATTAATAATTTTTTCATAAATCATAGCTACAGGGTCTCTCGAAACCTCTAAGTTTTCTAACGAATTAGTTTCTGTTTCAAAATAAGGAACGTCTCCAAAATAACGTATTAGATTAAAATACATTAAGGCTTTTAAAAATTTTCCTTCTGCTACTAATGTGTTTCTGCGATCTTCATTCATATCAATATTAGGTACATGGGTTATCACAGCATTTGCTTCATTTATTCCAATAAAATGATCTCTCCATAATTCTAAAACTACTTGTACATTATCAGCTGAAAAGGTGTAGGTACCAATACCTCCTTGGGTATTCCAGTCTGCAGTTCTAACAAGGTCTGTTGTAATAAAATATTGTTTTGTACCTAAAACACCACTACGTTGTAAAGCATTATAAGCACCAATTAGAGCCGCTTCTGCATGGTCTGCAGTTTTGTAGTAATTCTCTGGTGATAATTGAGATAAAGGTTCTTCCTCTAAGAAACTTTGGCAAGCATTGAAGAAAATTATGATAATAAATACTGATAAATATTTTGCTAATTTTTTCATTTTTATATTTTTAATTTATAGTTTATAAGCTAAGTGATACTCCTACAGTAAAACTAATTGATCTTGGATAAGTAGCAAAGTCCACACCAGGACCAACTTTAGCAACTGTACCAAAACCAGTACTGACTTCTGGATCATACCAGCTATATCTAGTAAACATAAATGGGTTATTAACTCTTGCAAATAATCTAAATTTTTTAATATGATTTTTGAACATTATATTTTCTGGAAGCGTATAGCCTAATGTAATATAATCTACTTTTAAAAACGAACCATCTTCTACATACCCACTTCTCATAAAATTAGAATATGTATCTGGCGCATCACCATGTATGGTTCCATTAGGATTAAGAGGAGTAAATTTATTCGGTAAAAAGCCTGTTAATGTATTCCAGTTTCCTTGCCCTACTCTATCTAAAAATAAGGTATTTCCATTAATAATATCATTACCCACACTCCATCTTAGAAAAAAGCTGAAATCAAAATTTTTATAGTTCATTTCACTATTGAAACCTCCAATAAAGTCAGGTTGTGTATTACCAATAATTACTCTGTCGTTTGCATCAACTATACCATCTCCATTGATATCTTTAAATTTAACTTGTCCAGCTACATTTTCTAATAGCTGATTATTTGGGCTATTGTCAATTTCATTCTGGCTATTCAAAACCTCATCCTCTACATATCCAATAAAAGTGCCAACTTCTTCACCTACACGTAAAACAATTTCATCTCTAAAATTAAAATTAAATATTCTTGAAAAATACATTTCTTCACGTTCACCTAAATCTAATACTTTTGTTCTATTTGTTGAATAGGTAAAATTAGTAGTCCATTTAAAATTATCGGTGTCAAAGTTTATTGTATTTATAGCTAACTCAAACCCCCTATTACTAATAGCCCCAACATTTTTAACAGCAGAAGTAAAACCAGAAGTTAAAGGTAATTGTACTTCTAATAATAAATCATTCGTTTTTTTGTAGTATGCATCTGCTGTAATGGATATACGATTGTTTAATAAAGCTAGATCTATACCAACGTCAAATTGTCTAGTTCTTTCCCATCTTAAATCTGGATTCGAAACACTTCCAGGAACTTGTCCTACAACTAGCTCGTCTCCAAAAAGATATCTTTGTGTATTTAACCTTGCTAACGATTGATAGCTATTGATTTGACTGTTTCCAGTAACACCATAAGAAGCTCTAAACTTAAGTAAATCCAAAGCATTTAAATCTTTTATAAATTTCTCATTAGAAGCAACCCAACCCAATGCGAGTGAAGGAAAATATCCCCATTTATTGTTAGGGCCAAAAACTGAATTAGCGTCTCCTCTATAAGAAGCAGTTACTAAATATTTACCTGCGTAATTATAACCTAATCTACTTAAAAAAGAGACTGCTGTTTGTTTTGTAACAATATTTAATGGAAAATCCGTTTGTGCTGCTGATGTTAAATCGAATAACCCCTGAGACTGCTCTTCGAAATCTGAAGCCCCAAAAGTTTGAAAGGTTTGTTGTCTAGTTCTAGACTCAAATACTGCTGTAGCGTTAAAAGTGTGTTTTTTTATTCTTTTATAAAACGTTAATCGTGTTTGAAAATTAGAAGTTTGTGTATCTCGTGACCTAAATGTTGCAAAACCGTTTGGATCTTGACCCCTTCTAACCGATGTTGGATAAAATTGAGAGTCTGTATTTGTAAATCTATTTTGACCATAACTTGTATACAATCTAAAAGAATTTGAAAATTTATAGTCTAAAAATAAATTTGCTAATATTCTTTCTGTTTCAGCAAAATTTTGAACTTCATCTATATAGGTAAGCACGTTTTCAGCATTAAAAATGGCAGTTGGATCATCTTCTGGGTCATCATTAATATCAAAGTCATCTGGTGCAAAAGGATTATTTCTAAAAACCCCCCTTAACAATGAATTTTGATCCCAAACAGAAACTAAACCTTTAGTCTCTTTTAATGCGTATGTTATATTAGTGCCTATTTTTATTGATTTGCCTATATTTTGTGTAATGTTAGCACTTAAGTTGGTTCGGTTGAATTCTGAATTTTTTATTACTCCTTCTTGATTTAAAAACCCTGTTGATAATCTATATCGTAAACCTTCAGCCCCACCACTAAAACTTAAATCTACTTGATCCATTTGTGCTGGACGTGTTATTCTATCTATCCAAACATTTCCTCTTTGACCTGAATTTTGAATATCTAACCATTGTTGAACATTTGTCCTGTTACCACTATTCAAAAAGCTTAATTGAGGACCTCTACTTATTTGGAAATCTAAATATTCTTGATCATTTAAAACATTTGGGGAGTTATCCATAACCGATACGCCACGATTGTATTCGAGATTGATTTGAGGTTTACCAGACTTACCCAGTTTGGTTGTAATTAAGATTACACCATTTGCCCCCAAAGCACCAAATACGGCTGTTGCAGAAGCATCTTTAAGTACCTCTATAGAAGCTATATCGTTTGGATTTAAATCTGCTAATGGGTTTTGAGAAGGGTCACTATCATCTGGTATAATAGGAAAATCATCAATTACATATAAGGGTTGATTTCCTCCAGTTAAGGTAGAACCTCCACGAATTATAACTCGCACTCCTGCTCCTGGTGAATTGTCTGTTTGGCTTATTTGTACTCCAGAAACTCTACCAGCCAAACCATTTTGTATAGAAACAGGTTTACCCTTTTCTATATCACTCCCTTTAACACTTGCTACTGCTCCAGTTAAGTCTCTTCGTTTTGCAGTACCATACCCAATTACTACAATTTCATCCAGATTAGTAACTACGGTTTTTAGTTTTACATCTATTTTTTTATTATTTCCAACAAAAATAGTTTCTTCTTGATACCCTAAGTATTTGAAAAATAAGTTAGCAGACTTATCCTTGACTGAGATAGAATATACCCCATCAAAATCGGTAGTAGTACCATTGTTAGTGCCTACTTCACTAATATAAACACCCGGAATTGGGTTGCCTGTTTTTTGATCTACTACTTTTCCTGAGACCTCAAGTTTTTGTGAGAATAAAAAAAAGGGGGAAAACATTAATAAAGCGATTAAAGTAATTCTCATAATTATTTGGTTGATTTTTATTAAAATGTGATTGTTGTAAGAAATCATCTTAATTAGTATATTATTAATTTAAAAACAAATTATAATACTTAAACTAAGATTATGATAATTAAAAAAGGGGTTTACTCAATTTTTAATTATTATTGTTTTCAAAAATAGTTTTTATTTTTAGTTTCAATTGGAAAAAATTAGTCTAAAATGGCTATAAATTTGTTCTAGTTGTGGGTAATTTTAGTTTAAAATTGAATTTGAAATTAATTCAATAAAAAAAAGACTAATTTCTTTGTATTATTGTTGGTATGAGATTTACTTTTAAACTTTTTATTCTTCTTACAGTTATTTCTACTATTTCTGTTCAGTCACAGAATAAAACTTTTCATCAAATTACTTCAAAAGATGGACTTTCTCAAAGTGAAGTATATTCATTTTTAAAAGACAGTAAAGGTTTCATGTGGTTTGGTACCATAGATGGGTTAAATCGGTTTGACGGGTATAGTATTAAAATTTTTAATACAGAAAAAGATAATCTAAACTCGCTAACAAACAATACTATAAGAACCCTTCTAGAAGATAATCAAGGAAGAATTTGGATAGGTACTGATGATGGCTTAAATATGTATAGCTATATATCTGAAAAAGTTTACCAAATAATTCCAGTTTCTTTATCAAATCAAAAATTAATCATCCATAGTCTTTTGCAATATGGGAATTATTTGTATTTGGGTACAGGAAAGGGTTTATACAGAATTAAGTTAGATGATTTTACAGAACAAAAAAATGAGAAGGTTGTTTTAGAAGAAATTTTTATAGAAAATGAAAACGAAAAAAATACTGCTGTCCTCAATTTAAAAAGTTCACGTTTTGGGGGGTTCTGGTTACAAACTAATAAAACAATTCGTAGAGTTATTGCAGAGCCTCTCAATAAAAATGCATTAACTTTAGAAACCCCAGTATTAAACGAAAACTACAATTTTTTCGATTTAATAGAAGATAATGCCAATTATTTATGGATTACAACAACCAAAAAGGGACTAATTAGATACGATTTAAAAAAGAAACAAGAGCGAATATTCAATAAATCAAAATCAAAAGATGGACCATCATCTCTTAAATGTTCCAGTATTGCTATTGACATGGATGGTAATATTTGGTTCGGTACACTTGACAATGGACTAAATCTTATAAAGGAAACTGAAAAAAATAAAGAAAACATACTATTTCAACACATTAAATACAACCTTTACAATCCTAAGAGTATAAATTCAAATTTGGTTCGTAATTTATATGTTTCTGATGATAATATTCTTTGGCTAGGAACTATAGGCGCAGGTATTAACTATTATAATTCAGAACAAAAAAAGTTCAAGCATTATAGACTTCAAAGTGCTACTGGCAATGGTTCTAATTTTATCAGGTCTATTATTCAGAAAGACGATAATGTGTTGTGGGCTGGCACACATAATAACGGTTTTTATGAAATTGATAAATTTACCAAAGCCATAGAAAAAAAAGGATTAGGAAATACCTCTGTTTTTTATATCAAAAAGTACAAACAAAATTATTTTTTTATTTGTACAGGAGAGGGCCTTTACCTTGTAAAAGATATCGATAATAAAGTAGTTGTATTGGACCAATTTTCAACAAATGCAACTTTTTATATTATTGAAGGTCTTAAAGATTATTACTGGCTAGCTTCTTTTAATGGTTTGTATCGGTTAAAAGTTGAGAATAATCTTATTAGCGTAGATAAACACTACCTTTTAAAACCAAACCTGAAAGCAGCTCCAGCCAACTGTAGAGTTTTGTATTATAAAAACGAAGACTCAACCCTTTTGGTCGGTACTGAAGGTGGAGGACTCCATGTTCTTACTTTAGATGAGAAGCATGAAGTAATAATGGATAAGAAATATAAAAATAATGGCGAAAAAGGCTCAATAAGTAACAATTACATTAGATCCATAATTAAAGATAGTTTTAATACTTTTTGGATTGGCACTTATGAAGGACTTAATAGAATGGAGAAAAACAAAATCTCTAACAATTATGATTTTATTGCATACACAAAAAAAGATGGATTGCCTAGCAACATGATTAACTCAATTGTAGAAGACAATAATAAACATTTATGGATTGGAACAAATAACGGACTTTCAAAATTCTCATTAACAGAAGCTGTTTTTTTTAACTACTACGAAAGTGATGGTATTCAAGGCAATGAGTTTTCAGAACATACCGTTTTTAGTAATAAAAATGGCGAAATATTCATGGGAGGTATTAATGGTATTACTTCTTTTTTTCCTAACAAAATTCAAAAAAGTAAAAAATTACCCAAAACCACAATCACTGACTTTTTTATTGATGATATTCGAATTCAACCCAATCAAAAAATTAGTGAAATTATACCTTTAACCAAAGGAATCGCAATTTCAGACAGCATAACTTTACTGCCAAATCAGAATAATATCGGTTTTAATTTTTCATCAATGTTATATCCTGTTGTTAAAAAAATTACATATGCATATAAATTAGAAGGTTTTGATAAAAATTGGCAATACACAAAAAGCGACACAAAATTTGTAAAATATACCAATCTAGATTTTGGTAAATACACTTTTAAAGTCAAAGCCTCTAATGAGGACGGAATTTGGGAAAATAAGGGCAGGAGTATTTTTATTCACATACAAACTCCCTTTAAGTACAGTTGGTACGCGTATATACTTTATGCTTTAATTATATTTGCAGCTCTTATTTTCTATTCTTATTATTCTGTTATTCGCTACAACACAAAAAATAAATTACAGTTAGAAAAAGAACACAATAAAAAAGTAAAATCTCTTAACAAGTTAAGAACCCAGTTTTTCATAAATATTTCCCACGATTTAAGAACACCATTAACGCTTATTAAAGCTCCTTTAGACAGTATTATTAAAGAAAATAATTTAACGATTGGTACCAAAGAAAAGCTGCTTCTAGTTAAGAGAAACGTAAATCGCTTAAATTATTTAATTGAGCAGTTGCTAGATGTTAGAAGAGCAGAAAAAAGCAAATTAGATGTGCAGATTGAAATGAAAGATATTATAGATTTTACTCGGAAAGAAATTTCACATTTTAACTACGCAATTAGTAAAAAAGGTCTTGAATATACTATTAACTGTCCAAAAGAAAAATTAATTGTTGGATTTGACGTTCGTATGTTATCCAAAGTGTACTTTAATTTATTTTCAAATGCTATTAAATATACAGAAAAAGGTAAAATAGATGTCCTCATCGAAAAAGTAAATCAAAAAGATTATCAAATTCTAAACAACTCAAATTTTGACATGTTTGTTAAAGTTGAAGTAACTGATACCGGTAAAGGAATCTCTCCAAACCAACTTAAAAAAGTCTTTAAAAGATTTTATCAAGAGGATACCACTTATGGGAAAGGATATGGAATTGGTTTATCTCATACTTTTCAGTTAATTGAAGCGCATTTTGGCTATATTGAAGCAGAAAGCAAACAAAATCAAGGAACAACAATCCGTTTTTTTATTCCATATTCTAATAAATTCAAAAAAGAAACAGAAGAAATAATTATTGGTGAAGACGATATTTATAGAGAAGATTTTACTGATAAGGTTACTCAAGAAACAGAAGCAATTAGAACATCATTAAAAACATTATTAATAGTAGAAGATAATACTGATATGAGAATCTTTTTGAAATCCGAATTGAAAGAAAATTATAATATTTTAGAAGCTGGGGATGGTATTAAAGGTATAGAAATTGCAGAAAATAATGATGTAGATTTAATTATAAGTGATGTTATGATGCCAAATATGGATGGAATTTCGTTTTGTAATCATATTAAAAGTAAAATAAAAACAAGCCATATTCCCATCATATTATTAACTGCTAAAACAGATAAAAAATCTAAATACGAAGGTATAAGTATTGGAGCGGATGATTATATACCTAAACCTTTTGAAATAGAGTATTTAGCATTACGAATTAGAAAATTATTGGAGTCAAGAGAATTGTTAAGAAAAATTTTTCAAAAAAGAAATTTATCACTCAAACCATCTTCAGTAACTGTAAACTCATTAGATGAAAAATTTATAAAAGACTTATTAGAAGCTTTAGAAGAAGCTATACCAGAATCTGAGTTCAGTGTAACCTCTTTAGAAGATAAACTAGGTATGAGCCACTCTAATTTTTACAGAAAAGTAAAAAGTTTAACTGGTAAATCTGGGAAAGAACTTTTAGATGAAATGCGAATGAAAAGGGCTAAACAAATTCTTATTGATAATAAAAAAATTAGGATAGACGAAGTTGCTTATATGGTTGGTTTTTCTAACCCAAAATACTTTGGTAAAAGTTTTAAAGAAACTTTTGGTGTTTCTCCTACAGAAATGAAAAAAAGAAATAATTCTTCTGAAGATTTAAGTTAATAAAACATATAAGCTTTGAATAAGTTTAGAAAAATAGCTTTAAAATTGTTAATAGAATCTGTTTTACATTAACCTATTGCCGATTTTAACTGTAATAAGAGATATATCAACTCCAAATGATTGAGTGATTAAAAATATACAGATAACCAGTTTGTGAGCTTAGTTAATTATCTCCAATAAATTTAATTTCTATGATCTCAAAATCACTTTAAATATAATGTTTAATAAGTTGCTCCAAATTACACAATAAGGTAAAATAAACACATTAATAAAAAAAGATGAGCTTAAAAGCTCATCTTTTTTTAATGGTAATTATCTATTAACTATTTTTGTTTAATAGTTTAAACGAGTTTATTGTTTTTTATGGACTAAAGAAGCTCTAATTATTTCAGTTCCTCTTTTTCTACCAAACTTTTCTTTAACATCTTTCTGAAAATTCAAAAGAACTGCTTTAAACTTAGTTTTATGTTCATCTGTTCCTCTTTCATACTCTTTATTAATCTTTTTAAGTTCAATAATTTGGGCTTTTTTTAATTCAAAAAATGTAGTCTTTTCTTCCTCTGTAACATCAGAAAGGTTTTCTGATAAACTTGTTACAAATTTATTAGCTTGCTTTATAATTCTTTGTTCTTTTTTACTTTGACCAAAAGAAACGATTGTTACACTAACAAAAAGTAGAGTAAATAAAATTGATTTTTTCATGGTTTTATATTTTTTAAAAGTTAATATTGAAAAAAGGTTGAAATATAACAGATCAACCTTTTTTAATTATTTAATTTAAGTGTTTTTAGAAACCTGATCCAGGATCTGCAGGTACACTTTGAGCTTGTGCTTTTTGCGGATTCAAAATCATATAGGTACCTAATGCTGTTAAGGCAGCATATTTACCATAATTTCCTAATTTCTTCATCGCTTCTTTACGAGTGATGTTGTCTTTGTTTTCTTGTTGTTTCTTATTATTTGTCATGATATGCTTTATTTAAACGTTACTAGATTATTCTAATACAATTTTCTTGCTAATTTTTCCTTTTTCAGTAGTAAGATTTACAATGTAAACCCCTAAACTCAATTTAGGCAATCTAATAGCTGTAGTGCCTCTAGAAGTAAAATCTTGGTCTAACACTTTTTTACCTAGTATGTTGTAGATGGCTACATTAGCTTCTGTACTATTAACACCAGTAACTCTTAAGTTGTTGTTTGCTGGGTATATATTAACGCCAGTTAAAGCCACATCGTCTGTGCTTAACACACTACTAGCTGTATGTAAAAAGAAACGACCAGAACCATCTACAGCAGCATCTAAAGTAACAGTGTACTCACTATTTTCATCTAGTTTGGTAAACGTATTGTTTAGTCTATCTTCTAGATACACATTAAGCTCAGTAGGTAAGTTATTCGCTGTAGCAGTAAAGGTAATAGTTTTACCAGCTTCTGCAGTAATACCAACAGGAACTACCATATCTTCTAAGCCAGTGTTAGGTAAACCTTGAATTTGGTATTTTTTACCTTCGCTTTTAGCCACAAGGTTAGTATATACATCTAATTCGTTGGCAATACCACCAAACACTTCACCATCGTAACCATTATCGAAATCTGTAGTCGCATTTTCATCATAAAGAATTCTAGCAAAACGCTCAGAGCTACCATCAGTCATTTGTAAACGAACTTCTTGCTTGGCTGCTTTTTGAAAAGTACCTCCTGTTGCTTGCGAACCTTTAGCAATGGTTAAGTTAGTACTTGCATTAGCTCTTGCAAAGAACCCTTGCGTAGGTGCTAGTACAAATGCATCTGCAGTTACTTTAGCTTCGTAGTTACTAGTAGCTTGATTCCACACCCAAATAGTTTGGCTAACTAAATTGCCTGTATTTGCTGTTAAAAAAGCATCACTATTTATAGATGAAGCAAATGGGTTACCTAATAAGTTAAAGCCACTACCTGCATTACTTACTGCTACAGAAACATCTGAAGTATTAAGTGTAGTTCCTCTTAGTTCTTGTACTCTTCCTGCTGCATCTTTCTTAACAGAAAAACCAACACCTGTTGTGGTTGTAAAAGTTGCGCTTGCTTGTTTGTAGGTCCAGTCGTTAGTTGCAGTATTATAAGTACCAACACCAACATTAGAACCTTGACCAGTAGCTAATTGAAAGTCGCTTATGTCACCACCAAAAGGTGCACTCATTAAATACCAGTTACTGCTAGCTAGCGTTCTTCTAAAATTAAAATCACCAGTACCTAAGGTAACTGTTCCTTGAACTGTAAGCTCTGGTGCTGTACCTTGTAAAAACACACTTGCGTCTCCTTCTAAAGTTAAGTTATTTACACTTGTTTGTGCATTAAATATACCTACATTATTTCCTGTTTGGATAGTAGCATCAAACAAAGCATTAGGAACACCATTGGTCCAGTTAGCTGCATTAGTCCAACTATTATTATCAGCACCTGTAAAAGTGGTAGCGCCAGCAAAAGGTCCTTGAATAGCATCAAAGAAATACGTGTTATTTGCAGCACCTCCATCCACTATAATTTGTAATTTAGTATAATCTGTACTAGAAGTTCCAGTTATTGTAGAAAGATCAAAAGAAAGCTCTGTCCATCTTTTGTCAATTGAAATAACACCTGCAGGAGCAGTGTTTGTATCTTCATTGGCAGCAGTTCTTAATCTAACTTGGATTCTATTATTAGTATTATCTAAAGTACATGCATCTAAATAAACTCTTAATTTTACAGTACCCGAAAATGGTGTTTGTATAGGTGGTATTGCATATTCTAAAACAGAAAAACTTCCTGTTTTATTGAATTGAAGTACTGTACTAGCTGAATTACCATTAGTAGATGGCGTAGTAACATTTTCGGTTACAGAACCATTAAATTCAGAAGAAGCTGCTAGTTGGTTATCACCTTCTCTATTATTATACAGCCATAAATTTCCAGGGTCTAAGTCTGCAGTTACGTCTGCTAAATTTGGGTTTATTTGAAATTCTACATTATCAAAATAGAAAACCTCAGAAGAACCTGGATTAACTTGCTGTATTACCAAAACATCAAAACCACCAGCTGCATCAATAGCGTTATCTGTGGTAGTATTTCCAGTAGTTAAATTTAAACCAGAACCTGATATGGTTTGCCAAGAACCACCAGTATTGTTTTCTTGCCCTAAAGTAACGTTACTTGCTGCTATATTACCGCTACCATCAGTTGCTTGAATAGAAATTTTAAATAGCCCAGAACCTGAAGCACCAGAGCCTGCAATACCAACATAAGTACGAACTGAAAAACTTACAGCTTCATTTCTAGGTATTCTGTAAGGTAACGTAAAATAAATACCATGTGTAGTAGTATTTCCAGAAGTATCTGGAGTTATTCTTGAAACATTTGTGCTTGCATCTGCAGGTACTGGGTTAGCAACAGATTGATCATAGGTTGCATTTTGATTAAATCCTTCAGTGATTACAACACACTCATCAATGTCGTGTACTGGAAAAGTTTGCGAATAGCTAATTGCAGAAACAAAGGCTAAGGTAATAGAAAGTAAAAAGTTTTTCATTCTTAAATTTTTAAAATATTAATTTATAGTTAATCGAATTAAAAACAAAATTAGATTAAACAGAATAATTTTTTTGAATAAAAATTCTTCATTTTATGGTTAATAATAGGTTAGGTATTGAGCCAAAAAGTGTATAAGTAAAGTTATTCTGAAATTTTTAACTTATCTGCTTACAGGGAAAGTGTCATCAAAACTACCTTAAGATAAACTCATAATAGTTTCTGAGTGAGCTTTCATTAAAGTTTAGTTTTTTACTTCACGCCATCCCCAAGTATTTCATTTATTTGGAAGTTACAAACTGTAATAAATTGGGTGTCATTTCTTTTTACTAATCTAAAGTATTATCAAACAATATGGTATTTTTCTTTGTGCTACCGCTAAAATTTTTTCCGCGTTTCCATTTGATGGATTCCCTTCTATTTTTGGCTTCTGCAACTTGGTCTTCCATCCAAGTATTTAGATAAGTTTTATCCGCTTTATTTACAAATGCATTCAATACATAATCATCGGTTTTTTTCATTTGCGAGGAAAGTTGGAGTTTTAATTCATCAATTATTTCTTTGTAATTTGGATTATCAATTAAATTATTCAGAGCATTCGGGTCCTTTTCATAATCGTAAAATTCTTCTACTACTCTAAATTTCCAAAAATTAAAACGTTGTTTTACAGCATCATCAACCTTCGCCAATTTTGCCATTTGTTTATAGGAAGTGTGCCAAGTTGCCGCAGATTGAAAAACATAAGCACCTGTTGCCCAAGGATTAAATACATAACCATATTTTTTTGTTAATACAGCTCTAGAAGGTCTTGGAATTCCGCCTGCGTTTTCATCAAATTGGGCGAATACATATTTTCCCATTTGTTGCTTTTTTTGGTTCAACAAAGGTAAAATAGAATTGCCTTCCATACTTTTAGAAACAGAAAGCTTTGCCATATCTAGAAATGTCGGTGCTAAATCAATAGCAGAAACTATAGAATTATAATCAATTCTAGGAATATATTTTTTTGGCCAAGAAATAAGTAAAGGGGTTTTTACTCCGTTTTGATACACTGTAGATTTCGCAAAAGGAAATGGCATACCATGATCTGATAAAATAACCACAATCGTATTTTCTTCTAATTTGGCTTTTTTTAGCACATCTAACACATAACCTACACAATCGTCTCCTCTTCTTACAGAGTTGTAATAATTTAATACTTCTTGTTTAACCTTTTTATGATTTGGTAAAAAAGCAGGTACTTCCACATCATCTAGAGTATATACTTTTGAGGGTTTAAATTCTTTAAGTTCTTTTTTTGTTGCACCAGCATCATTAAAAAAAGGTTTATGCGGGTCTGCAATATTTACCACACAATAAAAAGGTTTTTTATTTTTGTTTCTTTCATTTATAAAGCTACTAAATTGTTTTCCGTATGATTTGGCGTCTCTTTTTTCTGATTTTTTAAATCCAAGTGTAGTGTCCCAAAAATCGTTAAAATTTGGACTCAAACTTGTGTCTGCTGTTTTATTAATAACTCCTGTAAAATAGCCACTTTCTTTAAGTAGTTCTGGAACTGTGTTTATGGTATTTTTCACATAATAAAACCCTCTCATTCCAGATTGATGCGGATATAAACCTGTTTGTATCACCACTCTAGATGGCGAACAATTTGGCGCTTGCACATAGGCATTTTTAAACAACACACTTTTTTTGGCAACTGCATCTATATTTGGAGTCAGATTTGGGATGATGCCACCATAACTGCTTGGCGAATCCCAATTCATATCATCTAATGTAATGAGAAGAATATTAGGTTTTGTTTCTTGCGCGTTTGCTAAAAGCGGAAATAGTAAACAGACTATCAATTTAAATGTATTTTTCATTTTTTTTATTTTTTTGTGGATTCATGGCCTCCAAAATCTGCTTCAGTAATCGCTCTTAATTCTTCCAAAGACTTGGTGTTTCCATAACCTTTTTTCAATTCCTTAAGTTCTTCTTTTAATTTACTAATTAAAGTTGCATGTTCATTAGAGTCAATTAAGTTGTTCATTTCTGACGGATCATTTTCTAGGTCGTATAATTCCCAAACATCAACATCATAATAAAAGTGAATTAACTTATATCGATCTGTTCGTATTCCATAATGAGGTTGGACATGATGCCATTTTGGATATTCATAATAATGATAATACATTGATTGTCTCCAGTCTTTTGGCGTATTTCCTTTTAAATTACTAAAAAAACTTTTCCCTTGGATTTCATCAGGAATTTTAACTCCAGCTAATTCCAAAACAGTGGGTGCAATATCAATGTTAGAAATAACATCATCAACCACAGTATTTGGTTTTATCACATTTGGGTATTTAATTACAAATGGCATTCTTAAGGATTCTTCATACATAAAACGTTTATCAAACCAACCATGTTCTCCTAAGAAAAAACCTTGGTCGGATGCGTAGATAATAATTGTATTTTCTTCCAAACCATTTTCTTTTAAATATGTTAAAACTCTTCCTATATTATCATCTACAGATTTAATAGTTGCTAAATAATCTTTAATGTAAATTTGATATTTTTCTTCCTGTAATTTTTCAGCGGAAAGATTTTTATCTAAAGAAACCGTTTGCCCTGGTTGGTTTCCATAATCCAACCACTTGCGAAGTTCTTTTTTCGATAGCGAGTTTGTTTGTTCTAATTTTAAATCTCTTCGATTCAAATAATCCATTGTCATATGTGTATCACCAGCCGTTTTTTCTCTTCCTTTATAATTATCATCAAAATTAGCAGGAACTGGTAAATCTTCATTTTCCCAAAGTTGTTCATATTTTTTGTCTGGTGCCCATTCTCTGTGAGGCGCTTTATATTGTAATAACAAACAAAATGGTTCATCTTCCTTTTTAGCAGATAACCATTGTAAAGCACTGTCTGTAGTAACGTTTGTTGCATATCCGTCTTCTTTTACTGGTGTTCCGTTTTCATTATACGTCGGATTCCAATACACACCTTGCTCACCATGTTCTATATGATATTTATAATAATCGAAACCTACAGGTTCAGAAGCTAAGTGCCATTTCCCAACTATAGCTGTCTGATAACCCGATTTTTGCAACGTTTTTGGATAAGACCACTGAGAACTGTCAAAATAGCCACCTTTATAGTTTTTGTAATATCCGTTTTTATGGCTGTATTTTCCAGTGATTATGGACGCTCTACTTGGACCACAAATTGCATTGGTGCTAAAAACATTTTTTAAAATTGCACCGTCTTTGGCAATTTTATCAATATTTGGTGTTGGGGCAAATTCTTTAAAAATGTCACTATAAGCAGAAATTGCATTTGTTGCATGATCGTCAGACAAAATAAAAACAATATTAGGTCTTTTACTTTCTGATGAGCTTTTTGTTGATTTTTGACAACTTATAAAAATGATAACTAAAAGTAGTACTGCTTTTTTCATAATATGGATTTGATATAGAACAAATTTAAATTTTAAGACAATATATTCAGTTTATTTTCCGAGCAAAATCCTCTATTATCTAACCATCGATAAATTATTCTATTTTAAAAGGAATCTTTCTAAAATTTATGGCTTGACCATTTTTTTATACTGTTTGACCTAATAGAAAACCCTAAAAACCAACTTTCATTTTAATATTGAAGTATCAACGTAAAATATTTTAAACAAAAAGAAATGAAACTAACAAAATTTGAAGGAAATCCGATATTAAGTCCACATAAAAATAATGATTGGGAAAATTTAGTCGTATGTAATCCAGGTGTGTATTATGATAATGGTAAATTTTACATGTTATATAGAGCCGCTGGTGATGATGAAGAGCATATCATTCGGTTTGGATTAGCAGTGAGTGATGATGGCTATAAATTTGAAAGAGTTTCAGATAAACCTGTATTAGGCCCAAGTAAAGAAGGACCAGATATGGGTTGTGTTGAAGATGCAAGAATCATTAAGTTTGATGACTATTATTATGTAACGTATGCTTACAGACCTTTTCCTCCAGGACAATATTGGAAATTTGCTCATGATGAAGTTTTAACCAAAGATCATGGAGATCATGCTCCGCATTTCATCAAAAACAATATGGCGAATTCTGCCTTGGCTATGACCAAAGATTTTAAAGATTGGATAAAATTAGGGAGAATTACAGATTCTAATTTAGATGATAGAGATGTGATTTTATTCCCAGAAAAAATCAATGGAAAATATGCCATGTTACATAGACCAAAAGAATGGATTGGCAAAAAGTATGGGGTTGAAAAACCTGCTGTTTGGATTCGTTTTTCTGATGATATGTTAGTTTGGAATGAACCAAGCACCATGATAATTGGAGGAATCAATGGTGGTTGGGAAGAAAAAGTTGGTGGTAGCACACCTCCTTTAAGAACGGATAAAGGTTGGTTGGTATTATATCATGGTGTAGAAAATGGTGGTTTAGGCTATTATAGGGTTGGTTGTGTGATGTTAGATCTTAATGATCCAACAAAAGTAATTGGTAGAACTAAAGATTATATCATGGAGCCAGAATTTGATTATGAAATTGAAGGGTATTATAAGGGGTGCGTTTTTCCAACAGGAAATACGATTGTTGATGATACTTTATACGTTTATTATGGTGGTGCAGATAAATATATTGGATTAGCAACTTGCAACGTACATGAACTTATTGATTTTACAATGAGTGATGAACAAAACCAAAACTAATATTTATGGAAACTACTAATTTTCTAACTGACGGACCAAGTTGGGTTAATGGACTTTCATGGGCAGACGTCATTATTATTGTATTGTATTTTCTATTTATAGTTTACCTAGGGGCAAAATACAGTAAAAGTAAAGATGAAAAATCCTACTTTTTAGCTGGTAGAGGAATTGGTTGGCCTGTAATTGGTTTTTCGCTGTTTGCAGCAAGTATATCGAGTTCAACACTAATTGGTCAAGCAGGTGATGCTTACAGCACAGGAATAGCAGTTTTTAATTATAACTTGATTTCTGTTTTAGTGATGGTTTTCTTTGCTTGGTTTATCTTACCATTTTACATCAAATCAAAAATATTTACAATTCCAGAATTTCTAGAAAAAAGATTTAACTCTGCTTCAAGATATTACTTTTCAGCAATTACCATAATTGTAAATATCTTTTTAGATGCTGCTGGTTCTTTATATGCAGCAGCAATGGTTATGAAAATAATTTTTCCAGAAACATCGATATTGACTTTGTCAATTGTGTTTGCGCTTATAGTCGCTGCTTATACGATTCCAGGAGGTTTATCTGCTGCAATTCGAGTGGATTTAATGCAAGGTATCTTTTTGTTAGTTGGTTCAATTGTGCTTACTTTTTATGCTTCATACAATGGTGGTGCAGATTATGTAAGAGAATTATTTCAAGAGGGGAACATCTTAATGAAACTCGTCAGACCAAATGATGACTCCTCTGTACCTTGGTTAGGTATGGTTTTAGGTATTCCTATTTTAGGATTGTTTTTCTGGGGAAATAATCAACAATTAGTACAGAGAGTATTGACAGCAAAATCTATTGACGAAGGTAGAAAAGGTGTTTTATTAGTTGGTTTTTTAACGATGCTAACTTTATTTTTAATCATTATTCCAGGAGTTATGTCTATTAACTTGTTTCCAGGTTTACCAAAACCAGATATGGTTTACCCAAATCTAATAATGAAACTACTTCCTAACGTTTTGATTGGGTTTATGATGGCTGCAATGGTTGCTGCTTTAACATCTTCGTTAAGTGGTTTATTAAACTCAGTAGCCACACTTTTTACAATGGATTTTTACACAAAAATTGCTCCTGAAAGCACTTCAAAAAATAAAGTTAGAGTTGGTAAAATGGCTTCTATTACTGTATTAGTGATTGCTGTGATGTGGGCACCCCAAATTGGAAAACAATTCGGAACTTTATTAAAGTATTATCAAGAAATGTTATCAATGATGGCTCCACCAATCGTAGCAGCTTTCATATTAGGTATTTTTTGGAAAAGAACTAATGCAACAGGGGCTTTTGTTGGTTTAATGGCAGGTTTACTATTAGGTATTGTAAATATTATATCTACTGTAAAAACAGGAACTTCAATTTTTGGAGACATGCACTTTTTAATTACAGTTCCTTTTTATTTTGTTTGGAGTTGTTTAGTTATGGTTGTAGTGAGTTTAGCTACCAAAAAACCGCCTTTAGAAAAAACAGACCAACTTACGTTCTCTATGAAAGAGTTTAAAGAAGAAACACTTAGTTTAAAAGATAAACCATTTTATACAAGTTATCGATTTTTATCTTATTTATTGATTTCTTTTTGTTTAATAATTTTGGTTGTCTTTTGGTAAAAATAATTAATTATGAAAAATTTAAAATTTTATATTCTATTTCTTTTTTTAACATATTCACTGGTAAATTGTAATCAAAAAAAAGAAGAAAAAAAACCTAATTTTTTATTTGTTTTGGTAGACGATCAACCTTTTGATGCTTTAGAATCAAGTGGTAGGTATCCGTTTTTAAAAACGCCAAACATGCAGCGTTTGCAAAATGAAGGTGTTACTTTTAACAATTATTATGTTACACAATCCATTTGCTCTCCATCTAGAGCAAGTTTTTTAACAGGAACATATCCTCATATTCATGGTGTAAATCAAAATAACAGACATGTAGATCCAGATTGGGAAACCTACAAACCTTACAATTCTCATTTACAAAAAGCTGGATACGAAACTGCACATATTGGAAAAATTCATATGGCGCATTACGAAGGGAAAAAACACATAAGACCAGGTTTTGATTACTGGTATAGCTTTATTGGGCAAGGTGAATATTTTGATCCAAAAGTGAATGATAATGGAAAAGAATATCAAGAAAAAGGATATATGACAGATATTCTTACTGAAAAAGCAGTGAGTTGGTTAACAGAAAAAAGAGACCCTAACAAACCTTTTAGTTTAAATTTATGGCATAAAGCTGTTCATGAAAATCATTCGCCAGCACCAAGACATAAAAATATGTATGCTGATGATAAATTACCAGTTCCACCATATGATATGCATTTAGAAGATTTTAAAGGAAAACCAGAATGGCAAAGAATAAAAGCTTGGGACTCTAAATGGAAAGAATATGTTTCTACAGAAACTATCGAACCAAAACCTTGGCCAATAAAAGGTGATAAGTTTAAAAAATTATTAGAAACTTTGGGTGCTGTTGATGAATCTTTAGGTGAGGTTTTGGCAACGCTAGAAGAAATGGACGAATTAGACAATACTGTAATAATTTATAGTAGTGACAACGGTTATTTTATGGGTGAGCATGGATATTGGGATAAAAGAATTGCTTATGAGAGTTCTATGAAAATTCCGATGTTGATTAGATATCCAGAAAAAATTAAAGCAGGTACTGTAATCAATAAAAATGCTTTAAATATAGATTTAGCTCCAACAATACTTGATTTGGCAGGAGTTTCAACTCCAGAATATATGCAAGGAGATTCAATGGTAAAATTATTTGATAACAACCCAGACGAAAATTGGCGAGAAGCTTTTATGTTTGAATATTATGTAGATGATGCTTATCCTTATGCCGGGCCAAATATGTTAGCTATAAAATCTGAAGATTATAAATTAGTTGATGCATTTTTAGACAGTGATATAGACGAATTGTATAACCTAAAAAATGATCCTGGTGAAATGAATAACCTCATCAATAATCCTGAATATGATGAAGTTGAGCAAAGAATGCGAAAAAAGTTAGAGGATTTAAAAACAAAATACAATTATAATCCAGATAGAGATTGGTGGTTAAGGACTCAAATCCCACAAAAACATTGATATTTTAACTCAGTGACCAAACTCATTGACTTTTTCTTTATTTTAGTATCTTATCAGCCAATCTTATTCATGAAATTTATATCTAAATATTTTTTATTCGGTTTTGTAATTCTAATTTTTGGAACTACCAATTCCTTTACCCAAGAAGTAAAACGATTAAATACTAACGAAGGAATTTTAAGAGGAAGAATAAATAAATTTGAAAAAGACAGTTTAGGTTTTTTGTGGATTGGAACCAGTAAAGGCATCAGTAGATATTCTGGAGTTGAGTTTAGGAAATACGATATTAAAGATGTTTCTAGTCAAGAAAGTTCTTGGATTTCTGATATCCTAAATTTAAATGGTAATTTATTTGTATCCAGCTTTAGTGGCGTTTTGATGCGATATGAATATGATTTTGATCAATTTAAAGAAATCCTATACATAAAAAACAAAAGGCTACTTTCTTTAGCCAAGCTAAATGATAGAAAATTTTTAATTGGCCTTTCTCGTGGTTTCATTATTTATGATATTGAAACTAAACAAGCATCCGAAACTCTATTTCCAGATACATTTATCAACAGAGAATTAATTGTTGACGGTAGTAATGTTTATGTAGCAACTGCAAGAGGGTGCGATCACTATATTTTTAATGATTCAGAAAATACACTTGTTTTAAAAAAGGATTTTTTGAGCTATAGTGATATTATTGATATCGCTATTGATGATGATAAAAAATTATGGATAGGGACAGAAGTTGGTGGACTTTATCTACTTAATGATGATAAAATCAAAAAAGTAGCAATTAAAGAAATCAGTAAAAAAACAAATGCAATTCGTAAAATAGAATTTGATAAAAACAATAATGCTTTAGTTGCAATTGATAGACTTGGCTTATTTGTAATTGATAAAAATCTAAAAGTTCTAAATACCTTTAGTCATGATATAAACAAACCAACAACTATCAGTCAAAATAGTATTTACGAAATTTATGTAGATGAATCAAATGCATACTGGCTAGGTTTAAGAGAAGGTGGTGTAAATGTTATTTATCAAAAAAGTAACGTTTTTAATCATGTTAATCATATTCTTAATAGTAAAGAAAGTATAAGTAATAACACCATAAGATCTATTCATGAAACAGCAAATGGTGATCTTTGGTTTGGTACAGAAAACGGAATTAGTAAACTTTCTAATAACAAATGGACTAATTACAACCAAAAAAAAGAACTCTACAACACTGCAATTTTATCCATCAACGAATACAATAATGAGCTACTTTTAGGGAGTTATGGTCAAGGGGTACTCAAAATAAATCCAAAAACAGGAAGTTTATCTCAACCTGATTTATATCCAAAAGTTCAACTAGATTTTGTTTTTAATATTTCTGTTTTTGATGGCAATCTCTGGGTTTCTGGAATAGATGGACCTTTACATCATTACTATCAAAAGAAATTAGTCAGTCAATATAAAATTGGACTGGCCAGAACAATTATTAAAGGATTTAACAATTTAAATTATGCTGGAGCAACTAATGGTTTTTTTGAAATAAATAAGAGAAATAAAAGTTTGCGAAAAATTAAACCTCATGTTTTTAATAGCGTAAATGAAGTACACTCTTTAGAGTTAGACCCGATAAATAATGCTATTTGGATTGGTAGTACAAATGGAATTTATAAGTTTAATTTAAGTGATGAATCTCTTGAAAATATTGGGCAAACTGCAAATAAAAAAATTGGTACTGTATTTTCTATTAAAAAGGATAATTTAGAAAACTTATACCTTGCCACAATTTCTGGACTTTGGAGATTTGACATTAAGAATAAATTATTTCGCAAATATGACGATCAAGATGGATTGCATATCAATCAATTTGGAGTTGGGGAAGGATCAGAATTTGAAGATGGTCGATTTGCATTTGGTGGCTCTCAAGGAGCAGTAATATTTAATCCTTATAATTTAGAAAAAGACAATCTTATTTCAGATACTTTTATAACAAATTTTGAGGTAAATGGTAAAAAACCAGACAGTCTTACACTCAAAAAAAACATCAATTTTGTAGATGAGGTAACTTTAAATTATGATCAGAATTCTTTTTCTTTTAATTTTCAAACTATCAAATTTCATGGTTCTAAAAGAAATACTTTTAAATATCAACTAAAAGGATATGAAAATGATTTTAAGAGAAGTGGGAATAATAATAAAATTACCTATGCGAATTTAAAGCCAGGGAAATACGAACTTTTTAATTTAGGATATAATGCAGATGGTATAGAAAGCAAAAAACCTTATCAATTAAAAATAATTATCAAAAAACCTTTTTGGCAAACTTGGACAGCGATTTCTCTATACATTTGTTTATTCGTACTATTTCTTTATTTAATATATTTCATATCAAAAGCAAAACATAGAAAAAGAACAGATGAAGATAGAATTAAATTCTTTGTAGAAGTTGCTCACGATATTAGAACTCCAGTTTCGTTAATTCAGTTATTGGTTAAGCAATTAGCAAATCAAAAAGAGGTGAAAAAATCAATAGAATTGATTCAGCGAAATACTGAAAACCTAAACGAATATGTTACCCAACTCTTAGACTTTCAAAAGATTGATAGAAATCAATTAAAATTAGCAGTATCAAGAGTAGATTTGAAGTCGGTTATTACCAATATTACAAGTGATTTTAGTCCGTTACTAGAAAAAAACTCTATTGATATTGAAATTAATATCGATAAAGTTTTTGTTTGGTTTGATAAAGCAAAAATGAGTCGTATTTTTTACAATCTAATTTCAAATGCAATAAAATATAGTAATGAAGGTGGTCAAATAAACATTAATGCGAGCATAAACGAAAAACATTTAAAACTTGCTTTTATAGATGATGGAATTGGAATCCCTGAAAAACAACAAGCTATAATTTTTAAAAGGTTTACCAGAGGAACAAATGTAACCAACAAAGGAATTCCAGGAACAGGAATTGGTTTAATGCTTTCTAAAAAAATTGTTGAATTACATGGTGGAGAAATAACCATAGAAAGTAGAGAAAATATTGGTTCTACATTTACTATTATTTTACCTTTAGGTTCAGAGCACTATCAAAAAGACGAAATAATTAAAGAAAATATTTCCGAAGATAAAGATGCCAAATCTGTAGAAAAATTAATCACTAAAGATAAAATAATCTTATTGGTAGAAGATACTCTAGCTTTAAGAGAAGCTATTAAAACCGAATTAGATGAAGATTATACAGTTATAGAAGCAGCCAATGGTAAAGAAGGATTGTTAATTGCATTATCTAAAAACCCCGATTTAATTATTACAGATGTAATGATGCCAGAAATGAGCGGCAAAGAATTATGTAATCTGCTTAAAACAAATTTTAAAACAAGCCATATACCAGTTATTATGTTAACTGCTTTGGTTAATGAAGAAGATAAATTAAAAGGTTTAAAAATTGGTGCAGATGCTTACATAGAAAAGCCGTTTAATTTAGAAATATTAAAAGCAACAATTAATAATCTTATAAAAAGTAGAGAAAATTTAAGCAATCTTTTAGAAGATAAAAAAGTAGAAAAGCAGCTAACTCCAGACGAGCGATTTTTATCTGAAGTAATAGAAACCATAAAAGAAAATCTTACTTCTAATGATTTTTCAATTGATTCACTTTGTGATAAAATGGGATTGAGTAGATCTAATATGTTTAGAAAACTAAAAGGATTAATTCAAATGTCACCATCAGATTTAATTATAAAAATAAAATTAAGTCATGCAGAAGAAATGATGAAAAGCAAAAAAAAGACACGTATTTCTGATATTGCTTACGAATCTGGTTTTAACGATCCTAAATACTTCAGTACACTCTTTAAAAAACACTACCAACAAACACCTAAAGAGTATATGGAAAAGGTGTAATTTTTATATCATTATTTAAAGTTTCATTTATAATTATGATCAAACTTTAGACGTATATGAATGATAGAAAAACATAGTTGTGATACTCAATCTTTATATTTCATAAAATTTTTATAAATGAATCTATATAAGTTAAATTATATCAAGTATTTCTGGCTAATAATTTTTACTATACAATTTTCTAAAATTTATGCCCAAAAAGAACCTAATTTCATTTTAATACTCACAGATGATCAAGGTTGGTCTCACACTTCACTAAAAATGGATAAAAATAATCCAGCATCTAAAAGTGATTTTCTTCAAACCCCAAACATAGAAAAATTAGGTAAACAAGGAATGCGTTTTAGTAGAGGATATGCTGCATCTCCAGTATGCGCCCCTTCTAGATTTGCCATTCAGTTTGGTAAAACTACTGCAAGAATAAACTATACCTCAATTATTGGCTCTTATAAAAGTGACGTTAATTATCAGCAAAAAACAATAGCTAAATTGCTAAAAAAGGCTAATAAAAATTATTCAACAGCCCATTTTGGGAAATGGCACATGGAGGTTCATCCAAAAGAATTTGGATACGATGTTAGTGATGGCAACACACAAAACATGTATGGCAGTTTTTTTAGTAAACAAAGAAATTTACGTTGGAAAGGGTTTACGCACAAAGACCCAAAACGTATTTTTAGTTTAACCCAAACTGCTACTAAATTTATGGCTGATCAAGTTAAAAAAAACAAGCCATTTTTTATGCAAGTATCTCATTATGCTAATCACGATCATTTAATGGCAAGACCTGAAACGTTAGCAAAATTCAAGAAACAAAAAAGAGGAAAAATTCAAAAAAATGCAATGTATGCAGCAATGACTGCAGATTTAGACGAAGGAATTGGCTTATTATTAAAAAAAGTAAAAGAGCTAGGTATTGAAAACAATACCTACATCATTTTTACTTCAGATAATGGAGGTGTTCCAAGACTTCCACCAAATAGAAATCAATATAAAACAAGCTTAAATTATCCTTTGCAAAGAGGAAAATGGGATTTAACAGAAGGTGGAATTCGAGTGCCTTTTCTTGTGGTTGGACCAGGCATTAAGCAAAATTCTCAAACTAATATTCCAGTTGTAGGTTACGACATATTGCCGACAATTTTAGAACTTTCTGGAAACCCCCAAATCATTCCAAAAAATATAGACGGTACCAGTTTTGCATCGCTTTTAAAAGGCAATGAAACCCAAATAAATTTGGACAGAAAACTTATTTTTCATTATCCACATTACAACCATTTTGGATTGGGAGAGCCTCATTCTGTTATAATTAAAGATAATTATAAATTAATTAAAATGAGAGCTTCAAAAAAAAGTTACCTTTTTGATATTAAAAATGATGTAGCTGAGCAAACGAACTTAAAACAAACACGTATAAAAGTAGCACAACAATTAGAATTGTATTTAGAAAATTACTTAAAAGATGTTGGTGCAGAGAAAATGCAAAACAGTAAAAATTGGCTTAGAGGAGAAGGAGCTGTTTCAGAAAAATTTCCTTTAGATACCACTAAACTGAAACCTAAAGGGGTATTGGATGGTTTTAACACCTATCAAGGAATTATAGATGTAAGCAATAAAGTGGGTATTGCAAACCACAAAGCAAGTGGTTTTTTGTGGGGTATTCATAAAAACGCGCCTCACGATACTCTATTAAAACCGTTACAACCCAAACTTTATAGAGGAAGAATTACAGAAAAAAATGGAAGCCCAGGAATTTCTGCTTTAAAAAGGATGAAAAATCTTGGTGCAGCAATTCAATTGGTGGTGTCTGATGAGTACAATCAAAAGTTTCAGCATAACAAACGAAACCCGAACATAAGTGGATTTTCTTATGGAAAAATTGACAAATGGCCAGGAGATGAGAAAGATTGGTCTTTATGGGAAGATACCATTGAGGAATGCTATCAAAAATTAAAATCAGTAGGATTAGCAAAAGATATTCAATGGGATTTTTGGGAAGAACCCAATCATTTTGGTTGGTTTAGACCTTATTCTCGAAAAATAGAAAATCATCTTGAATTGAATAAAAAAAGATTTTTTGAAACCTATAAAAAAGGAGTTCTTAAGGTAAAAAGCTTATACCCAAATGCCATTATTGTTGGCCCAAGCATTAATAAATTTGACCCAAGTTATCTAAAAGACTTTCTTATATATGCTAAAAAAAATAACGTATTGCCCAATTATTTAGCTTGGCACGAAATCATTGAACAACACTACCCTCAGCAGATACCAATTCACGTAAACAAAATTCGCTTTATTATGAAACAAAATGGTATTACTGAAATTCCGATTCAAATTAACAAATTTGTTTCCGAAAAAAGACAAACTAGTGTTTCTCAGCAAATTTTATACTTATCTAACCTAGAAAAAGCAAAAGTGCATAGTGCAGCCAGAGCTTGTTGGCGCGAAAAAGAAAATAACAATATTTTTAACGGTTGGTCTGCCATGCTTAATGGTTTATTAACAGCCAAAGATTTTAAACCAAGAGCCACTTATTGGCCTTATAGATATTATGGAGCTATGAAAGGAGATTTGGTGTATGTAAAAAATTTGCCACAAAGAATGCTGTTTGATGGTATGGCAAACTTAGACAACCAAGACAAAAAGCTTCGTGTTTTATTGGGTAGAACAGGCAATTTAGGTTTTAAAAAACTAAAAATTAGAGTTAAAAACTTAAACCAAGTTTCTTGGTTAAAAAACAAGAAAAAACTAAAGGTTACTATAAAAAACATTCAAAACAGTAAATGGAATCATTTACCTGAACCAAAAATTACTTTTCAAGAATTCATTACAGTTAACAGTAATTATATTGATATAAAATTGCTGAATTTTATTAAACAAGAAGGTATTTTTATAGAAATTGAGTAAAATCTTATCTTATTAAAAAGAGGTTTTTTCGTTTAACAAGTAGTTAAAAAATTGTAGGATAATAATTTAAGATGGTATTTTAGTAAAGGTTATGCATTTGACTATTATTTAAACCTAGTTGAATGGTAAACAAACCTAGATTTTCGAATTAATTTAAATATTGCTACAAGTTTTAAATATTCAAAAGATGAAAAAAAGAGCACCCATATTTTTTATTGTTTTACTATTTATTTTAGGTGCTGGAATGTATGTTGCTATAAGTGCATTTAATTCTAAAGGTCCAGAAAAAATAGATAGTATATTAGAGGCATATAACTATGCAATAGGCACACAAACAGTTGGCTCTAAATATAAGTTTACAGAGGAGACAATGCTAGTTGAAACGGCTAAGCAAATTAAAAACATGGGTTCTAATTTACTCAAGTTTTCTATGCATCCAAGATATTGTACAGAAAATTATGGCCTCCCAAAAAACGATAAAATAACTTCTTTAACTAAGCTAGCAACTTTAGAACCTTCCGTGAAACATGTGCTAGATATGGATTTTAAATTTTATCATATTTGGGTTTATGGATTCTCTCAATATTCAACAGAACCAGAAGGTAAAAAAGATGATACAGCTCAAATAAAATTTATTAATGGCTACCCAAAAGAATATGAAGAGGCACTTTATAAAGAAATTTATGAGTTTACAGCATATTTATTAAATACCTACAACAATTCAGGAAAAGTATTCTACTTAGGTAATTGGGAAGGTGATTGGCATTTAAGATCTGATTACAAAAGAGATAATCCTGCGAACCTTAAGACATTAGCAGGTATGACAAAATGGGCAAAAGTTAGGCAAAAAGCTATAGATGATGCTAAGAAAAACATTAGTCATGAAAACGTAGAAGTTTACCATTACATAGAAGTAAATTTGGTAAGAAAAGCATTAAACGAACCAGAAGGAAATTTCGTAATTAATCGCATAGTAAATAAAGTAAATCCAGATTACGTGTCATACTCATCTTACGATGCTACAAATCCATTCAAAAATGAGGAGTCACTTAGTAAAAATTTAAAAAAATCTTTGAATTTTATGGAATCGCAATTGTCTCCAAAACAAAATTTACCCCAAGGGAAAAGAGTTTGGATTGGAGAATATGGAAACCCAAGCATTAAGTTTGATGACAAAACGCAAAACCTAAGATCAATTTGGACAATTAAGGCTGCATTAGAATGGGGAACTCCTTTTATTTTGTATTGGGAAATGTACAATAACGAAATTAAAAAAGAAACTCAAGAACAAGTTGGTTATTGGTTGATTGATGATAAAGGTAAAAAGCAACCCATTTGGTATACACATCATAATTTTTATGAAGAAGGAAAGTTGTTTATAAAAAACTACATCAAAGAAAATGGAAAAACACCAGATTTTAATACATTTTCTAAAAATGCAGTCAACTTTAAAAGTTTAAATCCAAATTAAGATGAAAAAAATATTCTTTTTATTATGTATTACAGGTATATCTGTTTTTGGACAAAATGAAAATTTGGCTTCAATGGAAGATTACAACTTTATATTAGGGACTAATAGCTTTCCTACAAAGTATCAGTTTACAAACTATACTAAACTTATTGAACAAGCCAAACAAACCAAAGCTTTAGGTTCAAATATTTTTAAAACTACTATTTCAGAAAAGAAATTAAAAGATTATGGTTATAAACCTAAGGATGTAGATAATATTATGGATGTTTTAGATCTCATTCCAGACTATCAAAAAATCTTTAATATGGATTTTAAATACTTCTTTTTCTGGGTGCATACTGCAACAAAAATAAAATGGAAAAATGGAATCAGTAAACAGCAGGAAAAGAGATTGTACAAAGAAATATTCAACTTTACCTCATTCCTTTTGAAAGAATATAACAATACTGGTAAAACATTTTTTATTGGAAATTGGGAAGGAGATTGGTTGCTTCATGGTGAGGGAAATAAAAAATCTAATCCATCTAAAGAAACTGTTGCAAATATGACAAAGTGGTTACAAATTAGACAACGCGCCATTGCAGATGCTAAAAACAAATCAAAATCAAAAAACGTGAATGTATATTATTACATCGAAGTAAACCTAGCCTTAAAAGGTATGGATGGCGGAACGTGTATTACTAAAGATATTTTACCAAATGTTGATGTTGATTTTGTCTCTTATTCTAGCTACGAATCCAGCAAGAAAAAAGATTACCAAACCAATAAAAAAGTACTTACAAAAGTATTAGACTATATAGAAAGTCAACTAAAACCAAAAAAAGGTCTACCTTTTAAAAGAAGAGTTTTTATTGGAGAATATGGTGGACATGCTTTTGATGACAGACCACAAACACATTTAAGACAATTTGATAATGTTAAAGATATTATGCAAATATCCATTGAAGAAGATTTGCCATTTGCATTACATTGGCAACTATACAATAACGAATATGCTAAAAATGGTAAATCCAAACATATGTCTTTGATAAATGAAGAAGGAAAAAAAAGGCCAATGTATTTCTTGCATCAAAATTATTATATACAACTTAATGATTATTTAAAAAACTACAAACAACAAAACAAAACATATCCCTCGCAGACAGATTTTAAAAACAAAGCGCTTGAAGTTTTGGATATAGTTTATAGTGAAATTAGACCAACTATTTTAGCATCTATTACAGAAAAAAATTAAAATGAGATTTCAAAAAGTTGCATATTTTTTGTCACTATCTTTATTTCTTGTATATAACATAAATTATGCGCAATTAGATTTAGTAAGTAATCAGCAAATAAATTTTACAAACGCAGTTAGTACCGTAAAAAGTGGAAATTGGACAGATACTTCTGTTTGGAGTAATAATCAAGTTCCAGATGCCAATACAGATGTAATTATTTCAGAGAGTCACACTGTTTATGTTGATAAACAAGGATCTTCATCTCAACAAATTGTTGATTTGTGCAATAACTTGAAAATAGAGCAAAATGCTGTTCTACAAATGGGTCATAATAAAGTTAATTTTCAAAAAGATTTAAGAATTAACGGAAGCATATTGTGTAATGGAACTTTTTCTTCTGGTAGAAATCAACCCACTGAAAGTGGAGATGGTATAATCTACGATAACAACAGTCGTGTTTTTTTAAATCTTTCTCAACAAGAAACTTTTATTTCTGGTTCTGGGTTTTTTAACCCAAAATCATTAAGTATTTCTAGCCCTGTTGCAGATAGAAATCTTACAGTAGATATCTATAATTTAATTACAGATGAAAACTTTGCTATTAAGTCTACTAATAGAGTTTCTGTTACTATTACTCATTTTTCATACGTTCGTATAAATAAAATCTTAGGAATTACAGGTAGTGAATATCAATTTAGTTCGCCAACTGCAAAAGCAGATCTAACAATTCATGGTATTGTAGTTACAGACGATGTAAGTTTATTCACCAAAAACACAACAGTTGGGGAATCTTCATCTATTACCATAGAAAATCAAGGAAGTTTATTTACTCAAAAAATTAATAATGAGGTTTTAGATAGAAAATCGGAAGCTGCAGAATTTAATTTAACCATCAACTATGGAGGATTATTTCGACTAGGTAAAAATGTAAAATTCAATAATTTAACCACAAATAATTCTAATTTTAATTTCACTAATAATGGTGAATTAAGAAGACATTTTTCTGTAATAAGAATAACAAAAGCAGAAGTAAGTAACTTAATTGATGCCAACGACCCTAACCAAGGTGCTGACGTTAGCGAAATTGTCGATATTTTTGGGTCTTCACATATTGCTGGCTGGTATAATTTTACAGACAAACCTTATTTATTAGAGGGTTTAGATTTTTATAAAGATTTTGGGGCAACTTCATTAAAGACTTCATTAACAGCACAAAATGGTAACATGGAATCTGCGTATCATTTTAACCAAGATTGGCCAAATTTTCAAAATCTGAAAGAAGTTGCGCAACATCAAAACGTAGATTCACTTTTTAAAAGAAATCACATAAAAAAACATACATTTTGGACCACCACAAAAAACCAATCTTTTTATAAAGAAGGTTTAGACTTTAATCACCAGAATTTTTTAGATCAAGAGCAGCAGTTTTACGACTTAACAAAATACTTGTTAGAAACCTATGGCTCTATGAACAAATCCTTTATATATCAAAATTGGGAAGGAGATTGGATGTTAAGAGGACAAGGTGTTAATTGGGAAGACAATGCAAGTTTAATACCAGATGATATTGAATGGTTAACAGAAGGAATGGCTCGTTTGTTTAGAGCTAGACAAAGGGGTGTTGAACGTGCAAGAAACGAACACACAAATGCAACTGCAAAAGTGTTTCATGCTATTGAATTCAATAAAATGTGGATGCTAAAAAATGGTAATCGAATTACCATGATTGAGAACAATACACCCTCTGTAATAGAAAATGTAATTCCTCATACAAGAATAGACTTGTCTTCTTGGTCTGCTTATGATGGTGATTGGGAAAATACTGATTTCCCTCTAGGTCATGCCATGTGGAGAGGGTTAGAAATTGCAAGATATTTCACCACAGAAACTAAAGAACTAGACTCAAGTTTTCCAGTACAAATTGGAGAATTTGGTATCAACGAAAACCCTCCTTTTAATGGAGATAATACAGAGGCAGTTTTACATGATAAATATGGTAAATTTATAGGTGTAGCATTAGGTCTTGGTATCCCAAATTTTTATTTATGGAATTTATATGGAAATGATAGAAATGGTCCTGATAATTTTACTTGGGAGAAAGATACCCAATACGAACAAGCCTTTTTATATGATTATTTAATAGGAAAGTGGTTAGTTAAACCAGATGGTTCTTGGGGTATTACTGCAAATTTCTTTATGAATCAATGGAATAAGAATAATAAGTTTTTACCAAACAGTGGCTCATGGAATACAGCCTCAAATTGGTCTAAAGGAACAGTTCCAACAAGTCAAGAAAATATTATAATACCAACTGGAAAAACGCTAACAATTTCAGCTATAGAAGCAGACGTAAATGGTGTTAATAATTTTGGAACTATAAATTTAGACGAAACGTCCTATTTAAAAGTACAAGGTGGTCTAATTAATAATGGTAGTATAAACCTTTCATCAAATGCAACTAATAGCGCAGTTTTAATCGTAAATACAACATCTGTGGGTAATGTTAATTATACTAGGGGAGGTTTAGAAGCAAACAAATGGAGTTTGATCAGTTCTCCAATTTATAATCAAAAAGTTAAAGAGTTTGCAGAGGACGCTAACAATGCTATTCGAGTAAAAAAAGATGACAATAATAACGATAAGTATGCAATTGGATATTATGATGATTTACAAGAAGAAGGCCATGAGTGGGTTTATTTTACAAATCAGATAGAAGATTCACAAACCTTTACTACTGGTAGAAGTTATGCCATCTCTAGAGATACTAATGGTTCTGTAACATTTAGAGGTACTATGAATTTAAACGATGTTAGTAAAACAGTTATTGCTGGCTCTTGGAACGCAATAGGTAACCCTTATACTACCTATTACCCAACCAATAAAAACACAAATAACAGCTTTTTAAATGATAATTACAACCTTTTAGATGACAACTTTAAAGCTGTCTATGTATGGGATAACACACAAAATAAATTTGTTGTAGTATCAGAATTAGACGCACAACATACAACATTTACACCAGGTCAAGGTTTTTTTGTTAAAGTTAAAGAAGGTATTACAAGTATGCCTTTTAAAAAAGCCAAGAGAATTAAAAAACCTTTAGAAGGGAATACTACTTTTAATAAAAGCTCACGAAGCAGTGTTATTTTAAAAGCCAACAATGGTACCTATAATGTAACCACAGAAATTAAGTTTTTCGAACAAGCTTCACTAGGTTTTGATGTTGGTTTAGATATAGGTAATTTTAGTAACTCAAGTTTTGATATCTTTTCTTATTTAGCCGACGGCTCTAATAACATTAACTACGCCATTCAATCTTTACCTGAGAATTCTTTAGAATCAATACAAGTCCCTTTAGGGGTATTTGCGAATAATGAAACAATTATATTTTCTGCTCAATTATTAAATATATCAGAAACAGTTCGAGTTTTTTTAGAAGATAAAGAAGCAAAAAAACAAGTGGATATTACAAGTCCAGAAAACTCGTATTCAGTATTTATAGAAGAAGGGAAAAATGTAAGTAAAGAACGGTTTTTTCTACATTTTAAAAATGCTAACACGTTAAGTTCAGAAAATCTTGATACGAGGTTAAATAATAAAATTATATATTTTAACAGACAAGTTAGTATTACTAACTCAAATACTATTGCAAAAATTGAGATATACAATATTGTTGGTCAAAAAATACTATCAAAACAGTTAGAAAGTAATCAAATTTTACATCTCAATAAATCCATATTTAGCGATGGTGTTTACATAATTAAAGCAATTTTGGAAAATAGAATTCTCACCAAAAAAATTATGTTAGAGTAAAACTCGTTGATAAGAACTCTTAATACTTATCTGATTTAATTTTAAACTTATCTGATTTAATTTTAAACTTATTAAAGTTACTTTTATTGCAATTTAGATTAAAATTCAAACACTAAATGTTATTAAAAAAAGCAATTTTATTAATTATTTTAAAAATGGTAGTTTCTACAACTACTTTTGCTCAATTAACAATAGTTAGTAGCCAGCAGATAGATTTTTCAAACGCAATAACTACTGTTAAAAGTGGAAATTGGACAGATACTTCTGTTTGGAGTAATAATCAAGTTCCAGATGCCAATACAGACGTAATCATTTCAGATAATCATACCATTTATATTGACAAACAAGGAGCAACATCTCAACAAATAGTTGATTTATGTAATAATTTAAAAATTGAGCAAGGTGCCATCTTGCAAATGGGCCATAATCAAACTAATTTTCAAAAAGACCTAAGAATTAACGGAAGCATATTGTGTAATGGCACTTTTTCTTCAGGAAGAAATCAGCCTTCTGGAAATGGGGATGGTTTAATTTATGATTTCAATAGTAGAATTTTTATGAACCTCATCCAAGATAAAACGTACATCTCTGGGTCAGGATTTTTTAACCCAAGATCGCTAAGTATTGCAAGCGATTTCGAAAACAAAAGCCTTGAAATAGATATCTATAATTTAATGACCGACGATAATTTTGCTATTAAATCAAATAATCGAGTTCAGGTTACCGTATCTCATTTTTCATACGTTCGCATCAAAAAAATCTTAGGAATTACAGGTAGCGATTTTCAATTTAGTTCACCAACTGCAAAAGCAGATTTAACAATACATGGCATTGTGGTTACAGACGATGTTAGTCTATTTACAAAAAACACTTCAGCAGGAGAATCGTCCTCAATTACCATCGAAAACCAAGGCAGTTTATATACTCAAAAAATTAATAAAGGCCTTTTAGATAGAAAAGCAGCAGCAGCAGGTTTTAATTTAATTATTAATTCTGGGGGTTTATTTCGACTAGGAAAAGATATTAATTTCAAAAATTTAACTACTAATAACCCTAATTTTAATTTTATCAATAATGGTGAGCTAAGAGTACATTTTTCCATTTCAAGAAAAACTAAAACAGAAGTTACTAACTTAATTAACGCAAACGACCCCAACAAAGGTGCCGATGTTAGCAACATAATAGATGTTTTTGGGTCATCACATATTTCTGGTTGGTATAATTTTACAGAAAGACCTTACTTATTAGAAGGGTTAGATTTTTACAAAGAGTTTGGTTCAACTGCTTTTAAAACAACATTAACCGCGGTTAATGGAAAAATGGGAGATCAGTATCATTTTAATTCAGAGTGGACTAATGTACAAACACTAAAAGATGTTGCACAAAAACCACTTGTAGATTCTTTATTTAAAAGAAATCATATAAAAACACATACGTTTTGGACAACCACAAAAAATAGAGGAGATTACAAAAAAGGACCTGATTTTGAGCACGCTAGTTATTTAAATGAAGAACAGCAGTTTTATGAGCTTACCAAACATCTATTAGAAACCTATGGAGATTTAGATAAAAAATTTGTTTATCAAAACTGGGAAGGTGATTGGATGCTTAGAGGGCAAGGTGTTAGTTGGGAAAACAACCCAAGTCTAATTCCAGGCGATATTGAATGGTTAACAGAAGGAATGGCTCGTTTGTTTAGAGCTAGACAAAGAGGTACTGAACGAGCGAGAAATGAGTTTGTAAACTCAACAGCCAAAGTATATCATGCCATTGAATTTAATAAATTATGGATGCTAAAAAACGGCAGCAGAATTACCATGATAGAGAACAATACACCTTCTGTAGTAGAAAATGTAATACCCCATACAAGAATAGACTTATCTTCTTGGTCTGCTTACGATGGTGGCTGGGAAAATGTTAATTTCCCTCAAGGCCATGCTATGTGGAGAGGCTTAGAAATTGCAAGATATTTTACAACAGAAACAAAGGAGTTAGACTCCAATTTTCCTGTGCAAATTGGTGAATTTGGCATCAACGAAAATCCACCTTATAATGGAGTTAATTCAGAAACAGTTATTCGTAACAGATATGGTAAATATATAGGTGTGTCTTTAGGTCTTGGCATACCCAATTTTTATTTATGGAATTTATATGGAAATGATAGAAGTGGTCCTCAAAATTTTACATGGGAAAGAAATACACAATATCAAGAATCATTTCTTTACCAATACCTTATAGGAAAATGGCTAATAGAACCAGATGGTTCTTGGGGTTTTGCAGCACAATTTTTAATGGAGCAATGGGCGTCAGTTTTGGATACAGATAGCTATACTTTTAATGATTCTAAAGTAGAAATTTATCCAAACCCAACTTCAGAATTCATTAAAATAAAAGGTCTAGATGCTAAAAATACAATTACAATTATAGACAGTAAAGCCATTATACTTAAAAAGGCTACCAACGTTTTAGCAGATGATACTGTAAATATTAGTCAATTAAAAAGTGGAATATACTTTATTGCTATACAAGAGAAAAACCAATCAATTAACATAAAAAAACTAATAATTAAGTAATGGATTTAACACGAATTAAAAAGTTAATAGCATTTCTATTTTTTATACCAACAGTACTTTTAGCTCAAGAGATAAATGTAAAAGGTGTAGTAATAGACAATGAAACCAAAGAAACCTTACCAGGAGTAACGGTTATGGTTAAGGATACAAAAAAAGGAACACAAACTGATTTTGATGGTGAATTTACCTTAACAGTAGACGCCAATGCAACTCTTGTTTTTTCGTATTTAGGGATGAAAACTATAGAGTTAAAAGCAACTCGAATTATGAGTGTATTTTTAGAAACTGATGTAAATCAACTCGATGAAATTACAGTAAGTGTAGGTTTGTTTGATGTAAATAAAAAAGATTTATCTGGAGCCATTACAAAGGTGAATGAAAAGACATTAAAAAAACAAAGAACACAAACTGTAGAACAGCTACTGCAAGGTCAAGTATCTGGTGTTTTAGTAACAGAAAATGGTGAACCTGGTGGAGGTGTTTCCATCTCTATTAGAGGTACAAATTCTTTTTTAGGAGGCACACAGCCACTTTACATTATAGATGGATTACCAATAGACCCAGTTCAAGATGCTCAAGGTAATGGAGGTGCAGGTGCTGGTCAAAATTCGTTAAGTTTTCTAAATCCAAACGATATAGAAAAAATTGAAATCCTTAAAGATGCTGCTGCAACAGCTGTTTATGGTGCAAGAGGAGCCAATGGTGTAGTGCTTATAACTACAAAATCTGGTGGTACTGGAGATGGTAAAGACAACCTAAATGTAACTGTAGATACATTCTTAACAAACGTAACTAATAGAATAGATGTTATGGATGGGCCTACCTTTGAAAATTATATGAACAGGAGATCAATAAATCAACTTTATCTTAACATTTCGAATCCAAATTACGCAGGTCCAGCTGGTCCATTTAATGGGACTCAAGCATTAACTGCTGCTAATTATCCAGAGTTAGACACTTTTACAGTGCCTTATTTAACAAGTTCGGGTATAGACACAGATTGGCAAGACCAGGTGTTTCGTCAGGCAGTTTCTAATTCGTACAACGTATCCTACAGAGGAGGAGATCCTAAGAGTAATTTATTAATCAGTATGGGTTTAATAGATACAGAAGGAGTTATAATTAACACGAGTAATAGAAGAATGACACTAAACGTTACTGGACGAAAAAAAGCATTTAACGATAAAATAAACATTTTTTCGAAAACTAATGTAGCCTATAATAAAGGTAACGCTGCTTCTGTTGGTAATGGAAGTTTATTGTTAAATAGAAGTGTTACTTCACAAACCTTACAGTTTCAACCTATTTTTGGTTTATTGGAACCAGGGGAAGGAGATGAAGTTTATTCAGGTTTAAACGAAGGAAATATAGTTTCTAACCCATTTACATTAGCTAACGATGTTATCGATATAAAAGAAAGTTACAATGTGTTACAAAATTTAAGCATTGTAAGTAAAATTACGCCAAAATTAACAGCTATACTTAGAGGAGCTTTTAATTTGCAAAGAAGTAATAGAGACATGTATTATCCTTCAACTACAACAAGAGGTTTTAGAAATAATGGAGAAGCATCTCAAGCAACAAGACAATACAGAAAATTATATGGAGAATTTAATTTAAGATATAGAAATCGTTTTGGTAAACACAGAATAGACGCTGTGGCTGTAGGAACACTAGAAGATGTAAGTATTAGAACTATGTTTAATAGAGCATTTGGCTTTGGAAACGATATTTTAGAATTTTACGATTTAAGTGCAGGAACAGATCTTTTACCTCCTGTATCTAATTTCAACGATTTTAGGTTAGCTTCTGGTATAGTAAGAGTTGGATATAATTACAAAAGAAAATATTTTTTAGATGTAAATGCTAGGGTAGATGCATCATCAAAACTGGCAGCAGGTAATAAAGCCAGCTTTTTTCCATCGGTTGCTTTAGCATGGAGAGCCTCAGAAGAACCATTTCTAAGAAAATCCAATTTTATTTCAAACCTAAAGTTTAGACTATCTTATGGTAGAGTTGGTAATGATGCGATACCTCCTTTCCAATCCTTATCATTAGGAGAAGCCATTCGATACAATTTTAACGGTCAAATTGCAACAGGTATTGTTGAAACTAATTTACCAAACCCCAATTTAAAATGGGAGCTTACAGATCAATTTAATTTTGGTATAGACGCAGGACTAAAAGAAGGTAAAATTAACCTAACTATAGATACCTATTATAAACTTACAAGCGATTTATTACAGAATGTAATTTTACCAGCATCTAATGGTTTTGCAAGAGTTTTAGACAATTTTGGTGAAGTAGAGAATTATGGTTTAGAGTTAGGCTTAAATGCAGAGGCTATAAACAATAAGGATTTCCAATGGAATATTGGAGCAAACTTTACTTTAAACAGAAATAACTTAAAAAGCTTAAACTCTAACTTAGATTTTCAATTAGGCCCAAGTGTTGGTTTTGCTCAAGAAAATCCAATTTTATTTCAGGTAGGAAGTCCTTTAGGTATTTACTGGGGAGCGCAAACTGATGGTATTTATGAAGATTGGGATGAAGCTATAGCAAGTGGAATTGTTGGAGCAGCCCCTGGAGAAATTAAATATATAAATAACGATACAAATACTCTAGATAGTAATGGGAATCAAGTAATAAACTTTGATGATTTTGTACAAATTGGCGACCCTAACCCTGACTTTAATTTTGCTATCACAAATAATTTTAACTACAAGAATTGGGATTTAAGCATGCTTATTACTGGACAAAAAGGAGGCGATATTTTTTGGGTAGATGCTTGGCCAATTAGAGGGAATACCAATTCAAGAAATGGATTAACTGCAGCTTTTGAAGATTCTTGGAATGCACCCATAGGTGTCGATGCTAGTGGTCAAGTTTTCTTTGACCAAGCTTTAGGAAGTACTTCTAATGTAGGAAACCCAGCACCACTTATAGATTCTAATGGTCCTAGGGCTATTTCTTCAGATAGAAATGTTTACGATGGGTCTTTTGTAAGACTAAAAAATATTAACTTAGGCTATACCATTAATTTTAAAACAAGTGGAACCTTACGACTGTATGCTACAGCTCAGAATTTAATTACAATTACTAATTATCCTGGTTTTGACCCTGAAGTTTCAACGTTTAACAAAGATCCTCGACGAAGAGGTTTAGATTTTGGAGGTTATCCAGGGGTACAAACATATTCTTTTGGATTAAATTTCAATTACTAAAAAATACGCAATATGAAAACTTTACATACAAACAAAATAACAAGAATTGGACTAATACTTTTTTTATTATTCCTAGTTTTAGGGTGCGAAAATTATCTTGAAGAAAGACCTCTAACTCAAGTAGATATAGACGCATTTTATCAAAATGAATCTGATGCTTTAGCAGGATTAACAGCAGCCTATGCACAGCTAAAAAGAGGAAATGGATATTACAGACAACAATTTTTATCAAATTTATATGCAGCATCAGATCAAGGCCAAAGTAGTTTTAATCACAGAGATTTTAGGTTTGGTACCATAATCAATTCTCACCCATTAATAGAGCGTTCTTGGTTAGATATTTATGCTGCCATCAAAGATGCTAATAATGTTATATCAAGAGTACCTGGAGTTCCAGAAATAGACGAAGAACTTCGGTTAAGAATTTTAGGAGAGGCTCGTTTTTTAAGAGCATTACACTATTTTAATTTAGTTAGATGCTATGGAGAAGTTCCGTTAAGAACTACACCTGTTAAGCCTGGCGAAGTTGGATTGCCAAAATCTTCGTTAGAAGAAATTTACAACGTAATTACAGAAGACTTAAGTTTTGCTGCAGAACATTGCTGGGGGTTTAATGAAAATAGAAATGGTTTTACTAACGATATTGGAAGAGTTACCAAAGCATCTGCTCATGGACTTTTAACAAAAGTGTACGTACAAATGGCCTCTTCTTTAAGAACAGCAATAGAAGGGCAAGCAGGTAATGCCATTTACCTTACCCTTACTCAGTCTCCAGACTTTTATTATCAAAAGGCAATAGAGCAGGCAGACCTTTGTTTACAACAACCTTCTTATGTATTGAGTTCTAACTTAAATGAATTTAGAGTAATTTTTGATGCAGATAAGGGTAATAATTCAGAAATGTTATTTGATATTCAAGGAGCATCAATTGCAGGAGAAGGAACAGCAGTTTCTAACTTATTTTCTCCTAGAAATTCAGGTTTAGCTGGTGGTGGTTTTGGTGGTGTTAATAGGTTGCAGCCTCAGTTTATTAATGAAAGTATAGATAAAACAGACCCAAGGTATATTAATACTATTATAAATTTTTACCAAGATGAAACTAGAACCTACACTTTAGGCCCTGGCTTAACAGGCTATATAAGAACTATTACAGCCACAGGAGCTCCAAATGGAAACTTATCTAGAGTATTTACGAGTAAATATATAGATACTGGTGCTTCTACAGAATATACTAGTCAGCAAAATTGGCATGTAATTCGCTTAGCAGATGTTTATCTTCTTCGTGCAGAAGCATTGGCAGAGCTTAATCAAAATCCTGCTTTAGCAAATCCAGATATAAATATATTAAGATCTCGTGTAGAAATGGCGGTTATGTTCGATGGTGCAGGTCTAACCATGGAAGAATTTAGAGAAGCATTATTAAGAGAAAGAGGGGTAGAATTATTTATGGAAGGTCATCGCTTTTTTGATTTAACAAGAATGGGTATTTACGATGAGTATTGTAGAAGAACTTATGGAAATAATGTTGGTGCTAGAGGAGCAGAAGATTATACGTGGCCAATTCCATTAATTGAATCGTCTGCCAACGAAAATATAGACTAATGAGAAGTTATAAAATCCTGTTTATTTTAGGGTTATTCTTCTTGGCCTGTAGTGCACAAGAAAAAAATGATAGGCCTAATGTGGTTTTTATAATATCAGATCAGCATAAGTTAGAAGCCACAGGTGCTTATGGAAGCTCATTAGCCATAACACCAAATATAGATGCCTTAGCAAAAACTGGAGTAAAATTTACCAATGCGTATACACCAGCTCCAGTTTGTGCCCCAGCAAGAGCTTCTTTAATTACAGGAATGTATCCATATGCTAATGGAGCTATCTATCATAAAGCACCTATACAATTACCAAATGGTAAAATAAAAAATTTAGGCAGTGGTTATTTAAGAGAAACAGGCTATCATTTAGATATTACAACACTCCCTGAGATTTTTAAACAGCAAGGTTATGTTACTGCTGCCCCAGGCAAAATGCACGTACATGGAGAATTGCAAAAAAATGTAGACGAAGATTACAAAGAAGGCAATAATTTAGGTTTCGATGAAATTAGTCTACGTTACTATACCTACTTTCCTGGAGGTCATTATCAAGATGAAGTTGGCGAAGACACCTATATGCGTTATCGGCAATTTAAAAAATATAAAAATGTGTATCCAAAAGGAGCTATGCATTTAAATGCAGAATATCAGCCTACTTTAGTAAAAAATGACGAGGATAATTTTGATATGGTTGTGGCCAAGAAAAGTGTAGAGTTTATCAATAAAAGAGCTAAAGATGGTAAAAACTTCTTTTTACACGTTGGTTTCGAAAAGCCACACGCTCCTTTTACCACCACCCAAAAATACTTAGATATGCATAATCCTAAAGATTATGTCATGCCAAAAACGTATAATGATTGGTATAAGAAAGGCAAATACCCATGGTCTCCTAACTGGATTCATTCTGGGATTCCTAAAGATTTAGAAAAAGCACAAAATGTAATGGCTGCTTATAATGCCTGTGTAACTCAGATGGATGATATGGTTGGTAGAGTAATACAAGCATTACAAGATAATGGTTTGTTAGAAAACACCATAATAATTTATACCACAGACCATGGAGAGCATTTGTTTGAACATGGCTTAAGAGGTAAACATAATATGAATGAAGACGCAGTTAATGTTCCTTTTATAATCTCTTATCCAAAATTGTTTCAACAAAATGTGGTAAACAGCACTAATGTTAGTTTTATTGACATTATGCCAACTCTTGCTGAATTAATTAATGGAGAAAAGCCTAAAACAGCACAAGGAATATCTTTAGTGCCTGCACTAAAAAATGGAAAAGTAATAAAGGACAGAACTGTTTATTCAGAATTTAGGGGCGCTAATTATTTACTCTTACCAGGTGCTAAAAATGTGCCATCGAGAATGATGAAAAAAGGAGATTTTAAATTTATTTACACTCATGGTATTATAGATCAACTTTATAATTTAAAAGAAGACCCAGATGAACTTAATAATTTAATCTTTAGTAAAAAACACAAAGATATTTACCATACTATGCGTTTTAAAACACTGATAGGTTGGCATTTTCAAGAATACAACCCTATTAAAGTTAAGGTAAAAAACATAGAATTAAGTTGGGATTTATCTAAAAAATACGAGAGTTATGCAGTCTATTTTTCAAAAACGAAAGATATAGATAATGCTAAATTATTGCAAAACAATATATATACCAATTCTTTTAAAACTAAAAACAAAGGGTATTATTGGCTAGTTGCAAAACCAAAATTAGTTAAAACGTCTAAATTTTATGGTAATAATACTCCTGTAGCCATCGATAAATACCATAAAGAACTCCCAATTTCTAAAGTAATTTCAATTCTGTAATAAAATGAAAAAAGCAATAGTAACAATTTTATTTCTGATAGCTATAAATATTACATACTCTCAAGAAAGCATCCTGTATAAAAAGGTAAAAGATGTTAACTTACACATGGAAGTTTTTCATCCTAATAAATCAAAAAAAGGAGAACAACATCCCGCAATTGTTTTTTTCTTTGGAGGTGGATGGAAAAAAGGAACACTAAAACAATTTGAGCCACATGCAAAGTATTTTGCTCAAAGAGGCGCTGTTTGTTTTTTAGTAGATTACCGAGTAAAAAGTAGACAAAAAACTACTCCTTTCGAATCTTTAAAAGATGCAAAATCGGCAATTCGTTTTATTAGAAAAAATGCCAAAAAATTTAATATTGACCCAAATCAAATTATAGCCTCAGGAGGTTCTGCTGGTGGTCATTTAGCTGCAGCTGCTGCGCTTATTGAAAAATACAACCAAAATACTGATGATTTAAGTATTAGTCCAAAACCTAATGCTTTGGTTTTGTTTAATCCTGCATTAGATAATGGTCCAGCAGGTGTTGGATACGAAAGAGTAAAAAATGATTATTTAAACTTTTCTCCATTACATAATATTAAAAAAGACACACCTCCTACACTAATTTTAACAGGTACTAATGATAATTTAATACCTGTAGACATGATTAAAACCTATCAACAAAAGATGAAAAAAGTGGGTAGTAGATGTGACGTTGTTTTTTATGAAGGCAAAAACCATGGGTTTTTTAACTATAGAAAATTTGAAAATTATAAAAAAACAATAGCTAAAATGGATGCTTTTTTGGTGTCGTTAACACATTTAAAAAGTACTCCAAAAATTATAATTGAGTAATCTACATTTTTATTATGGATGTAAAAAAAGGGCGCTAAAGTCTTATTTTTCCTCTATTTATGTAAATTTTGGTTGAAATTTAAACTTATCTGACTTGTCAAAAAACTTTATAATCTAATAGATATTTTAATTTTGATTAACCAAATAAAAACAATATGATGAAAATATTTAAAATCTTATTTTTTCTTTTCATTTTTTCATTTAGTATTTCTCTAAATGCACAAAAAGCAGAAAAGAAAGCAGAAAAGTTTACAGCAAGAATTACAAAAGCCTTAGACCTTTCTAAAGCAGATCAAAAAAAGGTCTACAAAATACAAGTAGAGCGCTTTAATGAAGGAAAAGAAATCAGACAGAAATACAAGGATGATGATGAAGCAAAAAAAGAGGCGTTAAAAAATCTAGGTAAAAAAGTTTACAACCAAATGAAAAATGCCTTAGGTAAAGAACAAATAAAGAAATGGAAAGCATATAGAAAATCTAAAAAGAACTAAATTATGAAAAAAATTACTTTACTTTTTATTACGTTACTAACCGTTGTTAGTATACAAGCACAAACTGTACAGATAGGGGCAACCACTTACAGTTCTATAACAGAAGCTATTGATGCTGCCAGCGATGGCGATATAATCGATATTACAGGCGTTCATACAGAAGCCATAACCTTTGGTAAAAGTATTACGCTAAGAGGTACAAACCCAACTACTGATATTATTCAAGAAGCTGCTACACCAGAAACTAGTGGTGCAGGAACAGGCGTAATTAATGTTATTAGAGCAGAAGATGCTGATGTTTTAACAGTAACAATTGAGAATTTAGGAATTAGGAATGGGAATAGTGCCGAAAATGGTGGTGGTATCAATGTTGATAAAGTAACTGGACTTCTTTCTCTTAATAATTTGATTATAGAAAACAATTATTCTGATAAGAATGGAGGTGGTTTAAGTTTAGCCGGTTCTAATGTAGATATTACTTCATGTACTATTAAAGATAATAATTCTAGATTAGATGGTGGTGGACTATTAGCTGCTCCTAATAATGGAGTAACAGTTGATAGCAATGTAAAAATTGAGCAATCATTACTAGATAATAATATTGGTAGAAATGGAGGTGCAATGTATTTGAATGGAAACCCACAATTTGGTGACAATAATAAAATGTTTGTTACTATAGAAAACACTACTGTTTCTAACAATCAAGCAACAAGTCCATCAGGAGGAAATGGTGGAGGTTCTATCTGGTCTAGATCTGCAACTTTTCAAGGAACAGGTGGTGGTGCTAATGTTAGTTTACAATTAGTGCATGCTACATTTTTTAAGAATAGTCATGCAGGAGCTCCAAAAAACGGAATTCGTTTTGGAGGTTCTTCTAATACTCTTTTTAGCGCTTACAACTCTATCATTGTAAACGACGATGTAATTGCAAACAGAGCTATAAACTTTTTAGGTGCTGATGTCACAGACATTACCAATTGTATTTTGGGAGGTTTAGAAAATGCAGCTTCTGCTTTATCAATTATAGACGATACAGCCAAAAATAATTTGAAAGGGAGAACTTCTGTTCAAGCAGGTTTAACAGGAACACTTGCAGACGAAGGGGGCAGTACACAAGTTATTACCCTAACTGAAGGGAGTAATGGAGTAAATTTCTGTACAGCAACTGTAAACGGAATAACCTTACCCAATGTAGACCAAAGAGGAGCAACAAGAACAGGAACTCCAGATGCTGGTGCTTTTGAATTGGGTGGTACACTAAGTACTACAAATTTTGAACTTGCAAATACAGTAAGTATTTACCCAAACCCAGCAAAGCATAAGGTTACTATAAATGGTGTAGATAATATAGCCTCTATAAAAGTATTCAATATTTTAGGTAAACTTGTTAAAAAAGTAAACAAACAAAATACTATTTCTGTAGCAGAATTACCTAAGGGTATGTATTTACTAACTATACTAAAAGAAAACAACGTAGTTTCTAAACGTTTGTTGGTAGAGTAAATAAAACATAAATGAGGCTGTCTGAAAACTTTTTTAAACCTGTCATTTCGACTTTATAGAGAAATCTAAATTACTAAAATTTAGTTGTATAGATTTTTCGGATCCATTGCATTTCACTCAAAATGACAAAATTTAATACTTTTTAGACAGCCTTATTTTTAGAATAAGCAACTAACAAACTTTTTTGAACAATTAACAAACTATTTATAAAAGCTTAATTTTTACGTTTACAGCGTAGATTTTTAACAATTAACTAATCTAAACTTTATATGATGAAACAAAAATTCTTTTTAACAACACTACTGTGTTTTTTTGTAACCTTTGGGTTAATGGCACAAACAGATTATTACGTAAGTGCTTCTGGAGACAATAGTGATGGCCTAACTCTTGGAACAGCTTTTACTACTGTTAATGCAGCTGTTAATGCAGCAACAGCAGGCGATAACATTATTATTAATGGTTCAGTTACCGATACTCAAAAAACATTACTAGATAAAAACTTAACCTTTACAGGGCAATCGTCTGCTAGTGTCACACAAACAGCTGCAGGAAATCTTTTTGATGTTAGAGCTGCTATAAACATAACATTTACTGATATTACTTTTGATGGTATAAGTAATACTGGTGCTGGAGGTGTATTAAACGCATTTGGTGCTGCTGCAAATATAACTTTTACCAATTGTATATTATCTAATAATAGTGCTACTGGTGGTAATGGTGGTGGTGCCATTTTTATAGGAAATTCAGTAACAGTTACGTTAACAAACTCCGTTTTAAAAGACAATTCAGCTACAGCGGGGGGTGCTGGTGCAGTTGCTGTAAATGGTTCAGGAACCTTAAATGTATCAGGTTCTACGTTTTACAATAATTCTTGCACAACACAAGGAGGTGCCATAAGAATGATTAGTACAGCTAGTTGTACAGTAAGTAATTCTACTTTTTTTAATAATAGTACAAGTAGTACAGCTACTTTTGATGGTGGTGGAATTAGAGCAAACTCAAATAATAATACAATTACTATCACCAATTCTTTATTTTATAATAATTTAGATGGTAACAATACTGCAGCTGATATAAGTGCTAGTTCTGGTGCAACAGCATCTATTGAGAATACATTGGCACAATACGAAACCAATTTTTCAGCTACAAACTCTAATGCTACAGCAGATTTAACAAACTCAAATTTAGCTTGGAATGCTACAGAAAATAGAGTAGAGTTTACAGCACCAGAAGATATATCAGATGACACTCCTATTGATTTTGGGAGCGATAATAAAGACGTTGGTGCTTGGGATTCTGAAATAAATATTTTTGAAGGAACAACCAACCAAACTTGGTCTGTAGCTACAAATTGGTCTAGTGGAACTGCACCTGTTGGAGATGGAACTGAAGATATTGCAGTATTATCTATTTGTAATATGTTTAATGATGTAGCTATAAACGATATTAAAGTTACCTCTCAATTAAGAATTCAAAATGGTAACGTATTTATTGTTAATGGTACATCAGATATAACAGGAACTGTTCGTTATTTTAGAGATTTGCAAAATGACGCAGATGTTACCAAAGCATGGTATTTAGTTTCTTCCCCTTTAACAGGAGAAGTTTTTGATACCGCTTTTGCAGATAAAAACGATATTGCATCTGGTACAGGTTCTAACAGAGGTATTGCAACCTATAATGCTGCTTCTAATGACTGGACATACTTCAATGGAACTGCTATAAACGCTACATCAGGTAAAGGGTTTTCTGCTAAGATTACTCCAGACGGAATTACGTTTGCACTTGGTGGTGGTGAGTATGCTGATAATGCTCTTGGATTTGAAGGAGATCTTAATACAGCAGATGTAAGCACAGCTGTGGTAACAGATGGTAATGGGTTTAACCTATTAGGAAATCCTTATCCTGCAAACATAAACACTGCTACTTTTTTAACCGATAATACTGCTAATTTAGCAAGCGAAACTATTTGGGTATGGGATAGTTCTGCAGGTAATTATATAACTCATGTAACTGCTGAAGCTTTTATATTAGCTCCTACTCAAGGTTTCTTTGTAAAAGCTAGCGCAAATGCTAATGTAAACTTTGCAAAATCTAACCAAGCATTATCAGGAGGTACTTTTCAAAAAGCAGGCAAGCAAGAAGTTCATTTACTTATGACTGATGGTAGCTCTGATAGATTTGCTAGAATTTTATATACTGAAAATGCAACTACTGATTTCGATAACGGTTATGATGGTCAAGCATTTGAAGGCATTGCTAATAACTTAGATGTTTACACTAACCTAGTGGCTAAAAGCGAGGGTGAAAAATACCAAATTCAAGCTTTACCTAACACTGATTTAGAAGATCTGGTAATTCCTGTTGGAGTTACTGCTGAGGCTGGTAAAACCATTACTTTTTCTGCTTTAGTTACTAATTTACCTACTGAGCTTAGTGTATACCTAGAAGATAGACCAAACAATACCTTTACCAAACTAGATGAAAATGGAGAGTATACTGTTACCCTAGATACTGCTGTAAACGGTTCTGGTCGTTTCTTTTTACACACAAGTAGTAGTGTGCTTAGCACAGATGATGTGGTTTTAACAGGCGTTAACGTATATACTGTTAACAATAGCTTAAGAATTACTGGTATTAACAGTACAGAAGCTGGTGTAGAAGTATACAACATCTTAGGTAAAAAAGTGTTAGACCAAGACTTTTCTTCTAGAGGTAGTACAGATATTAGATTGCCTAAGTTAAGTTTAGGAGTTTACATTGTAAATCTTACTACTGAGAAAGGTAAAATTAGCAAGAAAATTATATTGGAATAATCGAGTAACGTTATATAATAAAGCATATCATGACAAACAAGAATAAAAAACAAGAAAATATAGACAACATCTCTCGTAAAGAAGCGATGAAGAAAATAGGAAACTATGGTAAATATGCTGCTTTAACAGCATTGGGTACCTATATGATTTTAAATCCTAAAAAAGCTCAGGCAAGTTCTATTCCAAGTGATCCAGGTAGTGGTTTTTAGTTTTAATAAATATAATTATTTTCTGTTCAAAAATAATTATAAATCTGAGAACAAACTTCAGTTCACTACTTAATGAAACAAAAGCTAAAAAGGTTAATAAACGTTTTTTTGTTGAACTCATATCCAGATAGTCACTTGTTCGATTTCAGCTCTCAATCTAAGGATAACATCATTTAAATCAACGAATTGTGTCTCACAATTCGTTTTTTTATGTTTTCTTTTTTTTTACAGTGAGTATATGGGACCAATGTATCAATACACAAAGTTAAGTTAAGGCAAAAATTGTGATAATCTGAATATTTCTACATGTATATTTGATTTTTGAGATATTAAATTGAAGTTTTAGCGACCTTATATAGATATATAGAAAGTTTTCTTTCTAATAGTTCAAGAGTATAGAGTAAAATGTTTTAAATCATAAATAATAAATTAAATATTAAATTACCTCAGGAAGAGTAGTTTAATATTTTTATATTTAGTTTGTTTTTTATTACCAACATATTTACTTTGAATATTATGACTTAACTTTTAATTACTTCAATAGTCTTGCCTACTATTATTAGGTGAATTCGTAAAATCTTTTTAGTAACGAGTTTTTATCTTAATAGATTCTAAAAGATTTGGAACAAAAATGTTTAAATGATTTTCCTAGATTACCAAAAAATATCAAAAATTGAAAATAATAAATTCTATTTTTTATTACTTTAAGTTTCTTGTGTATGATAGAATTTAAATTATTAACATGAAAAGCTATTTCAGTTTTTTGATAAGTCTCATACTCCACATGTACTGTTATAATAAAATTTATTAGGACTAAATTATTTAAAAAAAACACTTTGATGAGGGTGTTTGTATATTAAAATTTGGTGAAGTCTATTGAAAATAAGTTTTTCGTTAATTGTGAGACGTCTTTTTTAAGGTTTAGTGGCCTTATTAAAAACAAATATTATGTCTAAATTAAGTAAAAAAAGATTTTTAGAAAACCACAGTTCATTTCCACAATTCCACAAAAAAGTATTAAAACAAGGAGATGTAGAATGGAAGCTCTTAAAAGAAAATCCAGAAGATTATTATGCTGCAAACTCAGGCTCAGTTCCTGGTATGATTTATTATACAGATACAGTAGCTTTTGCAAAAAAGTATCATTTGTCAATATTGCAAATATTAGATGAATTTGAATCTGATTGTGGTAAACTATAAAATAAACCTAGTCCAACTGATGAGGTTCAATATTTTAATTGGCTTGCCTGGTTTGCTTGGGAGTCTATAATGAGTGAAGTGATCTCTTTTGTAGAGATATAGAGAAAAATGAGGCTGTCTGAAAAGACAGTCTTTTATTATTGGGTATAAAATAGCTAAAACTAATCAAGATTTGGGACCAAGCCTAAACCTTAATTTTTTTGCACAAAAAACAAAATTTCATATCAATTTACACACAACTTTTGGACTTGATTCAAGATTTAATTGTTAATGGAAACTTCTACAACAATTGTATCTGCTATCATTATTAAAGTTAAAATAGATGTTTTCTATCTCACGTTTTCTAATGATAACAAATTAGCTTAATCCAAAGAAATAATTACACAAATATTCAGGGTACTAGATTTGTTAGCTATTTTATTTTTTGACTTATTTTTATTATCATCTTAAGCGTAGTCGAAAGTTTTTTAGATTTCGACTGCGCTCGAACTGACATTTATTAGAAATTTATAAAGAACGTCTAATACCTAATTCTAAGCCACGTAATTCAGCCAAACCACGTAAACGTCCTATTCCAGAATATCCAGGATTAGTTTTCTTTTTTAAATCGTCTAACATTTTATGACCATGATCGGGTCTAAAAGGCATTCTTAGGTCTTGCCTACCTGCTGCAATTCTTTTTTGTTGCTCTAAAACTAAAGCTTTCATTACTGCGTACATGTCTACATCACCCTCTAAATGATCTGCTTCGTGGAAATTCCCTTCTCCATCTCGTTTTGTAGCACGTAAATGAATAAAATGAATTCGATCTCCAAGACGCTCTACCATACCTACTAAATCATTATCATATCGAACTCCAAAAGAACCTGTACAAAATGTTAATCCGTTGTTTGGAGATTGTACAGCATTGTAAATATCTTCTATATCTTTTTCTGTAGATACGACTCTTGGTAAACCTAAAATTGGAAATGGCGGATCATCAGGATGAATACACATTAATACGCCTGCTTGCTCAGCAGCTGGAATAATTTCTGATAAGAATGAAAATAAATTTGCTTTCAATTCTTTAGGACCTATATTTTTATAGGTTGCTAAAATTGCATTGAATTCTTCTAAAGTATAGCCTTCTTCAGCACCTGGTAAACCTGCAATAATATTGCTGATTAATGTAGTTTGCTCTTCTTCTGATGTATTTTTGAGAAATTCAGCAGCTTTCTGTTTTTGTGCATCAGAATATTGCGTTTCAGCACCTGGTCTTTTTAACAAATACAATTCAAAGGCAGCAAAAGCAGCCGCTTCAAAACGTAATGCTGTAGATTGATCTGATACTTCATAGTCTAAATTGGTTCGTGTCCAATCTAAAACCGGCATAAAATTATAACAAACAATATCAATACCACAAGCTCCTAAATTTAAAAGTGTTTGTTTGTAGTTTTCAATGTATTTTTGATATTCACCAGACTTGGTCTTAATATTTTCATGAACAGGTACAGATTCTACCACAGACCATGTTAACCCAACATTCTCAATGGTTTGTTTTCTTTTGGTAATTTCTTCTATTGTCCAAACTTCTCCATTCGGAATGTGATGTAAGGCAGAAACAATTCCTGTTGCTCCTGATTGTTTAATATCTGATAAAGATACTGGATCCTTGGGTCCATACCAACGCCAAGTTTGTTCTAAGTTTTGAGTCATTTTATTTATTTTTTGCAATGGAGCATGCTCCATTGTTATACACCACTATAAGCTGAAAATCCACCATCAATAGGAATTACAATTCCTGTAACAAAGGCTGATGCATTATCACATAAAAATAGTGTAGAACTGATTAAATCTTCTGGAGTTCCATAGCGTCCCATAGGTGTTTGATCTATAATTTGCTGTCCTCTTTGTGTTAAACTTCCATCTTCATTCGTTAATAAAGCTCTGTTTTGATCGGTTAAGAAAAAACCGGGCGCCAAAGCATTTACACGAATTCCTACTTTAGAAAAATGCACTGCTAACCATTGCGTAAAGTTAGAAATAGCAGCTTTTGCACCACTATAGGCTGGTATTTTTGTTAATGGTGTAAAGGCATTCATAGAAGATATATTTAGTATTGAACATCCTTCACGACCAACCATATCTGTTGCAAAAACTTGAGTAGGAATTAACGTTCCTAAAAAGTTTAAATTAAATGTAAATTCGATTCCTTTTGGGTCTAAATCGAAAAAAGTTTTAAAACCTTCTGTTGTATTTTTTAAATCTTCTAAGGCAAAAAACGGATTAGAAGTAGTTCCTAATGGATGGTTCCCTCCTGCTCCATTTACTAAAATATCTACTTTACCAAAAGCATCATTTACAACCTGTTTTGCTTTCTCTAAAGAATCTTTTTCGAGAACATTGGCTTCAACTCCTATGGCTTCACCACCTTCATCATTAATTTCTTGTGCAACTTTATTAGCTGCTGCTGCTCTTAAATCTAAAACTGCGATTTTGTTTCCTAGATTTGCAAGTGCCTTTGCCATTGTGCTACACAAAACGCCTCCTGCTCCTGTTAATACTATTGTTTTACTCATTAATATGTTGATATTTAGTTGACTTTTTTTAAAAGATAAAAATAACTATTTTAATACATAGAAACATCCTGTACAATACTGTCTTTTTAAAAAAGTTGTAGAATATTTCACCTAAGGTAAAGTAATAAAAATCAACTGTTATAAAATTGATTGTTGGTGATTTTTTTACATCATTTCATCAAAAGAACACGCCTAAAATGCAAAACCTCTAATAAATCTTTCATTAAATTAAGTAATTTAATGAAAGGAGTATAGGTACTATTTTATTTATTTTTATAAAATCTAGTCATAAAAATAACTTTTAATCTTCTTTTTAACCCTACTTTTATTTCCATTTGTTAGTTCAAAAGGAAGTGTTATGATTAAAAAAACAATATAAAAAAAGTCTTTTATTTTTTTGATGATATTCAAAATTAACAATCTATTTTTTTTTGAAAACGTTTACTAAAAACTAAAAATAAAATACCACACAATAACCAAGCAGGTAAAGTAACAAAAGACAGGAACACATCAAATTGAATAGAAATAAAATAGAACAATCCAAAACTAATTGCCCAAGCAAATAAAACTGCATTATTAATTGTAATGCCTGCTATTTCTGCATAATTTTTTTGAATGCCGAATTTTTTAGCGAAGAAATGTTCAAAAACAATAATTGCTCCAAAAGGTGCTAGAATAAATCCATATAAAGCAACAAAACCCAATAATTTCATGGCAAATGCAGGAAATAAACCTGCTATTGTTGCCACTGCACCTGCTAAAATAGTAACTTTTGCAGTAGTTAATTTAGGTAAAATTGCCTGAAAAGCTAAACCTGCTCTATAAATTGTTGGGTTTGCTGTTGTCCACCCAGCTAAAACTACTGCTATAATTCCGAAAACTCCAAGAGCATTATAAGCCATTGGTCCAGGTGCAACTGGTGGTGCATTACCTTCATTTAAAAATGATAATGCTTCTGGCGATTTTAAATATACTGCATATAAAAGTGCTGCTGCTATCCAAGCCATATAATGCCCAACATACATACCTGCTGCAGTAGCCCAACCTGCTTTTGCTTGTTTCGCAAATCTAAAAACAGATAAGTCAGACATACCAATGTGCATTGCACCATTAGCAAACCAAGACCAAATAACTACATGCCAAAAAGTAAATTTAATTTGACCAGGAAAAGGTTCTCCACCTTCTCCCCAAATTGCCCAAAATTTAGAAAAACTATCTACACCTAATTGATTTAGAGCTACAATTCCACAAGCAACAAATGCCAGTACAATAATTGGCGACATCCAATTGGCTGCCTTGGTAACTGTATCATAACCTTTTGCAGCAATTATAGAAATTACGGCTCCAATAGCGATTACAATTATAATCCAAGTCATTCCATTAGGTAACGTATCATCTAATTTTGGCATTGGCATATCAAAAGGAATACCAACTGCAGTTGCAGAAACTGTAATCATAGAACCTGCTAAAAAGCAAAACAATACTCCGTTTGCTAAATTATAGCCTGTAACTAATTTTTTACCACAAATTTTTTCTAATTGAAAATATAAAGTCAATCTATTTTTAACAGCAATTTCTGCAGTTAAAAAACGCCAAGAAAGTACTGCTAATAAATTACCTAACAACAAACCAATTATTAAATCGAAAGCACTAACACCAGCCGTTAAAAAAAGAGGACCAATCATAAACTCAGTACCTGCAGCATGTTCGCCTGCGTACATACCAATAAAACTTTTCCACCCTTTTAGTTTAGATTTTGGCACAGGTGCTCTTTCAAATTCTCCTCCAGCAACTTCCTCTATTTGATCTGACTCTATGCTAACTTGACTCATAAATAACTTTTTTGGTTTATTAAATTAAGTGATTTGGAAAATCTTCTACACGTTCGCAGCAAATTTGTTCCATTACTTGTTGTAATTCTGTTTTTAACAATGATATGGTATGATTTCCTCCATTTTTTCCTAAAGCAGAAACACCATACATAAAAGATCTGCCCATAAACGTAAATTTTGCACCAGAAGCCAATGCTCTTGCAGCATCAACACCAGAACGAATTCCACTATCCATCATTACTTCTATTTGATCGCCATATTTTTCCGCAATTGTTGTTAATGGTTTAATGGTAGATTCTCCAGCATCAAGTTGTCTTCCTCCATGATTCGACACAATAATTCCGTCTAAACCCAAACGAATTGCTTGTTCTGCATCATAATGAGATGCTACACCTTTTAAAACCAATTTACCTTTCCACATATCGCGAATTGGTTTAATTTTTTCTTCATTTAATCGACCAGAAAATGTTTGATCCATAAATTTACCCAATTGGGTTAAATCTAAATCTTTAGGCATGTAGGGCAATAAATTTGCAAAATTTGGTATACCGTGTTTTAGGGTTTGTAAACTCCAATGAGGTCTACCAAATGCTTGTAAAATATTAGAAATATTCATTTTTGGCGGCATTGCCAAACCATTTCTAATATCTCTTGGTCTAATTCCGAATGTTGGCACATCACACAAAATAACCAAAACAGGACATTCTGCAGTTGCTGCTCTATTGATAATATCGTCTCTTAATGTATCTTCTGTTGGATGATATAACTGAAACCAAGCTTTACCTTCTGTTAATTCTGCAGCTCTTTCTATACTGGTTGTAGTTACTGTACTTAAAATAAAAGGAATATTATGCTCAAAAGCTGCTTTAGCCAAAATTTCTGGTGAGTTTGGCCACATTAATCCTTGTAAACCAACTGGAGCAATACCAAAAGGAGCATCATACTCTATACCAAATAATTTGGTTTTTGTTGATGAACCTCCATGGTTTCTTAAATAATTTGGCTTTAATTGCACCTCTCTTAATTCTGATGTATTTCTGATTAAATTTACATCTTCGTTACAACCACCATCTAAATATTCAAAAGCAAATTTTGGTATTTTCTTTTTTGCCTTGTTTCGTAAATCATCAATAGATGGATACCTTGTATCAAACTTTAAAGCCATAATTTCTTTATTTTTATGATAAAAATTTATCTCTTAATTCTTCAACCTGATTGTCATTAATAGGGATCATTTCTCCTAGAGAATTTCCTAAAACTATAGATTTTGCACTGAATTCTGCAACTTCTAAATAATCAAACGTTTGTAATAGTTTATCTCCGGTAATAATAACCGAATCATTTTCAATAATTAATGCTGTATTGCAGTTTTTGGTGATACTTTTATCTGTATTTTTCTTAAAATGAGTTCCATATTTTACGGAGTGAATATCTTGTAAAAAAATCCAACTTTCTGGAATGGTTCTTACATCTAGATATTCTCCTGTAACTGCAAAAGCCATTAAATAAGGAGATTGAGTCATAATTATAGAGTTGATATCTGGATTATTTTTATAAATTTCTTCATGCAAATAAGTTGCTCTACTTGGTGTTTTACCCAATTCTCTTTTTCCTTTTTTGATTTGTACAATGTCTTCAATTTTTAAATCCCAACGATTTACATCTGTTGGTGTTATTAAAAAGTCATTGTTTTTCCATCTCATTGATACTGTTCCGTAAGAACTTATCATTAAACCTTGTTGGCAAGAACGCTTTACAATATTGCAAATTTCTAATCTTTTTTCGATTTCATCTGATGGAAATTTATTTTTCTTTTTTTCTGGTCTTACAGTGGTATCTTGTGCTTCAAATTCATCAATTTGTGCATCTGTTAAGTATTTTGGTGTTCCTATTTGAGAACCGTATAAAATTGTTCTACAACAGAACTCTAACGTTTCAAATCTTTCATAGGCATCCGTTAAATCACTTCCACCAAGAACAACGCCATGGTTTTCCATGATGATAGCTTTAAAGCCTTTTTTAAATTCATCTGCAATTACAGTTCCTAAATCTTCACTTCCAGGTAATTTATATTTTGCATAACCTATGGGTCCACAAATATGTTTTGCTTGAGATATAATATTGGTGTTGGGTATTTTACGTACAATACTAAAAGAGACTAATGCTGGTGGATGTGCATGAATAACAGATTTTATATCTGGTCTTGCTTCATAAATTGCTCTATGAAATGGAAATTCCGACGATGGTTTATGTTTACCGATAATAGTACCATCTTTTTTTACACAAATAATATCTGATGCTCTTAGAGAACCTTTATCTATGGCTGAAGGTGTAACCCAAATATCTCCATAACCATCTATTACAGAAATATTACCTCCAGATGTTGTAGTCATTCCGCGTTTATAAATACGATCTATAATTTCTGTAATCTGATTTCGTGGATGAACTAAATTTATTTTTTTTGACATTTTATTTAACTATAACAGGGACATGTTTTTTTAATGCATAATTCTTTTTTAAGAATTTTGAATTTAATTTTGTGTCTGAAATTGCAATTGCTGCCCCTAATGCAGATCCTAAAGAAGCTTTTGTAGTTCTTAATTTCATCCCTCTTAAATAATGAGATAACAATTTAATATACAAATCATTATCTGTAAAACCACCGTCTACATACAAACGATCTATTTCTGTAGTATCTGCAATTCTTTTAATACTTTGCACTTGTAACTGTACCAACTCAATCATTAATTGATGATAGGCATGCTCGAAATTATTGTAATAATATTTAGTTTTTTCAGGCATATTTTTATCTGAAAAAGATTTCCATCTAAAACAATAATGAAATTCTTTTATAATTTCAAAATAGGCATCATAATCAAAGTCTACAGCTTTATGGTAGTCTTTGTCTACATTAAATTTTTCTGATAATTCTTTTACTTGTAGCTTATACTCGTTTCCTAAAAATAATCTTGATGATTTTACGGGTTTTCCATTAATCCTCATGTAATTGATGCAGCCATTTATGGTTTCTTCTTTCGTTAACGGAACATCAGAAAAAGGATTTAAAGCAATAGACCAAGTACCTGTAGAAACTAAAACAAAAGGTTTTTTAATGCTTCTTACATAAGGCAATAAAGCAGATGAACTATCATGAATACCAACACCAATTTTAATTCTTTTACCATTGTAATTCATATTTATACTGGTTTCTGTAGAAACAATTGGAGGAAGTACTTTATGAATTTCTTCTTGATACACCCAATTATGATAATCTTTGGTTTCATAATTCCATAATGATGTATGACAGCCTATACTTGTATATTCGCTAAAAGGAATTCCTGTAAAAATAAAGCTTAAATACTGTGGTAAATGCAAGGAATATTTAATCTTTTTAAATATTTCTGGTTTGGTGTGTTTTATCCAATACAATTGCATACCAGAATTTAAAAGTCCAGATTTTGGTGAGCCTGTTGTTCTTGTAATTTCTAACTCAGGCCCATATTTTTTATAAAAACCATCAACAATATCCTTATCAATTTCTTTTGTATAATTATACAAAGGTGTTAACGGGTTTCCATTTTCATCAATATGAACAAAACTTGCACCATAAGTAGAAAAGTTAATTGCTTTTATTGTAAACTCTTCACTTTTTATAATTTTATTAAAAAGTTCTTTTAACCATGTTTGTAGAGCTTTTAGATTCTCTGTTGGATAACCATCTTCATCCTTAATTTCATCAAAAGAAGCATATTCTCTGTAAACTTCTTTGTAATTTTTATCAAAAAGAAAAAACTTTTTATTGGTTTTCCCGATATCAAAAACGGCAGTTACTTTTTGTTTCATGGTTTTAATTTTACAATCCTGTTGCTACAGTATTTTTACCTCTTTCTTTAATTAAACCATCTCTTACTGCTAAATTTCTATAACTTTGTATTGGACTAATTGCGCCACCAGTTTGTAACCTTGCAGCTGCTAAAAGTGGTCTTACATCTGTTCTATAAGCACCTTGTAAAATTTCTTGGCATTTTACAACATCGTTTTCTAACTGCGCTGCTTTTAATGCTTTTTGGTCTACCAATAAAGCTTTTGCATAGGCTTCTTGGATTGCTTCTAAAGACTGAATTAAATCTTCTAAAGGATCTTTTACGTTATGACTTGCATCAATCATCCACGCTAAATCTGGATTTTGAGGATTGTTTTGTATTCCGTAAACTAGCTCGTTAAAAATTAAAAATAAAGCATAAGGTTTAATGCTACCAACTGTTAAATCATCATCCCCGTATTTACTATCATTAAAATGAAAACCACCTAATTTACCTTTTAACATTAAAATTGATACAATTTGCTCAATGTTGCTATTTGGTAAATGATGGCCTAAATCTACTAAAGAAAATGCTTTTTCGCCACATTCATTTGCTAACATAAAAGATGTTCCCCAATCTTGTATTACAGTGCTATAAAAGTTAGGTTCATAAGGTTTGTATTCTATTAACATTTTCCAATCATTTGGCAAATCTTTATAGATATCTTTTAAACTGTCTTGTGTGTTTTGTAATGCTGTTTGAAAATTATTTTGCCCAGGAAAACAAGAACCATCTGCCAACCAAACTGTTAAGGCTTTCGATCCTAATTTTTCTCCAATTTTAATAACATCAATATTGTGTTGAATTGCTTGCTCGCGAACGGCCTTACTTATATTGCTTAAAGAACCGTATTTATAACTCTCTTTTGCATTAGTCTGGTCTTGAAAAGTGTTTGAGTTTACCGCATCAAATTTTATATTTAGAGCAGTTGCCTTTTCTTTAATTGCAGCATAATCTGATGGAATATCCCAAGGAATATGTAACGAAACAGCTCCAGCAGTTTGTGTTAAAGCATGTAAAATACCAACATCTTCTATTTTTTGTTCTAAAGTTGATGGCTCTCCATAAAACCCAAAACGTCCAAAACGAGTACCTCCAGCACCTAAAGCCCAACTAGGAATGGCTACTTGAAATTCTGATAATTTTGATAAAATTTTTTGAACATCAATACCGTTAGAAGTCAATGAATCTGCTAAAAAGTTAAAATTTTTATTTTGTGAAGCAAGATTTTTTTTATTATCGTCTTCTATATGTTGTTTGCTTAGTTTCATAAAATATTGTTTTAAATAAAAACTTCCATAAATTTTACATTCTCTATGGAAGTTTTATACGTAAATATAAGATTGATTTTTGTAATTATCTTACAAATGCATTTGCCATTCCACCATCTACATTAATAATATTTCCTGTAGATTTATCTAAAATTCCTACTAAAGAGAATACACCATTAGCAATATCTTCTGGTCTAATTATTTCGTTTAGTAAGTTTCTTTTTGCGTAAAAAGCTGGTAATTCTTCAACAGTAATTCCGTTTGCTTTTGCTCTACCTTCTGCCCAAGCACCTTCCCAAATTTTGCTTCCAACAATAACACCATCAGGGTTTACTGTATTTACTCTAATTTTATCTTTTGCTAATTCTGCAGCTAATAAACGTACCATATGTTGTTGCGCTGCTTTTGCAGTTCCGTAAGCTACGTTATTTGGGCCTGCAACTAATCCGTTTTTACTTGCAATAGCAATATAATTACCACCTAAACCTTGCTTACGCATAATTGCTGCAGATTGTTTGGCTAAGTCAAATTGACCTTTTACCAATATGTTTTGTAAAATATTCCAGTCTTTATCTGTAGTGTCTTCTAAAGCTTTAGAAATTGCCAAACCTGCA
>NZ_CBFHZT010000009.1:0-96073 GCF_965660385.1 Polaribacter sp.
TATTGACATTCATAATCATTCACTTTATTTTTACGGAACTAAAAAGAAAAAATAATTTAGTTTTCACAGACTTTACAATACAACAAACAACACAAAAACAACAAATTAACACAACTAATGGCTGTAGATTTATTATTAGGATTGCAATGGGGAGATGAAGGGAAAGGTAAAATTGTAGATGTTTTAACCAAAAATTACGACATCATTGCACGCTTTCAAGGTGGCCCAAATGCAGGACACACTTTAATTTTTGATGGACATAAACATGTTTTACACACAATCCCATCAGGTATTTTTCATAAAACCGCATTAAATGTTGTTGGTAATGGAGTAGTTATTGACCCTGTAATCTTTAAAAAAGAATTAGAAAATTTAGACAAACACAACATAGATTATACTTCTAAATTATTAATTTCTAGAAAAGCGCATTTAATTTTACCAACACACAGGTTATTAGATGCAGCATCTGAAACATCTAAAGGTAAAGCAAAAATAGGTTCTACATTAAAAGGAATTGGCCCAACATATATGGACAAGACTGGTAGAAACGGAATGCGAGTTGGAGATTTAGAATTAGAAAACTGGAAAGATAAATACGATGCTTTAACTGAAAAGCATATTAAAATGTTAGAGTTTTTTGATGTTCAAATTGAATATAACTTACAAGAATTAGAGGCTGAATTTAAAAAAGGAATTGATAAATTAAAAACTCTTGAATTTATTGATAGTGAGGAATTTTTAAATCAGGCAATAAAAGATAAAAAAACTATTTTGGCAGAAGGTGCTCAAGGATCTTTATTAGATATTGATTTTGGTACGTACCCATTTGTAACTTCTTCTAACACAACTGCTGCAGGTGCATGTACTGGTTTAGGAGTTGCACCAAACAGAATTGGTGATGTTTTTGGAATTTTTAAAGCATACACAACTCGTGTTGGTTCTGGACCTTTTCCTACAGAATTGTTTGATAAAGATGGAGAAACTATGGCAAGTGTTGGGCATGAGTTTGGTGCTACAACTGGAAGACCAAGAAGATGTGGTTGGTTAGATTTAGTAGCCTTAAAATATGCTGTTGATGTTAATGGTGTAACACAATTAATGATGATGAAAGGTGATGTACTTTCTGGGTTTAATACCTTAAAAGTTTGTACTTCTTACAATTATAAAGGAGAAGAAATAACGCATTTACCATACAATATAGAACCTGAAAATGTATCTGTAAATTATACTGAATTTGATGGTTGGGAAGATGATTTAACAAAAATGACTTCTGCTGATGAGCTACCTAAAAATCTATTAGATTATGTAGCTTTTATAGAAAAAGAAACAGGTGTACCTGTAAAAATTGTTTCTGTAGGACCAGATAGAAAACAAACAATTACTAGATAGTATTGTTATTCTTATAAGACAAAAAAGCATCTTTTGAAAATTCAAAAGATGCTTTTTTATGTATTAGTAGACGACATTTAAATTTTATCGATCTCTAAACCAATATGTTGCAATTGTTTTTCTTTTAGTGCTAAAGTTTTCAATACACTTTCTTTTTTATCGTTAAATCGTTCTTGTTGTTTAGAAAATAAATCTGTGTAATAAGTTATTCCTTCTTTAAGATTTCTGCTAAATTTGGTCAAATATCGTTTTTGCTTTTTATCTAAAGTTGTTTTTACTTCATCAACCTTTTGTTCTAAATATTCAAAATACAAGTTTAATTCTTTAATAAACATATTAGGTCTGTTCGTTTGTGCAATAACATTATCTCTTCCGTAAATATGATCTGTCATATTTTTTAGGCTCATTATTTTTGAATAATATGCCATATTTGGACCAGGACAAACCGAAACTCCATCTCCCGTTTTTACAGTACTTGCCTTATTAATCAGTAAAGCTGAAGTACCCAAACCAACACAAATACAAGATTTCTCTACAATTTCGTTGTATTTTTTTAGTTGCTCTTCTTTCGAAATATCTTGTGTTTCTAAATCCTTTATTTTTAAATATTGATATTCTCTAGATGCAGTACACAAACCAGTTTCTTTAAACTCTTTATTTAAAGCAACAAATTTACTTGGGCAAGAGCTACCTGGTCTATTTTTATCAATATTTACTTGTTTTTCAGCATCTTTTGTATTTCCTTTTAAAGTATTAAAAGGCACTCCTAAAGGTGATGTATTGCTCAAATACAAATCGTCTTCTTTAGCTTTTGTTAGTTTTTCTAAAGTATCATGATCTACAGTAGTAGCTTCTGGCACTAATAAAAAAGGACTTCCCCAACCAACAGAATCAATATTATATTCTTCAATAAGAAATTTTTGTTCTTCCTCTGTACCTACTCCACCTTGAGCAGTAATTTTTAAATTTAAATCTGTATTAGGTATGGTTTTGTTTTCGAGCTTAAGGGTTTCATATACCAAATCTTGAATTTGATTTTTTAATTCACTTCGTTTTTCTTTAAATTCTTTTAAAACAGGCCCCATTAAAAAACCATCAGTTGCAAAAGCATGACCACCACAGTTTAAACCAGACTCAATTCTATATTCAGAAACCCACAAACCTTTTTTGGCCAAAATTTTACCTTGAATAAAAGCCGAACGATAATCGCTTACCTTTAAAATAATTTTCTTTTTTATAAAACCATTTTCATCAGGAAAAAAATCTTCAAAATTACTGATATATGAGTATAATCTAGAGTTTAAACCTGCAGAAAGTACCAAAGAAGAAGATAAATTACTTTGTGCGTAACCTCTAAGCGCTGCATGAGCATCATTATATTCTACTGGTAATTTTTCTTTATTATGGTAATTATCTTTATCAATTTTAGTCATGATGTTTACATCAATACTTCCCATGGTTAAGTTATTGTTTGCCCATTTCTTTAATTGGGCAACACTAAAATCTTTAGCCATTAAGGCTTGAAAATCTTTTTTAAGCATTGAATTTTCAGGCAGCATTTCTAAATAATCTTTTAATGCATCTGTAGTTTCTAGGGTTACATTTTTTAAAGAATTAAATTTTTTCTCAGTTTGTTTTTGAATAAAATTTAGGTAAGAAGTAATTCTTTTTGCTCTAAAATCATCTACTTTATTCGTAATTTCTGTGTATGGAATTTCAAATTTTTCACTATAAATTTTTCTTAACTTCTCTATTAAAATATCATCAACTAAAGAAATTACAGAATCTATACCATATTGTGCTACTTTTAAAGGAGAATCTATTGTAAAGCCAATCCCCATAACTGGGATATGGAATGTGTGTACCTTGTTCATTTTTTAATTTAATTGTTCAACTCGTTTTAAATTTTTCGCAATGTATTTATTATGATTTCATCAAAAAATGATTATTATCATAGTACAAAAAGTAACTTCTAAAATGATTTTATCTATCAGTAACTAGAAATTTTTAGAAATTAAAATTCGAAACCGCCAAAAACCAGTTTTTAAAGTAGATATAATAAAGATTCCTAAAGATAATGTAGCTGCTTTTTAACTGACTGATAAAAATCATATTATAAACTAATATTTATTGCAAACTTCGCATAAAATAAGAGATAGCATGATACATTTAGAAAATAAAACCGTTGGCAATATCGTAACCGAAAATGTAAATACTGCAAAGATTTTTCATAAATACAAAATTGATTTTGGTTTTCATGGAGATATTGAGCTTAAAAAGATTTGCAAAAAGAAAAAATTAAACATTGATAATTTAATTACGGAATTAAATTCAGTAAATCAAAATAAATTTTATCTCAAAGATTATAATCATTGGCAATTAAATTTACTCATTAGCTTTTTAATTGAAATTCATCACAATCATAAACAAGATGATATTTTATTGCTAAAAAAACTAGCCAATCAAGTTTATCATAAATATGGAAACATATTTGTAAGCACGCATCGTTTAATTGATACAGTAATTTCGGTTTCTGATGATTTATTGATGAAAATGAATTATGAAGAAACCATAATTTTTCCTCACATTAAAAAATTATTGGCTGTAAATTCAACATCAAAAAATAACGTTTCTATTTATCCTATATTGAATAGCAATATTTCGACAATTGAAAAACAACGCTCAATAATATCTAAAAAATTTAATTCGATTGTAAAGTTTACAAACGATTTTAAGTTGCCCGATAATGTTGATAAAACCTTTCATCTATTTTATCATAAATTAAAGAAGTTTCAATTATACCTTCAAGAGCATAATCATATCGAAAAAAACATATTATTACCTAAAGCATTAAAATTAGAAGAATCTTTAATACAGAAAAAATAAAATATTCACTTTTCTTTAATATCATACACTTATCTTTTCATTATTTTTGTGGCAAAACAACTACTTTTGAAAAGACTATTTTTCTTTTTTTTTACGTCCTCTTTTTTAATGTCATTTTCTCAAGAAAAATTGAATAATGATCAACAAAAAAAAAGAATTGAATACAAAGCAGAAATTCAGGAGGCTGATGAAGACAAATATCCTGGTGCAACTGTACTTATTGGTAATGTAAAAATGAAACATGCTGGCATAAATTTAACTTGCCAACAAGCTTTGTATTACCGAAAACAAAATTTCTTTAAAGCCATTGGTAATGTACTTATAAAACAAGGAGATACCATAACACAAACTAGCGATTATGCAGATTATGATGCTAACAACAAACAGGCACTTTCTTGGGGAAATGTAGTATTAACAGACCCAACAATGACACTGACTACAGATACTTTACAGTTTGATAGAATTAATCAAAAACTGTATTATCAAAGTTATGCCACCATTAAAGATGAAACCAATACCTTAAAAAGTAAAAACGGAAATTATTATCTAGAAAACAAGAAATTTACAGCAACAACAAGAGTAACCGTGGTTAACCCAGAGCATCATTTAGCTTCGAATCATTTAGATTATTATACCAATTCTGGATTAACTTATTTGTATGGACCATCGACCATAACAAACACCGAAAACGAAAATAAATTATACTCAGAAAAAGGCTTTTATAATACTAAAACCGATATTTCTCACTTTACAAAAAACGCAAAATTATTTTTAAACGAACGCACCATAGAAGGTGATAGTTTGTATTACGATAAAAAACGCGGTTTTGCCTCTGCCACAAATAATATTCAAGTTATAGATACAGTTCAAAATTTTGTTACTAGAGGTAATTATGCTGAGTTATTTGAGAAAAAAGATTCCTTGTACATCATTAAAAGAGCTGTTGCAATTTCTATTGTAGACAAAGATTCGATGTTTGTACATGGAGATACGTTATTGGTTACAGGAAAACCTGAAAAAAGAATAGTACGCACCTATCATAATGTAAAAATTTTTAAATCTGATTTACAAGGAAAATGCGATTCTATCCATACCAATCAAGTAACTGGCTACACCAAAATGTATAGAAACCCAGTGATTTGGTCTGATAAAAATCAAATTACTGGAGATAGTATTTACCTACAATCAAATGTTGAAACCGAAAAATTAGACTCACTAAAAGTATTTAACAATGCGTTTATTGTATCTAAAGACTCGTTATCAGAAAATGATTTTAACCAGATTAAAGGTAGAGATATGTTTGGTAAATTCTACAATAACAAACTAAAATTACTCCTAGTTAAAGGTAATGCAGAATCTGTATATTTTAATCGAAATGAAGAAACAAAAATACTAGAAACCATTACCAAAGAAATATCTAGCAATATTGAATTTACTTTAGAGGATGGCGAAATTCAATCTATAAAATACTTAAAAGAGTCTGATGGTAAAACGTATCCGCCATCAAAACTCCCTGAAGATGTTAGAAAATTAAAAGGATTTATTTGGCGAGAAAGTGAACAACCCAAACGCAAAGAAGATATTTTTATTAAAAATGATGAAAATACTGATGATAAAAAAGACGTACCTTTAAAAGATAAAGCATTACGCAAACCTAAAGCCATCTTAGATTCAAAAAAGAAGCCTAAACTTGCCACGAAAAAACAATAGTTTTGAAAACAGATTTCTTTAAATACCAAGCACAGACATCTCCTCATCCTCTTGCTATTGAAATTTCGCATGCCAAAGGTTCTTATATTTACGATGTTACTGGAAAAAAATATTTAGATTTTGTAGCTGGTGTATCTGCAAATAGCCTTGGACATAACCCAAAAAAGGTAACAGAGGCTATAAAAAATCAGTTAGATTCTTATGCACATGTCATGGTTTATGGGGAGTTTATTCAAAAACCTCAAGTAGATTTGTGCAAACTATTGGCTTCTACGCTGCCTGAAAATTTACAATCCGTTTATATTACAAACTCAGGAACAGAAGCAACAGAAGGTGCCTTAAAATTAGCCAAAAGAGTTACCAAAAGAGCAGAAATTATTGCCGCAAAAAACTCATATCATGGCAATACGCAAGGTGCTATGAGTGTTTCTGGGGTTGATAAACAAAACGCTGCATTTAGGCCTTTAATTCCTGGTAATAAATTTATTACCTTTAATTGTGAGTTTTGTTTACAACAAATTACAACCAAAACTGCTGCCGTAATTTTAGAAACTATTCAAGGTGGTGCTGGTTTTATAGAACCTTATAACAATTACTTAGCTAAAGTAAAAAAACGATGTGAAGAAGTTGGTGCATTGTTAATATTAGATGAAATACAAAGTGGCATTGGTAGAACAGGTACATTTTGGGGATTCGAAAATTATAATGTTGTTCCAGATATTATTATTACAGGTAAAGGTTTAGGAGGTGGTATGCCTATTGGCGCATTTATTGCTTCTTATAAATATATGAATTTACTAAAAGAGAATCCGAAATTAGGTCATATTTCTACATTTGCTGGGCATCCAGTAATTGCTGCTGCAGGGTTTGCAACTGCTACTGAAATTTTAGAAAAAGATTTACTTTCAGAAAGTCTTCGTAAAGAAAAAATTATACGAAAACATCTACAACACAAAGCCATTTTAGAAATTAGAGGAAAAGGTTTAATGTTAGCTGCCATGGTTGAAAGTGATGAATTGGCTGCAAAAATTATTTTTAAATGTTTAGACAAAGGGTTAATCTTATTTTTTCTCTTATTTGAAGGCAGAGCTATGAGAATTACGCCTCCTTTAACAATTTCTGATGATGAACTTATTGAGGGTTGTAACATCATTTTAAAAGCTATTGAAGAAGTTGGGTAATTCATCATTTTTACTTTTTTTATAACTGCAAACTGTTATTTTTGCAAAAATGGAACACATCAAAACAACTACAAAAAAATTACAGAAAGCAATAGCTAAGGCCATTCAAGAATTTAATATGATTGAAGAAGGCGATAAAATTATGGTGTGTTTATCTGGTGGAAAAGATAGTTACACGTTGTTAGATATGTTATTGTATTTTCAAAAAGTGGCTCCTATTTCTTTCGATGTAATTGCCGTTAATTTAGATCAAAAGCAACCAGGTTTCCCAGAAGAAGTTTTACCAAATTACCTTAGCAGTTTAAACGTAAACTATAAAATAATAGAAAAAAATACGTATAAAATTGTAATGGATAAAACTCCTGAAGGTAAGACTACCTGCAGTTTGTGTTCTCGTTTACGAAGAGGAACTTTATACGAAGCAGCAAAAGATTTAGGCTGCAACAAACTAGCTTTGGGTCATCATTTAAATGATATTTTAGAAACGTTTTTCTTAAATTTATTTTTTTCAGGAAAATTAGAGACCATGCCTCCAAAATTTAAAAATGATGCTGGAGATTTGGTTGTTTTAAGACCCTTAGCTTTTTGCAAAGAAAGCGACATTGAAACCTATGCAAATTTTAAAAATTATCCTATAATTCCTTGTAATTTATGTGGATCTCAGGAAAATTTACAGCGTAAAAAAGTAAAACAAATGATAACTGACTGGGAAACTGATTTCCCAAACAGAAATGCCATCATGATGAATGCTTTACAAAACGTATTTCCATCACATTTATTAGACAAAAACTTATTTGATTTTGAAGATTTGAGTATTAGTTAAAAGCATTCGTCTTTTAAAAAGCTAACGTTCCTCACCCTCTTTTAACAATTCTGGAAATTTACTTTTAAATTTATTTAATCTAGGAATAGAAACAGCCTTTACATAACCTTGATTTGGATTTCTCTTTTCAAAATCTTGATGATATGCTTCTGCCTTGTAAAATTTAGTATGCTTGGTAACCTCTGTTACAATTTTACCATCATAAACATCTCTATTTAATTGGGCAATCTTATTTTCTATGATTTGTTTTTCTGCATCAGTATCATAAAAAGCAATCGATCTATATTGCGTACCATAATCAGGATGTTGACCATTTTTTGTTGTAGGGTTATGAGAACCAAAAAATACAGTAACTAAAGTTTCAAAACTTACTTTTGTAGGGTTGTAATATACAGCAACCGTTTCTGCATGCCCAGTTGTTCCTGTACCTATAGATTGGTATGTTGGGTTTTTCGTTTGTCCACCTGCATACCCAGAAACAGCCTCCTCTACTCCTTTTACACTTTCAAAAATAGCTTCTACACACCAAAAACAACCACTTGCAAAATAAGCTACTTTTGTATCTTGACTTGGTTTATAAATACTTTTAACTTCATTGCTCTCTTTTTTCTCGTCTTTTTCTTTTTTAGAAAACCCTAAACAAGAAAACAAAGACATAAAAATGATAAATATGGATACTGATTTTGATAATTTCATATATTATTTCGTTTTTTAAAAGTTAAAAATTGCACCTCAAATCTGCATCCTATTTTCGGTGCAATTTTCGGAACTTTTAATTCGAACTAGATTATGAATTCGAACATTAAATAAGTCGTAAAATTACGAATCATTTTACAGATGTTTACAACTTTAGCATTTTGTTAAGAATTGAAGTTGTAGAAACCCAAACAGAATCTTATTTTTGTGAGATTAATTAGAACAATGGAGCATTTTATAGTATCAGCACGTAAATACAGACCTCAAAATTTTGAGGATGTTGTTGGGCAGCAAGCCATAACAAATACGTTGTTGAACGCTATACAAAACAATCATTTAGCGCAAGCACTTTTATTTACAGGGCCAAGAGGTGTAGGTAAAACCTCATGTGCTAGAATATTGGCAAAAAAAATAAATCAACAAGAAGCAAAGGTTTCTGATGATGAAGATTTTGCGTTTAATATTTTTGAGTTAGATGCTGCCTCTAACAATTCTGTTGATGACATTAGAAGTTTAACAGATCAAGTTCGTATACCTCCTCAAACTGGTAAATACAAAGTTTACATTATTGATGAGGTTCACATGTTGTCTCAAGCTGCTTTTAATGCTTTTTTAAAAACATTAGAAGAACCACCTGCTCATGCCATTTTTATTTTAGCAACTACAGAAAAGCATAAAATAATTCCTACTATTTTATCTCGCTGTCAAATTTTTGATTTTAAAAGAATTGGAGTTTTAGATGCCAAAAATTATTTAAAAACCATTTGCGAAAAAGAAAATATTACAGCCGAAGATGATGCTTTGCATATTATTGCACAAAAGGCAGATGGTGCTATGCGCGATGCCTTATCTATTTTTGATAGAGTAGTTAGTTTTTCTGGTAAAAATTTAACAAGACAAGCTGTAACTGAAAATTTAAATGTATTAGATTACGAAACGTATTTTAATATGACGAATTTATTGTTAGAGAATAAAATTCCTGAGGTTTTAAATGCGTTCAATACTATTTTAGGAAAAGGTTTTGAAGGGCATCATTTTATAAACGGATTAGCGAGCCATTTTAGAGATTTATTAGTAGCAAAAGATAAAGAAACGTTAGATTTACTTGAAGTTGGTGATGCAGCCAAAAAGAAATATTTAGAACAATCTACCAAAGCAAGTATTCCTTTTTTAATGCAAGCTATTGACAAGGCTAATGATTGCGATTTGAATTACAGAGCTAGTAAAAATCAGCGATTGGTGGTCGAATTAACTTTAATGCAGATTGCCTCTATCACTTTTGATGGAGAAAAAAAAAAAACCAGCTAACTACATAATTCCTGCTACATTTTTCCAAGCGCTTTCTCCTGTCAAAAAAAATGTGGTAAAACCTGTACAAAAAACGGTTATTACTAATCAACCTAAAAAAGTTGAAGCACCTAAACCGAAACTAAAAACTCCTATATTAAAAACTGCCCAAAGAAGAACCTCATCACTTTCTTTAAAAAGCATCCATCAGAAAAAAGAAATTAAAAAAACGCAGGTTGAAGAAAATTATGATAATCACCCAAAAGACAGTTTTACCGAAGAAAAATTACAAACCCTTTGGGCATCTTATGCAAGTTTACTTCAAAAAAAAGGACAACGAAGCATGGCTTCAATCGTTGCTACAGATGTACCCAAATTAGAAGAAAATTTTAAAATTTCTTTTTCTGTACCTAACAAATTAATGCTAGATCAGTTTCAAAAAGGAAGACCAAAATTATTAGGTTTTTTGAGAGAACAATTAAATAATTACGGTATAGAAATCATACTAAAATTAAACGAAAAGGTAGAAAAGAAGTTTGCGTACACCAATCAAGAAAAATTTCTTAAACTGAAAGAGAAAAATCCTTTATTAGAAAAATTACGACAAACTTTTGAGTTAGATTTGTAACAAACTTAGAATTTAGACTACTTATTTTAGCTTAGTAATAAACAAAACTAACTTATGAATTACTTTTTAGGAATTGCTTTTATTGCGGTTATTTGGTTCTTAATTAGTAATGAAGTCAAAAAAAAGAAGCGTAAAAAATTTAAAGCAACTCTTTTTGAAAATTGGGGTAAATACCAAAAAAAAGCATATTACAATTTTTTTGTAATTGGTAAATATTTTAACAATAATATTCATAAAGAAGAAGCGTTTCACATTATATCTGAAAAAAGCAAAAACGATTTTGATATTGATGAAATCTTTCAATTATTAGACAGAACTTGTTCTAAAATTGGGCAACAATATTTGTACTTTAAATTAAGAACTATTGATTCTTTACAAAATTTACTAAAATTTGATGAACTTGTTACTCTATTTCAAAAAGACAAAGTACTCAGCATCAACTGCCAAATACAACTATCTACATTAAATAATAATGATGCTTATTATTTGGAAGAATTGATAAACGGTAAACAATTAGAAAAGCCCACATACTTGTGGTTAATTAAACTGCTTACGATTTTGTCTATTTTATCGATAGGTTTATCATTTTATCATCCTGCTTTTGGACTTTTGTTGATTCCTATTGGAGCCACAAATATGGTATTTCACTATAAAAACAAACATAGTGTAAGTTATTATTTAAATGGTGTTACACAATTGTCTAAAGCTTTAAAAGTTAGTGAGAAACTCATTAAAAATGAAAAAATCAAACAACATTTTACAGATGTATCATTCATTGGGCGCATTAAATCCATCAAATATAAAACCGAATTTATTTCTTTTGAAAAAAACATAAGCAACGAATTTTTATTTGCAATCTGGTTTGTTTTTGAACTTATTAAAGCATTATTTAATATAGAATATTTGATGTTTAATAGCTTTTTAAACTCCATTACTAAAGAAAAAGGAAATATAGAAAAATTGTTTCTTTTTATTGGTGAAATTGACACTGCTATTTCTACAGCTTCCCTAAAATCAGGAAATTTAAATATTTGTACACCAAGTTTTACTAATGATTTTAGTTTTAAGGCCGAAGAAATACATCATCCTTTAATAGATGATTGCATTGAAAATACTCTAAATTTAAAAAGTAAAAGCTTATTACTAACTGGCTCTAACATGTCTGGTAAAACTACCTTTATTAGAACTGTTGCCATAAACAGTATTTTGGCACAAACGCTACATATTTGCTTTGCAAAAAATTATTCAGCTCCTTTTTACAAACTTTATTCTTCTATTCAAATTTCGGATAATTTATTAGATCAAACAAGCTATTATTTACAAGAAGTATTGACCGTAAAAGAATTAATTGAAGCCTCAAAACAAACTACACCTTGTTTATTTGTGCTCGATGAAATTTTTAAAGGCACTAATACTATAGAAAGAATTTCTGGTGGGAAAGCAATACTTTCTTACCTCAACAAAAAACAGCATACAGTTTTAGTTTCCACGCACGACATTGAACTTACAGCGCTTTTACAAAAAGAAAATTACGAATTATACCACTTTAGCGAACACATAAATAATAACGAACTTATTTTTGATCACAAATTAAAGTCAGGAAAGCTAAAAACCCGAAACGCAATTAAAATTTTAGAAATTTATAATTATCCAAAAGAAGTAGTCAAAAATGCTAAACAGATAGAAAACAATTATTTTTCTTGATTTTTGAGTTTTAAATTAAACCTCATCTGCAACAATTTTTTCTTTGTAAGAATTGCTAATTTCTTTACCTAAGTAAGATAATACCAAGTTTTTCTTTTCCATTTTTTCTTTTTCAACCTCTGCAATTAAGTACAAACCTTTTTCATTTTCAATAAACAAAGGAATCGATTTTTCTTCTTTAGCTAATAAAGCTAAAATAGCATCATACTCTTTTTCGTTATTAATTTTAACTTCCTTAATGGTTGGGTTTTCTCTAAACGCCTCACTTAAATTAATATAATCATCATTAGGCGTAAAAAAACCTAAACGCTCTTTTTCTTTAGCATTAACAACCTCTAAAGAAGAAGCCAATCTAAAAGAACCATGCTCTCCAAAAATATCAGAAAATGTAGATAATGCATATTTATTTACGGCATCGTTTCCTGTCATAGCAATTAAATAGCCCACATCACTCAACTCTATATTGCTGCCCAAATCATCATCATAAATATTTACTGCAATCGCCTCAAAATCATCTTCTTGCGCTTGATCAATAAAGTTTTTATTAGAATCTATCAAAACCACTCTTTTCCCTTTATCTCTTAAATATGAAGCAATTAATCTTGATGGATTAGAAGCACCAACAATTAAAATTGCATTTGAACTCTTTAAAAAAACACCCACCATTTTAGAAAATAATCTTGCTGTTGTTGCATTTAACAAAACAGTACCTAACACAATCATAAACACTAAAGGTGTTATGTATTCTGCACCTTCAACACCTTGTTTTAACAGTTTACTACCAAATAAAGAGGCAATACCTGCTGCTACAATACCTCTTGGTCCTACCCAACTTATAAAAAGTTTTTCATTAAACTTCAATTTTGAGTTTAAGGTGCTTGCAAAAACGGCTAAAGGCCTTATTACAAAGACTACAATAGCAAATAAAGATGCTGTTTTCCATGTATAGAGCAACATTAAATCTTGCATATTAATATTTGCAGCAAGCAAAATAAATAAAATTGAGATGAGTAAAACACTCAAAGATTCTTTGAAGTATAGCAATTCTTTTATATTATTTAGTTTTCCATTTCCTAAAACCATACCCATAACTACTACTGCCAAAAGTCCAGATTCATGAGCAAACATTTCTGATTCTACAAAAACCAGCAAAACCGTAGATAAAGACACTACATTTAATAAATAATGTGGAATTAGTTTTTTGTTAACTGCATAAGCAAGTGCATGGGCAAAAGTAAAACCGAAAGTTGTACCAAAAAGTAGAATTTTACCAAATTCAATCAATGCAGTTTTGGTAAAACCACCACCACCACCAACACTAATAAATTCGAAAACCAATACAGCTACTAAAGCTCCAATTGGGTCTATTAAAATCCCTTCCCATTTTAAAACGGTAGAAATATCTCTTTTTAAAGGGATGTTTCTTAAAATTGGAGTAATTACAGTTGGCCCAGTAACAATAATTAAACCAGAAAAAAGAAAAGACAAATCCCAACTTAAATTAAATACGTAATGCGCAACTATACCTGCACCTAAAAAAGTTATCGCAGAACCTAAAGTGATTAATTTGGTTATTACTGGCCCTACGTGTTTAATTTCACTCCTTTTTAAAGTTAAACCACCTTCAAACAGAATAATACTTATGGCCAAAGACACAAAATAATACAAACTTTCACCTGGAAACAAGCCTTTTTCTCCATTCCAAACGGGTTCAATCCATTTTGTACCATCTTCACTCAAATAGGTTGCTGCAATTGGCCCAACTAATAAACCTACTAAAATTAAAGGCAATATAGCAGGGATTTTAAATTTCCAAGCCACCCATTGTGCCAATATTCCTAAAATAATAATTCCTGCTAATTCTAACATAGTTTAATTAATCTGATGAATGAGTAAATTTAAGAATGTTTAGGCATCATTAAAATAAAAATTATAGTTTTTTTTCTTTCCTATAAAGTTTGGTATCTTGTGCAAATAACTCAATCTCTAAATCTTTTTTTTGCCTAATTTTAATAAAATCTTAATTGGAATCGCTTTTTCTCCAAACCTAAAACCCAACCTTTTTGAAGCCATTCGTTTAGCAAACTTGTTTAATGCTGACTTAATTGGTGTACATGTTGGTGATCAATCAAAAGAAAAAGAAGACAAGCTAAATGTAATTTTAGATAAAGCCGAAGATTTACAAACCAATTTTACAATCATTTGGCAAAGAGGTAAACCTGTAGATGTTATTCTAGAAATTTGTAAAAACAAGCAAATAGATTTATTAATTTTAGGTGCCTTACAACAAGAAAAACGATATAAATATTATGTTGGGCCAGTTGCTCAAAAAATAACAAGAAAAGTACCATGCTCTATACTTTTATTAATTAAACCATCTATAATAAGGGTGCCTTGTAAACACATTGTTGTAAATGGTTTAGAGGATGAAAGAACCGAAGAAACAATTAAAACTGCTTTTGTAGTTTCTGATTATCTAAACTGTAAAAAAATAACTATTGTTGAAGAAATAAAACCACAAGATTTACAAGTTCATATAGATGATGACAAATCGTTACGAAAAGCAACCATTGCAAAAAAACGGATAGAACTCAGAGAAAACAGGCGTGTACAAAATATTTTAAAAGAAATAGACAGTACTGATTTAACCATAAAAACTCAAAGTATTTTCGGGAAAAGAGGGTATTCTATTGGGCATTATGCAAAAATTAAAAGAGCAGATTTATTGATCATGAATGCCCCAAAAAAATTAAGATTTATACACCGTATTTTTCCAGATGATATTGAATATATTTTATCAGAATTACCAGCAGATGTTTTAATTGTAAAATAAATGAAAAAACAAAGTACATTTAAAACCTTCTTGTCAGAAATTCCTCAAAATTTATTTTCTGGTTTTGTGGTCTCTTTAATTGCCTTGCCTTTAGGTTTAGGTTTGGCTTTGGCATCTGGTGCTCCACCAATTTCTGGGGTTATTGCAGCCATTGTTGGTGGTATTGTTGTTTCACTTATTGGAGGCTCTAACGTAACAATTACAGGACCTGGAAATGGTTTAGTGGTGGTAATTTTAGCTGCAATAACTACCTTAGGAAATGGCGATATGCAACAAGGTTTTTTGTACACCTTGGCTGCAATTGTTATTTCTGGTGTTTTAATGATTATGCTTGGTTTTTTAAGAATGGGTAGCCTTGGAGACTTCTTTCCTTCTTCTGCAATACAAGGTATGTTAGCAGCTATTGGTATTGGTATTTTTGCCAAGCAATTTCACGTAATGTTGGGGAATACAGAAGCTAAAGGTAGTATAATTCAATTGTTGATACAAGTACCAGAAGGAATTATCAGTTTTATGAAAGCTGATAATTCTAGTACTTTTTACGCAGGTTTAGTTGGTATTTTTAGTTTATTGATTATGATTTTTTACCCCAAAATTAGAAATCGATATTTAAAATTAATTCCTGCGCCCATGTGGATTGTTTTATTAAGTGTAGGAATGTATTTTTATTTTGATAAATTTTCTGCGTTAAATTATCCAATTGAGAAAAATTTACTCATTAATTTACCTGACGATATTTTATCAAATTTTGCTTTTCCTGATTTTGGAAAAATTTACAAAATCGACTTTATAAGTGCTGTAATTAGCATCACCTTAATTGCTAGTATAGAAAGTTTATTGAGTATTAAAGCAGTAGATAAATTAGATGCTTTAAAAAGAAGATCTAACATAAATAAGGATATTAAAGCTTTGGGAATTGCTACTGTAATTAGCGGATTTTTAGGCGGTTTAAATGTAGTAACTGTAATTGCCAGAAGTTCTGTAAACGTAAACAATAAAGGTAGTAATCGATCATCGAACTTTTTTCATGCATGTTTTTTAGTGTTATTTATCCTTTTATTTGCTGCAGAATTGCGTAAAATTCCTTTACCTGCTTTGGCTGCGATATTAGTGTTTACGGGCTATAAACTGGCCTCTCCTCAAAACATAAAAAAAGTGTTTGATGTAGGTAAAGAGCAATTGTTAATTTTTTTAATTACGCTTATCATTACAATTAGTACAAATTTAATTACTGGAATTTTATCAGGTATTTTTGCCACATTTATCATTCATAGTATCATTACAAAAAATGTTCGATTATTTTTAAAAAATGCTTTAAAGCCCAATGTTTTAATGTTTAAACAAGATGATAAATATTATGTGAGTGTTAAAAATTTTTCGAGCTTTTTAAACTATACCAAACTTAAAGATAAAATAAATCAAATTCCAGAAACAGAGGAAGCCATTATAGATTTTACACTTTGCGATTTTGTAGACGTTTCTGTAATGGAAAATTTAAGCAATTATGCAGAGAGTTTTACAAGAAAAGGTGGGCATTTTGAGGTTATTGGTTTAGATGAAGCTAAATCTGAAAATAATCATCCTTTTGCTTTGCGAAAAATTATTCCAAAACAGATGCAATCTTCAAACTATTTTTTAACCAGAAGACAAAAATCCATTGAAAATATTAGTAAAGAAATTCAATGGAAATATGATGCTTTTTCTGATGTTGAAATGAAAGAATTACCCTCTTTTGGATATTTTAAAACAAGAAGAATTGAAAAAATTTCCAACGTACTTTCTAACGATTCTTGTACACTTTTTGACGCGCATTTCTCTGAAGGTGAGTTAATTGCCAAGCAATTGATTAAAATTACCATGTTACACATTCATACAGATAAGGATATTCCTGATTTTACTTTAGATAAAGAAGGCTTTTTTGAACATTTTCTACATTTTGTAGGATATAAAGACATTGATATTGACAACCATGCAGACTTTAGCAAACGATTTTATTTATCAGGAAAAAATGAAGAAGAAATAAGGACCTTTTTTACAAACGAATTAATTCTCTTTTTTGAAAGTAATAGACAATATCATATTGAAGCCTCAGAAAACGGATTACTAATTATTGGAAATGAACGTTTAAAAAGTGTAAAAGAAATAAAAGCACTCGCCTATTTTGGTATGGGTTTGCAGAAAATTATTCAATAAACTAAATACTTATAACTCGAACCTTTTTATTTTTTAATCTTACATTATTTAAATCCTCAACCAATCTCTTGGCTTCAGAAACTGGTACAGCAACAAAAGCACAATCTTGTTTTAATTCGATTACGCCTAATTGATCTTTGTTTAAATTTCCTTTTTTAAAGAATAAACCAGCAATATCCCCTTTAGAAATTTTATCTTTTCTACCTCCAGAAATAAATAAAGTTTCCCAAAAAACAGGCTTAATTTGCTGTTTATTACTAATATTTGCATTGGTTGCACCTTTTATAAAATCTGGTAAATGTTCTTTATCCCATTTTAAAACATAAGCAGTTCCTTTGGCATTTACCCTTGCTGTTCTTCCATTTCTATGGGTAAATTCCTCAATTCTTTCTGGCAATTCATAATGAATAATATATTTCATTTCTGGAATATCTATTCCTCTTGCAGCCAAATCTGTAGCTACTAAAATTTGGCTCGTTCCATTTCTAAACTTAATTAAAGAACGTTCTCTGTCTCTTTGCTCCATGCCTCCAGAAAAACAACTGTGTGCTAGTTTATTTTTTGTTAAAAATTCGCTTACGCTATCTATACTACTTTTTAGATTACAAAAAATAATTCCAGGTTGATTACCAATATGTTTTACTAAATCTACTAAAGTTTGATTTTTATTTTTTGATGGGGAAGCAACAATTTTAATAGCTAATTTCTTTGATTTTTTTCCTGTTAAATAATTGATAACCTTTGGATTGTTTAACTTAACAAAGTCAGGAATTTCAGCATCTTGAGTTGCAGATGTTAGGATACGCTTGTTGATGTTTGGCAGTTGATTAATAATGCCTCTCATTTCATATTCAAAGCCAACTTCTAAAGATTTATCAAACTCATCTAAAATTAAAGTTTTGATGCTTTCTTTAGAAAAGCGATCGTTAGCAAAATGGTCAGAAATTCTACCTGGAGTTCCAATTAAAATACTCGGTGTATGTTTAATTTCTATTTTATCTTTTGCCATAGAGCGCCCTCCATACACTGCATTTACTTTAAAACCAGTGCCCATTTCGCGAATAACTTGTTCTATTTGAATAGCTAATTCTCTTGAAGGGACTAAAATTAAAACTTGAATTTCCTGATTCTCAGCATCAATTAATTGTAAAGTTGGCAATAAAAAAGCCAAAGTTTTACCTGTACCTGTTGGCGAAAGTATCACTGTATTGTTATTTGAATCTACTACAGAAATGGCTTCGTTTTGCATTTCGTTTAACTCGTAAATATTTAGCTTTGCTAAAATTTCTTCTTGATTTTTAATTGTATTTGCCATAACTATTGTAATATCTTAAGCTCTTTAATAAAAGCCAATCTGCTTAAATTTTTGCCAAAGATAGTTCGTCTTTTGCTATAAAAGACGTTATATTCTTTACTTTTGCACTATCAAATAAAAACAATGTTAGGATTACAGTTCGAAACAGAAACGTCTTGGGCAGAAATTGCCAAAGTAAACTTGCAACAGATATTAACAGACCATGCTTTTTTAGAGCAAAAAGCGGCATCAAATGCAGTATCTATTATCATAAATTATTCAGAAGAAACTGAATTAGTAAAAGAAATGAGTAATATTGCTATTGAGGAAATGCAACATTTTAAAATGGTACATTTATTAATGGTAAAACGTGGAATGGTTTTAGGACGCGAACAGAAAAATGATTATGCTGTTCGATTACAAAAATTCTTTCCGAAAACAAAAGACAGAACTAACGCTTTAATTCAACGTTTGTTGGTAGCTGCTTTAATTGAAGCAAGAAGTTGTGAACGCTTTAAGGTATTTTCTGAAAATATGGAAGATGAAGAATTGCAAAAATTCTATAAGAATTTAATGATTTCTGAAGCCAATCATTATACTACTTTTTTACAATTTGCAAGGCAATATCAAGATAGAACCATTGTAGATGAAAAATGGAATGCATTGTTAGCTTTTGAAGCTGAAATGATGAAAGAGCGTGGAAAATTAGCTAAAATTCACGGGTAAAACTATTTAGCTAATTTAGAATAACAACCTTATAAAGTTAAATAGTTCAATTAATTATTAGGCAATAGTGCTAAAATAGTTGGTAATTTTGATTTCTACTCAAGGTCGAAATGATAAATTTTTGACTTAGAGAAGCTTACCTATACCATAAAAAGAGTCGAACATCGATTATTTACAAGTATTAATTAATTAATCAATTATTTATTTAACCAACTCAATTCTGTCTTCTTTCAGTACGATTATTTTTTGGCGGTATAAATTCCCAACAGCTTTTTTAAAGGCTTTTTTGCTCATTTTTAAATGAAACTTAATCGATTCTGGAGAGCTCTTATCTGTTAATAATAAAAAACCTTCGCTACTATTTTTTAATTTATGTAGTACTTTGTCTACATCAGTTTCAATAACATTTCTAAACCCTTGTGGTCGTAATGAAACATCAATTTTTCCATCTTCTCGAATATTTTTAATGAAACCATCTACTTCCATATCAATTTCAACATCTTCAAAAACCTCATTTCTGTATAATAGCCCTTCAAATTCTTCATTTATCAAAACAACATAACCTAATGCAGTTTCTGTTTCTATTACTAATTCTACTTTATCACCTACTTGTAAATCCATTATTGTATATATTTAAAATAATCTTTTAGTATTTTGTCGTTTTCTGCACTTGGTGTAAAAATTTCTAAGATTTTTGGTTGTTTTGACGATGTATAAAATCCTTTTAAAGCTTCTTCAACAGTTGCTATAGAATATGCTTTTTGATACTCAAAAGCATACATATTGCACAAATGTTCGGCTGTTAAACAATGTGGCGTTTCAAAATATTTAGACGCATTTGTTGTTGACGGACCAGGAATAATTTTAAAAATTCCTCCACCTGAATTATTGATTAAAATAATTCTAAAACTATTAGGAATATTTTTGTTCCAAAGGGCATTAGAATCATAAAAAAAACTCAAATCTCCAGTAATGCATATGGTTTGTTTGTTATTAGTAAAAGCCGCTCCAATTGCTGTAGATGTGGTGCCATCAATTCCGCTAGTACCTCTATTACAATACACCTCTACAGTTTTGTTGATGGTAAACAATTGTGCATATCTAATAACAGCACTATTACTAATTTGCAATTGGCTGTCATTTGGCACGCTTTGCAAAATCTGCTCAAAAACCTTAAAATCTGAATGTTCTATTTTCGATAAATATTCAGCATGTTTTATTCTTCTTTTATCTCTAATGGTTAACCATTTTGATTGATAATTGCTCTCTGATTTTAAAATTTTAGCATTAAAATTGCTAAAAAAATTATTAGGATTCGTTTGAATAAAATCAGTTAAACAAAAATAGGTATTGGTTGCTTTTCGCTCATCAATATCCCAATGATGTTTTGGTGGATATTCTCTTAAAAATTTTTTAACTCTTTTAGAAATAATCATTCCTCCAAAAGTGATGAGAATATCTGGCTGTAAATCTTGAAAACCTTCTTCTTGTAAAGAAAAAATCAGCTGATCTATAGAATCTATTGCTTTTTCATGATGCAAATTAGAGGTTGTTTCTGTAAAAATTAATACAGCATTGTCATCAGCATACAAATCCATTAATTGGTGTAATGCTGCATCAGGATAATTTACACCAACCAAAATCATTTTTTTGGGTAACGTATTCCAAATATTGGCAAACTTGTTATAATCTATATTAGCATTATCTAAAAAACTTGACGATATTCTAGGAAAATGAAAGCTTTTCAATTCCTCTACAGTTTCGTACAAAGGCTCATCAAAAGGTACATTAATATGAACTGGCCCTTTCTGAGAAGTTGCCACTTGCAAGGCTTCGCCAATTAACTGAGCGTTTCTTGGATTAAATTTTGGATTTTCGATTAAGTTTGCAGAGCATAAAATATGATTTTCAAATACGTTTTCTTGACGAATAGTTTGCCCATCACCAATATCAATTAAATGTTTTGGTCTATCTGCAGAAATAACAACCAAAGGAATATTACTATAAAATGCCTCTGCCACTGCAGGATAATAGTTTAAAAGAGCAGAACCAGAAGTGCATAAAACAGCCACTGGTTTTTGTTTTTGTTGGGCAATGCCTAATGCAAAAAAAGCGGCACATCTTTCGTCTACAATACTTAAGGTTTCTATTGCTGCATGATTAGAAAAGCCAATGGTTAAAGGTGCATTTCTTGAACCAGGAGAAATAACAACAGTATCAACATCAAATTGATGACAAGCTGAAATTACTAACTGTGCGAGTTCTTTTTTAGGATACATTAAAAAAGCCCATCCTAACCTTCCCAAAAGAAAGGAACTCCAAACTGGGTAAATTTGAGAGTTTTTATTATTTATTTTATGGCTATTTGCTTCCAAACAAGTTTAGCCCTGATTGCAACGACATCCTTTTTTCTGGTTCTTGAATTTAATTCAGGATCTAGAAAAAAGATATAGTGGAAAGCAGGAAATAGCTTCTAATTATATTTCATAATTTAGTTGTTGGTTTTAAGTAACAAGTGATTATTAAAAACTATATACCAACAACCAAAACCCATTTTTTAATTTCCTTTTTGATAATCTGCCAAAAATTTAGCCAAACCACTATCTGTTAAAGGATGTTTTAACAAACCTTCGATTGCGCTTAAAGGGCCTGTCATTACATCAGATCCTAATTTTGCACAATCTACAATATGCATGGTGTGACGTATAGAAGCTGCTAAAATTTGAGTTTGAAAATTATAGTTGTCATAAACCGTTCTAATTTCCGAAATTAGGTTTAATCCGTCTGTAGAAATATCATCTAAACGTCCTAAAAAAGGAGACACATAAGTAGCACCAGCTTTTGCAGCCAATAATGCTTGACCAACAGAAAACACCAAAGTAACGTTTGTTTTTATACCTTTAGATGAAAAATATTTACAAGCCTTAATTCCGTCTTTTATCATCGGTAATTTTACCACAATCTGAGGGTTTAAAGCGGCTAATGCTTCACCTTCTTTAACCATACCATCAAAATCTGTAGCAATAACCTCTGCAGAAACATCACCATCCACAACATCACAAATGGTTTTGTAATGATTAATAATATTTTCTTGTCCAGTAATACCTTCTTTAGCCATTAAAGATGGGTTTGTAGTTACACCATCTAAAATACCTAAAGCTTGTGCTTCTTTAATTTGTGCTAAATTTGCAGTATCTATAAAAAATTTCATTTTTATTATATTATAATTTATTTACAAAGATAGAAACAAAGATGATTTTTAAATAAAATAAACACGTCAAGTTTTAAAATTAATGTATAATAGAATAGTTTTGTTCACTAAAAATTAAGAAAAATTATTTGACACATAATTGGTCTTAAATTATTTGATAATTTTTAAATTTAACCTTTAATCTCAATGAAAATTTACCAATACATATGCTTACTTTTATTTTCTTTAATCTTTTCATCTTGTGAAGGAGAGGTTGGAACAGAAGGGATTGAAGGAACAGTTATTTGCAATTTTTCTAATCTTTCTATTTCTGAAGCGGATAACATTGTAATAGCGAATGAAAATAAACCGGTTTTATGGCAAGGGAATTATACAGATGATACTGTTACAATACATTTTACCAAACCATTAGATGATGATGGTTTATCTGAGACGCTTAATTTTGTTTTTATAAAAATTGACAGTTGTTTGCAAATAGATCGTGGATATGAATTTTATAACGGAGGCACAGGAGATATTAGTGCCTTAACCGAGGTTAAAGTTTTAGAATTTTATCTTAATGAATGGGAAATCGATAAAAAACTTGCAGGACGGATTGTGTACAGAGATCATCATGATAAATTGATTAAGACACTAAATTTTTGGATAGAATTTACCCCTGATGATTATCTTGTTGAAGATACTAATTTCACCTATTTTTCAGATTGTTTTGGTGACAAACTTCCAATAGCCATCGATTTAGATAATGATGGTACTACCGATTATAATATTTTAGCTGAAGAAGTGGTTGACTTTGCAAATAGACCAAACTTTGTTTCTTATAACATTAAGTTAGTTTCTACAGATGAAAGTATTAACGAAATTCTCTCACCAAAAGGAGTTGGCATTCCTTTTCCTGTTTTGTTTGAACCTCCATTTTCTACAGAAAACACGAGAAGTTATGCCGCAAACAAATTCAATTCAGAAGATGTTAAAAATTCTTTAGATGTTTTTTATGAATTTAGTCCACCTTATGAAAGTTATAACTTTTTTCTTCAAAATAATTTAACCTACAAAAAAGAGTTATCTAATGATAAGGATGATTATTATGCAGTAAGATTAATCAGGAATAATAAAAATTTCTATGGATGGATAAAAATTGAATTTAATGCTTTAGATTGTAAAATAGCAGTTTTGGAAACCTATGTAAACCCTAATGCAGAGGAACACATCAACATAGAAAATTAAAGTTTATAATGATTCATTAATAACTTTTCATATATTCTGTCTGGTAAAATTCGCTTTAGAATAATAGAAAACTTTTGCATAAAATCGCCAACTTTATAATGTAGTTTTGGTTGCTTAGTATTGATAATTTTATAAACAGCTTTCGCCATTTCTAGAGGTGGCATTCCTTGATCTACATGAGCATCCATCAAATCTAAATTTTCTTGATACTTTTCTCTGTAGGCCGAATTTTCTAAAACAGGTGTATGATATCTACCAGCAGCAATATTTGTAGCAAAATCTCCAGGAGCAATATTAGTAACATCAATCCCTAAATTTTTAACCTCCATACTTAGAGCTTCTGTAATTAACTCTAAAGCGCCTTTTGATGCTGAATAAACTCCTCTAAAAGGCAAGCCCATATATCCTGCAATTGAAGTTACATTAATAATAATGCCAGATTTTTGTTTGCGCATTTGTGGTAAAACAGCTTTCATAACATCAATAGCACCAAAAAAATTGGTGTTAAAAACTGCGCGCATTTCATCTGTAGGTGTATCTTCTAAAGGTCCAGTAATTCCCATTCCTGCGTTATTGACTAACACATCCAATCTACCCTCTTTTTGTATGATGCTTTCTACTGCACTTTTAATAGTATCAACATTCAAAACATCCAAAGCTATCAATTCAAAAGAATAATTTTTAGGGTTTTTAGGATTTCTACTAGTTCCATAAACCTGATAACCTTTTTGTTGTAAAAAAGTTGCAATTGCTTTTCCTATCCCTGATGATGCACCAGTAACTAAAACTGTTTTAGACATTTAAAATAAAAGTTTATGAAGTTTCGAATCATACAAATATGCTAAAAGATTATGAAGATATCTAAATTTAGCGCACAAAAAATGGCAAGCTATCTACATCACACTGCTACAACCTAATACCCTTGCTGTGTTCCCACCCTGGGGGATTCAAAGGGAGCTAGTTGTGTAGGACTTGCCACTGCAAATTTACAATCTATTTTTATTTAAACAATTAAAAAAATAAGAATTTTTATGTAACATTATTAAAGTATTGATTACTAATAATATGTTTTTGGATTGTAAAAATTATAATACCAAAATGAAAAACATATATTTGTATCACTAACTAAATTTTAAAAACAATGGAAAATCAAGCAGATAGTAAAGGTATCATTTTAAATAATGGATTATATTTTGGTTTGTTATTAGTTGTAGCAAGTCTAGTGCCTTATGCCTTAGGCATGCACTTAGAGCCAACAGCCGGTTATATCAATTTCGGAGTAATTCTATTAGGAATTATTTTATTCCCAATTCTTGGGATGAACAAATTCAAAAATACCAATGAAGGATTTATGAGTTGGGGACAAGGTGTTAAAATAGGTGTAGGTATTGTACTAATTGGTACAATCATAAGTACTTTATACCAATTGGTTTTTACCTCTGTAATAGAACCAGATTTTTATGCTCAGGTTGAAGAAGTAACAAGATTAGCATTGGTAGATGCTGGTCTTACAGAAGAACAAATTGAAATGCAATTAGAAATGCAAGGTAAGTTTCAAGGAACGGCTGTTGGGTATGGAATGGGTCTTTTGTTTATGACATTTATAGGCTTTATTTCTTCTGCAATTATTGCTGCTGTTAAGAAAAAATCTGAAGAAGATACTTACTAAAATCTAAAGTTTAGCGTTCTATATTTTATAAAATTGTAACTTTGATTTTTAGAATATCAAAATTTGAACCTAAATATGCAAATTTCGGTAGTAATACCACTTCTTAACGAAGAAGAATCTTTACTAGAATTACACGATTGGATTGTATCTGTGATGCAATCCAATCGTTATTTATATGAAATTATTTTTATCGATGATGGTAGTACAGATCATTCATGGAAAGTTATAAAGAATTTATCTTCAAAAAATACTGCTGTTAAAGGAATTCGTTTTCAAAAAAACTACGGTAAATCACAAGCTTTAGATGCTGGTTTTCAAATGGCTCAAGGTAATGTTGTCATTACAATGGATGCTGATTTACAAGATAATCCAGAAGAAATTCCTGAATTATACGATTTAATTATTGATAAAAAATTAGATTTAGTTTCTGGTTGGAAAAAGAAACGTTACGATAATATCATCACCAAAAATATACCTTCTAAATTATTTAATGCAGCCGCTAGAAAAACTTCTGGTTTACAATTACATGACTTTAACTGCGGATTAAAAGCGTATAGAAATGAAGTTATCAAAACTGTAAAAGTTAGTGGAGAAATGCACAGGTATATTCCTGTTTTAGCAAAAAACGCTGGCTTTAACAATATAGATGAAAAAGTAGTACAACATCAAGCAAGAAAATATGGCGAAACAAAATTTGGTATGGAAAGATTTATAAACGGCTTTCTAGATTTAATTACCATTTCTTTTTTATCAAAATTTGGTAAAAGACCTATGCATTTTTTTGGCCTTTGGGGTACATTTATGTTTTTGTTTGGTACTACATCTGCCTTTTACATTGGCGCCTACAAGCTTTATAAACTTTATAATGGCATAAAAACTATATTAGTTACAGACAATCCTTGGTTTTATATTGCATTAACCTCTATGATTCTTGGTACGCTTTTATTCTTAGCAGGATTTCTTGGAGAACTCATTATTAAAACAAAAAGTGATGAAAAACACTATACAATCAAAGAAAAACTAAATTTGTAAATGTATATTTGTATTTCAAAAGTATTTAATTAACTTATTAAACTTAACTTTATCAAACTATGAATGATATTTTAGAAAAAGCAAAACAATGGTTAACTCCAATTTTTGATGCCGAAACTCAAACTGAAATTCAAGAATTAATTACTAATAATCCTGATGATTTAGCAGACAGATTCTATAAAGATATGGAATTTGGTACTGGTGGAATGCGAGGCACTATGGGTGCTGGAACCAACAGAATCAATAAATATACGTTAGGGCGAGCAACACAAGGATTATCAAATTATTTGATTGAAAACGTAGATAAAGAACAATTAAGTGTTGTAATTGCTTACGATTGTAGGCACAATAGTAAAAAGTTTGCTAAAGTTGTAGCCGATGTTTTATCAGCAAATAATATTAAAGTTTTTCTATTTGAAGATTTAAGACCTACACCAGAATTATCATTTGCTGTGCGTCATTTAGATTGTGATGCAGGTATTGTTTTAACAGCGTCTCATAATCCGCCTGAATATAATGGTTACAAAGTATATTGGGCAGATGGTGGTCAGATTGTACCCCCAAATGATAGTGGAATTATCAATAAAGTAAACGCATTAGAGTTTTCAGAAATCAATTTTGATGCTAATGAAGAATTGATTGAAATGATTGGTGCTGATGTAGATAAAGTTTTTATTGAGAATTCTGTAAAAAATGGTTCTTTATCCCCTAATATTGACAGAAAAAATTTAAAAATAGTTTTTACATCTTTGCATGGTACCTCAATAATGTCTGTGCCTGATGCATTGTCTGAAGCTGGTTATACAGATGTTCATATTGTAGAAGAGCAAAGAAAACCAGATGGCGATTTCCCAACCGTAAAATCACCAAACCCTGAAGAACCTGAAGCTCTAGAAATGGCTACAAATTTAGCTAATGAAATTGGCGCTGATATTGTAATTGGTACAGACCCAGATTGCGATAGATTAGGTGTTGCTGTAAGAGATATGGATGGTAGTATGAAGTTGATGAATGGTAACCAAACTATGGTTGTTATGACAGACTTTTTACTACGTAAATGGAAAGAGGAAGGAAAATTAAATGGAAAACAATTTGTAGGTTCTACAATTGTATCTACAGAGTTGGTAAATGACGTTGCTGCCAGTTTTGGTGTTGGTACCAAAGTTGGTTTAACTGGTTTTAAATGGATTGCCAAAATGGTAAAAGATTTTCCAGAACTTAATTTTATTGGTGGTGGTGAAGAAAGTTTTGGTTATATGGTTGGCGATTTTGTAAGAGATAAAGATGCAGTTACAGCCACACTTTTAGCTTGTGAAGTTGCAGCTTTAGCAAAACAAAACGGAAGTTCTTTCTATAAAGAATTATTAGATATTTATGTAAGAGAAAGTTTTTACAAAGAACACTTAATTTCTATCACAAAAAAAGGAATGGATGGGGCTGCTGAAATTCAGCAAATGTTAAGTGATATGCGTAACAACCCAATTACTGAGGTTGATGGAGAAAAAATAGAATCGCTTTGCGACTACCAAGCATCAACCAAAAAGAATTTAATTACTGGTGATGTTACCGAAATTGATATGCCAAAATCTAATGTGTTGATTTATCAAACTGCTTCAGGCACCAGAATTGCAGCAAGACCAAGTGGAACAGAACCTAAAATAAAATTTTATTTTAGTGTTAATGCACCTTTAGATGCAGCTGAAAATGCTGAAAAAGTAGAAGCTGAACTAGATGCAAAAATTCAACGCATTATAAAAGAGATGAAGTTAAATTAATGAGTCACTTTAAGGACATTCTTAAATATGAAAGAGAATATAGAAAGTTTACACTTTTAAATATTCTCTTTAATATTTTTTACGCCATTTTTAATGTTTTATCGGTTTTAGCTTTTATACCTGTACTCAATATTTTATTTGGTGTAAAAAAAGCAATTATAGAAAAACCTGTTTACGAAGGTATAGCCAATTTAGGTTCTTATTTAGAAGGGAGTTTCAATTATTACATTTCCAACAAAATTACTGAAGAAGGGCAAGTAAAAGTGTTATTATTTATATGTTTACTATCGCTTTCTTTATTCTTTTTCAAAAATCTCTTTCGATATTTAGCATCTTATGTCATTACTTTTTTAAGAACTGGTATTGTTAAAGACTTAAGAGACAATTTATACCGCAAAATTGTAGAATTGCCCATCTCCTATTTTACAGAAAAAAGAAAAGGAGACATTATTGCAAGAATGACTGCTGATGTACAAGAAGTTGAAAACTCGATTTTAACATCAATTGAAACCTTGGTTAGAGAACCACTAACCGTGGTTATTTCTATTGGAATAATGCTTTTTATCAGTTTAAAATTAACACTATTTGTTTTTATTTTATTGCCAGTTTCTGGTTTTATCATTTCATCCATCAGTAAAAAATTAAAATCGCAATCTGTAAAAGCTCAAAAAGAAACCGGTACATTTTTGTCTTTTATTGAAGAAACGTTAACGGGTTTACGCGTTATAAAAGGATTTAACTCAGAAAAAATTATTGAACGTAAGTTTAACGAATCGACTGCTACATTTAGAAAATTAATGACTAGTGTTTTTCATAGGCAAACTTTAGCTTCACCTATGAGTGAATTTTTAGGCTCTGCCACCATTATTACCATTCTTTGGTATGGAGGTACAGAGGTGTTGGAAAATACAAGTAGTTTAGAAGCTGGTAAATTTATGGGTTATATTGTACTGTTCTACACGGTTTTAAATCCTATAAAATTAATTACCACTACTTTTTATAATATTAAAAAAGGTGAAGCTTCTGCACAAAGAATTATGCAAGTTTTACAGACAGAAAATAGTATTAAAGACAAACCAGATGCTTTGGTTAAAAACGGATTTAATCATAAAATTGAATTTAAAAACATTTCTTTTAAATATAAAGATGAGTATGTTTTACAAGATTTTTCTTTAACCATAAACAAAGGAGAAACGGTTGCTTTGGTAGGGCAATCAGGAAGTGGAAAATCTACCTTAGCGAATTTAATAACTCGTTTTTACGATGTAAATAAGGGTGATATTTGTATTGATGACATCAACATAAAAGATATTACTAAAAAATCTTTACGAGATTTAATGGGTATTGTAACGCAAGACTCAATTTTATTTAACGATACTGTAGAAAACAATATTAAATTAGGAACAGAAAATGCTACTGATAAAGCAATCTTAGAAGCCTCTGAAATTGCCAATGCTAATGAGTTTATTCAGAATTTACCTGATAAATTTCAAACAAATATTGGTGATAGTGGAGGAACACTTTCTGGCGGACAAAAACAACGTTTATCGATTGCAAGAGCTGTTTTAAAAAACCCACCAATTATGATTTTAGACGAAGCTACTTCTGCTCTAGATACAGAGTCTGAACAATTGGTACAAATTGCTTTAGAAAAAATGATGCAAAACAGAACATCTATGGTTATTGCACATAGATTATCTACCATACAAAAAGCAGATAAAATTGTAGTGCTACGAAAAGGTAAAATTGTTGAGCAAGGCAAACACGAAGCGTTACTTTTACAAAAAGGCGAGTATTTTAAATTGGTAACCATGCAAAGTTTAAGTTAAAATGAATACAGTTTTAAACAAGCTAAAAACGTTTAAAAATAATTATCATCATCAAAAAATAACTTAATTAAAAGTTTTAAGCTAACTCAATTACTAAATCGTCAGAATTTACCATAGTACCTTCTTTTAAAACAATTTTTTTAATGGTTGCATCGTTATTTGCAGTTATTGTGGTTTCCATTTTCATAGCTTCAATAATAAACAAAGGTTGATTTTTAGTGATTTTATCACCATTTTTCACCAAAATCGTTGATAATAACCCTTGTAAAGGAGCGCCAATTTGAGAGGCATCATCTTTATCTATTTTTGTATTCTGAATGGTATTTACTTTAATAGATTCATCCTTAATTAACACTGTTCTTCCTTGTCCATTTACTTTAAAATAAATTGTAACTAAACCTTTATTATTTGGTTTACTGATGGAATCTAATGTAATTAACAAGGTTTTTCCACGATCTAAATCTACTGTAATTTCTTCGCCAATTTCTATACCATAAAAGAAATTTTTTGTTGGTAAATTAGTTAGGTTATCATATTTTAAATGTTTATTGTAAGCATCTGTAAAAACTTTAGGGTACAATTTGTAAGATAAAAAATCGGTAAAATCAATTTTTCTACTTAAATCATTTTCAAATATTTTTTTGAACTCTGCATATTCAACTTCAAAATCTATTGGAGCCAAATGCGCATTGGGTCTTTCATTGTATGGTTTTTGATCTTTTAAAATAATTTTCTGTAATTTTTCTGGAAAACCACCTACAGGTTGCCCTAAATCTCCCTTAAAAAGACTCACTACAGATTGTGGAAAAGAGATGGTCTCCCCTCTTTCTAAAACATCATTTATGGTTAAATTGTTACTCACTAAATACTGAGCCATATCTCCCACTACTTTAGAGCTTGGTGTAACTTTGGTAATATTACCAAACAACGTATTTACCTCTCCATACATTTTTGTGATTTCGTGAAAACGACTTTCCAAGCCAAGTGCCTGTGCTTGTGGTTTTAAATTTGAATACTGTCCTCCAGGAATTTCATGTTGAAACACCTCTCCTGAACCAGCTTTTAAACCAGATTCAAAAGGATAATAATATTCTCTTACAGTTTCCCAATAATTAGAATATTCATTTAATGAAGTTATATTTATTGGATTTTCTCTTTCGTGAAACTTCATCATCTCTACAACTGAATTAAAATTCGGTTGTGATGTTAAGCCAGATAAACCACTTAAAGCAACATCAACTACATCCACACCTGCTTCAATGGCTTTTAAATACGTGGCAGATTGTATAGATGATGTATCGTGCGTATGCAAATGAATTGGAATACTCAATTCTGATTTTAATGCAGTAACCAATTCTGATGCTGCATAAGGTTTTAATAAACCAGCCATATCTTTAATAGCTAAAATATGCGCACCCGCATTTTCTATTTCTTTGGCTAATTCCAGGTAATATTTTAAATTATATTTTGTGTTATTTACGTCTAAAATATCACCTGTATAACAAATTGCACCTTCTGCCAAACCTTTGGTTTTTGTACGTACATGTTCTATGCAAGGCGCTATGGATTTCATCCAATTAAGAGAATCGAAAATTCTAAATAAATCGACTCCATTTTCCCAAGATTGCTCAACAAACTTACCAATTAAGTTATCAGGATAAGCTGTATAACCTACTCCATTTGAGCCTCTAATTAACATCTGTAGTAATACATTTGGCATTTTGGCTCTTAGTAAACGTAACCTTTCCCAAGGGTTTTCTTGTAAAAAACGCAAACAAACATCAAAAGTGGCTCCTCCCCAAACTTCCATACTAAAAATATTAGGATGATTTTTTGCATATCCTTCTGCAACTTTTAGCATATCAAAAGTCCGCATTCTTGTAGCTAATAAACTTTGATGAGCATCACGCATTGTGGTATCTGTAAAATGAATTTTCTTTTCATTTTTTAACCATTTAGAAAATCCTTCAGGGCCTAATTCTGTTAACAAATCTTTTGTCCCTTTTGGATAAGCAGCATGTCTATCAAAAGCAGGAACTTTTGGTTTTATAAAAGTTTTAGATGCATCTATTTTTTTAACGTCTTTATTACCATTCACAGTAATATCTCCCAAATAGGTAATAAGTTTATTAGCTCTATTTCTTGGTGCTTTAAAAGCAAACAAACTTGGTGTTGATTTTATGAAATTTACTGTAATTTCTCCTTTTCTAAAAGAGTCATGTTGCAAAATATTGTCTAAAAAAGGCATATTTGTTTTTACACCTCGAATTCTAAATTCGCTTAATGCTCTTCTAATTTTTCTAGAAGCACCATCTAAAGTTCTGCCATGTGCAGTAACTTTAACCAACATTGAATCGAAAAAAGGTGAAATTTTAACCCCTTGATAAATACTTCCTGCATCTAAACGAATTCCGAAACCAGAAGCACTTCTGTACGTTGTTATGGAACCAAAATCTGGTTTAAAATCATTTTGAGGATCTTCTGTAGTTATTCTACATTGTAATGCATACCCATTAATTGATATCGCTTCTTGACTGCTAATTTTTATTTGTTGATCTGATAATTTATAACCTCCAGCAATAAATAATTGTGTTTTTACCAAATCGATATTGGTAATTACTTCTGTAACTGTATGTTCTACTTGTATTCTTGGATTAACTTCTATAAAGTAAATAGATCCATCACTATCTACCAAAAACTCTACTGTACCAATATTGTTATATTGAACCGCTTTACAAATTTTGATGGCATAAATATACAACGCATCTTTTGTTTCTTGCGATAAACCATAAGAAGGCGCAAACTCAATTACTTTTTGATAACGTCTTTGTACAGAACAATCTCTTTCAAATAAATGTACAGTATTGCCATAATTATCTGCAACAATCTGAATTTCAATATGTTTAGGATTTTCCACAAATTTTTCTAAAAAAACCGTGTCATCTCCAAAAGCATTTAAGGCTTCTCTTTTACTTTCTCCATAGGCTTTTTTCAATTCGCTTTCTTCACGAATTACACGCATTCCACGACCACCACCACCAGAAGCAGCTTTTAACATTACAGGATAACCAATTTCTTGAGCTTCGGTTAACGCAATTTCTAAATTATCTAAAGCGTTTTGATTACTTTGAATAATTGGAATATTATTTTCTATGGCTACTGTTTTAGCGGTAATTTTATCACCCAAAGATTTTAAAACAGATACTTTAGGCCCAACAAAAATGATGTTATTTTCCTCACACTTTTGGGCAAAGTTTGCATTTTCGGATAAAAAACCATAACCAGGATGTATAGCATCTACATCATTTTCTTTAGCAATCTTAATTATGGCATCAATATCTAAATAAGGTTTTAGTGGCTGACTATCCTCGCCAATTTGGTAAGATTCATCGGATTTATATCGATGTAAAGAATACCGATCTTCATAGGTATAAATACCTACCGTTTTTACATTTATTTCTGTACAGGCTCTAAATATTCTTATGGCAATTTCTCCTCTATTGGCAACTAAAACTTTATTAATTTTCATATTTCTTTTGGTTAATTGATGCATTGCTTTAAAGATACAACAGTACAATCAATTTAAGAAATGAAAAATAAACCTATTTGTTTCAACAATGAAATTTCTAGTACTAAAACCAGATAACCTATGATTGTACTAAGCCTAGACTTAAGCCTTTTTGTAACATAAAATCGTATGAAGCTTGATGTTCGTTAGGTATTTTACCATCTAAAATAGCTTCTTTAATGGCTTCTTTAATAACCCCAATTTCTCTGCAAGGTTTTAAGTTAAAGGCTTGCATAATTTCTTCACCCGTAATTGGTGGTTGAAAATTTCTTACTCTGTCACGTTCTTCTACTTCTTTAATTTTGGTTCTTACCAATTCAAAGTTATTATGATAGCGTTTAAACTTTCTAGGGTTTTTTGTGGTAATATCTGCTTCACAAAGTGTCATTAAAGCATTAATTTCATCACCTGCATCGAAAACTAAACGTCTTACAGCAGAATCATTAACATCGGATGCTAAAACAATAGGTCTTGAACTTAATAACACCATTTTTTGTACAAATTTCATTTTGGCATTCAATGGCATTTTTAATCGTTTAAAAATTTTATAAACCATTTTTGCACCCACAAATTCGTGGCTATGAAACGTCCAACCTACTTTTTTAGAAAATCTTTTTGTTGGTGCTTTACCAATATCGTGTAACAATGCAGCCCATCTTAACCAAACATCATTTGTATGTTGTGCAATATTATCTACAACCTCTAAGGTATGGTAAAAGTTATCTTTATGTTTTTGTCCCTCAACCTCTTCTACTCCTTTTAAAGCAATGAGTTCTGGTAAAATTTGAGACAATAACTTGGTTTGCTCTAATAACAAAAACCCTATTGAAGGTTTTGGTGATGCCAATATTTTATTAAGTTCATCAACAATACGTTCTCTTGTAATAATTTTAAGTCGATGTGCATTTTTTGTTATGGCAGCTAAAGATGATGGTTCAATTTCAAAATTAAGTTGTGTTGCAAAACGTATAGCACGCATCATTCTTAATGGATCATCAGAATAGGTAATATCAGGATTTAAAGGTGTTCTGATACATTTATCTGTTAAATCTTGTATGCCATTAAAAGGATCTAACAATTCACCAAAATTATGTTCATTTAAACTTAAAGCCAATGCATTTATGGTAAAATCTCTTCTGTTTTGATCGTCTTGTAAAGTACCAAGAGTAACCTCAGGATTTCTAGTATCCTCAGAATAGGATTCTTTTCTTGCACCAACAAACTCAATTTCTACCTCTTTATAACGCAACATTGCTGTACCATAGGTTTTAAAAACTTGTACTTTTGGTTTATTGGGTAGTAATTTTGAAACCTGTAATGCCAAATCAATTCCACTACCCACAGCAACAACATCAATATCTTTGGCTGTACCTCTTTTTAGAAAAAAATCACGCACAAAACCACCAATTACATAAGCATCGAGATGTATTTCTTTGGCAGCTTTAGAGATAATTTGAAAAATTTCTGATGAAATTGCTTCTGTGTACTTCATAATTTTATTTGCAGTAAAAGCGCAAATTTATTGTTTTACAGACTTTAAAAGAAGAAAAAGTGTGATAACATTTGTATTTTTGCCTCAACTTCATTTATCAAATTGATAATTAAATGATTATTGTTAGAATTGTTGGTGGCCTTGGAAATCAAATGTTTCAATATGCGTATGCAAAAGCTTTGCAAGCAAGAGGCTTTGAGGTACAGATTGATATTTCAAAATTTAAAACTTACAAATTACATGGTGGTTATCAATTAGATAAATATAAAATTGATTTAGAAATTCCTAACGATTTTAATTTGATATTATCAAAACTATATTTGAAAAAAAATCTAAAAGAAAAGAGTTTATTATTTGATGAAAATTTAATGCAATTGAATGGAAACGAATATGTAAAAGGCTATTTTCAAACAGAAAAGTATTTTTTAAATATTAGACCTACTTTATTGCAACAGTTTACTTTAGAAAATTCATTTTCTGAAACTACTATAAGGTATCAAACAGAGATTAAAAATCAACAAAATTCTTGTGCCATTCACATAAGAAGAGGCGATTATATTTCTGATAAAAAAGCAAATAGTATTCATGGCACTTGCGATTTATCTTATTATCAAAACGCAATTAAGCATGTACATAATCAATATAAAAACATTCATTTTTTTGTGTTTTCTGATGACATTTCTTGGACTAGAAATAATTTAAGAATTAACAACGCAACCTACATTAATCATAAAGTCATACCACATGAAGATCTGTATTTAATGAGTTTATGCAAAAATAATATTACTGCAAACAGTAGTTTTTCTTGGTGGGGAGCTTGGTTAAATACAAATGAACAAAAAATGGTTATTTCACCCAAAAAATGGTTTAACCAAAAAGAAAATGAAGTGGCTTGTAAAAACTGGATTCAACTATGATGTCTTATAAAGTATATTACATCAACTTAGACAAAAGCACAGAGAGACGTGCCTTTATGGAAAATCAGTTTAAACAACTGAATATTCCCATTACAAGAATTGCTGCCATTTATGGAAAAGCGTTAGATGCTGACATTCTAAAAAAAGAAAAGAAAAAACACAACCTCTTAGCCCATTTTCCTTATCCAAATGATGGTGAAATTGGTATTTGTTTAACACATTTTAAGTTGTGGAAGTTTTTATCAAAACAACCGGAAGAATTTTCCATAATTTTAGAAGATGATGCACTTGTTCAAGAAGATTTCTTTAAAGATTTAGAACAACTCTTATCACAAATTACTACTAATGATTTTTTAGACATTTCTGGGAAAAAAGGGTTTTATCCAATAGAAAAAAATGAGCTTCTTACAAAATTTTTAATGCCTCCTGTTTTAATGATTGGGCAAATTATAGGTAAAAATGCAACAAAAAAGTTATCTAATAATTTAAGTGATTACTATGCCCCTATTGATGTAATGAAGCAGGATGTTTATAAGCATAGCGTACCTTTATATTCTACCAACAAAAAATATGTGGTTAGTGTTGATAAGAAAATGGGAGGAAGTACGATACAACAAAACAATATGATTGTTTGGAAAAAAGTGATTCGTGAAATTCTACGTCCTGTTTGGCAATTTTTTAGTTTAATAACCTACAAATTACAAAGATGTATTAGAAACTACCTGTTTTATAAATCTTTAAGCTAATTATAGTTTTGTACCATTACCTTAAATCAAAAAAGCCAACAAACAAGTTTAGCCCAGATTGAAATGGCATCCTTTTTCTTTTTGAGATTCCGGCCTTTGCAGGAATCTTAAAAGAAAAAGATATAATGGAAAGCTGGAAATAGCTACAAAAAACCAATACAGGTGCTGAAACTAGTTCAGCATAAACACTACTTGTTCATTTTAATAGAATCTATTCGTTTTTGCAGTCGTTTTATTTCTTCTAACTTTTTTTGTTGGTTAGATAAGAGCTGAATGGAATCTAAAATTGCTCGGTTTTGCTCTAAAATGGTTTTCTCTTTTTCGAAATAAATATTTTGGTTTTCACTGGTTCTCCAGGCTTCATTAAGTTGCAAATATACTTGTTCATTCCATTTGCTGGGGTGTTTGGCATCAATCCAAATTACATCTCTATATTCTGCATCAATTAGCGCCAAATCTGGAGTTGCAGCACCATCAAATTGTGCATTTTCTTTTTTTATCGCAGAAATGGTACTGAGAAAAAACATACGTTTACGACCTGCAATTTCCTTAATATAAGGTCTAAATTCTACAGGTTTGTTTACAGACCAATCGTATTCTTTACGAGATTCAATGACCTTTAATGGCATTGCAGAAACGCCTGCATAACCTTCTTTTTTAGCAGCATGATCGTAAAAATACAACGCATTTGTACCATCTGCAGGAATAAAAACGCTGAAGGTTAAACTGGTTCTTTCTGCACCCACAGGTTCTAAACCAAACCAATGGTATAAACCACTGTAAGCACCAGTTTTGGTATCAGAAAAATCGAAATCGGTTACATAAGGTTGTTGGTTTTGATCGTCTGGTAATTGTGGAATTTTAACTGCAGTTTTCATATTCCAAGGCAAAGGATCTGAAAATCCACCTAAAAATTTTAAACTTTCAGCCTGTAATTTAGATACTTTTTCTGATAAGGTATTTTGTTTGGTTAAATAAGCATAGTTTTGCATTGCTGAAGGCGCAATGTACTTTCCAATACCAATGGTTATTCTTTCAAAATAATTATGATCTCCATTATCAATAACCATTACACCACCAAAAGTTGGATATGGAAAAAAGAAACCTTTCCATTTTATCAAGCTCACCACTTGTACCCAAGCTCCTTTATCGTTTTTCATATAATAGGTATCGCTTGGTTCGTAGTTGAACAACTGCCAAAGGTTAAAACGCTGTACAACTGCATTGTAAGTGTTTCTGCTAAATTTTAAAGATTCTCCGATTGTGAATTTAACCGGAATTCTATTTTCATTAGAAAACCTTGGAAAAGGTGTGGTACTAGAAACCGAAAAAACTTCTTCAGTATCGTCTTTAATGCCTTGCCAAGTATATTTTTCGGTAGGTTGAATAGCCATTGTCCATTGATTGTTATTATCTACTCTTACCAAGTGTGGTAAGGAAACATCTTTGGTTTCGCCTACAGATTCATTTGCCATAGAAAAGATATTTCTTAAAGGCTGAATTCTTTCGTTTTGGGTTAAAGGCAACTCTACAATTTCTATGCGATTTAAGTCGTTGAACACATTATAAGTCTGCATATAATTGTACATTTTGGAATGGAATCCAATATAATATATCAATCCGAAAAAAAGCGCTAAAAGACCTAATACACCAATGCGTTTGCCTGTACTCGCTAATTTCCTGAATTTTCGTAGGCCAAAAAACAAGACCATAAAGCACAATAAAATAATGAAAATATATTTTCTGAAAAATAATAATGCTGGTTGATAATCATCTCTTAAAAAGAAGAGTAACCCAATTATCAATAATGATAAAAGAATGATGTTTCTTTTTTGTTTTGCTCCTTTTTGCCAATATGTTTTGATCATTTTTCTTTTAATGTTTGGTTTAAGATGTTTGAGGTTTGAGGTTTGAGGTTTGATGCTTGATGCTTGATGTTTGATGTTTGATGTTTGATGTTTGATGTTTATAACTCAAAACAATTTATTTTAAATTTTAACTATTTATTGTTGGAATCCTAAACTAACATGTTACATCCAGCATCAAGCTTCCAACTCCCTACAACAATCCTTTATCTTTTAAACGCTCTCTTGCACTTTTTTCATTTGGTTTAGGTGCTTCTTTTTTCTCCTCAATTTCTTCTATTTCTTTAACATCTGTAGTTTGTAAATCTTCAATAAAATCTTTTCCCTTTTCAATGACATCTTGAAATTTGTCTTCTAAAGATTCTGATTTTTGATCAATAACTGTGGATGACTTAAAAATGAATCCTGCAACATAAGTACCTATTAATGTTCCAAAAATCATAGAAGTAAATAAAGAAATGGTTGCCAAATCTATAGGAATTAAAAAACGAGTAATTATAATTGCGATTAAAAAAAATGCTGTAATAAATACCAAACGTAATAAAAAAGATTGTTGATAAACAAAGCCTTTTTTATCTGTTGCTTCCATTTGCAATTCTTTGGAATTCATCAATTTATTAAAAAAACGGTATACTTTATTTCCTTGAGATTCTCTCCAGAAAATAACTGCTCCTAATAAAATGGAGGCTATAAATATGATAAGTTCTAGTGTCATAATTGGTAAATTGATGTACTCTATAAAATTAGTCTATTTTTATTAGAATTTGTTACGTAACATATCAAACTAATTTATTTCGTAAATAAACTTACAAAATTTTGAAACTCTGCAGGAGTATGTTAATTCTTAAAAATTGAACTAACACTCTTAAAAAAGCCACGGATTCGAGAAGAAACTGAACCTACAAAACCTTTATCTTTCTCTTTCACATACTTTTCTCTATGCGTTTCTTTGTAATTATAAGTCCCTAAAATTTTAGCAACGCGTTCTTTATAAAAAGCTCCTTTGGTTTTATCGATTTGATAAATAAAATTCGCAAAACCATCTATTTCTGCCAAAACATTTGAGCCTCCATTCCAAGATTTGCCTTGAATTCCGTCTTTTTCAATATGATGTAATAATGCTCTAAAACGTTTTAATGATTTCTTATTTACATTCGGTTTCTCATTTACAACTACTCCTGTAACCTCTTGTCTTTGATGAGGTTTCATGATACGAAGTTTATCAGGATGCAACACAAAATTTTCATCTTCTACAATTTTCTTAGAATATTTTAAAATTGCAGGAATTTTTTTAACCTGTTCTTTATGCGAAGAAAACGTAAGATCATCTACATATCTAGAATAATTGAATCCGTATTTTTTGGCTAATCCATCTAAACGAAAATCCATTTTTTTACACAATATATTGGTAATTGCAGGACTACAAGGAGATCCTTGAGGTAAAAATCGTTCGCCCCTTTGTGCAAAATAATTTTCGCCTAATAATGATATGTCTAAAATTTTAGGTTCAGAACACAATAACGCAAAAATAACAGCCACTTGTTCTGAATATCCAAAGGACTTAAATACGCCTTTTATTCTTTTGTACGTTATGGTTGGAAAAAAGTTTTTTAAATCTTGATTGATAACCACAGCTTTGTTTACATGAGGTTCTGCATTCGTTAAAATAGATTTTCCAATTACACAACCATTGGCTTTTGGATGCGTTTCAACTTTATTTAAAATTGCTTCTAAAATAAAATGTTGTGCCTTTTTTAATCTTGGCATTGGCGCAGAAATCAATCGAAAACCACCCGTTTTTTTAGCGACTTTAAAACGTTTAAAATGATTTATTTTAGCATTTTTTCTTGAAAAAGTTAAGAATCTAAGTTCGCTTAAGGTAATTTTCATTGCATCTGCGACATCTTTGGCAGATTCTAAAATGGGTAAATTTAAAGATTTAAGCCTGTTTTTATCAGTCTTTTTATCATTTAATTGATGCGAAAAACCCTCACCCAAATAAACAATTTCTTGTTCTTTTTGCAAGCGCCATTTTTCAGCTTTTTCTTTTTTAAGTAAAGCTCTTTTTTCTTTGGTTTCTTTTTGTTTTTCTTTGGATAAGCGCTTGCGTTCTTTGTGTTTATTGACAATAAAAGCATCAATATCTTCAATGCTTTTTTCCTTTTTTAAAAGAGTATTGAGCTCGTTAGAAAGTGTACGTTCTTCTTTAAAAAAAGTATTTACTTCTTCAAAATCAAGGTTTTCATCTGTCCAAAAACCCAAACGTCTCATTTCTGAGAGGATGTATTCCTGTTTAGACGATCCTTTAATTTTATCGTAAATTTCTTGTCTTCTCTCTGTTGAATTGCTCATAAAACAAAAAAGGCAACAATAAGATGTATTTTTTTTCCCTTCGTACTCTCTAATGACTGAATTGAACAACTCCAGTGAAATACGTACTGGTGTATTATTTCACTTCGCAGAAGTTTAACCGGAAATAGTACACCAGTACGTATTTCACAAGTTAAGTTCGAGTCAGTGACGCGTTCGTTGTCTAGTTACAAGATTGGCGATCCACCAATCGAAATGCAAGGTTTTTATCTTATTGTTACCAAGTTTTAAATATATTAATTAATTTTTATCAAAAGCCAATCTTGTTGCTAAAATATGCGCACAAGGCCCTTTTGTCATTTTATTTTTATAATAGTCATTACATGTGCATTTTCCATCTACAATTTTTAAATCGCTGTTGATGACAACACTTGAATTGTATTTATTTTTTACCAAAGCTGACAACTCAGCCTTTTGGTTTAATGAATTCGATTTTAAATTGGAAACTGCACCATTTTCCATCAATTGATAAGCTTCTTTATCAGTTTCGCTAGAAAAACGTAACGCTTCTATATCAATTCCTTCTCTTTTTAATTCTCGAATTCGATACACATTATTCTTTAAATCGTAAATTACTTTCCCTGCTTGCGTAAAAGTTACCAAAGATTGCTGCACAGTTTGCTCATCAATCTTTAAATTTTGAGCAATTTTTGATGCTGTATTCAACCAATCTTTTCGCAACTCTAAATACACAGATTGCATTGTTGTTGCTGGTACTTTTGTTCTTGGCATTAGCAAATCTAATTGCGTTGATTGTGCCCAATCATTGGCTGTCCAACCAGATAAACCTAAAGTAAAATACATTTCATTAGTTAAATGAGCTGTGTAAAATGATGGCAATCCAGAGCCTAATAAATGAACTGTGAATTTAGTGGTTATTGGCAACAAACGTTCTAATAACGTGATTCTTCTTCTTCCCCAAACTCTAATTTCTTGTGCTTTATTTCCTTGATAAATAGACTGTAAACATTCAATTTCTATATTCCAAGGTTCAAAAACGGCGATAATCGGTTTGCCTGGTTTTAAAATATATTTTATGGCTCTTGGACCCGTTTTTTCTTTATTTCGTTTTAAAACAGATATAAAATTCGCAATATCTATAGGATGCAAATCAAAGGAAACTTTATCACTTGTCATTGCTGTAGAAACTTGTAAAAACCCACGAACCCAACTATCAGGTAAATCAATTTTTACTTCTCTGTAGGTTTCTTCTCCTGTTGTCTTTACATCAAATCCTTTAGGATTTATTTTAAATTCGGTGTTTTTATAGGTTCTTATTTTTTGAAATTCGTCATATAATTTCTTAGAATAATCAATATTTGTGGTGCCGCATTTAAATTCGTCAACATTATTAAAAACCTCATAACCACAAGATAATTTGCCGTAAACGGATTCATCCTTACTAAAACATTCAAAAAACACTTGATCTGGATGCACTGTAATTACTGGATCTAACACAAACCAAGCTGCATAATCTCTTTTGTATAAATATTGAAAATAGGCTCTTTGCGCTTTATAATAAGGAGCTGTAATTTTTTCTCTTTTAGAACGAACAATTTTTAACTTGCTTTGTAAACGATTAATTTCGTCTTTTAACTTTGATAATTCTCCTGTAGCTTCTGCGACCCAAACATCTTCCTGACTTTTTAGCCAAGTTAAATAGGCTGTATTGTCTTTTGGCTGAAAATTAAAATCGGCAGTAACAACATTATGCAGTGCTGAAATGGCTTCACGAAATGGAATTTTATTGTCTAAATTCCCCACAAAATACGTAGGTTCTCGTAAAACATCTGGTGCAAAATTAACGCCAGTTGCAGACGAACTGTTTTCTACTTTACTATTTCCACTATATTTAAAATTAAACTTCATCAGCTACATCTTTAATTAATAGTGGAATTTCTAAATTCGGGAATTGTGTTGCAATGGTTAGTAAAATATCTATATTTTTACTTCTATCAATTATGGTTTTTGTGTCTAAAATTGAATGAATTAAACCAATTGTCATTTTTGCAACAGCTTTATTTTTAACAGATTCCTGCTCTAAAAACTGGTATACTCTTGTTTTTGTGGCTCTATTCGTATTGATAGTAAACAAACTTGTTCTAAAATAATTTTCTAATTTTAAAATTACATTTTGATTATCTTTTGCAAAAGAATTCAAATAATTGGTTACAAAAAATTGCATTTCTTTGCTTGGATGTTCTTGTAGTTTTTCTAACAAAGGCAATCCTTTTTCATTAGAAAAATGTTTTGTCATCATTTTAATCGCAAATTGCTGAACTTCTATTTTTACGTTATCCGAAATGTATAACAATACATCTGCTGTCCATTTTTCTGGCTGTATGTGTTTATCAAAATAAACACAAGCCCAATCAATTACATCTTGCCAATTTGCATTAAAAATAGACAAAGCTACTTCTAATTCATAATTAATTTTGGTTGTATTCTTCTCAAAATAATCTTGTACTTTTTTACGAATCGCAAAAATGGCACTATCTGCTAATTGGATTACTTTTTCAATAGGCATGGTAGCCAATTGAATTCTTTTCTCAAATAAAGGCAATCCTAAATTCTGCGCAAACTCATAATCTGAAAGAACAAAAGCAAATATTTGTTCTTCGGATAAAAATGCCAAATCGTCTTTAAAATAAGTAGTTAACAGCTGATAACTGTTTTCGTGCAAACCTTCGTAAACTTCTGATTCTGTAAGTACTTGCAAAAGCTTATCTAATAAACTTTGTTTGAAATTACGATCTAACTTTACCAACCTTTCTATGGTTGGCTGAATGGCTTCGCGAACTTCTTTGTATTCTGAAAAACAGAAACCAACAATTTCTTGTTTATTTTCTAATAAAAAAGAATCTGGAAAATGCGATAAAATTTCAATTCCTGCTTTGCGCAACAACTCATCATCTGCATTAATATACGCTTCAAAAGAGTCTTTAAATAATTTGTAAGCAGGAGTTGTATTGTGTTTTGCTAAATTGATCGCAAACAATTTATTGCTTACTAAAGTTGAATTTGATAATTCTGTGATTTTATTTGCTGATGTTCCTTTTAGCAATTCACCAAACTTCGTATTTCCAATTAAATTAGCGATTGCAATTAAAAACTCTTTGGTAAAATGTGTGTTTTTTTGAAATAATGGCCCTAATTGATGAATATCAATTTTATGATTGTAGATAATTTCTTCTTTATACAATTCACTTAAAAAAGCAATAACCTCAACTTGATTGGTAAACAACAAACTCGAAATAAACTCTTGGTTATTGAATAAATTTATTTCGTATTTCTTTAACCAATAAAAACCTAATTCTAAGGCTTTTTCGTTTCCAGAATTTAAAAGTCCGATTACGATATCTTGTTCTGGTTGTGAGTTTTCGTATTTTGTTTTTAGAATATCAACAATTAAGGCGATTACTTTTGGGTGATAATGATTCGCTAATTTTGAGATTATTTCAGTTGATAAATCTTCTAAAAACTGCGGATTTTCATCGATAATTTTTAATGCAAAATCTATGGCAACATCACTTTTAGCATTGGCCAAAATTTGTAAAACTGCTTTAGAACTAGTATTCCAAATTGTAGATAAAGCTTCTTCTCTTTTACTAACTTTTTTATCATCTATAACATAAAACCACTTGTCTTTTTGTTGCGTAAATCTTGTAGATGCACCATATAAAACATACATTAAAGCTGTATAATTGGCATATTTAGGAAAACATCTTTGTTCATTATTATAGGTTTGAGTTTCCCAATTGTAATTATAATTATACACAATTTCTTCTTTTACATCATCTTCTTTATCATTTAAAGAAAGTAGCATTTGAGTTGCATATTTTACATATGTTTCTGTATCATTTATACTTAAATCATACATTTTTTTGTAAATAGAATGATTAAAATACGACTTCGTTTTTCTAGAAAATGCAACTGAAGGATTTGGTTTTGCCATTTCTTTTAGCACAGAAACCCAATTTCCTTTTTCATCATAAAAGTAATCCGAAGTAAATCCTGGTTTATTTAATGCCAAACGTTTGGAAAGTATCGCAAAAAACGCAACATCATTGGTGATTTGCGCTGTTCTAAAAATATATCTAATCGATTTAAAAGTATTCGCTTTAAAAGGAATTCTTTCAATTATTTCGAGAATTTTTCCACGAAGCTGTTCATCATCAAAAGCAAAAATATACGCATAATATAAAAGTGATGCTTTAGTAGCATCAGCATTTAAAAACTGAATGGCTAGCGATGTAAAAGTATCTTTAGTAATGTAGTTTTCTACCTCTTTTTTAATTTCTTTTTTATCAGTTTCATTTCCGAATTTTAAGAGAAATGCACAGGCTGCTCTACCACCAATTGTACTAAATTTAGCAGTTTTAAAAACTTCTAAAATCTTGTTTTTGTATTCTGTAATATTAAAAGAAGCCAAAACTGTAATGGCATTATATTGCTCAAATTGGTCTTTAGAGTCAATAAATTCAGCAATTAAAGCTGAAGCCTGAATCATTTTTAAATTGCCTGCTCTTAAAATAATTCTTGAGACTTTCCAGTTCCTGGCATAAGTGTTTTTTACAGCTTGTTCTAAATATTTTAGGATTGTTTTTTCTCGAACTGTATTTATATGAACTTTTGGTGTAGCTTTTTTTTCTAGTTCTAAATTTTCAGAATATCCCTTCTTTTCTTTGCTTTCAATTAATTTATCGAAGATTTTTACAGCTTCTTCATACCCAACAGGAAAAACTGTTTTTGTGCCTTCTCTTAAATTGGCACCTCTTCTTCCATATCTAAAATTTACGACAAATAAATCTTGATTTTCACAAATATCAACTTCATAAACCTTATCAGATTTGCCTTCAAAAAAATAGAGTGTTTTTTGTTTTACTAGTTTCAATTTGCTAATTTTTGTTTTAAAAATAAGGAATGTTGATTACAATTCAGTGATTTTCTTAAAAATTATTTCTTATCGTTTCAACAACCCAATCTTTTTTAGAATCTTGCCAAGTTTTGAAATTTTCGTAAAAATCTTCTTTATCATACCAATACCAAAACAGCACATCTTTTGGAGCAATATTTATGAGTAATTTCCAGATTAAATCTTGATGATGTGGTCGTAAAGAAGAATGTGGTTTGTGCAAGGCAAAATAAAATTCTTGATCTACAAAATCCTTGATTTTTGTATCGCTATTTGTTGTTTTTTTCTCTAAATAACGTTCAACACTCATTACTTTTTTACGATTATTGATATCGAGTTTGTTCAAGTAACTTTTGAAAAGCATTTTATCTTCTAAAATTTCATTTACAGGATGTTGTGTTTCCTGAAGCGCTTCTCCGAAAATAAATTTTTTAATGCGTTCATATCGTTTTGTAGTAACTTCTTTTGCCAAATCACACTCAATAATAAAATGATCTTTTAATTGCATTATCAACTCAGGTTGTAAAATATGAAACATTAAAACATCATAAGCAGTGTCATCAATCGCTTCTTGATACGCTTCCCAGTTTTCGAAAACTAAAATTGGTGTGATAAAATTTCTTAATAAATATATTCCTCCAAATGCTTTGGTATAAAAAGAATCTGAGGTATAAATAATAGAATCTAAAGTGATGTTTCTATTTCTTAAATCGCCATATTTTTTTGCTGATGTTAATAATTGTTGATGAATGTTTTCATCGATAAAATTATTACCTCTTTTAAAAATTTCTATCAGTTTTAATTGTTCTTCCTTTGCTTTTTTTAAATTATCTATCAAATGAAACCTGATTGTAACCTCTTCATATTTTAAAACTTCTAACGGTTCGTAAAACACATCAATATTCTGATCAAAATCGATACAAATGGCTGAATCTCTAGTAATATCTTGAATTTTTTGTTGATGCGTTCTAAATACCAACTTCATTAATTCTGTATCAAAAGAATGAAATGGATTGTAAATTGGTAAGCCTTTTTGCAAAGGTGTAATTAAAATTGCATGCGGATTTGCTTCACCATTGTTTAAATAGAATATTTCGTTTTTTTCTTCAGCAATTTCTGGACTCCAACCAATTCCATCAATAGAAAATGAGGTCAATTTGGTTTTAGTAAAACCCAATTTCACCAAACATTTATTGTAACGTTCAACTAATTTTCCACTGATGGGAATTAGTTCGCTTCTGTATAAATTTGCTTGTTTTAGTTTGTTCATAAGGCCTATCCTAAATCCATTTCAAAAGAAAGGACTTTTATGCTTTTGATTTAATTATTTGAATGATTCTTAATGAAACATTTATTGCCGTATTTAATTTTCTGAGTCTTTTTATTTCAATTCAAAATAATCTAAGACCTCACAGGTTTTAAAAACCTGTAAGGTCTACTTAATTTATTAACTTATTTATCTGCAAGTACTGTAGCAACATAATTGTTCTTGCATCTACAATTTCTTCATTTTCAATCATTTTTAGAGCATCAGAAAAATTAGTTTCTAAAACTTCAATTTCTTCTCCTTCTTCAATTAATCCTTCACCTTTTTCCTCTTTATCATTCTCAGAATATTCTGCGACATAAATATGCACTTGCTCCCACATTAAACCAGGTGATAAAAACACTTTAGCAACTTTTTTTAAGTTTTTAATATGATACCCAACTTCTTCTTTCGTTTCACGAATTGCGGTTTCTTCTGCTGTTTCATTTTTATCAATTGCACCACCCACCACTTCAACACAAAAACCATCAGCAACACCAGCAACATACATTGGTGTTCGAAATTGCTTTGAAAGCACTACTTTTTTAGTTGATGGATTATATAATAGCACTCCAACTCCGTCATTTTTGCCAAAAACCTCGTGCGTTAAACGTGCGGTTTTTCCATTTTTAAAAGTAAAATCGAAACTAACTTGTTCTAATTTTGCCCAAATGTTGGAAATTACTTTTGAGCTAACATTTTGTATTTTATTTTTAATTTGCATCATTAAAATTCTTTCTTGCTTCCAAATCAATATTTAATTGATTCACTCTTGCATCCACTTTTCGTTTAAAATCGGTATCTGCAATCGTGGCAACATTGTCTAAATACCTTACTACTTCTTGTCTTCTAATTTCAGAAAAATCCAATCCTCTCATATTGCTTTTCATCAATTCTTGCAACATATTCAACTTTGTTTTGTAATCTTTTTTGAAGTAGATTTCTGGATTTTCAAACCAATCTTTTTCCAAATCAAAATCTGTTAATCGCAATGAAATTGCAGATTGAATGTTTCTAACATCTCTGGAAGAAAAGAATGGAAAAATCTTTTGAATCTCTTTGTATAAACTAGCAAAAAACAAATGTTCGTTGGTTTTATGTTTTTGAGTGGCTTTGTCATACGCTTGTAACACCCTTTCTTCTGATGGTTTTTCTACGGAATTTAAAACGTCTCCCATATTTTTTACAAAACCTTGATCTTTTAAGAAATGATAATTCTGCGGATTTTGCATATTCACAAAATCTGGAATGGTTTTTTCAAACTTTTTCCACCATATATAATCTTGATCTAAAAAGTCATGTGCGGTTCTTGCTCCATCAATTTTAAATCTACCTTGCACTCTAGAAATTACAGCTTTATCGAGCATTTCTGGCAAGTTTGTAAATAAACCCACTGAAGAATTTCCGTAATTTACTGCGTAAGCACCTTCTGTATAACGTAAGAAAACACCAATCACTTCTTTAACTCCAGCAGAAACCCCTTGTGCAGTTCTTTCTTGTAAGTTATTTTCTGCATCATCAATGGGCGCAAAAATAATTTTTGTTGGGTCTTGCATTGGTTTCATCCATGCTACCATTTTTTCTGCTGATCCTCCTTGAAAAGTAGAAATCAACGTATCTGGCATTGGGTGAAATAAAAACGGAATGTCTAAATGATCACAATGTTCTTTTAAACGAGTAGCAATGGCTGCAATTAACATCGATTTTCCTGTTCCTGGAATTCCATATCCCATAAAAACAGGCATAAATCCACCTAATTCTTGAAACGGATTTTTCTGCGCCTCAAAATCGTAACTCAACATTCTTTCTGTTAATCTACGTGCAAAATGTTTGGCATCTTTATTTCCAACAATTTGTTCGAACTGAATTTTATTGAAGGCTACACTTTTTGCGTTTCCTTGAAAAACATTCTCCCAACCTGAAATTGAAAAATCGGAATTTTCTAATTTATAAGTTCTATCTGTAATGGTTTCTATGTATTCTAAACTGCTTTTGCGTAACTGAATTTCATCAATTAAAGCCTCAAAATAGACTACTGTAAAATCTACTACATCTTTGTCTGTTTTAATGATTTCTGGGTGATCTAAATATTTATCATAATAAAACAAAGCACAAGCAATTCCTTTTAAAGGTGATAAAAAAGATACTTCTGGAATGCCAGCAAATTTTTGTTTCATCACAGACAAATCATTACTAACAAACGGTTTTAAATCGTGTAGAATTTTATAGGATAATGCAAATAATTGAAAAGCTGTCGCAGTTTGTAATTTACTCTCAAATTCTCTTTTTTGGGATGAATTTAACGCTGATTTTCGCTCATTTAAAGATGATAAACCTGAGGCATCATAATAAGCATCTTTAATCCAAATACCCAAAGTTAAGCCTTCTTGAACCGCGAATAAGGTTTGATTTAAATGTACAGGAATTGCAATGGAATTTGGTAATAATCGCTTTTTTAAGGCTAGAATAGTTTTGGAAACTGAAGTAACTTCAATATTGCTTCCATTATTTGCTCTTGACAAATAGAATAAAATTGATTCATCTTTTGCATCTTTTTCCCTGCTTTTTGCTTTATTACCTTGCTCCCATTGAACAGATTTAATATAATCTGTTGCTTCATCACGAAGTACATCTAATTCGTTTAGTTTTATTGGAAAAGTTGAAGTGTGTTCCATTTTAGTTAGCAGTTTTTCAGTTTGCAGTAAGCAGTCATCATCTGACTTTTCTTATTGTAATTTTTTTGTATATCTCTTTTCTTCTAATATTTAATATTAAAAATATTTTTTTTATTGGTTTACTTTTGAGTATTGACTGCTGACTGAATACTGTTTTACTGCCAACTAACTAATATCTCACCTAAATTTACCAGGGTTATTTATCATATAATTTAGAAGTTTTCCAACTTCTTCACTTTTGGCTTGTAAATCTAATTTCTTTTCTTCTGTTATATATTCACAAGCTAAAGCAAAATCTAACCATAATTGAGTTTCAGAGTTTTCGCTATCAGCATCAGACATTTTACTTTTAAAATGTTTTTCATATTGTCTTTTTCTATATCCTTCAGAAATATTAGAACAAACAGACCTACTAGAACGAATAATTTGAGAGGTTAAACTAAATAGTTCTGATTTAGGAAATATTTTTGTTAAATGAAAAATTTCCATTGCTAAACTAAACCCTTTTTGATATACTAATAATGATTTAAAACTCATCTTTTTTTAGTCTAAAGTCTAAAGTTATCTATTCATTTTACTACTCTTTGTTAACTTAATATTTTATTTTTTTTACTTTTATTTCACAAACAAGCTGACTGAATACTGGCTACTGAAATACTGTTTACTTAATCTCGCTCATTAAAATTGGCTCTTTTTCAAGTGTATCTAATGCTCTAGGTACTTGATTGTACAATAATTGTATAATTCTATGAGGCGCAAAAAGGTATTTTTTATTTTCCACTTCACTCCATTTTTGCATGGTTTGTTTGGTAAAGAACCCACCTTCTGTAAACGTATTTCCTGAGAAAACTTCATCAATTTTTAGCGATAAAGCATACGAATCTAAAGACACCGTTTTTTCAGCTATTGCTTTTAAAATAGTATGTGTTATTTGGTTTTCATCTTTAGCAAAAACATTATGTAATGGCCCTAAATCGATTCTTTTGATATGTTTAGGACGAATTTCCTCTAACTTACGATCAATATTATACGCCATTGTATCTAATGGCATTTCTCTATCAGCACTTTCTTTTAGTACTTTATAAATGGTTTCTTTATCTTTTATGGCATCTTTTTTATCATAATCGAAATACATAAAACACACAAAAGGCCTATTATGACTTACATCATAAAAACTCCAACTTGTCATATATTCATAATTTGCATTTTCTGGACCTTCTAAAATTTTTCCTTGTACAAAACGATTAAAAATTAAATTTTTATCGACAGAAGTATAGTAAATAATTGATGATGCCTTTTGTAATTCTCTATTTTTTATGGGTTGTTTTTTACGCAGAAGTGTATTTAAAAACTGTGATTTTAAAGTATCTGTATCTACTAAATCGTCAATATAATTTTCACGTAATTCTAAATCGTTATATAAAAAACGAAATTCTAAATAATTTGGAAAACCAGAATCCGTTAAATCAATTTTCAGGTCATCTTCTTCATCATACATATACTTAATACGCATTGCATCAATAGAATATAATAATAAATCTGAATATTGTTTAAAGAAAATCAACTCTTGTTGAGTGCATAAATGTTCTTGTTGCATGCTTACAATTAATTCTTTCAACACAAAATCTACCATTTTATGATAAAAAATGTATTGTTCTTTGGAATTTAAAACGGCAGAGTCTAAAGGAGTTGGAATCATAGTTTAGTTAACAGTTGATAGTCATCAGTCTAAAGTTTACAGTAAAATACTGACTGCATACTTATTTTAAGATAACATATCATCATTAGAAACATTTTTCTTTGGTGCTACTGTATTTTCAGCATCATCTAAAGTTGGTGTTTCTTTATCAGCTTTATAATAATCTTCAAAGATTTCTTTCATATCAATTCCATATCTGTCTGCAAAGTTTTTCTGAATATCTTGGTCTTTTCCTCTAATTTCCTGAAGCGCTTCTGCATAAGTACTGTACACACCTTTCATTACTTTTTCATGAACAGGAATATTATCCATCATTTCTTGACGAGCTCTAGCACTTGCAGAATGCATTGATGCTAAAGTAGCACCAATATGCTCATCTGTTTTAACACCTAAATGTTCTAAAATCGCAGCAAATTCTTGATCTGTTCTTGCCTTTAATGCAACAACATAACCATCATAATACTTTAACCTTTCTTCAGTATCTGATTTTAGTTTAGCTCTATGCGTTTGTAAATTTGATCTTAAAGAAGTTAACACTTTAATCGTTAAATTATGCTTGTGTACAAAACTATCTTTACTGGCAGCTAACGTTGTATAGGCATTTTTTAAACCTTCTAATTCCTCTACTTTTTGCTCAATTGAGGTCATTTTTCCAATCGCCTCAGAATATGCTGTAGATTGTTTGTCTGCAATTTCATCTAACTCTTGACGAGATTGTTTTAATAAGGCATATTGCTCCTCTAATTGATCTTCAATTGCTTTCTTTTTTTCTAATGCTTTTGTGTGATTTTTAGAAGCCTCAACAATGGCTGTTTTTAATTTTTCTTCTACTTCTTTAATTTCGACCTCCCTATTCTTTAAACGCGTTACAGCAGCTTGAGATTTATAAGAAAGTTCGCTTAATAAAGTTTCTACATCTGCACTTTCTATACGCTCTTGAAACATTGCTTTTGCCTTATTATCTGCACTTGCCCTTATTTTTTCAGCTTCAGCAAATTCTTGTTCTTCTTTTTTAATTTTACTTTTTCTTCCCCAAAGGTTATTCCACCAAGTATCTGGTTTATTTTGCGCATCTTCTAACTCAATTCTTGCACGTTCTAACTCTTTTTGAGCGTCATCAATAACTTTTTGTTCTTTAGCATTTAGTGATGAAAACTTTTCAAATAAAATTCCAACTTCATCTTGATAATCGGTTAGGTCTTTTATGGCATCTAATAGTGTAGTTCTATCTTTTTCTGCCATATGTACAACATCATCTAAAGTGGCATTCAATATTTTTTGACGCTGTTGAGGGTCATCTTCTTGCGCTAATTTAGATTTCATGGTATCTACAGCTTTACCCCAATTTACTTCTACTTTTTCAGTTTTTTCATTAGAGTTTGTTTCTAATAAATCAAATTCTTCTGCCATATAGTTTAGTTTTTTAGTTTAACAATTTTTAAATAAGCAATTTCGTTATTTTTTTTAAGTATATAAAACATAACTTCATTTATATGTAGCTTGAATTACAGAATTGTTACAAGTTTTTCATTTTTTCATTAATATTATTAATTTAATCTATGTTAAAAAAAATGAGTTACGATAGTTTTTAAATATCTTTGAGACTTTTTGAATTTAAATGCGCTTAATGAATAAATATATCACCTTTTTAGTTCTGTTTTGTACATTACATCTATTTGCACAAAAAGAAGCTAACTTTTGGTATTTTGGCGAAAATGCAGGAATAAAATTTGAAACTAACACACCCGAAAGTATTAATGGAGTATTACAGACAGATGAAGGTTCTGCTTCAATATCTGACGCAAATGGTGTTTTACAATTTTATACTGATGGAACAACAGTATTTGACAGAAATAATACTGTAATGCAAAATGGCACAAATTTATTAGGTAATTCTTCAAGCACACAATCAGCCATTATTATACCAAAACCTCTAGATGATAAAAAGTATTACATTTTTACAGTAGGAAATCAAACCAACAATGGAGGAAATGGTGTTGCCTACTCTGAAGTTGACATGCAGCTAAACAATAATTTAGGAGCTATTACTACAAAAAATAACTTTTTAAAAGGTTCTAGCAACGCTAGAGAAAAAATTACTTCTGTAATTGGCAAAGAATGTAATACTTACTGGGTAATTACAACAGACCTTAGTAATTTTTATGCCTATAAAATAACTAAAGATGGTGTTGATAATAATCCTGTTATATCAAATCATAGCTTTTTTTCAGGTCTTAGAGGGTATTTAAAATTATCGCCCAATGGAAAAAAATTAGTGAGCGCAACTCAAAATGGAGGTTGTTATATTTATGATTTTGACAATAGCAGTGGAATTATAACCAATGAAAGAGGTTTTGATTTTTCCCCACTTGCTTATGGAGTTGAGTTTTCAAGAGATAGTAAAAAGTTGTATATTAGTTATGGCGATTTTAGTCAATTTAATTTTCAAGGAGAAAGAAATCCCCCAAGCGATGCAAGTATAGTTCAATTCAATTTAGATGCTAATAATGATAATATTACAGATAGTATAGATGACATCTCAAATAGTCGTAAAACAATTTACGAAACAATTTCAGGTTACAGAGGTGCCTTACAATTAGCAACTAATGGAAAAATTTATTATGCTAGAAGTCGTACCAATTTTTTGGGTGTGATAAACGCTCCAGAAAGAGATGCTAATCAGGTTAATTTTAATGAAAATGGGGTAGATTTGGGTCAAGGTATAAGCACTGAAGGTTTACCACCATTTATCCAATCTTTTTTCTTACCCATAGAAGTTAGAGATTCTGATACAAATGAGGTAATCAACGATAAAAATTTAAAGTATTGTATTGGAGACTCTAAAATAATTATTCCTGAGCCAGTCACTGGTAACAATGTTCAATACGAATGGAGTTTTCTCAATGGAATAAACACTGTCTTCTTACAATCTTCAGAAACTTTAACTCTATCCAATTTAGATTTAAATGATTCAGGTTTATATTTATTAAAAATCACATTAACAAATGAATGTGGAATAACTACTGAATTAAACGCCAAATTTAGTATTCAAGTTTTCGAACCTGCAAGCGCTACAAAACCTGTTGATATTTTTTTCTGTGATACAGATAGAGATGGTTTTCATCAATTTAACTTACAAGATTTAAAAAGTGCTGAAGTTTTAAATGGATTGGATACTAATGTTTTTGAAGTTTTATATTTTAATAATATTAATGATGCTAATACAGGCAACAATGCTTTAGACAATCTTTTCACGAACCCTAATGAGTTTAGTTCACAAACTATTTATGCTAGAGTTCAAAATAAAAATGCACCAAATGCTTGTTTTGCAATTACCGATTTTATCTTAGAAGTTAATAATTTACCTAGTCCTGTTGAGCCAACACCTTATCGAATTTGTGATGACAATGAAAGCGGAAGTGATACTGATGGCGTTGTAAATACTTTTATTTTAAATACAAAAGATGATGAAATTCTTGGCACACTCAATAAGCAACAATACGATATTACTTATCACACCTCTCAACTTGGTGCAGAAACAAATGATTCTACAACATTAATCGATAAAAATGCTAACTTCAGTGTTACCAATTCAAGAACTGTTTTTGTAAGAATTGAAAACAAGGACAATACAGATTGTTACGATGCCAATACAACTTTAGAATTAACAGTTGATTCGTTACCGGTTTTAAAGGCTAATCCTTTATTAGAACAATGTATAGCCGAAGGAAACACCAACCCAACCGTAAACTTAACTTTGGCCGAATTTAGCATTTCAGAAACTCCAAACGTTATTTTTACTTATTTTGAAGATGCTGCAACTACAGTTCAAATTAGCAATCCAACATCATTCCCTGTTCAAGTAAATACTACCCAGTCAGTTTATGTTATTGTTACAACCGAAAATAATTGTAGTAGAGATGTTATTGAGTTGAAAATTAATGTTGGTCAAACTCCAGATAACGCCTTCAACACCCTACAACCTCCAGTTTGTGATGACTTTTTAGATGCTGATGGTAATGATACTGATGCTAATTCTGATACGGATAATATCACCAATTTTTCTTTGGATAAAGATGCAATTCTCAATAGTATCAACTCTCCTGTAAACACCGAAGTTTTCTTCTATGAAAACGAAAGTGATAGAAATAATTCTTTAAATGCTATTGATATTACCAATTTTAGAAATGACATTTCTAAAAATGATGTAACTAATGTTCCTGAGGGAATTCAATTTCCTATTTATTATAAAATTTTAAGTACTATTAATAATGATTGTCAAGGTTTAGGGCAATTTTTCTTACAGATAAATGCAGTACCTTCTGCTGCTAATGTGCCTGATTTAGAACAATGTGATGATGTACTTGATGGTGATAATACAAACGGAATTGTACAAAACTTCGACTTAGCAGCTCAAACTTTAGCCATTTTAAATGGGCAAAATCCTAATGATTTTACAGTTACTTATCACGATTCTGCTGCCAATGCAAATACTGGCATGGCTCCTTTGCCTTCTCCATATGCAAATACTACTCCTAATTTGCAGACTATTTTTGTTCGTGTTACCAACAATGCAACTGGCTGTTTTACAGATCATACTTCGTTTCATCTTATTGTAAATTCAGTTCCTTTTGCCAATTTTGTGCAGGATTTAGAAATTTGTGATGATACTTCTGATGGTTCTGCAAGAAACGGATTTTCACAAGCTATTGATTTAAGTTCCCAAACTAATGACATTCTTGGTACGCAAGACCCAAGTGTACATAATGTTAGCTATCATCGTTCTTTTGCTGATGCGCAAAATGGAAATAACCCTTTGGTTTCTCCCTATTCTAACGAAACTCCAAACAGAGAAACCATTTATATAAGAATCGAAAACACAGCTACAGGTTGTGTAAATAGTATTTCTAATTTCGATGTCATTGTAAATCCAGAACCTACTTTTGTGGCACCTACAAACTTAGCGTATTGTGATGATGCTTTAGATGGAGATGATGCCAATGGAATCATTCAAACTATAGATTTGGATAGTAAAATCCCTGAAATTTTGGGAGCCACTCAAAGTATCAATGATTTTAATGTTACCTTTCATAAATCGCAAGCGGATGCTACTTCTGGTGATGACCCTGTAGCTTCTCCTTACGAAAATACAAGCCCAACTGAAACCTTTTTTGTGCGCATTCAAAACAAGCAAACGCTTTGTATTAATGATGATGTTTCTTTTCAATTGATTGTAAATCCATTACCTGATTTTGAAGTAACAACTCCTCAAATTTTATGTTTAAATGATTTGCCTTTAAATATTGCTGTAGAAAATGCAAGAGATATCTATTCGTATCAATGGAGAGGGCCTAATGGAAACCCTATCAACACCACTTCTGTTGATAATATTGATGTAACTGTGGCTGGAAAATATACAGTTACTGCAACCGCAACAAATGGAACGCTTTGTGAAAGAACGGAAACCATAGCTATCAATGCATCAAATATTGCCATTTTAGAACGGAGTTTTATCACCATAATTGATGAAGCTAACAATATTGGGAGTGAAGCAAATATTTCTATTGCCATTGATACCATCAATAATAATTTAGGCCCTGGAGACTATCAATTTGCAATTTTTAATCAAGATGAAAACCAAAGAATACCAAGTATTGGTTTTCAAGATGAACCTCTTTTTGAAAATTTAGAAGGTGGAATTTACACCATTATTGTAAACGATAAAAATGGATGTTCTCCTGATACTACTTTAGAGGTTTCTGTAATTCAGTTTCCAAAATTCTTTACGCCAAATGCAGATGGAAAAAACGATACTTGGATTGTAAAAGGAGCTAATGAAGAGTTTTATCCAAATTCAAGCATCAATATTTTTAACAGATATGGAAAATTAGTAGCGCAAGTGCCTATTGATAGCCAAGGTTGGAATGGAATTTATCAAGGAAACTTACTTCCTGCTGATGATTACTGGTTTAATATCACTTTAATTCCACCTGAAAATTCCAACAAACCTGTCATCAATAAAAAAGGAAATTTCTCGTTGTTGAGGTAATAACAGGAACTAAAATTTTATAAAAAGTTTCACAGTATAATTTCTTAATTTAGCCTAAACTTAAGAAATCATATTTCTATGGATATCAACTTCAACAAAAACGAAGATTACAATAAACTTTTAGTATCAGATTTAAAAAGACGTTTTGCTAAGGTAAAATTAGGAGGTGGTCAAAAAAGGATAGACAAACATCACGAAAAAGGCAAAATGACTGCTCGTGAACGTATAGAATATTTGCTTGATGCTGATAAAAAATCAATAGAAATTGGTGCTTTTGCAGGCGAAGATATGTATGATGAACATGGAGGCTGTCCTTCTGGAGGTGTCGTTGTAAAAATTGGCTATATCAAAAACAAACAATGTATTGTTGTAGCAAATGATGCTACTGTAAAAGCTGGTGCTTGGTTTCCTATAACCGGTAAAAAGAATTTACGTGCTCAAGAAATATCCATAGAAAATAAAATCCCAATTATCTATTTGGTAGATTCTGCTGGAGTGTACCTACCCATGCAAGATGAAATTTTTCCAGATAAAGAACATTTTGGTCGTATTTTTAGAAATAATGCGGTTATGAGTAGTATGGGCATCACACAAATATCTGCAATAATGGGTAGTTGTGTAGCTGGTGGTGCTTATTTACCAATTATGAGTGATGAAGCCCTAATTGTTGATAAAACAGCAAGTATTTTTTTAGCGGGTAGTTATTTGGTAAAAGCTGCAATAGGTGAAAGTATTGACAATGAAACCTTAGGAGGCGCAACTACACATTGTGAAATATCTGGAGTAACCGATTACAAAGCAAAAAACGACAAGGATGCTTTAGATAAAATAAAATTTATAGTCGATAAAATTGGCGATTATGAGAAAGCTGGTTTTAGCAAAACCGAATCTTTTTCGCCAAAAGAAAACGAAGATGATATTTTCGGGATTTTACCAAAAGAACGAAATGCACAATATGATATGTTAGAAATTATAAAGCGCTTGGTAGACAAGTCTGAATTTGAACAATACAAAGAAGGTTATGGACAAACCATACTTACTGGTTATGCTAGAATTGATGGTTGGGCAGTTGGTATTGTAGCCAATCAAAGAAAATTAGTAAAAACTACAGCTTCTAAAACGAAACCTACAGAAATGCAATTTGGTGGCGTAATTTATAATGATTCTGCTGATAAAGCGACTCGTTTTATTGCCAATTGTAATCAAAAGAAAATACCTTTAGTTTTTTTACAAGATGTTACTGGTTTTATGGTAGGCTCAAAATCTGAACATGGAGGAATCATAAAAGATGGCGCTAAAATGGTAAATGCAGTAAGTAATTCTGTAGTGCCAAAATTTACTGTTATAATTGGCAATTCTTATGGAGCAGGTAATTATGCTATGTGTGGTAAGGCTTATGATCCTAGATTAATTTTAGCTTGGCCAAGTGCTGAGCTAGCTGTAATGAGTGGTAATTCTGCTGCAAAAGTATTGCTACAGATAGAAACTGCATCCTTAAAAAAGAAAGGAGAAGAAATCACTCCAGAAAAAGAAGCTGAACTTTTCGATAAAATAAAGTCAAAATACGATAAGCAAATATCACCTTATTATGCAGCTGCAAGAATCTGGACAGATGCTGTTATAAATCCTCTTGATACAAGAACTTGGATTTCTATGGGAATTGAAGCAGCAAATCACAGCCCTATTGAAAAACCATTTAATATGGGAGTTTTACAAGTATAAATATACATGGAAAAAATCACCTAAAACTTGGTAATTCTTTCAAACTTAAAAAACCATAAAGTTTTCAATACCTTGAAAGCTTTATGGTTTTTAAATATTTACGTTATATAATTCAAAAAAAATGAATTTTCAGCGTAGTTTATAAGCCTAATATTCTTTTATACAACGGTTTTTTATCTTGCTCAACATAACCATATCCATAACCATAACCTCCTTTTGTATTTGTATCATTTAGTACCATTGCCATATTAGGTAATTTCTTTTCTTTATACAATGTTTTAGGCACAACTAACATTCGCTTGTCTATGTAATTTGCTCTGGCAACATACAAAACTACATCTGCCATTTCAGCTATTAACAAAGTATCAGTTACTAAACTTACTGGGGCTGTATCTGCAATAACATAATCGTAATCATTTTTTACTGTATTCAAAAGTTCTTCAACTCTAGGGTTTAATAATAGCTCTGATGGATTTGGTGGAATTAAACCAGAAGATATAAAATCTACATTAGGAATTTCTGGAATATTAAATTTAATATCATCTAAACCAAGTTTATCATCTAAAATGTAATTAGTTACCCCTTTACGATCTTCTATTTCTAAATAGTCAGTAATTTTTGGCGCTCTTAAATCTAACCCAACTAATAAGACTTTTTTATTGGTTAAAGCTAAAGTTGCTGCCAAATTTAATGACACAAAAGACTTCCCTTCTCCACTAGTTGTAGACGTAATAAATATAACTTTAGCCCTAACATCTTTATTAGATTTAGCCAGAACAAAATTTAAATTTGTTCTTAGCAATCTAAAAGCTTCAGCAGAACTTGTTCTTGTTTCTTTTTTTACTATTACCTTCTCAGTAAATTCTGTATGCGGAATATCACCCAAATAAGGAATATCTAAATTATCTTCTATATCTTTTCTATTATGCAGCTTGGTATCTAAACTCATTTTAATAAAAATGAGAGCAAATGGAATAAATATTCCTAAACCGAAAGCAATTAAGTAAACAATTTTTTTATCTGGTGATACAGGGTTGTCAGAACTAAAAGCTACGTCTATCACTTTTGCATTTGGAACCGTTATCGCCAAAGAAATAGAGGTTTCTTCTTTTTTCTTTAACAAATATGAATATAATTCTGAGTAGATTAATTTTTGCCTGTAGGTATCTATTATTCCTCTTTCAATATTAGGTATGCTATTAACTGTTTGTTGAAGTTTTTTCAACTCAACATTGGTTTCGTTTAAACGAATCTCTATTGATTTTTTTAAGTTTTTTAAATTAGATAATAAGTTTTGTTGTAAATCTTTTATTTGATTATTTAAGGTGATTATACTAGGATTTTTTTTACCTGAAAATCTTAATAACTTTTTTCTTTCAAGAAGTAAGGTATTGATTTGGTCTATACCTTGAGAGATACTTTCATCAGAAAAACCAAGATTAGCTGGTAGAATATCATTTTTTATTAATAGCTGTTTAACTTCTTCTTCAGCCCAGTTAATAATGGTAAGCTCTGTAATTAATTGATTTTTTTTCTTATTATTTTCAGAGTTGGTTTCTAAGGCAATTTCATTTTCTAATGGGTTTCCTGAAATACCATATTCAATTTTGTAAGTTTTTAAACTATCTTGAATGATTCCCAACCTATTCCCTAATTTTTTTAACCTTGACTCAATGAAGGCTATCGTTTTCTGCGAAACAATATTTTTATCAATTACAGCATCAAGATTGTACTGTCGAATTAATTCATCTAAAATATGTTCTGCCTTAAATTTATTATAGTCTACAACTTCTAAATGCAAAATACTTGAAAAGTCACTTATGGGTGTAATTTTAATCCTGGAGGCATAAGAACTGATAACACTTTTTCGAGGTTTAATAACTATCAAAATAGGACTATCTAAATTTTCTGTATTTTTTTGAATTTTAAAATCTCCTAACTCCTGACTTTTAATAATTTCATTATTTCTAGAATATTGTAGGGTATCACCTTCTATACTTTTTATTACCAACTTATTTTTAGGCAAAAAATTAACAACAAAAGCCGTATCAATTGATTGATGCATAGCAGTTTGTGATGTATTTATAAAACTTAATTTAATACCACTATTTTTAAAGGATTCTCCTTTACTAATATCAGCATCCTTAAAATAACTAATGTTTAAGTTTAGAGAATCTACCATTTTACCAACAATCTTTCTAGATTTTATAATAAAAATTTCATTCTCTGGATTATTTGTAGAGCTATTTCCTACAATACCTAAATCTGAAACAGCCTTAAACTCATCTGAAATACCTGATTTCAAATTGTCTTTTATCATTATATACGCTGAGGCACTGTATTGCTTAGGTGTATGTTTTAAATACAAAAAAGCTGCAACAAAAGCAAAACATAAGCCAATTAAAAACCAACCCCAGTAGCTTAAATACTTTTCAATTTGTTCTCTTAAATCAATATTATCAATATCTTCTAAAAATTCAAATTGATCGTATTCTTGAGATTTTTTCATACTATTTTATTTGTTGGGGAAAACACAAAGTATTCTATTTTCATTCTAATCTTTTAACCAATTCTTTCGAAAGAAACAATTTACTTTATCCTTTTAATATTGTCAATTTACATTATCAGATAATCATTTCTTATATTTAAAGGCTTAATAATTTCATAGTAACCATTGAATTAATTTTTTATATCAATAATTTATTGGGTTATTATGCAAGAATCCTTAATTAATATACCTTTTTTTAAAAAAATCAAATATATTATTCTTTTTGAGGTTGAAAAAGAAAAATTCGCTTTATATCTTAATTTTAATTACTTAAGCGAGTATTAATTATTTTTTACCAAATTGACTTTTTAAAAAGCCTAATCCGTAGCCAAAAAACTGAGTAAAAGAGGTGATGATACTTAAAAAAGCAACATTTAATTTATGAGTTCTTAAAAAAGCATCGAATAGTAATAATAAAGTATAAAATATATAGCACTGTAAGAAAAATATTATTCCTAAAAAAAGTGATAAAATACTAATGAATAGCCCTAAAATAAAAATACTGGGAAACCAAAATGTAATTTTTGCACTTTGTGGATACTTTTTATTCAAAATAGGTCTTGCTGTACCAAAAGCAAAGGTTTGCTTAAAAAACTGTTTTAATGTACTTTTTCTTTTGTGATACACAAAGGCAGTTGTAACCAATTGAGTGGTAAAACCCTTTTGCCACAATCGAAAAGTGAGATCGATGTCTTCTCCTGTTTTCATATTAGAGAATCCTTTTGTTATTTCAAAGGCTTTTTTTGAGAGTCCTAAATTATAACTTCGCAATTGAAATTTACCTACTCCATTTTTTTTTCCGCGAATTCCACCTGTAGTCAAAAAACTAGTCATTGCATAATTCATGGCTTTTTGCAAAGCTGTAAAGCTTTGGTGTGCTGCATCTGGACCACCAAAAGCATCTGTATAATTTGTTTGAAGTTCCTTTTTTACTTCGGATAAATACTGTTCTGGAAGAATGACATCTGAATCTAAAACGATAAAATAATTCCCAATTGCTTGTTGCATTCCGAAATTTCGGCTTGCTCCTGCTCCACTATTTTCTTTAAAAAAGTACTTTACGTTTAATTTAGATTGATAGTTGTTTACAATATGTTGACTTTTATTGGCAGATCCGTCTTCGATAATTAAAATTTCAAAATCATCCTTGAAATCTTGTTTGGTAAGACTTGCTAGTAATTCGTCTATTTCTTTAGGACGATTATACACTGGAATGATAATTGAAAAATTTAGGTTCAAATTATTTATCTTTAAATTGAATTTCTAAAGTGTATGAAGGAGATAAGAATAAATTTTCTTTACCCAAAACTTGCATCCCAAAATTAATGATCTTTTTTGGGAAATTTAAAATTTTATTATTGGAGTAACTGTAAAAACTATTGGTAAATTTCACTGTTGTATTAATATCCTTAATGCTATTTTTTAGAGGTTTTAAGTCGATAATGTGTTCTGCCCAATTACCAGTTAATGGATCGCAAGTATTGGTTGGATGCTTCTCAATACTCCTAAAATCTGAAGTTTTTAATTGATATGCTACTTCTTGTAAAATGTCCTCGCCAAATAAACCTCTAGTGTTTTTAGCAAGCAAATTTATTTTTTCGGTATTTATATTTTTAAAGTTTTCGGAAATGATTTTTTCTCTAATTTTTAAAAAAGGCAAATTTGAATCTCTTTCTTTCCAACCCTTTTTTCTCTTAGAACCCATAAATTCTGCTTGACGATGTATTTTTTTTAATTTATAATTAATGTATGGATTACTTGAATTTGCACTAGTCATAAAACATAATGAAAAAGGTCGTTGAATTTCCTTTATTTTTTTAAACCAATCTTCTAAATTGTAGATATGTTCTAAAACATCAAAAGAGCAAATATGATCAATTTTTATATTATTACTTTTTATTGTATTGATAAATTGTTCGATATCTCCTGTGATAAAATCATCTACTTTTAGACCAATTGCAGATGATATTACTTTTACATCTTCTGTTGAAACCTCATAAATATCATTATAAATTACTCTTTTGAAGCCTAACTCTACTGCTAAAAAGGTTAAAATTCCACAACCACCTCCATAATCTACAAAGCTACTTTCAGAAATAGGCTTCTGTAAATTCTGTATCACTTTTTTTAAAAGTGTTTTATACAAGGGCATAAAGAAGTCTAGATTGTCTTTATACTCTTTTAGATACCTTTTGTTATAATCTGAAATTAAAAGATCTTCACAATCTAAAAGTCGTATTTTTTTTGATAAACCGTGAATTGCTTTATCGATTAAAACTTCTGAGTTATTCATAATTATGAATTAAATAGCAATTTACAAAAAGGATTTAACAAAAAAATATAAACATAAATTGATTCTGTTTTTTATTTTATTGAAAATCGATTTGTTTTAAGTTTTCTAAAAATTGGCAAACTAGTATAGCCCTGATTGAGCGACTTGTTTGAAATCTTTTTTGTTCTGAAAGACAAAAAAATTGAGTAGCGAAAGCAGGAAATAGCTTCAAATAAAACTACTCGAACTTTTCCATTACAGGATCACTAACGCCCATATTAGAGAATCCACCATCGTGAAACAAATTCTGTAAAGTAACTTTTTTAGTTAAATCTGAGAATAATGAAATTGTATAATCTGCACATTCTAAGGCTGTTGCATTTCCTAAAGGACTCATTTTTTCTGCATATTCTATAAAACCATCAAATCCTTTTACGCCACTACCTGCAGTGGTTGGTGTTGGCGATTGAGAAATGGTATTAACGCGTACTTTATGATCTCTACCAAAAAAATAGCCGAAACTACGTGCTATACTTTCTAAATAAGCTTTGTTATCTGCCATATCATTATAATCTGGAAAAACACGTTGTGCAGCCATATAAGTTAAAGCAACAATAGAACCCCACTCTGACATGGCATTTTTATTGTACAAAACGTTCATTACTTTATGGAATGAAACTGCTGAAATATCCCAACCTTTTGTAGTAAAATCGTATTTAGGATCTGTGTAATGTTTGCCTTTTCTAACATTTAAAGACATGCCAATGGAATGCAAAACAAAATCGATTTTACCTCCTAAAATCTCCATTGATTTTTCTACCAAGTCTGACAAATCGTCCATAGAAGTAGCGTCTGCAGCAATAACTTGTGAACCAGTTTTTTCTGCTAAGGCATTCAATTCTCCCATTCTTAAGGCTATTGGTGCGTTAGTTAATACAAATTCTGCACCTTCTTCATGCGCTCTTTCTGCTACTTTCCAAGCAATTGAATGCTCGTTTAATGCGCCAAAAATAATTCCTTTTTTTCCTTTTAGTAAGTTGTACATTGTGGTTATTGGTTTTTAGTTATTGGTTTTTAGTGCTAGACTGCGCTCTAACTGACAATAAAAATAGCAAAAGTTAATTTAGTAATTCTTTTGCATGTGTTAATGCAGATGCTGAAATGTCTTTTCCACTTAGCATTTCTGCTATTTCTACAATTCTTTCTTCATTAGAAAGTTGTTTTAAATTGGTGGTAGTTAAACCTTTAACTTCTTTTTTAAATACTTTATAATGGTGTTTGCCTTTTGATGCTATTTGAGGCAAATGGGTTATGGCTATAACTTGCATATTAGCACTCATTTGCTGCATAATGGCCGCTATTTTATTGGATACTTCTCCAGAAACCCCTGTATCAATTTCATCAAAAATAATGGTTGGTAGCTTTGTATTTTCTGATAATACTGTTTTTACTGATAGCATAATTCTTGATAATTCTCCACCTGAAGCTACTTTTTTCAGTTCGCCAAAATTACCTCCCTTATTTGCTGAAAACAGAAATTCTAACGCATCTTTTCCGTTAGCAAAATAATTGGAAGTGGGTTTTATATTGATAGCAAAACGTGCATTTTGCATACCTAATTCTGCCAATAAATGTTGTAATTGCTTGGTTAATTTTGGTACAACTGCTGTTCTACTTTTGGTAATTAAGCCTGCTAAATTGTCTAATTTTTGCGTAACATCAGCAATCTCATTCTTTTTGTTAGTAATGGTTTCTTCTGCATTTTCTACTTGACTTACTTTTTCTGAGAGTTCTTCTAAAACCGCTAGTAATTCTTGATTTGTAGCTACTGTATGCTTTTTCTGTAAGTTGTAAATCAATTGCAAACGATCGTTTAATTCTTCGATTTCTGCTGGATTAAAATCTACATTTTCGTTGGCATTTTCTAATTCTGTAACTACATCATCAATTTCAATTTTTACAGAGGTTACCCTTTCTGATAATTCTTGATAATGTTTAGAAAAAGCAGCTATTTTTAACAATCTATTTTCTAGTGTATTTAATAAATTTTGAACTCCTATTTCTTCGTTTATCGAAATTTCTAAGGCTTCAGATAAATTTAGTTTTATATCTTCTATATTATTTAATTGCTCTAACTTTTCCTCTAACTCTTCTTGTTCATCTACTTTTATATTGGCTTGCTCCAATTCATTAAACAAATGCAAATTGTATTCGTATTGCTGATTTGCTTCTTTTTGAGCAAACTCCAATGCTTGTAATTCTTTTTTAAGTTGATTTAATTTAGAAAATCCTCTTTTGTAAGATGCAATTTTATCTTTATTTTTCGCTAAGGCATCTACAATAGAAAATTGAAAGCTATTGTCTGATAATGCTAAGGTTTCGTGCTGAGAATGCACATCAATCAACTTAGTTCTAAGTTGATTTAAGACAGAAAGCCTTACAGGTGTATCATTTACAAACGCTCTAGATTTACCTGAGGGTAGTATTTCTCGTCTAATTATGGTTTCTGCTTCATAATCTAAATCTACTTCTTCAAAAAAATCTTGCAAGTTGTAATTAGCAAGTGCCACTTTTGCTTCTACAATACATTTAGTGGTTGTATCTTTAAGAGAAGATAAATCTGCCCTGTTACCGAGTACTAAACCTAGAGCACCCAATAATATGGATTTTCCTGCGCAAGTTTCACCAGTTATTATGGATAACCCTTCTGAAAAATCAATAGTTAATTGATTGATTAAAGCGTAGTTATGTATAGAAAGTTGTGTTAGCAAATTCTCTAATTTTTATAGGCTAAAATTAGTGAAATAAATTTAGAAAGTTAAAAGAAAATACTATTCAATATTTCTCCACTTCGAATTATTATTTGGAGAAATTTTACGCAAAGCAGTTGTTAAACGTACTGCATTTCTTGTTCTTGGTCCATCAGAATAAATATTAATGATTTCATCTGCTTTGGCATCAAAAAACAAACGAATTAAATAATTACCCACAGTTTTATTAAACAGGTTTTGCATTTTTAAAACACTATCTTCAATGGTTTGTTTTGCAAACTCTTTATTGTTGGCAAAATTATCTAACCCTTTTATATGATAATCATACATTACATCTCTATACAACTTTAATTTTGGCTCTAATAGATTATCAATCAACAAAAAACGATTTTGTTTGCCCACTACATTTTGCCAAGAAGATATGCCACTTTGTTGGGCTTGTAACATTACATTTTCCGCTTCTTTTAGTTCATAGTCGCCACCATATTTCTGAAAAGTATCAGCATCAACACCTAAAATTACATAGGCATAAAAAACTATGGTAGAAATTAAATTACTATCAAAAGAGTTTCGATTGTAAAACAACGGATCAAATTCATTGTATCTAAATGTAAAATCGTTATCTCTTAAATTTAAAAGTGGTGTAGCATAAGATGAACCATAAACAGGTCTAGAAGATTGTACTTGTAGGGTTGCTGTAAAATTATTATTATCTCTAGATGTAATGATAATATTCATTGCACAATCTACTTTCTCTTCGGTTTGTACAACTCTGTTTGTCCATTTTGTTTGATTGATAAATTCAGTTAGTGCAGTTTGTAATGTTGTAAACACTTGTCTGTTAGAACCTGCAACTTGCTCATAATTTATATTTACCAAGCAATTTAGTTCTTGCGAATTGATATTGCCTGCAAACAATGATAAAACAAAAAGAACAACTAATTTACGCATATCTTTATTTTAGATTTTATTGAATCATGATTAAAAAAGATTCAGGAATCAAGGCTAAAAATTATATTATTAAAAACAAAACAGTGAAACTAAACATCTTTAGTCAAAAAATTCTAATTCCCAACTCGCAACACAATTTCGTTCAAAATATCTTTAGCAACTTCTGTTTTCGATTTTAATTCGAATGGTTTTTCGTTAAAATATTTATCAATAATAGTAATTTTATTTGTGTTTGTGGCAAAACCTGCTCCTTTATCTTGCAAAGAATTTAAAACAATCGCGTCTAAATTTTTACGCTTAATTTTAGTTTTCGCATTTTCAATTTCATTATTCGTTTCTAATGCAAAACCAACTAAATATTGATGTGTTTTTATTTCGCCTAAAGAAGCTAAAATATCTTTTGTTGGTGCCAACTCTAATGTTAACGTAGCATCTTTCTTTTTTATTTTCTGAGAAGCAATATTTTTTGGTTTATAATCTGCAACTGCTGCAGAAAGAATAGCAATATCAACATGATTAAAATACTGATGAGCAGCTTTATACATATCATCTGCAGAAACCACATCTACCCTATTTATTAATGAATGTTGTATTTGTTGATGACTTGGTCCAGAAATTAAAACAACCTCTGCACCTAAATCTGCAGCTGCTTTTGCAATAGCAAATCCCATTTTGCCTGAAGAATGATTCCCAATAAAGCGAACAGGATCTATAGCCTCGTAAGTTGGTCCAGCAGTTATTAATACTTTTTTTCCCTTTAAAGGTAGTTTAGATAAGATATCGTTTTCTATAAATTTTACGATATCTTCTGGCTCTGCCATTCTTCCTTCACCCACTAAACCACTTGCTAATTCACCAGATGTAGCAGGAATCATAATATTACCAAAGCTTTGAAGTTTTTCTAAACTATTTTTGGTTGATTCGTGTTTATACATGTCTAAATCCATTGCTGGAGCAAAATAAACAGGACATTTTGCAGATAAATAGGTAGCCAACAATAAATTATTGCAAGTGCCATTTGCCATTTTAGACAAAGTATTAGCTGTAGCAGGAGCAATTATAAAATAATCTGCCCATAAACCGAAGTCAACATGATTGTTCCACAATTCGTTTTCATCTTCTTTTTCGTAAAAAGTAGAATGAACAGGGTTTTTAGAAAGTGTAGAGAGTGTAAGAGGTGTTATAAAATCTTTAGACGCAGGTGTCATAATTACCTTAACATCTGCGCCTAATTTTATAAATAAACGAACTAAAGAAGCCGTTTTGTATGCAGCAATTCCAGCAGTAATGCCCAATAGGATTTTTTTACCACTTAGAACAGACATTATTCTGCTTCTGGAGTTCTGAAATATACTTTATCGTTTAACCACTCTTCAACGGCAATTGCAGTTGGTTTTGGTAAACGCTCGTAAAATTTAGAAACTTCTATTTGTTCTTTATTTTCAAAAACTTCTTCTAAACTATCATTATAAGTAGCAAATTCATCTAATTTATCTACCAATTCTTTCTTTAAATCAGCATTAACTTGATTTGCTCTTTTAGCAATAATTGAAATAGCCTCATAAATATTTTGTGTAGGTGCTTCAATTTCGTTTTTGTTATAAGTAATTGTACTTATAGCTGCTTCTGTATCTTTATAGTCCATAATTTTATTATTTCTCTTTTGAATTTTGCTCTGTATTCTTTTTTTCTAAGTCTTTCATCTTTTGAATAAGACCATCAATTCTTTTTTCCTCTTTTTTAAGCGTTGCTAACATTTCATTAGCTTCTTCCATAAATTGAGATTCTGGAAAATTTCTTTTTAGTTTTTCGTAAGCATCAATCGCATCTTTAATTCTGTTAAATTTTCTTCTATCCGTACTTTTTAAAACAAAATCGTGGGCTGCTTTTAATCGGTAATATAATGCTTCTTCTTTAAATTCAGAACCTAAATAATCTGATAACAAATTATCGAAAGCTTGAATAGCTGCTTTATAATTTCTTAAATCGTAATCTGCAGTTGTGTAATATACTTTTGCAATCTCAAAATACTTTTTTTGCAACTTGTATCTTAAATCTTTGTAATGCTGATTTGCTTCATCAAGCTTGTCTGAGTTAGGATATGTTGTAATAAAATTTTGAAATGCTTCTAATGCTTTGTTGGTATCTGTAGGATCTTTACTGTATACAGGTGATGCTAATTTATAGCTGTAAGCTGATAAAAATGCAGCCTCCTCATTTTTGGAACTTTTTGGATAATTGTTTTTAAATCTTTCAAAATAATACGCTGCTTGTATATAATTTTTAGTATTAAAATTAGATTGGGCAACCATAAACTGAATACGCTCCATTTGAGGTTTACCTCTGTAAGCTGGAGTTATTTTTTCAAATAAACGTAAAGCTTTAGAGAATTTTTTAGTTTCGTAGAGTTTAGTAGCCATTTTATATTGCTCTTCTACACTACCTTTGTTTAGTACTTTTTGATACTCACCACAAGAGAATAAGCATAGGCTAAACACTACTAAATACGCTAAATTTTTAATTTTTTGCATCGGGCAAAATTAGTAATTAATTATGGATAATAAAAGTATTTATTTTTCTCTAAATAAATCTTTCGTTTTTGTGTTTTGAACCATTTTATTCTGATGGAAAAATCTAAAATAAAAAAACTCAATTTACTTTATATAACACTGCAATAATCCATAAAAAAGAATAAAACTTTAATAAAGCGATACTAAAAGATTGTTAAGAATTTCTAAAATATTTTTTATCAAAAATTAAAATTCTTTTACAAATTTCGCAATTTTGCTTTGTAATGTGGCACTTGCTTTTACTAATGGTAAACGCACATGGTTTGCACAAATACTTAATTCTTGTAAAACTGTTTTAATGCCTGCTGGATTATTTTCTTCAAATATATAATCCACAATATCCATCATTTTAAAATGAATTTTGTAAGCTTCTTTATTTTTTCCTTCTAAACCTAATTGAATCATTTTAGAAAAAGCTTCTGGAAAAGCTTGTGCAATCACAGAAATAACACCTGCCCCACCTGCTAAAGCAACACCTAATGCTAAATCATCATCCCCAGAAATCACTAAAAAATCTTCTGGTTTATCTTTTAACAAAGCATTGTATTGTTGTTGATTGTTACCTGCTTCTTTAACACCTACAATATTACTAAAATCATTTGCCAAACGTATTGTGGTAGCTGGCTCCATATTTTTTGCTGTTCTACCAGGAACATTATACAAAATTATTGGTAAATCTGTTGCTTCTGCAATAGCTTTAAAATGTTGATAAAACCCTCCTTGTGTTGGTTTACTATAATAAGGTGCTACTGATAAAACACCATCAATCCCTGAAAAATCTCTTGTTTTTAGTTCTTTAACAACTTCTAAAGTATTGTTACCTCCAACACCAAGGACTAAAGGAACACGATTATTGTTTGTGTTGATAATAACATCAATAATCAATTGTTTTTCTTCTTTAGTTATGGTAGCACTTTCTGCTGTTGTACCATTTATTACTAAATAATTTGTTCCGTTTTCGATATTAAAATTTACCAATTTTACTAGTGCATCAACATCTACAGATAAATCTTCATTAAAAGGAGTAACTAAAGCTACACCTGTACCAACAAATTTTTGCATTATTTAATTTTTTAAGAGGGTAAAATTACAATTTTCAAATTGAATCTTTTCTAAAAAAAGACAATCACATAAAGAATACACAACTTTTAATGTAAAGTTTAATTTTTTAGTTTGTTTAATATGATTAAGTACTTCTTTAATTCAGATAAAAAGCTGTCTATTTTTGTAGGAACTTCTGCGATTTCAATATCATATAAAGATTGATTTACATTTGCAAAACCAACTTTAAATTTTGCTTGAGACCTTAACACAGCATTTTCTAGATACAGGTTATTTTTATTAAAATAACCAATTAGCAAATCGTGAGGTTCTTCTATAAATGATTTAAAATATTTATTTTTAACCTCACCTTTCCAATTAAAATCTTTTTCGGTAAAAAATTTATAAGAAGGTACATCCATTTTGCTGTATGGTCTGTAATTATAAATTCTAACATTCCCTAAACCCAATATTTTTTCTACCTCATTTTCTATTTTAATCCATTTATATATTTCTCCAGACGCTATGACACCTACAGTATACACCTCTTCTTGAGATATTTCTCTTTGCTCTTCATTTTGCTTTAAGAGCTTTTTGAAACTTTTTTTTATGAAAGACTTTTTCAAAGAATAAAATTAATAGGTGATTGAAATGTGTAAAAATACTATTTATTTTCGTTTCCTTTTAAAACAATTTATCACCTAAAATATTTTATCAACATAAATAAGTAATGAAATTGCACTTAAAGAATAACAAAAACACATACCTTAAAAATAAACATTTAACATTATTAATGATCAAAAAATACACCAATTATTAGTATTTTTAAAAAGTTTTTCAGTCAAAAAATAACACCCACAAATAACAACTAAAAATGATACAACCATTTCATATTGCGATTCCCGTTCAAAACCTAGAACCCTGTAGAACATTTTACAGAGACATTTTACAATGTGAAGAAGGTCGAAGCTCAGAACATTGGGTAGATTTTAATTTCTTTGGACATCAACTCGTTATTCATCAAAAGGATGATTTTAAACCAGAAAGAATTTCAAATCCTGTTGATGGGCATGATGTTCCTGTTCCACATTTTGGAGTTGTTTTAACTTGGGAAGATTGGCATGCTTTAGCAGAAAGATTAAAGGAAGCAAACACAAAATTTGAAATTGAACCTTGTATTCGTTTTAAGGGAAAAGTAGGTGAACAAGCTACAATGTTTTTTACAGATCCAGAGAATAACGCACTAGAATTCAAAGCCTTTAAGGATATTGGACAATTATTTGCAAAATAAATCACATTTCAATTACATTTTTTCATCTCTGCAGTTCGTTTGATTTTCTTTATCTTTAGAAAATAAAAATCAAACTACAGTATTATGAAAAAAATTATCTTACTTTTTTCTTTAATCATAAGTTATGCTACTTTTTCTCAAGGCACAAGATTGTTAAGAGAACCTACATTATCAAACAATCAAATAGTTTTTGTCCATGCAGCAGATTTATGGAAAGTTCCAATAAATGGAGGTAATGCCATAAGATTAACCAGTGATGAAGGTTATGAATCTACGCCTCATTTTTCAAAAGACGGACAATGGATTGCATTTACAGCTCAATATGATGGAAATATAGATGTATATTTAGTTTCAATTTATGGTGGAGAACCAAAAAGATTAACCTACCATTCATCTAGTGATATAGTTCAAGGTTGGACACCTGATGGAAAAATTTTATTCAGATCTAACAGAGAAAGCAGACCTACACAAACCAATAAGTTTTTTACCATTTCTACAGAAGGTGGTATGCCAGAAGCTTTTGATATTCCAAGAGCAGCATTTGGTGAAATTTCAGCAGACAACAAATACATTGCATACACACCAATTACAAGTTGGGATGCTGAATGGAGAAATTATAGAGGTGGCCAAGCCATGCCAATTTGGATTGTAAATTTAAACACCAAAGAATTAATTAAAACACCTCAACTTGATGGAGAGAGACATGTAAACCCTGTTTGGTATAAAGGTGATGTCTATTATATTTCAGAAAGAGATTATACTGCAAATATTTGGTCATACAACATCAAAACAAAAACAGAAACTCAGGTTACGTTTCATAAAAAGTTTGATGTAAAGAATATTGATGCCAACAGCAATGGAATTGTTTACGAACAAGCTGGATATTTACACATGTTAAATCCAGAAACAAAAGAAACAAAACAAATTAACATCAATGTAAAAGGAGATCTAAACTATTCTAGAACAAGATGGATGGATGTTTCTGGAAGAAATTTAACCAATCCAAACGTTTCTCCTAAAGGAAATAGAGCCATTTTTGAATATCGAGGAGAAATATTTACAATTCCGAAAGAAAATGGAACTTGGAGAAATTTAACCAATTCTTCTGGTGTTGCAGATCGCTCACCAATTTGGTCTCCAAAAGGTGATCAAGTCGCTTGGTTTTCTGATAAAAATGGAGAATATGAGTTGGTTTTAGCAGATCAAAATGGAGATAATCAAGAATATATAAAATTACCCAATCCTACTTTTTACTTTCAACCAGATTGGTCTCCAGATGGAAAATATATTGCTTACACAGACACCAATTTTGTAATTTGGATTATCAATTTAGAAACTAAAAAAGTTGTCAAAGCAGATGCTGATGGTTTTGCGCATCCAAATAGAACAATGAATCCAAAATTTTCTCCTGATAGTGATTGGATTGTATATGCAAAACAGAATAACAATAGTTATAAATCAATTTATGCTTACCAAATAAGCACAAAAAAAATCGTTCAAATTACTGATGAAATTGCAGATGCTATTACTCCTGTTTGGGATGCTTCAGGTAAATATATTTACACATTAGCAAGTACAGATTATGGTTTACAAACAGGTTGGTTAGACATGAGTTCTTACGACCCAAGTGTAACAAGAGCTTTATATACCATCGTTTTAGATGCAAACGATAAAGCACCTAATCTACCAAAAACAGACGAAGCAGTAATTGCTGAAAAAAAATCAAATTCTGAAAACAAAAAGAAAAAAGACACTAAAAAAGAAGAAGTAAATAAAACAATTATTGATGAAAATGGATTGTTTGATAGAGCTGTAGTTTTAAAACTACCAGCTAGAAATTATGTGGGTCTTTTAAAAGGTCCAAAAAACAAAGTATTTATTGCAGAGTCTGTACCAAACACTGGTGGTTTAACCTTGCATAGTTATGATGTTACAAAAGAAAAAGCAACCGTTTTTGCTACAGGTGTATCTTCCATGAATACTTCTGATGATCGTAATTCAATTTTAATTTCTAAAAGAGGTAGTTGGAGCTTAAACAAAGCAACTGCTCCTAAAGCAGGAAAAGAAACTTTAAAAACAAACCTTAAAATTAAGGTAGATCCTAAAGCAGAAGCGCATCAAATTTTTAAAGAAGGATGGCGTTTTATGAGGGATTTTCTTTACGTAGATAATGTACATGGAGCTCCTTGGGATGACATTTATGAATGGTATTCTCCATGGATTGAAGATGTTAGACACAGAACCGATTTAAATTATGTAGTAGACATCATGAGTGGTGAAGTTGCAATTGGGCACTCTTATGTTTCTGGGGGAGATTTCCCTAATATTAATAGAGTTGGTGTTGGTTTATTAGGTGCAGATTTAGAGAAAAACAAAGGATATTATCGCTTTTCAAAAATTTACAAAGGCGAACGCTGGAATCCAAATATATTTGCTCCATTAGGATTACCAGGAATTAATGTAAATAAAGGTGATTATCTTTTAGCTATAAATGGAGTTGATTTAACAGCAGACATGAATCCATATCAATTGCTAGAACAAACTGCTGGTAGAGAAATTTACATCAAAGTAAACGATAAACCTTCTCAAGAAAATGCTAAAACTATTTTAATTACACCAACATCTAGTGAAAGAGGTTTAAGAAATATTGATTGGGTAGAAAGCAATCGTAGAAAAGTTGATAAACTTTCTAAAGGAAAATTAGCTTATGTATATGTACCAAATACTAGTGGACCTGGTTTTACATCTTTCAATCGATATTATTTTTCACAACAAGATAAAAAAGGAGTTATTATTGACGAAAGAAACAATGGTGGTGGTTCTGCAGCTGATTATATGATAGACATTATGTCTAGAGAAGTTGTTGGATATTTTAACAGCAAAACAGAAAGTAGAAGACCTTGGACTACACCAATGGCTGGAATTTGGGGACCAAAAGTGATGATCATAAATGAGAGAGCAGGTTCAGGAGGAGATTTATTACCCTACATGTTTAAAGAAAAAAAATTAGGACCATTAGTGGGTACAAGAACCTGGGGTGGTTTAGTAGGTACTTGGGATACTCCACGATTTATAGATGGAGGAAGAATGGTAGCTCCTAGAGGTGGTTTTTATGATGTAGATGGTAATTGGGCTGTAGAAGGTGAAGGTGTTGCTCCAGACATTGAAGTGCATCAAACACCTAAAGAAGTTTTAGAAGGTAAAGATCCACAATTAGAAAAAGCAGTTGCTGAAGCCTTAAGGTTATTAAAGGGAAATGAGTTTATCATGAAGCCTGAACCCAAAGCACCTATTCGCTCTAAAAGACCAAAAGGATATCAAAAAGACAATTAATTGACTAATTATAATTCCCACTTTTGTGGGAATTATTTTTTATGCTTAAAATGAAAATAGTTGAAATACACATCGCCTTAAAACAAGAAAAAACCATTCGTTTTCAAGAATATGGAGTTGGAATTTTTAATACAGTTTCTACAAAATCTGCCTTAAAAAAAACCATAAAAAAGGAGTTAATTTTTATTGATGGAAAACTTGCAACAACTTCTAAATATATTTCTGGTGGTGAAAAAATTGAATTATATCAATCAGAAAAACCTGCTTCTTTAAAAAGATTAAAATTAGACTTAGAAATTTTATTTGAAGATGAATTTTTGGCGATTATTTACAAGCCTTCAGGTATTTTAGTTAGTGGAAACAAATTTGTAACCATCACAAATGCACTTTCTCAAAACTTACAAAAAAGTACTCAAAAAGATGCTGTCATTCCTCAACCCGTTCACAGATTAGATTACCCAACAAGTGGTTTATTATTGATAGGAAAAACGAGTTCAGCTATTCAAAAATTAAGTGTATTATTTAAAGAAAAAGAAATCCAAAAAACATATTACGCAATTACAATTGGCAACATGTGTTCAGGAGGAATCATCAATTTTAAGATTGACAATAAAAATGCTTCAACTGAATTTAAGGTTTTACAATCCTTAAAGTCAGAACGTTTTGAATATTTAAACTTGGTGGAACTAAAGCCAAAAACAGGTAGAAAACACCAATTGAGAAAACACTTAGCTAGTATTGGTCATCAAATTTTAGGTGATAAAAATTATGGAAAAACTGAGTTAATCTTAAAAGGAAAAGGATTGTATCTACATGCTGCAAAGTTAGAGTTTGAGCATCCTTTTACCAAAGAAAAAATTTCTATTGCTAAAGAACTTCCTAAGAAATTTCATTCTATTTTCACTAAAAACAATTCGTTTAAAAACAAAGAAGCTTAAGATCTAATAATTTACTTTTCATTATTATTCTTAAAATAAATATGAAATGATTAAAAATTGATAAATTAGCTCTTTAATTAATCTACTTTATGAAGAAATTTTTTAAGTTTTTGGGTATCATCATTATTTTAATAATTGGTTTTGGTATCGTCTATTATTTTATAAATAACGAAGCTTTACCAAAAGGCAAAAAAGGTAAAGAAGCAGAGGCTTTAGCTAATAAAATGTTTGATGCTATTAATCATAAAGCTTACGAAAAGACAGAGGTGCTAGAATGGAGTTTTAGAGGCATAAATTCTTACAAATGGTATAAACAAGAAAATAAAGTTGAAGTTTCTTGGGATGAAAATAAGGTTATTTTATACACTAAAAACCCACAAAAATCTAAGTCATTTGTTAATGGTAATTCAGTTGATGATAAACAACTTATTCAAAAAGCAACAAATTATTTTTATAACGATTCATTTTGGTTAGTTGCTCCCTATAAAATATTTGATTCTGGAACAGAAAGAAGTATCGTTAATTATGAAGGCAAAGAAGCACTTTTGGTTACCTATACTTCTGGTGGGTCTACTCCTGGAGATTCTTATCTATGGATTTTAGATGAAAACCACTTCCCTACTTCTTTTAAAATGTGGACTTCTATAATTCCTATTGGCGGAGTTTCTGCAACTTGGTCTGATTGGAAAAAAACAGAAGCAGGCATTCAACTACCTAAAAAACACAAACTTTCTTTATTTGGATTGGAAATTTCTATGGGAAATGTAAAAGCATACAACCCAAAAGCTAACGATTTAGCTGATAAAATTTTACAAGCAATTAAACATAAAAATTACAAGAACACAAAGTTTATTGAGTGGAGTTTTGGAGGCAGAAGAAGCTTTAAATGGAATAAAGAAAAACATATTGTGGATGTTTCTTGGGATAAATTTATGGTAAATTTATATCCAGCAGATATTGAAAAAAGTACGGTATATTTTGAAGGATCTAAGCAAGAAGACACAGACGAAAAAGTAGTAAAAAGAGCTTGGGATATTTTTAATAATGATTCGTTTTGGCTAGTTGCACCTCACAAATTGTATGATGATGGAGTGGTAAGAACCATAGAAAATATAGAAAACGAAACTGCTTTGCGAGTAACCTACACTTCTGGAGGCACAACTCCTGGAGATAGTTATGTGTGGCTTTTAGATGAAAACTACGTTCCTAAAAGCTACAAAATGTATTTAAAAAATGGCAGAATGAATGGCACACCTGCCACTTGGCAAGATTGGATAACTACGGAAAGTGGCACATTATTACCTACTAACCACACTTTTGCTAATGGAGGAGAATTGAGTATGGGAGAAGTAAAAGGATATAACTAACTATGAATAAAGATTTATTAAATAGCTTATTAGAGGCTTTACAGTTTTCGCCAAATAATATTCCGTTAAAATTACAAATTGCAAAATTATACATTCAAGATAATGAAATAACGAAAGCTGAAAACTTTCTAACAGAAATACTAGATTTAGACAGAAACAATATTGATGCAAAATTTGAGTTGGCAAAAATCTATTTTAAACAAAATAAATATGCACCCGCAGAAATTGTTTTAGAAGAAATTACAGAAACTTCATCAGATGAAAAATATCTAGAATTATTGTGCTATTGCTATTTACATCAAAATGAAATATCAAAAGCAAAAGACACTTACATCATCATTTTAAATCAAAATAAAAATTACAGAAATGAAGATTTTGATAAAAAGTTAAAAGTAAATGTTACACCTATAGAAGATGATGATTTTGTTGATGATGATGCGCTTCAATTCTTGAAAAAACCAACCATAAAATTTAAAGATATTGGTGGTATGGATCAAGTAAAAGAAGAAATTTCTTTAAAAATAATTAAACCCCTGCAACATCCTGAATTGTATAAAGCTTATGGTAAAAAAATCGGTGGAGGAATTTTATTATACGGACCTCCAGGTTGTGGAAAAACACATATTGCCAAAGCCACAGCTGGTGAAATTAATGCGAATTTCATCAACGTAAGCATCAACGATATTTTAGACATGTGGATTGGAAATTCAGAAAAAAATCTACATGAAATTTTTGAAACTGCAAGAAGAAACACGCCTTGTGTTATCTTTTTTGATGAAATTGATGCACTTGGTGCCAACAGAAGTGATGTAAATAAATCTTCTGGAAGAACAATCATCAATCAATTTTTAAGCGAATTGGATGGTTTAAATAATGATAATGATGGGGTTTTAATTTTAGGTGCTACAAATACACCTTGGCATTTAGATCCTGCTTTTAGAAGACCAGGAAGATTTGATCGCATTATTTTTGTTTCACCTCCAGATCTAGAAGCTAGAAAAGCAATTTTTTCCATCAAACTAAATGGTAAACCAACAGAAATCGTTGATACCTCAGAAATTGCAAAAAAAAGCAACCAGTTTTCTGGCGCAGATATTAATGCCGTAATTGATGTTGCTATTGAGCAAAAATTAACAGAATCTTTTAAAGAAGGAATTCCGAAACCATTACAATCTAAAGATATTTTAAAAGCGATTAAAAAAGTAAAACCTAGCACAAAAGAATGGTTTAATTCTGCAAAAAACTATGCTTTGTATGCCAATGATTCTGGTTTGTATGATGAGGTTTTGACTTATTTAAAAATTAAAAAATAATGGAAAATCAGCATTATTTAAGAGGTGTGCAACTTTTTAGTTTGGGCAGATATCAAGATGCCATTGCTTATTTTCAAAAAGCTTTACACGATATTCCAAATGATTTCAACTCGCTTTTTCATTTGGCACACGCTTATTTAAATTTAGACGATTTAGAAAAATCTGAAGACATAGCAAACGCTTTATTGAAAATAGATCCAGATGATGAAAATGCCTATTTTTTACTTTCTCAAATTTATTTTAGTAAAAGTGAATTTAAAAAAGCACTGGAAATAATAAACAAAGCTATCAGCATTTATCCTTATAAAGCCGATTTTTTTGGACAAAAATCTTACATCAATTTAAACGAGAAAAACTACGAATCTGCTTTAAAATTCGCCAATGAAGGTTTGGCACTAGATCCTAATAATAAATTGTGTTTAAATGCGCGAGTACAAGCTTTAACCAAATTAGAACGAAAAGAAGAGGTTTCATCTACCATAGAAAATCTTTTAGAAAAAGACCCTGAAAATGTATATTCTCATGCAAATGTAGGTTGGTCTAAATTAGAAAATGGAAATACCAAAGAGGCCTTACATCACTTTAAAGAAGCATTAGCTTTAGACCCAAATTTTGATTATGCAAGAGAAGGAATGAGTACTGCTATAAAAGCAAAAAATATAGTTTACAATCTATATTTAAAATATTCATTTTGGATGAGCAAGAAAAGCTCTAAACAACAATGGATTTTTATTATTGGTATTTATTTAGCATATCGATTTTCTGTGAAATTGTTATCAAACACAGAATACACGTTTTTAGTAATTCCGATTGTAATTGCCTATTTATTATTTGCATTAGGTGGTTGGTTGATGGAATCTTTATCGAATGCCATTTTAATTTTTGATAATTATGGTAAATATTTATTGGATAAAGATCAACAAAAAAGTGGGCAAGTTTTTTTAGCGCTTACTTTGGGTGCTGTGTTAGCGTTAATTACCTATGCAGTTTTAGAAAATCAATATTTCTTATTAATCGGGTTTTCATTTTTATGTAGCCTAATTCCTTTGCCAAGAGGTTTTTTAATTGATGGAAAAAACAAAAAAATATTTCATTTTGCAATAGGAGCTTTGATGTTACTTATTGCTTTTTTAGGCATTTTTTTTACTGATGATTTAATGCTTTTGGGTTCTGGAGTTTTAATTCTTTTAATTGCATTTACTTGGTTAGATAATTTTATTAAGTAAATTTAAACATCATTTTATGACATCAAAAACAATAGCAAACGGAATATTAAGAGCCTTAGCAATTATTCTTGGGATATTCTTGCTTGGCTATTTTTTACTAAAAATTCAGTCTGTAATCGTTTATATAATTATAGCTAGTGTTTTATCTTTAATTGGTAGGCCTTTTATTCTTTTTTTAAGAAGAAAATTAAAATTCCCAAATACCTTAGCCGTAATTACAACCATGTTTATAATGTTGGGGTTATTAACTGGTATTGTAATTTTATTTATTCCTTTAGTTTTAGAGCAAGGCAAAAGTTTATCTTTATTAGAGGTTGATAAGTTGCAAGAAAACATACAGGGAGTTTTTAATGAAATTACCACTTATTTTTCATCTAAAGGAATAGATATTTTAAAGGAAATTGAAAGCATAGATTTTGCTGCTCAGTTTAAAGCTATACCAAATTTATTCAACGCTATAATTGGTGCTTTAGGTTCTTTAAGTATTGGGTTATTTTCGATACTTTTCATCTCATTTTTCTTTATGAAAGATAGCCAATTGCTAAAAAATGGAATTCTAACAATTATACCCAATAACTCAGAAAATCGTTTTTCAAAATCCTTAGAAACTATTAACGATTTACTTTCTCGTTACTTTTTAGGTTTGATTATTCAAATATTAATTTTATTCATTATCTATACCATTATATTGTTGTCCTTTGGTATTTCTAACGCAATTGTTATTGCTTTTTTGTGTGCCTTATTAAACTTAATACCTTATGTAGGCCCTTTAATTGGAGCTTTTTTAATGTTTATTTTATCAATGACAAGCAATATTGGTTTAGATTTTCAAGAACAAATTTTACCAACTTCACTTTGGATTTTGTTTTGTTACGGACTTGCCCAAATTTTAGACAATTTTGTAAGTCAACCTATAATTTTTTCAAAAACCACAAAATCTCATCCTTTAGAAATTTTTTTAGTGATTATTATTGGAGGCTTACTTTTTGGAATTATAGGCATGATAACAGCTGTACCCACATATACAGCACTCAAAGTGATTTTAAAAGAATTTTTATCAGAAAATAAAATCGTTAAATCGTTAACTAAAAGCCTTTAATTTCTTTTGAATACAGCTATTCTTAAATCAGATGTTCAACAGTTTATAACTGACAATTTAAATACTGAAATCACAAAACTGATTTTAAAAGGTAGCCCTTTTAGTAATATTTCTATTCAAGAATTAGCCAATCAAATTGTGGCAAAACAAAAATCAGAAAAGAAATTATCAACTTGGTTTACTACTAAAAATATATATTACCCACCAAAATTAAGTATAGAACAAACCTCATCAGAAATTACAGCGAAATATAAATCGAGTTTGGTTTCTGGTGATTATATTATTGATATTACAGGAGGTTTTGGAGTAGATTGTTACCACTTTTCTAAACAATTTAAACAAGTAACGCATTGCGAAATCAACAAAGAATTATCAACAATTGTAAATCACAATTACCAACAATTAAATGTTGATAATATAAAAACCATTGCAGGTAATGGTTTTGATTATTTAAAACAAACGCAAAAAAATTTTGACTGCATTTACATAGATCCTTCAAGAAGAAACGACGTTAAAGGAAAAGTTTTTTTGTTGAAAGATTGTCAACCTTATGTTCCTCCAAAAATTGATTTCTTTTTTACAAAAGCAAATTATATTTTAATTAAAGTTTCGCCAATTTTAGATATTTCTAATACCATAAACGACTTAAAAAATGTAAAAGAAATACATATTGTTGCTTTAAATAATGAGGTAAAAGAACTCCTTTTTTTATTAGAAAAAGAGTACAACGAAGAAGTAAAAATTAAAACCATTAATTTTCAGAAACAAACCACTCAAAAATTTGAATTCAATCTCAAAGAAAAAGTGGAATCAAACTACTCAATACCACTCACCTATTTATATGAACCCAATGTTGCTATTTTAAAATCGGGTGGATTTCATCAAATCTCTAAACAACTTAACGTTTTTAAATTGCATCAACATTCACATCTATATACTTCCGAAGAAATCATAAATTTTCCTGGTAGAGCTTTTAAAATTTTAGAAACTATTCCTTATGATAAAAAAAGGCTCAAGAGACTTTTACCAAACAAAAAAGCAAATGTTACAGTTAGAAACTTTTCTAAAACTGTTGCTCAATTTAGAAAAGAAACAAAAATAAACGATGGAGGAGAAATATACATCTTTCTAACAACCAACGCAATAAACAAACAAATAGTAGTTTTATGTAAAAAAACAAACATCTAGCTAACAGATTAACATCATTTTAGGATTTATTTTCTAATAAGCAAAATAATTTTCTATCTTTGCAGTTCTACTTTATGTGTTTTATTTTTAGGGGTATAAAACACTAAAGCTCAAGTCTCGGTTTTCATCGAGACTTTTTTTATGCTCATAGTTTTTCATTAAATTTGTAAGAAGCAGATATAAAAATTTTATGCAAACAGCAAATTATAAAGGTTTGAAAATCACTTCTAATAATCATTTTAATATTGATGATTTTCTAGTTATAGAAGCCCCTCTTCAAATTAACATTAATCAAGAACCTTATACAGTTGTTATGCGAACGCCTAATGATGATTTTGAACTTATTAGAGGCTTACTTTTTGCAGAAGACATCTATAAAAAAAGTGAAAATTTATCTTTTAATATTGAAAAACAAGAAGAAAATATTCCTTCAATAATAAATGCAACCATAAATCAACAAAACTTAGGTAGTGGATATTTAAATAAACGTACATTACTATCTGTTTCTTCTTGTGGTATTTGCGGTAAAAAAGAACTAAAAGATTTACAAATTCATGGCAATAGTTTACCAACAGAAGTAATAACATCTACTCAAAACCTACATAAAATGCATGATATCATGAAAGGTTTGCAAGAAACTTTTAAAAAATCAGGGGGTAGTCATGCAGCAGCAATTTTTAACAAACAACAACAACTGTTATGTATTAAAGAAGATATTGGCAGACACAATGCTGTTGATAAATCAATTGGGCGCTTGCTACAAACCAAAACCTTAAAAAACGCACATTATTTGTTAGTTAGTGGCAGGGTTTCTTACGAAATAGTTACGAAAGCTTTTATGGCTAAAATTCCTGTTATTGTTGCCATATCATCATGTTCTTCTTTAGCCGTAGATTTTGCAAAAGAATTCGGAATTTGTTTAATCGGTTTTACAAGAAATCAAAAAATGACCATTTATGCAAACACACAATATATTCATAACCAAGTAAAAGATGCATAAAAAAACAAGTGCTCAGCCACCAGAACAACTAACAGGAATTCAACTAAAAGAAGTTCCCAAAACTTCGGTTGGTCCAAAAGCAATTGTCTCTGCTTTAGGCCATATTAAAAATGAAGTTGGGATTATTAAAGGTATTGGATTATTAAAAAATTTAAATCAAAAATATGGATTTGATTGCCCAGGTTGTGCTTGGCCAGATCCTCACGAAAAGAGAGCTTTTTTGGCAGAATACTGCGAAAATGGTGCAAAAGCTGTTGCTGAAGAAGCCACAAAAAATAAAGTTTCACCATTGTTTTTTGCAACACATTCTGTTAATGATTTATCAAAATTATCCGATTATGAAATTGGAAAAAAAGGGAGGATAACACATCCTATGTATTTACCAGAAGGTGCAGAATATTACAAAGAAATTTCTTGGGACAATGCTTTTCAAATAATAGCAGATCAATTAAATGCGCTCAAAAATCCTAATGAAGCTATTTTTTATACTTCAGGTAGAACCAGTAATGAAGCCGCTTTTCTATATCAACTATTTGTTCGTCAATTTGGTACCAACAATTTACCTGATTGTTCTAATATGTGTCACGAGTCTAGTGGTGTTGCCCTTTCAGAAACTTTAGGTATTGGTAAAGGTTCAGTTACTTTAGATGATTTTAATCATACCGATTTAATTATTGTAATTGGTCAAAACCCAGGAACCAATCATCCAAGAATGCTCACTGCTTTGAGTAAAGCAAAACAAAAAGGAAGCAAGATAATTACTATAAACCCTTTACCAGAAATAGGTTTACTAAACTTTAAAGACCCACAAAACCCTTTAAAATGGTTAGGTAATGGACAAGATTTAACTGATTTATTTTTACAAGTTAAAATTAATGGTGATGTTGCTTTGTTAAAAATCATCTTAAAATTGATGATTGAAAGAGAAAAAAAAGTACCGAATTCAGTTTTTGATCATGATTTTATTGATAACAAAACCTATGGTTTAGCAGAATTAATCAAAGACTTGAACACTTACTCAATTGATTATTTACTTCCTCAAACAGGTTTATCTTTAAATGAAATTAAAGCTGCAACAGATCTCATTGTGAATAACAAAAAAATTATTATTTGTTGGGCAATGGGTATCACTCAACATAAAAATGGTGTAGATAATATTAGAGAAATTGTAAATATTTTACTTTTAAAAGGTAGTATTGGTAAAAAAGGTGCTGGTACATGTCCTGTTCGTGGACACTCTAACGTACAAGGAGATAGAACAATGGGCATTTGGGAAAAACCAAAAGACCATTTTTTAGACAATCTAGAAAAAGAATTTAAATTTAAAGCTCCAAGAAAACATGGCTTTGATGTAGTTGAATCTATCAAAGCAATGCATCAAAACAAAGCTAAAGTATTTTTTGGTATGGGTGGTAATTTTATTTCTGCCTCTCCAGATACAGAATATACAGCACAAGCGTTAGGCAATTGCAACTTAACCGTTCATGTTTCTACAAAACTAAATAGAAGCCATTTAATTCATGGTAAAAAAGCATTAATACTACCTTGTTTAGGGCGTTCTGAAAAAGATATACAAAGTTCTGGAGAACAATTTGTTTCTGTAGAAAATTCAATGGGCATAGTACATAAATCTCAAGGTCATTTAAACCCTTGTTCAGCACATTTATTGAGCGAAACTGCAATTGTAGGCAACTTGGCAAATAAAACACTAAAAAATTCATCAACGAATTGGCTACAATTAATTTCTAATTATGATTTTATTCGTGATAAAATTGAAGCTACAATTCCCGGTTTCGATAATTATAACAAAAGAGTACGCAAAGAAGGTGGGTTTTACCTTCCTAACAATGCAAGAGAAAATAATTTTGATATTACTACCACTGGAAAAGCAAATTTTAGTATAAATTCACCCTCTGATATTGTGTTAAAAGACAATGAATTTATAATGATGACAATTAGAACTCATGACCAATACAATACTACAATTTATGGTTTAAACGATAGATACAGAGGGATTTTAAATGAGCGTCGTGTAATTTTGATGAATAAAAACGACATGAACTCTATGAATTTAAAAAAATTAGACTTGGTAGATTTAACAAGTCATTTTAATAATGAAAAAAGAGAAGCAAAACGGTTTTTGGTAATTCCTTATAACATACCTCAACAATGTACAGCCACCTATTTCCCTGAAACTAATGTTTTAGTACCTATAAAAAGTACTGCAGAACACAGCAATACACCAACATCAAAAGGAGTAATAATAACCATCACAAAAAGATAATTTACTACAAATGAAAAAACTATTTTTTTTATCAGCCTTTTTAATTGCAAGCGTTACTTTAAACGCCCAAAACAGCAATGTTCCAGAAAAAAAATCTCAAAAAGCATTTGGTAAAATAGACTTCCTTTCTATTGTTATGCCTGAAACGAACATTCCAAATGAAAAAAATATGGGTTTTACAGGTATTCATTATAATTTAATGCTGAATGATTGGGCTTACGCTGGTGCTGGTATTTACGGTGCTGTTAGCGGTAATAGAGGTGGTTTTTTTACCTTAGGTGTCAATGCAGGAATTAAAAAATATTTAGGTCAAGATTTTTATGTAGACACTGGTTTTCATTTGGGTGCTGGTGGTGGAGCTGCTGCACCTGATGGTGGTGGTATATTTATTTTACCTCATTTTAATTTAGGCTATGATTTTAAAAATTTCTCTATAAATTCTGGTTGGAGTTATGTGAATTTCTTTGATGGAGGTGAAATTAAAGGAAATCAACTTATGGTTGGTTTAGAAATTCCTTTAGACTATACCTATGCTGATTATGATGCTCGAGAAAATGAATATACCTTTAATACTTTACAAACCTCAGATTGGAACATCAACACAAAGAAAACTTCATTATTGTTTCATCAAAATAACCTTAAAATAAAAGGAAATACTCAAGGTATTAACAATGGTAAAACCATACGATTGGCCGGTTTTGAATTGGCAAATTATTTTACCGATAATTGGTTCGCATTTTTAAAGGTTGATGGCGCTTTTGATGGCATAAAAGCTGGTTTTATGGATGTTTTTTTAGGAGGTGGTTACCTTTTACCTATCTCCAAAAACAACACCAATATTTTAGCCAAATTTGGAGTTGGTGCAGCTGGTGGTGGTGGAATTGAATCTGGTGGAGGTTTTTTAATATATCCAGAGCTGTCTTTAGAACAACGAATTTTCGATGATTTCTTTTTAACATTAAATGGTGGTTTGGTATTTTCTCCTAATAGAGTATTTAACACGAATGCTTACGGAGTTGGTCTAAAATATTACGTAGAAAGAAGTGGTATTATTTCTGATAAATCTTTTTCTAGAGGAAAATTCAAAGGTTTTGAAGTGGTTGTTAAACATGATTTATATTTAGATGCTGAAAGAGATGGAACAATACCAACAGAAGATTTACACCAAATAGCACTGCAAATAAATTTTGATTTAACAAAAAACATCTTTGTAGCTGGGCAAACTGCTTTTGCAAGTTTTGGAAATGCAGGTGCTTATGCTGAGGGTATTGTTGGTTTTGGGGCAAGAACTAACCCTATTTTAAATGATAAGTTTACGCTTTTTGGACAAGTACTTGCAGGCGCTGCTGGTGGTGGAGATATTAGTACTGGTGAAGGTTTAATTTTTAAACCTGCTGCCGGTTTTAACTACAAACTAAACAATAGCTTAAGTTTAAGAGGTTCTGGTGGTTATGTTAAAGCTAAAGGTGGTTCATTATCTAGCACAATGTTTAACTTAGGAATAAAGTATCATTTATCCTTCTTAAAAATGAATAAATAAAAAAGTTTTTTAATCTACAATCCTCCAAAACATGAAAATTAAGCACGTTTTATTTCTGAGTCTCTTTGTTGCGATAAATACATTAATTATGAACGGTCAAGAAATTAGGATAATACCTCGCCCTCAACAAATTAGTATAGGAAACAGCTCTTTGAAAATTAGCAAAGAAACTCAGATTGTTTTTGATAATACAAACGAAACAATTGCTAAAAGTCTTCAAAATTATTTTAAAGAAAGCTACGGTTTATCACTAAAAACTACTGATTATCAAAATTTACAAAAAAATTTCATCACTTTTCAAATTGATGAAAATTTAACTGATGAAGCTTACGAATTAACAGTCGAAAACAATAAAATTATTATTTGTGCTCAAAATAATACAGGCTGGTTTTATGGGGTACAAACCTTACAACAACTCTGCGATTACAATTCATACTACTCTAAATACGAAAAATACATAAAAGTTAAGGATGTAAAAATTGTAGATGCCCCAAGATTTAAATGGAGAGCTTTTATGTTAGATGAAGCGCGTTATTTTAAAGGCATTAAACAAGTAAAAATGCTTTTAGATGAAATGGCATTTTTAAAAATGAATGTATTTCATTGGCATTTGGTAGATGATCAAGGTTGGCGTATTGAAATCAAAAAATACCCAAAACTCACCCAAATTGGTGCCAAAAGAAAAAGCACTCAAGTTGGCCCCTTACAGTGGGAGAGCCCAATTCAATCTGGTGAACCTCATCAAGGTTTTTACACGCAAGAGCAAATTAAAGAAATTGTGGCTTATGCCAAAGAAAGACAAATTACTGTTGTTCCAGAAATTGAAATGCCAGGACACTCTACAGCCGCAATTGCTTCTTACACTTGGCTAGGAACTTCAAAAAACAAAATTGAAGTTCCTATAAAATTTGGTGTTGGAAAAGATGTTTATGATGTTACAAACCAAAGGGTTCTTCAATTTTTAAAGGATGTTTTAGATGAAGTAATGGTACTTTTTCCATCTAAAGTAATTCATATTGGTGGCGACGAAGTAAAATACAATCACTGGAAAAATTCAGCAACAGTTCAAAAATACATGAAAGCACATAATTTAGAAACCCCTGCTGATTTACAAGTATATTTTACAAATAATATCTCTAAATATTTACAAAGTAAAGGAAGAAGAATGATGGGATGGAATGAAATCATGGGACATAACTTACATCATTATCAAGATAAAAAAGATACAAAAACTACTCAAAAACTAGCAAAAGAAAGTATAATTCATTTTTGGAAAGGCGATGTTGAACTGGTAACAACAGCTGCAAGTAATGGCTACGAAATTGTAAACTCTTTACATACGTTTACCTATTTAGACTATCCTTATAAAAACCTACCCTTATCTAAAGCCTACGCCTTTAACCCTGTTCCAGAAAAATTAGCAAAACCCTATCATGATAAAGTAATTGGTTTAGGATGCCAAATGTGGGGAGAATGGATTCCTACAAATGGCGAAATGCATTACAAAGTTTTTCCAAGAATTGCAGCTTATGCCGAGGTTGGCTGGACAAAAATAGAGCACAAAAATTTTAATGCTTTTAATGCAGCACTCAAAAATTTACAAAAACGTTGGGCATCCAAAGAAATCTATTTTGCACCTAACGAATATGTAGAGAAAAAATAATAAATTTTGAATAAAATCATTTCTATAGCACCTGGAAGAACTTGTTTATTTGGAGACCATCAAGATTATTTGGGGCTCCCTATAATAGCTTGTGCTATCAACAAACACATTACTTTAACAGCAGAAAAAAATAATTCAAATACGTTTGAAATTAATTTACCTGATATCAATACAACCAGAACTATTGATATATATGATAAACATAGTACATTAAAAAAAGAAGATTTTTTTCAATCAACCTTGCAAGTTTTACAACGATACAACTGCACTCCAAATCATGGGTATAACATTCATATTACTGGTACTATCCCAATTAATTCTGGCACTTCAAGCTCATCTGCACTCGTTGTTGCCTGGGTGCAATTTTTAATCAAAGCTTTTGGCGATGAAACGTTGTTGACTCCAGAAAAAGTTTCTCAAATAGCTTTTGAGGCCGAAGTTTTAGAATTTAATGCTCCAGGAGGTAAAATGGATCAATATAGTATTGGATTAGGAAATATCATATACTTAGAAACTGGAGATCAGTTTTCTTATGATGTTTTAAAGGTACCTTTAAGAGGATTAATCATGGCTGATTCTGGTGTACCAAAAGAAACGCTTGGTTTGTTAAATCGATTAAAAACGAATTCTTGGAAAGCCATAGAAGAAGTAAAAAAGCATGTTGTAGATTTTGATATGAATAGTGCAAAAATTGAAGATTTACAAAAATACCTAAAGTACCTATCTACTGATTTAAGACCTTATTTTGAAGCAGCTTTAGGCAATTATAATGTCACTAAAAAAGCATTAACATCATTTAAAAAAGAAAAACTAAATCTTATAGAAATTGGAGATTTAATGAATCAACATCATCATTATTTAAAAAACCTTTTAAAAATTACCGTTCCAAAAATTGATGCTATGATCGATGCTGCTATTGATGCTGGTGCTTTAGGCGCAAAAATTGTTGGCTCTGGTGGTGGTGGAAGTATTGCAGTTTTATCAACTAAAGATAAAGAAATAGCAATCTCTAAAGCCATTTTAAATGCGGGTGCAAAAAGCATTTATATAGCTAAAGTTGATAAAGGCGCACATATTTCAATTACAAACTCTTTACTCTAAAAAAATGCATGATAATTTAATAATTTTAGCAGGTGGAATGTCTTCAAGAATGAAAAAACCAGCAACCACAACATCAGTAAATGAAGAACAAACCAACCAAGCAAACCATAGAAGTAAAAGTTTAATTAGTGTTGGTAATTCTGGTAGACCACTAATGGATTATTTACTCTACAATGCCAAAAAATCTGGATATAAAAATATTTATATTGTGATTAATGAGCAAGGTAATTTGTTTTATGAGTTTTATGGAACCAAAAAAACAAATAATGATTTCCACGGATTAAACTTATCATTCGCAATACAATATATTCCAAAAAACAGGGTAAAACCCTTTGGCACTGCAGATGCTGTTTTACAAGCTGTTGAACAATTTCCTGAATTGCAAAATCAACAATTTACAATTTGCAATAGTGATAATTTATATTCGGTAAATGCTTTAAAATTAATAAGAAAAACAAACCATAAAAATGCTTTAATTTCTTATGATAGAGATGCTTTAGCCTTTTCTTTAGATAAAATATATTCGTTTGCAGTGATGAACTTGAATGATAAAAATTATTTAAAAGATATCATTGAGAAGCCATCTTTTGAAAAAGTTAAAGACTATAAAGATAAAGATGGTAAAATAAGAATTAGCATGAACCTCTTTACATTAGATGGTAAAATGATATTTCCTTATTTGCTGAACTGTCCAATTCATCCGATTAGAAATGAAAAAGAACTCCCAACCGTTGTTTTAAATTGTGTAGCAGATTACCCAAACTCTTTTTTATGCATTCCACTTTCAGAACACGTACCAGATTTAACCGCAAAAGATGATATTATAATTATAAAAGAATATTTAAAAAAGCATTATCCAGAAACTTTAAATTGGTAATAGAATTTTTATATTGCAACCATTGTAACCATTAACAATTCGCTTATGATTAATTTAAGTACGCTAGATTATGTTTTAATAATTTCATTTTTTCTGATTACATTATTTATTGGAATTTACGTTTCAAAAAAATCAGGAAAAGATGCAACTGAGTACTTTCTTTCGGGTAGAAATATGCCTTGGTGGTTGTTAGGTGTTTCTATGGTTGCCACAACTTTTTCTACAGACACTCCAAATTTTGTAACAGATATTGTAAGAAAAGATGGTGTATCTTCTAATTGGATGTGGTGGTCTTTTTTAATAACAGGATTGCTTACTGTTTTTGTTTATGCAAAATTATGGCGAAAATCTGAAGTAAAAACAGATATAGAGTTTTATGAATTACGCTATGGAGGAAAACCTGCTCGGTTTTTAAGGGCTTTTAGAGCTTTGTATCTAGGATTGTTATTCAATATTTTTGCAATGGCAGGCGTAACCTTAGCTGCTATTAAAATTGGTAGTATTATGTTGGGATTACAACCATGGGAAACCATTGTTTATGCAGGTACAGTAACCGTAATTTTTAGTGCTCTTGGAGGTTTTAAAGGTGTGGTTTATACTGATTTTATATTGTTTTTTACAGCTATGACTGGTGCTATTGGTGCTGCCTATTATTTGGTTAATTTACCTGAAATTGGAGGAATTCAAGCGTTAATAACACATGAAAATGTTGCAGATAAATTATCAATTCTACCAGATTTCAGCAATACTGAAGCCTTAATAACTTTACTAATTATCCCTTTGACTGTGCAATGGTGGAGTTCTTGGTACCCTGGAGCAGAACCAGGAGGTGGTGGATATATTGCACAAAGAATGTTAGCTGCTAAAGATGAAAATCATGCTATTGGTGCCACATTTTTTTTTAATATCATGCATTATGCTTTACGCCCTTGGCCATGGATTTTAGTGGCTTTAGCTTCTTTAATAATTTTTCCAGATGTTGCCAGTATTCAAGAAGCTTTCCCCTCTATTTCTCAAGATAAATTGGGTGATGATCTAGCTTATTCTGCCATGCTAACGAAATTACCTAGTGGTTTGTTAGGCTTAGTTTTAGCTTCATTAGTAGCGGCTTATATGTCTACAATTTCCACTCATTTAAATTGGGGTTCGTCTTATATTGTTAACGACTTTTACAAACAACAAATTAAAAAAAATGCTTCAGAAAAACAATTGGTTGCTGTAGGACGAATAGCTACCATAGTTTTAATGATTTTCAGTGCAGTATTTGCTTTGTATCTTCAAAATGCAAAACAACTTTTTGATATTATTATAATGTTTGGGGCAGGAACTGGCTTAATTTTTATTTTACGATGGTTTTGGTGGAGAATAAACGCTTGGAGCGAAATTTCTGCAATGTTGGTATCAGGAGTTATTTCTTTAATTTTTTCATCTCAACATATAAGTGCTCTGTTTTTTGGTGATACTGGTTTTCTTTCTGCTTGGGCAAAACTACCTGTAATCGTTTTTTTAACCACTTTTATTTGGCTTGTATGTACATTTTTAACAAAACCCGAAAAACAAGAAGTTCTTGTTAAGTTTTACACTAAAACGCAACCTGGAGGTCCTGGTTGGGTGCCTGTACTATCGAAAATACCAAAATCTGAAAAGATTCTAAAAGAAAATAAAAATTGGAATGTTCCTTCAGGAATTTTGGCAATGCTATTGTGTTGTATTTTAATTTACAGCTGCATGTTTGCTACTGGATACTGGATTTATGGTGAAACTACAAATGCTTTAATAACATCTTGCTTAGGAATAATTTCAGGTTTTTTTCTTATCAAAATTTGGAGAAAAATAAAAGCTACTATTTTCTAAAAATCAAAAATTAGTACTTTTATGAACATACACCACTAAAGCTTATAAAAATGGAGAAACGTTAAAAAAATATTTTTGCTTGATAATAAAATCACACAACTTTCTGTCTTGATCCATTGAGGATCAGTCCTAAAAGTTGGGGATTAATTTGATATAAAATGATTTTCTTTGTAAAAAAAAGTAAATTTTGGAAGGATATTTAGACCTTATAAAGATGATTCTACCTGAAATTTTGGTAGCACATTTCGATCTTGTTGCAACAAAAAAAGAAGGAGAAAAACTACACCTATATTTTGAAGAAAAGAATAAGGTTCCAGAGGAATTTAATTCTCGACAACTCATCTCTAAAGGCTTTCATAAGTCCATAACCGTTCAAGACTTTCCTTTAAAAGGAATGTTTGTGTTTTTCCATATTAAAAGGCGCAGATGGACAGATAAAAAAAGCTCAGAGATACTCCAAAGAGACTGGACTCTGGTTGCAAACGGCACTCGAATGACTAAAGAGTTTGCCGCTTTTTTAAAATCAATTAATAGATACTAAGGCTATTGATTGCAGAACCATTGGTGCTTTCTTCGGGGTCAATGGAAAAAAATTGCAACGTCAATATAAAGATTATTTAAGCGATTTTAAGCAGTGGGATCAATTAAAGCATGCAAAAGATTGGTTAATCTTCCCTCAAAACATGGGCAAGCGTCTATCTATCGATGAAGTAGCTTTGTCTCAAGGAGAACTCTACACAGTGGTTACTAACAAAAAGGCTAAAGGTAAAGCTGGCGCTATTGTAGCGATTATTGAAGGAACCAAAGCCAACAAAGTGATAGCACACTTGAATAAAATACCACTCGAAAAAAGAAGACAGGTAAAGGAAATAACCTTAGATATGGCTCCAAACATGAAATTGATTGCCAAAACATGTTTTATAAAAGCTACACAGGTTATAGATCGTTTTCATGTTCAAAAATTAGCCTCAGAAGCATTGCAAGAAATTAGAATTAAATATAGGTGGATAGCTATAGACCAGGAGAATGAAGCTATATTGACAGCAAAGTCAAAGCATAAAGAATACTCCCCAGAGCTACTTTTAACAGGAGAAACAAGAAAACAACTCTTAGCAAGAAGCCGATATTCACTTTACAAAAGCAAAGAAAAATGGACACAAAAACAAGCAGTTAGGGCAAAAGTGCTGTTCGAGCAATACCCTGAAATTGAAAAAGCTTACAAGTTATCTCAAGAATTAAAAGCTTTTTTTAATACCAAAAATGGAAAAGCCATAGCACTTACAAAACTTGCGCAATGGTATGATAAAGTTGAAAAATCAGGATTTAAAAGTTTCTCTACAATTATGAATACCATAAGACTAAACTATCAAAGAATAATCAACTATTTTGACAGTAGAAGCACAAATGCTTCCGCTGAATCTTTTAATGCTAAAATTAAAGCGTTTAGAGCACAGTTCAGAGGTGTGAAAAATGTGGAATTCTTTTTGTTTAGATTAACAAATATATTTGCTTAGTCCCCAACAATTGTTCTTGATCCTTTTTAATCAATATTAGTTAATTTAAAATGATGTTGAGCTAAAACCAAAAAGCCCGTAAACACAGTGTTTACGGGCTTTTGGTGAGATTTGTATTTCTCTAAGCGGAGAAAGAGGCAGTTGAACCTCTCTGTATTTTATATGATAATCAGTGTTTTACAAAATTTTACTTGAAAAGTGACACCGAATTAGACCCCTAATTTTACCTACTAAAAAACACTAAATTGTATGGTATAAAGATACAAAAAATCGTACTAAAATTTAAACTAGTGATTAAAAAATAATTAGCTATTCTTAAAATTTATTAATCTTTGAAACTGAATTTTTATATAAAAAAACCTGTTCAATATTTAGTACAAAAGGTTTAAATTATTATGAATTCTATTAGTAATATCTTTTCGAACTTCAACTTTTTTTGCATAAAATTTCCAATTACCAACAACAGCATTTATATCTTCTATAATCTTTTCACCTTTTTTAATGTTATTATCTTTAGCAATCGTCATTAAATCATCTTTTGTAATACCCAATCTTTTACCATTAACACTTAAGGTTTGTTTACTTACCCAATGATTGGTTTTATCAAATGAAAAACATAAATCATAGGCTAGTGATAAAGACCAACTCTCATTTTGCTTCAAGAGAAATGAAAAGTTTTTTGTGTGATCATCATAGTTCGTAGACAAAACATTAAAAACCATCCTTTTAAACATTTCCTCTGCTTCAGGATATGTTAATCGAAGTAATCTCATCGTTTGAAAAAGCTGTTCGTAACTAAAACCGTACATATCATTAAAATCATAATGCTGCAATCCACAAAACGATTGTATATGATGTTTGCTATTACCTTCTCTATCAAAACGTTTGGTTAAGAAATGTGCTCGACCATTTTCT
>NZ_CBFHZT010000010.1:0-92367 GCF_965660385.1 Polaribacter sp.
AAATACAACCTGCGTTCATGTAGGTGAAGTAATAGACGAACAATTTAAAGGAGCAGTTTCACCAATTTATATGTCTACCTCCTATGCTTTTGATGGCGTAGATGTAAAAAGATATCCACGTTATTACAATACACCAAACCAAGAAATGTTATGTAAAAAAATAGCAGCTTTAGAAAATACCGAAGATGCATTAATTTTTACATCTGGAATGGCAGCCATTTCATCTGCCATGTTTGCATTTTTAAAACAAGGAGATCATGTAATCATTCAACAAGTAATTTATGGTGGAACCTATAATTTTATTGTCTCTGAATTTGATAAATATGGTATTGAATATTCATTTACAGAATCTGATAAAGTGGAAGATTTTATCCCTTTAATAAAAGAGAACACCAAGATTTTATATATTGAAACACCATCTAATCCGTTATTAGGTATTACAGATATGCAAGCTATTGCAGACGTTGCAAAAGAAAAGAGTATTTTAACAATGATAGATAATACGTTTGCATCGCCTATTAATCAAAATCCTTATGAATTCGGAATTGATATTGTAATTCATTCTGCTACGAAGTATATGGGAGGTCATTCAGATATTTCTGCAGGTGCTGTTGCTGCCTCAAAAGAAAATATTGAGCAAATTTGGAAAACAGCTATTAATTTAGGTGGAAATTTAAGCGATCAAACCGTTTGGTTGTTAGAACGTAGTTTAAAAACTTTAAATTTACGTGTTAAAGCACAAACAGAAAATGCTCATAAAATGGCAGTATATTTAGAAGAATCTCTAGATATTGATGCTGTTTACTATCCTGGTTTAAAAAGTCATCCGCAGTATGAAATTGCTAAAAAACAAATGAAAGGTTTTGGTGCGATGTTATCTTTTGAATTATCATCAAAAATTGACGCCATGGATTTTCAAAGAAATTTAAGATTAATAAAGCCATCTATGAGTTTAGCAGGCTTAGAAAGCACCACTGTTAGCCCCACTCAAACTACACATGCACTTTTAAGTGAAGAAGAACGCTTGGAAAGGGGGATAAAAGATGGTTTAATTCGTTTTTCTGTTGGTATAGAAGAACCAGAAGATTTAATTGCTGATATAGAGCAAGCCATAAAAAAAGCGAAGAGTTAATTCTTCGCTTTTTTTTTATGTTACATTACTATTTTAAAAAGGCCAAATTATTGGTACTAAAATTATGGTTGTAATAAAAAATAGTATAAGTAAGGGTGCCCCAACTTTTAAATAGTCCATAAATTTATAATTACCAGCACTCATAACCATTGCATTAGTAGTTGTACCAATTGGTGTTAAAAATGCTGTTGACGCACTAATAGCAATAGTAATTAATAGTGGTTCTGGTGAAACCCCTAAAGTTTGCGCAGCCAATAAAACAATAGGCGCCATTAAAACTGCGGTTGCAGAGTTGTTAATAAACTGACTAAAAGTTGTGGTTAATAAGAAAATACCACCCAATAACAGTGTTGGGTTTTCTTTACCTAACATCGCTATTAATGAATTAGAAATTAACTCAGCTGTACCTGTTTTTTGTATGGCAACTCCCATAGGTATCATTGCTGCAATCATTACAACACTAACCCAGCTTATACTTTTGTAAGCTTTTGTAAACGGTACACAACCTGTAAACAATACGATACCTGCACAAATTAATGCAGCAATTGCCCCTGGTACAGCCTTTACAACCAATAAAACAATCATTAAAATTAAAGCACCTAAAGCAATATAAGATTTTGGAGTTAAGCTGTCTACATCTTTCAACATTTCTTCAGGACTACCAACAACTACAGTGTTTTTATAATCATTTTTTAGTTCTTCGATTTTTTCCCATGGTCCTCTAATAATAAAACTATCACCAGCATTTACTCTCATTTCTTCTTCTAAGAATGGTTTTTTGTTTCTTGATGTTGCTAATAACTGAATCTCGTAACGTCTAAAATATTCTCTCATTTTTATTTGTCTACCAACTAAGGCAGATTTTGGAGTAATAAAGATTTCAGAAACACCAACCTCTTGATTAATTAAGTTTTCTCTTATTTCTTTTTTAGCAGATTCTTTTGGTAATAACCCTAAACTAAAGGTTAACATTAGTTCATTAATGTGTTCTGTAGAACCTTTTACCGTTAAAATATCATGATATCTTAACTCTGTATCATGCTCTGGAAACTCAATAAAAGGTTGTGTTCCTTTTAAACGGTTTGGATGTCTTCTTTTTAAACGAATAACGTTTACTTGATATTTGTTTTCTAGATCCCAATCGCTTAATTTGGTGTTGATTAGATTAGAGAAAGATCTGATTCTAAGTCTATAATAATCATTTTCGATTTGATAAGCCTCAATCCACTCGTGTAAAGTTGAATCTATATTAATTGGTTTATTGTTGGTTTTATTTTTTGGTAGCAACTTAAAACCAATAAATCTAAAATAAAGAATTGCAATAATTAAAAGCGGTAAACCAATTAAACCAAACTCAAAGAAAGAGAAACCTTCATAACCAGCCTCAATCAAAGCATTGTTAGCGATAATGTTTGGTGGAGTACCTGTTAAAGTAAGTAAACCTCCTGTGTTTGAGCCAAATGCAACCGGAATTAAGATTTTTGAAGGCATTGTACCAATACTCCAAGCCGAAGAAATTGTAGCAGGTAGTAAAGTAGCCACTGTACCAGTATTACTTACAAAACCAGATAAAACTCCTGAACCCAAAGTGATAATAACTAGTAATCTAGGTACACTTTTTTTAGCCAAACCAATTAATTTTTTACCAGCTAAAGCTGTCCAACCTGTTTGAGATAATCCTTCACCTATAATAAACAAGGAGGCAATCATAATTACTGTAGGGTTACTAAAACCACTTAATGTTTCACTTAAATTTAAGATGCCACATAAAAATAAACTTAACATAGAAACTAAAGCTACCACATCTGGAGAATATTTTCCCCAAATAAATAATCCAATAGTAATTGTTAGAATAATCAACATTAAAACCATAATATTTTTTTTAGTATTTATTTTGTTATTTACTGATGTAAAATTACTAGTGTAAATTACCTTTTTTTATGACGAATGTCATACTATTCAATGTAAAATTATTTTTATCATTCTCATAAAAAATCAATCATATTTTAATGAAAATTAAAAACGAAAACGAAATAGAAATCTCAGTTACATAAATTATTATTACAAAAAGATTACTTTTGATTTTTAAGTTTTCAATATTTATTAATTAATAAGATAATTTTTTTTAATAAAAAGAATATACGAGAGAAAATAAAGATAATAATTAAACAATGAAATTAGATATTTTAGCATTTGGTGCGCATCCTGATGATGTAGAGTTAGGTTGTGGTGCAACCATAGCCAAAGAAATTGCTTTAGGAAAAAAAGTTGGTATTGTAGATTTAACAAGAGGCGAATTAGGAACCAGAGGTTCTGCAGATTTACGTGCTACAGAAGCAAAAAATGCCGCGGATATTTTAGGAGTTAGTGTTCGTGAAAATTTAGGTTTTGCAGATGGCTTTTTTACAAATGATAAAAATCATCAATTAGAAATCATAAAAATGATTCGTAAATATCAACCAGAAATTGTTTTATGTAATTCTGTAAAAGATAGACATATTGATCATCCAAAAGGGAGTCAGTTGGTTTCTGACGCCTGTTTTTTAAGTGGATTGTTAAAAATTGAAACATCAATAGGAGGGAAGTTGCAAAAACAATGGAGACCAAAACAAGTATATCATTATATACAGTGGAAAAATATTGAACCTGATTTTGTTGTTGATGTTAGTGATTATATTGACACTAAAGGAAAAGCAGTAATGGCTTATGCATCTCAATTTTTTGATCCCAATAGTAAAGAACCAGAAACACCTATAACAAGTAAAAATTTTATAGATAGTATACATTATAGAGCAAGAGATTTGGGAAGGCTTATCAATGTTGATTTTGCAGAAGGTTTTACCTCAGAACGTTACGTGGCAATAGAAAGTTTAGAAAAATTAATTTAATTTTTTCTTTTTTTTAAACTTAAAATATAATTATATTTGCACCCGCAACAAATGGTGGTTGTAGCTCAGTTGGTTAGAGCGTCGGTTTGTGGTACCGAAAGTCGTGGGTTCGAGCCCCATCTTCCACCCATTTTTTTCAAAAACCTATCTTAACGATAGGTTTTTTTTGTGATTAAAAATTCCTTATAAAATATTTTAGGTTTTTAAATTCAATGAATTTAAAAACTAACAAAACCTATTTTGATTTTATCAACTTAATTTATTGAGCTTAGTTTTTTTAATGAGAATTTTTAATAGAATCTTCAATATTGGATAGTTTTTGTAAAATGTCTTTTGACAAGTCTTTAAATTCTTCTCTAACAATTTTTTTAATATGAACTTCAATTGGTGACGCTTCTGGAGTGTCTTCCTGTTCAAATAGAATGGAATTACTTTTATAATTTCCATTACCAGTAAATAACCACATAGGATCTATACCTTCAATGTGGTCTAAAATTCCTAATAGTATAGTTTCATTTGGTTTTTTTGTATAATTTACAACTGCACTTACTAATTGTTGAGAAACCCCAATGAGTTTAGAAAATTCTCTTTGATTTAATCCAGTGCTATTAAAAACCTCAATAACTCTATTTGCTCTTTGTTTATCTGTATTTTTCATAATACGATTTCAAAGGTAATATATTTTTACCACAAATGATGATTTTGAAATTAATATCTGTGGTTTTCTAATGTTAGAAAAATTGATTCGTATAACAATTACAAGAGAACCAAATAAAAAGACTTTTTTTCAAGATTGAAGACTATTGATCTTTACAAAATTTAAATCATTGGAATATTCATATAACATGATAATCTAGTTATAGAATTTCGTTTTGTTTGTCTTTAAGAATTAGGTCCATAATCAATTTTTTTTTGAACTGAACGAAGTCTTTTGATGTTTATAAACATGTTTAATAGATGGATATCGTTAAGGATTTAGGATATTCTTTAGACATTGAATTTAAAAACTACTATTTATAATACATAAAATGTGGTAATATACTACAAATAATGATTATTTTTTTAATGCGGAAATTATTTCGCTTTTTTTCCTTGCTGAGACTGGGATGTTAGTTGTGTCTTTTAATACTAAATATCCACCATCTGACTTTATAAACTCTTTAATAAATGATTTATTTACTAAATGACTTTGATGAACTCGTAAAAAATTTACTTCTTTTAAAATATCTGCATAGTATTTCAAGGTTTTAGAAACCAATATTTTTGATTGGTCTTGCATATAGAAGGTTGTGTAGTTGTTATCTGCCTTGCATCGAATTATATCTTTTATGGGCACCACAATAATCTTTTCTGATGTATGCAATGATAATCTTGATGGTTGCTCTGTGGGCTTATTAACAAGTTGCTTTAAGACGCTTAATTGCTCTGTTTTAGGATGTATCTGTTCTTTAACTCTATGAATTGCTGTACTTAAATCTTCTATGGAATACGGTTTTAGAATATAATCTACAGCAGCAAATTTAAATGCTTTTATAGCATATTCTTCACTGGCAGTAACAAATATAACCTTAGCAGTGAGGTTGGATATAATTTCTAAAATATCAAATCCAGTGCCATCACCTAACATAATATCTAAAAATAAAATATCAGGTTTCTTTGTTTGTAGTAACTTTGATGCTTCTACAACGCTTGAAGCTTTTCCTATAATTTCTATTTCTGGGTGATATTCTTCGATATCATTACATAATAACTCCAAAGCTTCTGGAATATCATCTACCACAAATGATGTAAGTTTGTTCATTTCTAAAAATTTTATTCTTATTGATATGATTAATAATCAGTTTTTAAAGGTATTTTAAAACTAACTTTAGTTCCTTTTATAGCTTTATGCGCTATAATCTCATTAATCTCTAAAAAGCTTTTAGTATTTATGGCTAGCAAACGCTCTTTAGAGACCTTTAACGCAACTGATTTATAGGTTGAATTTACTTTTCTTTTTTGAGATTGGTAAATTCCTATGCCATTATCTTTAATTGTGCAATGTAAAAATTGGTGTTTTACATCAAAATTTAGTATAATTTCCCCTTTAGTATTTTTTTCAAAGGCATGTTTTATACAATTTTCTACAAAGGGTTGAATCAACATTGTAGGGATTAGTATTTCTTCTGGATCTATGTTATTTAAATTGGTATTTATATAATAATTAAAAGTTTTTGAGCTCATTCTTTGTTCTAATTCAATGTAATTTTTCAATAACAATATTTCTTCTTTTAATGTTGTTTCTTCTTTTCTAGAGTTGTTTAAAATTCCTCTTAATAAAACAGAAAATTTAGAAATAGTATTATTTAATTCTGTAGTTTCACCACTATTTCCCAGAGCTTTAATTCCATTTAAAACATTAAAAATAAAGTGTGGATTCATTTGAAGTTGTAATGCTTTTTGCTCTAAAGAAAGTAATCGATTTTGTAATTTTAGTTGATGAATCTTTTTACTGTTTATAGTGTTTATACGCTTTAAATAGAAATCTAAAGAAAGGTAACCAGCTAATAAAAAGGTAATTACTATTGAAAATATAAACCAAGCTTGTTGATAAAAAGGCGCATCAATAATAAAAGAAAACGTTTTTATTGAGCTCTTTTGATTGCCAATTTTAGATTGTATTTTAAATTGATATTTACCCGGAATTAAATTGGGGAATTGAACAGTATTATTAAATGACCATGGAGAAAAATCTTTATCAAGCTGATATCTGTATTGTATTTTTTTAGGATGGGATAAATTAACTGTTTTAAAAGTAATTGAAATGTTATTTTCTAAATGAGATAATTTTACCCTCTTTTTTGATAATAAAGTGTCTGCGTTTTGATGGTTTACTTGAAAGTTTTCGAAATAAATATCAAGTTTTTGATTGGTTATGTTTTTAAAAGCTGTTTTTTTTAAAATATATATTCCTTTTGCTGAAGCAATATAGATTGTATTTAAATTATCTTCAAAAACATTATAAATGGTGTTGGTTTGTAAAGAATTGTATTTGTTTATTTTTTGTTTAAAGGTAAAAGAGGGGAGTGTAAAAATCTCAATTCCGCTTGTTTTTGAGCAGATCCAAACCTCATTTTTTATTCTTTTTATCGAATTGATATCACTTATACTTTTAAAAGTATTTATGATTGAGTCATTTTTTATTTCAACGATATCATGATTTACTTTAGTAGCAATGAAGCTGTAATAAGATTTATCTATAGATGTAAAAATATCTTTTTTATAATTTATTAAAACATTAGTATTCAATAAATTATCAACTTTATATAAACCATTACTTGATGCTATAATTATACCTTTTTCAGTTGAGATAATATCATGAATAGAGGAGGAGTTTAGAGTAGAATTGATTTGAATTGGCTGTAATTCTGTGTTTTTTAAACTATAGAGACCTTCTATAGTGCCCACAATAACCTTATTTCGGTGTTTTATAATTGACAGTACTGCTTTTGATTTTAAAAACTGTATTTTCGATTTATCTTTAACCAATAATCCATTTTCTAAACCAGCATAAATTGTAGTACCATCAATAAAAAGATTGGTGGTTTTTTGAGTAGTAATAACTGTAAAATCATCACCATCAAATTTCACTAATCCTTTTTCTGTAGCTATCCATAAATATCCAATATTATCCTGTTGTATATCATAAACAATATTACTAGGTAAACCCTCTTTAATTGTTAAATTTTTAATGCTGTAATTTTGGGCATCAATTTTTACATGTACTACTAGTAAAACAATAATGATATATTTCTTTAAACCCCTCATAAAACAAACTTACTAATTAAAACGTCACCATACTATTTTGTATAATGACGTTTTTTGCAATCAATTTCCCCTTTTTCAATTATTTTATGGCATATAAACGTTTATTATTGGTATCTGGAGTTATGTATTCTAAATCTCCATAAGGTTTTATTAATGGTTTTAAAACTACTAATACTGTTGTTTTTCCTTTAATTGTTAATGTACTGTTGTGCATTGAGTAAGTCCATCTGAATTTTTCTATTGGTATATGAAGTTGTTCAACTTCATAAAATAATGGTTCTTGTTGCTCAATAAAATCAATAAGTTCATCTTGATTTTCAAAACTTGGTACTTCTTCATCAGAATTATGATAATCCAATTCAAATTTTAAAGGAATTGTGAATTGTTTCGTATAAGCTTCACCTATAAAACGTTCTTTAGAGTTGTTTAAAGCGTCCAACCAATTAATATCTTTTTCTTCGGCATATTTTTTTGCAATTTCTTTAGATAAATCAACTTTACCAGGTGAATTTGCAGTTGGATAAAATACATAATATGGTTTGGCTAAATAATGTTGTGTAAATTCGCCATCAAAAATAGTATAATATGGAGATGCTACAACATTTGGTAATTCGTCTGCACATAAAGCATCTTTAAAGGTATCTAATAATTCTTTGTTTTCGCCTAAACCATTTGCATGAAAAATTATTTTAGAATTTGCGTTTACACTTTCTTGTAAAATTGGTAAAGTACCTTTTGTAATATGCTTTCTTAGGCTTTCTGTACTTACTTTTTCTCCTTTAATTACCGTTTCTAAGGTTAAACCTTTAAATGCATTGCTTTTATTAACAATATGAATTTCCCCATAAGGCAGGTTAGTTTCGTTGTGATTTAACCAGTTAATAATTTCTTCTAATGAATATTGGTCTTCCACAATTTGATAGTTATGATCTTTAAAAAAAACTCTTGCGTTTTGATAAAAGGTTTCATTCCCTTTATCATATCCTGTAATAAAAACTAAAGGGTTTCTAGTAACAATAGCTTCAGCTTCTTGAAAATTATCAATAGTGTTTTCTGTGATTTCTGTTTTTAAATCATCATTTGTGGTAACTTCTTGATGGTTACAATTTGTTAGCATGCCTGATGTTAAAATTATTGCTGCTGCAAATACTGATTTTTTAAGTGATAGGTTCATAATTTTTATATTTTTAGTGTTAATACACTGTAAAAGTAGTACCTAACTTTACTTAAATTTTGGCTGTTTTAGAATTCGTATTAAGTAACTTAGAATTCGTTATTTCTTAAATTGATTGCATAAAAAAAACCTCACAAATTTTAATTATAAAATTTATAAGGCTCATAAATAGAAAATTGGGGGAATTATTTACTATTGAGTACAAGTTTACAAATTTATCTTAAAAAACAAGAAAATATGTTGTAAAGTACTTTTAGATTGTTGTAAAGAATAGTTTTGTTGTTGTTTGAAATTTTCTAATCTCTAATTTTTTTATGCATTAAAACTAAAGCTTATATGTACTCCTTCTTTTGTATTTATTTCAGCTTCTTCACCTAATTGATTGACCAATCTGAAAATTAAATTAAGACCTATGGATTTCGTTTTATCTAAATTTTCATAATCAAAACCTTGTCCATTATCTTTATAAGAAAAAAGATAATTATTGTCCTTTTCATAAATTGATATTGTAATTACATTTTTTGTTGTATTGGTAAAAGCATATTTGTAAGAATTGGTAATCAATTCATTTATAATTAAACCTAAGATTGTTTTTTTATCATTATTTATATACAAATTTGGCTGAATATCAATATAAAAATCAACTTTAATTTCTGGATTTGTTATAGAGTTTATTAAATAATCTTTTAATGTGGTAACATAACTTAATACATCTATTTCATTCAATTCATCTTGAGAAAATAAGCTATTATGAATTTTAGATAAAACTTTAATTCTATTTATAGCTGCATTAAAATGTTGTTTTGATTTAGTGTCTTTTAATTTTGATGCTTGTAAGGAAATAACACTACTTACCATTTGTAGATTGTTCTTTACTCTATGGTTCAATTCTTTTAATAAGATTTTATTACTATTAAGTGTACACTCAATTTTGTTTTTTTGTGCCTCTACAATTTTGTTTTTTTGTTTTACATTATAATATAGGTATAGCAATAAAAGAAACAGAATTACTACTATAAATGAGGTTACTAAATAGATTTTAATTTTATTTGATTTAGCAATATCTACTGCCTCTAAATTAGCTATTTGATGTTGTTGTCTTTTTATTTTATCATTTAAAGCTAGTGTATTTAAAGATTCAATATCTTTTTGCATAATTTTTTGCTTATAAATAGAGTCAGAAGTTTTTATGTAGCGATTTTTAAAAAAAAGTGTAGAATCTTTATTTCCTAATTGGCTGTAATATTCACTTTTTAACTTGTAGTATTGATCTTTATATTTTTTTATTTTATTAATATAGACTCTTGCCTTTTTAAACTGATTTGTTTTAATGTAACAAAGTGCTATTCTGCGATAAGATTTATCAGAATCTATCCAGTTTTTGCCATTATAATAACTACTTATAACTTTAATTTCATTAAGGTATAAAGGAATAGCTTCTTTGTATTTGCCTTTTTTTAAAAAACAAGTAGCAATATTTCCTCTGGTTACACTAAGCATTAACGTTATATCTTTTGCCTTGTATGTGCTATCTTTGGTAATTTGATTTTTAAATAAAGTTATTGCTTTGTTGTAATGGTAAATTGCGGAATCTATTTTATTATCATACATATAATAAACTCCAATGTCATTATTATGAAAAGCTTGATTATACAAATCATAATTTTTATAACTAGGTTTATCATAACCAATATATTCTTTGTAACTTTTTAATGCCAAATCATATAACCCCATGTTGTAATAAGCAGAATGATAATTTACTGCACCTTTACCACAAACTTTAAATTTTTCTTTATTGATTTTTATCAATTGTAAGTTATTGTCTTTTTTATGGTAGCACCACTCAACGATATTTAACAAATTACATAAAAATCTATTTTTATTCGGGATCTTAAATTTTGAATAGTAAGTTGATAAGCCTAATTCTATTGCTTTATCTAGATTGTAATTAGTTTGGTATAAATAAACAAGAATAAAATTTATATATACTACTTCTGTTTGTTGATTATATTTAGTTTTTTGTTTTTCAAAAAAACGAATCCACTCATCAATATCTTCAAATTCGTTATTACTAACATAAAAAAACCTATTAAAATACCGGTATTGCTCAATTATACTTTCTATTTTTTGAATTTCTTTGAGTTGGTTGGTATCTTGAAAAAGATTATTAGAAAATGATTGTAAACTAGATAATAGAAAAAAGACAACTATGAGCGCTGTTTTAAAAGACTTTATGAATAAACATTTCATTTTTTATAAAATTGTGGAATATCAATAGTTTAGAATTATAATATACAATTATACGAATTAAAAAAACTCGAAAAATTGTTTCAATATATGGTAAATATTAATTCACTAAAGATTTTAAATACGTTTTAAATTCTTTAGAAACAGATATTTTTACATTATTTATAAATACATAATTCAAGTTAAAACTTTGAATTTCGTTACTATTTATAATGTAAGATTTATTACATTTAAAAAAGTTAGGAGGTAAGTTTTTTAGAAAATCTTTTAATGTATTCCTTACTACAAACTTTTCGTTATCTTTTGTAAAAATTTCTATATAAATATTGTTAGACTTTATGTAATATATATTTTTGGTGGCAACTTTATGATAAAGATTGTTTTTCTTTAAAAATAAGAATTTTTTATGCGATGGTTCGTCTTGATTATTTTTTATAAAGTTTGTTAGGGCTATTTCTATACTGGTGTAGATAGTGTTATTATCAAATGGTTTTACTAAATAGGCTGCAGGCAATGTTTTAGCTGCCTCGCTAATAGTAGTATCATCTAAATTAGAAGTTAGAAAAATAAAAGGTATTTTTAAATGCTGATTGATAAATTTAGCCAAATCAATACCTGTTTTATTGGTCGCTAAATTAATATCAATTAAAACCAAATCTGGACTGTTATTTGTTAAAAAATCAATCGCTTTTTCATAAGAAATTACATTACCACAAACATTGTAACCAAAGTTTTCAATGATTTGTTGCAAATCGTCGGCTATAATAACGTTGTCTTCAACAATCAGTATTTTAAATTTTGTGGCCAAATGAGTAATAATTTCAACTAAATGTAAGAAAATTTATAGAATTATAAAAAATATTTAATAATTATAAATTAATAGTATTACCTCTATAATAACAAAGTTTAGCATTTAACTTCGCGATTTTAAGAATAGTGAATTTTATTTACTTAACTTTTTGTACAAGTTCTAATTTATTTAGCGTAGTTTTCGTGGTAAAAATACCATAATTGATAGTTACATTTTTTCGGTCAATTTTATCAATAGTACCTACAGAATTAGAGTCTCTAATTCTTACTTTATCATTTACTTTAAAAATGTATTCAGATTTTGCCTTAGCAATTTTAGCTTCTTCTATTTTCTTTTCTTTTCGCACTTCAACCACCTTTTCTAATACCTCTTTTTCAACCTTTTTTATGGTTTCTTGCAGTTGCTTTTTCACAATTTTAGCCTTTTGCTTTTGCGATTTTGTTTTTGGTTTTACAGGATTTTTCTTAACATGTTTCACTTTTTCATCAGCCACCCACTTGTTAAAATTTACATTCAACTCCTTTTTATTATTGGTTTGAAAGTATTTGTTTAACAGTTCATTCGTTTTTCTTCCTAAAGCTAACATTTTTTGATTCTGGTCATACAATTCTTGAAAACCAGCCAATTTATCTTTGATACGTTGTTCTTTTTCTTGTAAACTTTCTAAATGTTCTTGTCCTTTTGTTTTTTGCTTTTCTAAACTATCAGAATTTTTTTGAAGTCTATTTCTTTCTTTTTGTAGTTTAGAAATTGTTTTATCTAAACGAACTTTTTCAGTTTCGACGCGTTTTTTAGCTTTATTAATCAAACTAAAAGGAATTCCGTTTTTCTGAGCCACTTCAAACGTAAAAGAACTACCTGCTTGCCCTACAAATAGTTTGTATAAAGGCTCTAAAGTACGCTCATCAAACTGCATATTTGCATTGGTTACATGGGTTAATTCGTTGGCCAAAACTTTTAGGTTAGAGTAGTGGGTAGTGATAATGCCAAACGCTTGTTTATTATAAAATTCTTCTAAAAAAATTTCAGCCAAAGCACCTCCTAATTCTGGATCAGAACCTGTACCAAATTCATCAATTAAAAACAAGGTGTTTTCATTACATTTTCGTAAAAAATAACGCATATTTTTTAAACGATAACTATATGTACTTAATTGATTTTCAATAGATTGGTTATCACCTATATCTGTTAAAATTGTATCAAAAATATAAGTTTCACTACGTTCATCCACAGGAATTAAAATACCACTTTGCACCATTATTTGCAGCAATCCAATGGTTTTTAAAGTGATGCTTTTACCACCAGCATTGGGTCCAGAAATAACAATAATTTGTTGTTTTTCATTTAGCGTAATGGTTTGTGCAACTGTATCAATTTTTTGTGTTTTATTTTTTTTCCACAAAACAGGATGGTAAGCATTTTTAAAAAATATCTTTTTTTCTTTAGCTATTTTTGGCAGAATGGCATTCATTTCCACTGCATATTTTGCTTTTGCACCAACAGCATCAGTATGTATTAAAAATTCAATATACTCTTTTAATAAAGAAACCATTGGTCTAATGGTATCACCTAAAGCACGTAAAATTTTTACAATTTCTTGTTTTTCTTCGTACACTAAATTCTGATATTCTCTACTATAAGCCAAAGTAGCTTGTGGTGCAATATATACAATACCTCCAGATTTTGATGAACCCAATAAACTCCCTGCAACTTTTCTTCTATACATTGCAGAAACTGCCAAAACACGCTGATTGTCAATTACAGTTTCTTTAATATCATCTAAATAACCAGCAGCTATCGCTTTTGATAAAGCAGATGAAAAACTAGCTCCAATTTTACCGCGAATATTGTTAATGTCTCTTCTTATTTGTTTTAAAGCTGGGGATGCACTGTTTTTTACTTCACCAGAAATATCTATAATTTTCTTGATTTCATTATCAATATACGTAGTGAATTCAATTTGTTGTGAAAGTGCAAAAAAGGTGGGAAACTGAATTTGAAACTTCTTAAAAAATTTAATAAGCTCATTTACAGTTAATGAAGTCGTAGCTATTTTTAAAAACGCTTCAGTTTCTATAAAACTATTTTCTATAGCTAAACGTTTTACGCTTTCGGTGATATTATCAAAACCATGATTCGGAATTCTGTTTTCACTCTCAAAAGAGGCTAAGTATTCATCAACCAAATGTAATTCTTTAAAAAGTTGTTTTCTACTATGAATTGGTTTGGTTTCAAATATGCGCTCTTTTCCTAAACCAGTTATACAAAATGCTGAAATGTGTTGTAAAACTGTAGAAAACTCTAAATCCTGTAATGTTTTTTCTGAAATATTCAAATTTGTATCTTTACGAACTCATAAAGACCTCACAAGCTTTTAAAACCTGTGAGGTCTTTAATTCGTTACAAAAATAATAAACAATGCAAGTAAAAATAGCTGATTCTTGGAAAAATATTTTACAACCAGAATTTCAAAAACCATACTTTACAGAATTGGTAAATTTTGTAAAAAAAGAGTATCAAACGCATACTTGTTACCCAAAAGGCAATGCTATTTTTGCTGCTTTTGATTTTTGTGCTCTTAACGATTTAAAAGTTGTTATTATTGGTCAAGATCCTTATCATGGGCCAAACCAAGCGAATGGCTTATGTTTTTCTGTAAAAGACGAAATTGCTCATCCGCCTTCATTAATCAATATTTTTAAAGAAATTACTACAGATTTGGGAGCAGAATACCCAAAAAGTGGAAATCTAGAAAAATGGGCAAAACAGGGAGTTTTGTTATTAAACGCTACTTTGACAGTAAGAGCTCATGAAGCAGGAAGTCATCAAAAAAAGGGATGGGAAACCTTTACAGATCAAGTAATTCAACAAATATCTAATCAAAAAGAAAATGTAGTTTTTTTACTTTGGGGCGGATTTGCAAAAAGGAAAAAAAAATTAATTGATACCAAAAAACATCATATTTTAGAATCTGGGCATCCATCTCCTTTAAGTGCAAATAGAGGATATTGGTTTGGTAACCAGCATTTTTCTAAAACAAATACCTATTTAAAATCTATTGATAAAAGACCAATTGATTGGTAATTTCATAAAAGTAAAAACCAAATCAATACACTAAATGTTAGAAACCTTATTATCTTTTGCAATCGCAACTTCAGTTTTAGCTATATCTCCTGGTCCAGACAATATTTTTGTACTAACTCAAAGTATCGTAAACGGAAAAAAATATGGCTTAGCTACTGTATTTGGTTTAATTTCAGGCTGTTTGGTGCACACTACTTTATTGGCATTCGGAGTTTCAGCAATAATAAAACAATCGGAACATCTCTTCTTAAGTATCAAAATATTTGGCGCTATTTATTTGCTTTATTTAGCGTATAAAGTTTTTCAATCGGATGCTAATATTATTCTATCAAAGAATCATACAGAACAGAAAACCACAACGCAATTATTTAAACAGGGCTTTGTTATGAATGTTTTAAACCCAAAGGTTTCTATTTTCTTTTTGGCTTTTTTTCCTGGTTTTTTATTTTCGGATAGTATTTCTACTGTAATTCAGTTTTACGTTTTGGGTTTATTGTTTATGCTGGTTTCATTCATTATTTTTTCAACAATAGCAACTTTAGCAGGGGCAATTTCAGAAAAAATTAAAACTAATCATAAAATTGGTTTGTATTTAAAATGGATGCAAATTGGTGTTTTTGTGTTGATTGCTGGGTTTATTTTACTATAGTTTAGCTTTCTTTAAAAAATATAAAAGCAGTAGTTTTACTTAAATTTACTTATTAAAATCTTTCACTTTAAAATACATAATCAAATGGAAATTCATTCTTGTCGAGACATAAATTTTAACAAAAAAACAAAACTTGATAAATATTATAGACATCAAAAAAAAAATCATTATCATTTGGATGATATGAGAAATTAGTATGATATTTGCAATGTATTTAAAGAACAATGAAATTTAATCAAGCACATCACCATCATTTTTACAATTGCTCTCAAGCGATGTAGAAATGTATTGATTAAAGTCTAATATATTATACAAACCCGTTTGAGAAAATCAAACGGGTTTTTTATTTGCAAAATGCTCCTTTTGAGAAACAAAAGGTTTCAGACGAATTGTCATTCCCATGAATATGGGAATCTAAAAAAAATTAAAAAATAGTTCAAAAACACAGTAAAATGAACAAATTAAGAATTGCAGTACAAAAATCAGGAAGGTTAAACGAAGATTCTATGAGAATCTTAAAAGACATTGGCATTTCTATAGACAATGGCAAAGACCAATTAAAAGCAGCAGCTAGAGATTTTCCTGTAGAAGTATTTTATTTAAGAAACGGAGATATTCCACAATATTTACAAGACGGAGTAGTAGATGCAGCCATCATTGGCGAAAATGTATTAATAGAAAAAGGCAACAATATTGAGTTTGTAGAACGTTTAGGTTTTTCTAAATGCAAGGTTTCTATTGCTGTGCCTAAAGAGTCAAATGCTAGTTCTTTAAAAGATTTGGCAGGCAAACGTATTGCAACTTCGTATCCAGAAACGGTAAAAAAGTTTTTAGCATCACAAAATATAGAAGCAAATCTGCACATTATTAATGGTTCTGTAGAAATTGCCCCAAATATTGGGTTGGCAGATGGTATTTGCGATATTGTTTCCAGTGGTTCAACACTCTTTAAAAACGGTTTAAAAGAAATTGAAGTTTTATTAAAATCAGAAGCTGTTTTGGCAGTTTCTCCACAAATATCAAAAGAAAGAAAAGCCATTTTAGAGAAAATTCAATTTAGAATTCAGTCGGTTTTAAAAGGCAGAAATTCTAAATACGTTTTGTTAAACGCACCTAACCAAAAATTAGAAGCAATATTAGCATTATTACCAGGCATGAGAAGTCCTACTGTTTTGCCATTAGCAGAAAAAGGTTGGAGTTCTGTACACACCGTAATTTCAAAAAATCAGTTTTGGGAAATTATAGACGAGCTAAAAGCCAATGGAGCAGAAGGCATTTTAGTTTGCCCAATCGAAAAAATGGTGCTTTAAATTTTAATAAAAAATTTAAAGCAAGCTGAACTTGTTTCAGTTTTTAATTTTAAAAGACGAATATTTTTTTTGGGCGTTTTAACGGGCTTTCCGCACTCGCTTTTTTTCAGAAAAAGAAAAAAGAGCTCAAACAATTGCTACAATCCCTAACGCTCACGCAAGTTAATAAGAGAATAGAATTATGAAAGTAATTAGTAATCCATCAAAAAAAGACTGGTCTCAAATTTTAGAGAGACCTACAAAAACAGTAGATGATATAGAAGCTATTGTAAACGATGTTTTTACAGAAGTAAAACAACATGGAGATACAGCTGTTGCTAAATACACAACAAAATTTGATGGTGTCACTTTAGAAAACAATCTAGTTTCTAACTCAGAAATAGAAGAAGCTATCAATTTGGTTTCAGATGATTTAAAAGAAGCTATTAATGTTGCAAAAACCAATATCACTAAGTTTCATAAAGCTCAAAAAACAACAAAAGTAGCTTTAGAAACCACAAACGGAGTGTCTTGTTGGCAAGAAAAAAGACCTATTACTAAAGTAGGTTTGTACATTCCTGGTGGAACAGCACCTTTGTTTTCAACAGTATTAATGTTGGCAATTCCTGCACAAATTGCAGGTTGTAAAGAAATTGTTTTGTGTTCTCCACCAAATGCAGCAGGTAAAATTCACCCAGCAATTTTATATACAGCCAATTTATGTGGAGTTACTAAAATTATTAAAGTTGGCGGAATTCAAGCAATTGGCGGTTTAACTTTTGGTACAGCAACCATTCCTCAGGTTTATAAGATTTTTGGTCCAGGAAACCAATTTGTAACAGTTGCAAAACAATTGGCAACCAAATTTGGAGTTGCTATAGACATGCCTGCGGGTCCAAGTGAATTGTTAGTAGTAGCAGACGACACCGCAAATGCAAGTTTTGTAGCTTCAGATTTGTTAAGTCAAGCAGAACATGGAGTAGACTCTCAGGTTATTTTGGTATCTACTTCTAAAAACCTAATTTCTAAAGTAGAAAAAGAAATCAATACACAAATTTTAGAGTTACCAAGAGTTGATATCGCCAAAAAGGCAATAGAAAATTCGAAGTCAATTTTTGTGGAAACAGATGAAATTGCACTAGAGCTGATTAATGAATATGGTCCAGAACATTTTATTGTTTGTACTAAAAATAATGACTTTTATGTACAAAACATAGAAAATGCTGGTTCGGTTTTTATTGGTAATTATACACCAGAAAGTGCAGGAGATTATGCATCAGGAACCAATCATACATTACCCACAAACGGATTTACAAAAGCATATTCTGGGGTAAATTTAGATAGTTTTACAAAAAGTATTACATTTCAAGAAATTAGTAAAAAAGGAATTCAGAATATTGGTAATGCCATTGAATTAATGGCAGCAACAGAAGGTTTACAAGCGCATAAAAATGCGGTTTCTATAAGGTTGAAAACTTTATAGAAACCGTACTGAACTTGTTTCAGTGCCTTTATTGAGAAATAAAAAAGACCTTTCAGGTTTTTAGAACCTGAAAGGTGTAGAATAAAAGTAATATTGTCGTTAAAAAATAGAAAATAAGACACTTTTATGAGATTTCTCAATCACTTTTCAAATTCATTTCGAAATGACAACAGAAAGAAAAATGAAAACAAATTTCAACATAAATAATCTTATCAGAGAAAATATCAAATCTTTAAAACCATATTCCTCAGCAAGAGACGAGTATAAAGATGTTTCTATTGATGAAATGGTATTTTTAGATGCCAATGAAAATCCGTTTGAAAATGGTGTAAACAGGTATCCAGATCCGCAACAAAATTCGGTAAAAGACTTATTGTCAGGTATTAAAAATGTATCTAAAAAAAATATTTTATTAGGTAATGGTAGTGATGAAGTGTTGGATTTAATTTTTAGAGCATTTTGTGAGCCAAAAGAAGATAACATCATCACTTTACCACCAACTTATGGTATGTATTCGGTTTTAGCAAACATCAATAATATAGAAAATAGAGAAGTTTTATTAAGAAATAATTTTCAACCTAATTTAGATGAAATTTATAGAGCTGAAAGTACAAAAACAAAAATTCTGTTCTTATGTTCACCAAATAATCCATCAGGAAATAGTTTCAAAAAAAGCGAAGTAAAACATTTGCTTGAACATTTTAATGGCTTGGTAGTTATAGATGAAGCTTATATCGATTTTTCAGAAAAGAAAAGTTGGTTAGAAAAATTAGAAGATTATCCAAACTTAATCATCACCCAAACCTTGTCTAAAGCTTATGGTTTGGCAGGAATTAGATTAGGAGTTTGTTATGCTTCTGAGTCAATAATTGCTATTTTAAACAACATAAAACCACCCTATAACGTAAACGAGTTAACGCAACAAAAGGCTATTGAACGTTTGCAAAAGGTAGAAGTAGTACAAGAAGAAATCGTAAAAATTAAAGCCGAAAGAAATCAATTAATTGCTCGATTAAAAGAAATCAATTTTATTGAAGAAATTTACCCAACAGATTGTAATTTTGTGTTGGTAAAGGTAGATGATGCCACAAAACGATACAATCAATTAGTAGTAAAAGGAATTGTGGTTAGAAACAGAACCTCACAACCTTTATGTGAGAATACCTTGCGTTTTACAATTGGAACGAATTTGGAGAATGAAAAGTTGATTCGTGTTTTAAAAACAATCGAATAATGTAAATAAAGACCTCACAGGTTTTAAAAACCTGTGAGGTCTAAAAAATAATAGATAATGAGTAAGAAAGTATTATTCATAGACAGGGATGGAACATTAGTTCTAGAACCACCTGTAGATTATCAATTAGATAGTTTAGAAAAGTTAGAATATTATCCAAAAGTATTTCAATACATGGCAAAAATTGCCTCAGAATTGAATTACGAATTGGTAATGGTAACCAATCAAGATGGTTTAGGTACAGATTCTTTTCCAGAAGATACATTTTGGCCAGCTCAAAATAAAATCATTGCTGCTTTTGAAAAAGAAGGTGTTGTGTTTTCAGAAGTTTGTATCGATAAAACTTTTCCACATGAAAATGCTGAAACCCGTAAACCAAGAACAGGATTGTTAAAAAAGTATTTCTCAGAAGATTACGATTTAAAAAATTCTTTTGTTTTGGGTGATCGAATTACAGACATGGAATTGGCGAAAAACTTAGGCGCAAAAGGAATTTATTTATCAGAAAACCCAGAGTTAGGGGCTGATGAAATTGAGTCAGACAAAAAAGAAATAGTCAATTGTATTGCATTAACTTCTACAGATTGGTCAGCAATTTATCAATTTTTAAAATTAGAAGATAGAGTTGCAGAAATCACCAGAAACACCAATGAAACTAAGATTTACATCAAACTAAATTTAGACGGTTCTGGTAAAAATGATATTTCTACAGGTTTGCATTTTTTCGATCACATGTTAGATCAAATTGGGAGACATGGAAATATGGATTTAACTATTAAAGTTGATGGTGATTTAGAAGTTGATGAGCACCACACCATAGAAGATACCATGATTGCCTTTGGTGAATTATTCAACAAAGCTTTAGGTAATAAATTAGGCATCGAAAGATATGGTTTTTGTTTGCCCATGGACGATTGTTTAGCACAAGTTGCAGTTGATTTTGGAGGTAGAAATTGGTTGGAATGGGATGCTGAATTTAAAAGAGAAAAAATTGGGGATATGCCAACAGAAATGTTTTTTCACTTGTTTAAATCATTTACAGATGGTGCAAAATGTAATTTAAATATCAAAGCAGAAGGTGTAAACGAACATCACAAAATAGAAGGTATTTTTAAAGCTTTTGCAAAAGCCATGAAAATGGCTGTAAAAAGAGATGCTAATAAAATGTTTTTACCATCAACCAAAGGAGTGCTTTAAGAGTGTTGAGTTATAAATTTTTAGTTTTGAGTGATTCACTTAAAACTAATAACTAAAAATTAAAAACTAATTATGAAACTCATAATTATCGATTACGGTGCAGGAAACATCAAAAGCATTCAATTCGCTTTTAAACGCTTAGGTGTTGATGCTGTTTTAACAAATAATGTTGATGAAATAAAAGCGGCTGATAAAGTAATTTTCCCAGGAGTTGGTGAAGCAAGTTCTGCCATGAAAATGTTGCAAGAAAGTGGATTAGACAAAGTGATACCTACTTTAAAACAACCTGTTTTAGGTATTTGTTTAGGCATGCAGTTGATGTGTAATCACTCTGAAGAAGGAAATACAAAAGGGTTAGGGATTTTTGATGTAAACGTAAAAAGGTTTTCTAATTCAGTAAAGGTTCCACAAATGGGTTGGAACGTAATTTCTGATTTGAAATCCGATTTGTTTACAGGAATAAAAGACAAAGAATTCATGTATTTGGTACATAGTTTTTACGCAGAACAATGTGATGAAATGATTGCCAAAACAGATTATGAAATTGAATATGCATCAGCATTACAAAAAGATAATTTTTATGGAGTTCAGTTTCACCCAGAGAAAAGTGGAATTATAGGTTCAAAAATTCTTGAGAATTTTTTGAACCTATAATTCCATTCTGAACTTGTTTCAGAACCTTATATTAAAAATCAAAAATTGAATTATTATTGCTATATATTATCGAATAAAAATAGAAAAGTTTTATACATTGGGTATACAGATAATTTAAAAAGAAGAATTTCTCAACATAAATCTGGCAATGGAGCATATTTTACAAAAAAATATAACGTATTTGATTTAGTTTATTTTGAAATATTTGAAGATAGTAATTCAGCAAGAAAAAGAGAGAAACAAATAAAAAATTGGCACAAAGAATGGAAATGGAATTTGATAAAAAAGTATAATCCAACCTTTATAACACTAGAAATAAAATAAAAAGACCCTGAAACAAGTTCAGGGTTGATTAACAAATTAATCAATGAGAATAATACCAGCCATAGACATTATAGAAGGTAAATGTGTTCGTTTAACAAAAGGCGATTATAACACCAAGAAAATATATAATGAGAATCCGCTAGAAGTTGCGAAGGAGTTTGAAGCTGCAGGAATTGAATATTTACACGTTGTGGATTTGGATGGCGCAAAAGCAAGTCAGATTATAAATTACAAAGTGTTAGAACAGATTGCAACCAAAACCAATTTAAAAATAGATTTTGGAGGAGGATTAAAAGCGGATAAAGATTTAGAAATTGCTTTTAATTCAGGTGCAAATCAAATTACAGGAGGAAGTATTGCTGTTAAAAATCCAGCAATTTTTAAAAGTTGGATTGAAAAATACGGATCTCAAAAAATCATTTTAGGTGCTGATTTTTATCCAGATAATTCTGGTGGAAAAATTGCAACCAATGGTTGGCAAGAGGAGAGTAGTTTAGAATTAATTCCGTTTATAACTGATTATCAGCAAAAAGGAATACAATATGTAATTTGTACAGATATTTCTAAAGATGGAATGCTACAAGGACCAAGTTTTGAGACCTATGCTAACATATTGTCAGAAGTAAAAGATTTAAAATTAATTGCTTCTGGAGGAATATCAACTTTTGATGAATTGCCAAGATTAGCAGAAAATGGTTGTGAAGGAGTCATCATTGGAAAAGCGATTTATGAAAATAAAATTAGTTTAAAACAATTAGAAAAATTTATAATTAGTTGATGGTTTTTAGTTTTTGGTTAGTAGTTTAAATGCAACAACCAACAACCAACAACCAACAACCAAAAACCAACCTATGTTGACAAAAAGAATAGTACCTTGTTTAGATATTAAAAACGGAAGAACTGTAAAAGGTGTCAATTTTGTAAATTTAATTGATGCAGGAGATCCAGTTGTTTTGGCAAAACAATATGCAGATTTAGGAGCAGATGAATTGGTTTTTTTAGACATAGCTGCTACTTTAGAAAATAGAGGAACTACTTTAGATATGGTTTTAAAAGTGGCAGAACAAGTTAATATACCTTTTACTGTTGGTGGAGGAATTTCTTCTGTGGCACATGTAGATGCTTTGTTAAAATGTGGTGCTGATAAAGTTTCTATCAATTCATCCGCAGTAAAAAGACCTGAATTAATTAATGAATTGGCAGATAAATTTGGGAGCCAATGTGTAGTTGTTGCTATTGATGCAAAACAAATTGAAGGCGAATGGTTTGTACATTTGGCAGGTGGAACAATTCCTACAGAAATCAAATTATTTGATTGGGCAAAAGAAGTGGAAGAACGTGGAGCAGGAGAAATTTTGTTTACTTCTATGAATCATGATGGAACAAAAGCTGGTTTTGCAAATGAAGCGTTAGCACATTTATCAGCATTGGTAAATATTCCAATTATTGCTTCTGGTGGAGCAGGAACGGTACAACATTTTGTAGATACCTTTACCATTGGAAAAGCAGATGCAGCTTTGGCAGCAAGTGTTTTTCATTTTGGTGAAATTCCTATCTTAGAGTTAAAAAAAGAATTAAGAAGACAAAATATACCTGTAAGAATATAAGAATAGTTTATAGTTGTTGGTTTCTGGTTGATGGTTTGAGTTAGAACCAAAAACCAAAAACTAAAAACTAAAAACCAAAAACCAAAAACCAAATAAAATGAATATAGATTTCAATAAAAATAACGATGGTTTAGTGCCAGCAATCATTCAAGATGCAACTACAAAAAACGTTTTGATGTTAGGGTACATGAACGAAGAAGCTTTTGCAAAAACCCAAGAAACCAAATTGGTTACTTTTTTTAGTAGAACTAAAAATAGACTTTGGACAAAAGGTGAAGAAAGTGGAAACGTTTTAAATTTAGTGGATATAAAACTAGATTGCGATAATGATACTTTGTTGATTCAAGTAAATCCTAATGGACCAACTTGTCATAAAGGATCCGATACTTGTTGGAACGAAGAAAATAATTCGAATTTTGGTTTCTTTTCTGCTTTAGAAAATGTTATTGCTGAGAGAGTTGCCAATAAAGATACACAAAAATCTTATGTAGCAAGTTTGTTTGCAAAAGGAATTAATAAAATAGCACAAAAAGTAGGAGAGGAGGCTGTAGAAACTGTTATTGAGGCAATGGATAACAATGATGAGTTATTCTTATATGAATCTGCAGATTTGTTGTTTCATTATTTAATGCTGCTCCAAGCTAAAGGGTTTACCTTAAGAGATATAGAGGCTGAACTTAAAAATAGACATAAATAAATTGTATTGAAATTTTCGTGTTGAAAAATCCAAATTCACTTTCTTTTATAAAACCAAAAAAGTTTCCGTTTTTCTATGGATATGTTGTGTTGGTTTTTGGAAGTATAGGCGTTTTATTTAGTATTCCTGGGCAAACTGTAGGGGTATCTGTATTTACAGACCCTGTAAAAGATGCTCTCGGTTTAACTAGAAATCAATTTAGTAACGCATATATGATAGGCACTTTAGTAAGTGCTTTTTTTGTAACCAAAGCTGGTCGATTATTTGATAAATTTGGCGCAAGAATGGTAGGTTTTTTAGCGGCTATTTTATTAGGAATTTCATTATTGATTTTTTCTTTTTCTCAGAGAATATCCAACTCAATACAATCTATATTGGATTCACCCTCTTGGATTATACCCTTCATCTTACTATGTTTTTTATTCTTTTTAATTCGTTTTTGTGGTCAAGGTGTTTTAACCATGTCATCTAGAAATATGATAATGATGTGGTTCGATAAAAATAGGGGTAAAGTAAACTCTATAAGCAGTATTACCATTTCACTTGGTTTTTCTAGTTCACCAATATTTATAAATTATTTAATAGATAGCCATGGGTGGGAAGTGAGTTGGCAAATCTTAGCGCTTTGTTTATTGATTTTTAGTTTTTTTGTATTGCAATTTTACAGAAATAAACCTGAGGATTTTGAAATGATACCAGACGGATTTAAAAGTGCCACAAAACAAAAGCAAAAAGCTAAATCAGAGCTAAATTTTAATTTAAAGGAAGCTAAAAAAACAAGAGCATTTTGGATGTTTGGTTTAGCATTAGCTTTTAGTAGTTTTTTAATTACAGGATTTACCTTTCATGTAGTTTCTATTTTTGAGTCTAATTCGTTTACAAAAACAGAAGCAATTGCTATTTTTTTGCCCATTTCTTTAATTGCAATTACAGTATCTACGATTGCTAATATTTTAAGTGATTATATTGCCCATAAAATTTACTTATTTATAATGATTTTTAGTGGAATTTTAGCCATTTATGGTTTGTTAGTGCTAGAAAATGCAATGGGTATTTATTTTCTAATTGCAGGTATGGGGGTTTATAGTGGCTTATTTGCAGTAGTTAATGCAGTGACTTGGCCTAGGTATTTTGGTAGAAAATTTTTAGGAGAAATAACAGGTAAAGTAGCCAGTTTTTTGGTAATAGCAAGTGCAATTGCACCTAGTTTATTTAGCTATAGTTTTACATCTTTTGGTAGTTATAAATTTATCAGCTATATCTTATTACCCTTTCTTATTTTTATGTTTTTTGCTGCCTTTAAAGTTAAGAATCCACAGATGGATTAACCAAATCTAAAGTAACTGAATACGTGTCTTTTTTTATCATTTTTGCTTTTAACCAGGCATAAAAACTCATCATAAAAATGTCTTCCTTTTCTTTTTCAATCCAATTCAAAGAATTTTCAACTTTTTCATAAAAACTTTTTGAAGTTACTTTTTCTGGGGTTTTATAATAACTTTCTATTAGTTTTATAAAAGTAACTACATTTTCTTGATTCATGTTTTTAAGTTGTTCAAAATAATTGCGTTTAAAACTTTTTAAACGAGATTCAATAAAAGTAATATTCCCTAAGTCTATTTGTACAAGAATTTCTAAGATATTTTTTTTAATAGTCCATATTATCCCGGCTTTTTCTACATACCATTGGTCTGTGTGATATAATTTAGCCAATAAATTACTTGCTTTTTCGTTTTGGTTTTGTTGTGCATAAAATACAATTAAAGACAAATGTAAATCTAACTGTTCAACCGATTTAGATTTCTTTTTCTCTACTAAAGGGCGTAAAGTATTTATGGCAAAATCTTGATTTCCAATATAATTATTGTTTAAAGCGACTAACAATGTATATTTTATTTCAAATTCTTTAAAATATTTTTTTTGATCTTGCTGCATGTGCAAATTCATGAGTTCTAAATAATGTAAAGAAGCTGCAAATTTTTTATTTCTAAATAATGTGTTTGATATGATATAAAGCACCTCAATATGATAAAACAATTGTTTGTTTTTAGAAGAATGATGTTTTAAAATTTGATAGGTTTCTAATAAAAAACCTTCACTATTCCAGTATGCAAAGTTTTGTGAAGAAGATATATTTGTAATTTGAATAATTTGATATAAAGATTTGAAAGACAACACATCAGGTAATGATTTTGAATTCTCTTTCAAAGTATCTTCTATCATTGTTCTTATATCGATTACTTTTTGTTGATGATTTATTTCTATTAATGTTTTTCTAATTTTAGCATATGCAATATTCAAATTTTCTTCTATTTGATGTAATCTTTGATTTTCTTTGAAATTAGCCACTAATTCATCAAAATTAATATTATCATTATGATGTGCATATTCAATTTTTGTATGATAAATTTCATTAAGAATAGAATATAATTGATACTTTTTAGCAGTTTCTTCTGCCTTTGCTATAATTTTATACCCAACCTTAATTTGTCCTTTTTTTAAAAATGTTCTTGCAGCTATGATGTATTTTATCATTTGCATGTCTAAAGAATGTTCTTCTTTTAAGTTGCTATTAGCTGTAAAATCAATTAAAGACTGAAACAAACGTTTTCTTAAAGCGTGCAAAGCGGGTTTATGATCTTTTTGATACAATTGAATACAAATTTCTGCAGCAGACAAATTATAATTAGCCAAAAGTTTCACTAATTTTATATTCTTTGCATCTCTTCTTTTGTTCTTTTTATCTAAATAAGCGATAAATTCTTGTTGTTTTTCATTAGTAAACGAGCTTATTATATCTTTTAAATCTATCATTAAATCGTCAGTAATATTTTTATAAATATAAGTTATTGTTTTAATATATGATAATATGTGATTTTTTAAGTCGTCAGTAATATTAAATTATTGTGTTTTGTAGTTTGTTTTTATAGCTCAAATTTGTAGTATAATTATTAAACTAAACATTATGAATTATCAAACAAAAATGTCTTCTAAAGAAGAAACAAAAAAACAAAGTACAAAAGGAAAAGTGATCAATAATTTTCTTCAAAAACCTACATCAGCTTACGTTGGTGCAACTTGGGGAATTTTAATTATAGGTTTGCTTGCCTATTGTATTGGATTATGGAATGCTACAATGCAATTGAATGAAAAAGGCTATTATTTTGCCATTCTTTTAATGGGTATTTACGCTGTAATTTCACTACAAAAAGCAGTTAGAGATAAAGCAGAAGGCCTTAAAGTAAGTGACATGTATTATGGTATAAGTTGGGTTATTGTAATTGCTGCATTGTTGTTACTAATTATCGGTTTAAGAAATGTAGATTTGCTTTTAAGTGAAAAAGGTTTTTACGGAATTTCTTTTTTATTGAGTTTATTTGGAGCTATAACAGTACAAAAAAACATACGAGATATTGACTACATCAACACTTTAGCTGAAGAGGAAAAAAGTTAGTTTGATAATGGTTTTATAAACCAAAACCTCATAAGTTTAGGCTTATGAGGTTTGAAAATATTTTCAGTTTTTATTAAAATTAATAACTGAATCTTTTTATTGATTTTTTTTATTTCATTATTTCTTAGTAATAGTGTTTATTTCTAAATTTTCATTGTCTTCACTACCTAGGCTAAAATGTTTATTTTCCTCGTCTTTCAACACTTTTTCATTTTGATGATTTTTAGAGTTTCTTCCTGGTATATCTAAGTTTTTACCACTAAAATCTATGTTTTTATCTCGATTTTTTAAATATTGATCTTCATGACCATCTCTTCTTAAATTTTCGTTTTTATTACCTAGAATTTTTAAATCTTCTTTTGTAATTTCTGAGTTGTATTTTTTTTCTTTCATAATATAATGTATTGTTATAAGTGATTTTTATTTCATTTATTAAAGCTAGCATGCTTTACTGAAATAAAATATCTTAATGAGTATTTAATTTTTTAAATTAACATTCTTCTTAGCATTCTTTGACCTCAAATAAATTAAATTTTGATGCATTTCAAAAATGCAACGTATTTAACTTTTAGTAATTTCTTTTAACAACTCATTAACTGATAAACCGTCTAGTTTACTATAATTTTAAGTGAATCTTAAAAAAAATAATGATGAGTATAATTAAAGAAAATAAAAAGTTTGAAAGAAAAAAAACACAAGAAACAACTTTAAATCCTGATGGAAAGCTTGACAAAAATAAAAAGTTCGACATCAAAAATAAAACAATAAAAGAGCAACAAACCAAACACTAATAAAATAAAACATTATGAAATTTATATTTGAATATGACAATGTTGAACAAAGTAATAGGTTAGAAGCTTATGCAAAAGAAAAATTAGCAAACCTGCATAAAAAGTACAGTTTTGTAACAAGAGCAGATGTTTTCTTTAAAACTGAAAACACATCTAATGATAACAAAGGAATGATTTGTAATATTAGATTGAGTGTTCCAGGGCCGAGATTATTTGCAGAAGCTAGTAAAGAAAATTTTACAAGTTCTATTTCTGAATCTGTAAATGAGTTAGAGAAACAGTTAAGAAAAAAGAAGGAAAAAATGTTAACCTATTAGGCAATGTTCAGCGAACAAATTTATGTAAAATCAACAAAACACATCACAATATGAAAAAACAACCTTTACTACAAAATTTTAATAACATAGATAGTCTACCACTTAAAAATAGGGTAGTTATGGCACCAATGACACGAAATCGTGCAAATAATGATGGTAATTATCCAACTGAAGATTTACAAGGACTATATTATGCACAAAGAGCATCTGCAGGATTAATTATTACAGAGGGTTCTCAAGTATCTAAAGAAGCTGTGGGTTACATCAATACACCTGGCATACATAGTGAACAGCAAATTGCTGGCTGGAAAAAAGTTACTGAAAAAGTTCATGAAAACGGAGGTAAAATTTTTATTCAGCTTTGGCATGTAGGGCGAATTTCGCATCCAGATTTTCACAATGGAGATTTGCCTTTAGCTCCATCAGCAATAAACCCTAATGAAACCGTATATGCGCCAGATGGTGAAAAGAAAACAGTTACGCCTAAAGCTATGACAAAAGAAGATATTAAAAGAACTGTTAATGATTTTAAAACCGCAGCAAAAAACGCAATCTTAGCTGGTTTTGATGGTGTAGAGATTCATGCTTCTAATGGATATTTATTTCATCAATTCTTTAACAAAACTTCTAATAAAAGAACGGATGATTATGGAGGTAGCATAGAAAATAGAGCACGTTTCTTTTTTGAAGTTTTAGAAGCGATTAAAGAGGTATTGCCAGATAAAAAAATAGGTGCTAGGTTTAACCCTTCTTTAAATGGATTATTTGGCATGAAAATGGACAAAGAAACGATACCTACTTTTGAGTATATTATAAAAAAACTGAATAATTATAATTTAGCATACATACATTTATCAGAACCATTTACGGATATTTCTGATATTCCATACGCAGTACAAAATATTGCGGAACATTTTAGACCTCTATACAATGGAAATTTAATGATTAATGGAGGCTTTAATCAAGAAACTGGAAATAAAGTAATTGAAAACGGCTTTGCAGATTTAGTAGCTTTCGGTAAATTATTTATATCAAATCCTGATTTAGCTGAGCGTTTTGAAAAAAACTTAGAACTTGCAGATTGGGATAATGACACTTTTTACACGCCTGGAAATAAGGGGTATACAGATTACGAAAAAGCGAAAGAGAACCAACTTACATCTGTGTAGAATTAATTTATTAAATGCAACAAAAAAAAGCTTGTAGAAATTTCTACAAGCTTTTTTTAGTGTTTTTTTGAGCAATATATTAATCTACCCAAATTGTTTTTGTATTTACAAATTCTTTTATACCATAGCCAGATAATTCTCTACCATAACCACTATTTTTAATTCCTCCAAAAGGTAATCTGGGGTCAGAGGCTACTAATTTATTCACAAAACTATTACCTGCTTCTAGTTGAAGTGCAATTTTTTCACCTCTTTTTACATCACTTGTAAAAACACCAGAACCCAAACCAAATGCAGAATTATTCGCCAATTTAATTGCTTCATCTTCATCTTTAGCTTTAATTACAGAAGCTACAGGGCCAAATAATTCTTCATCAAAAGCAGTCATTCCAGGTTTTAAATCTGTTAATATTGTTGCAGGGTAGTAGGCACCTTTTTGCTTTGGTATTTGTCCACCTAAAATTAATTTTCCACCTTCTTCAATTGTTTTTTGAACTTGTTGATGAAGTTCATCTCGTAAATCAACTCTAGCTAAAGGGCCATAATAGGAATCTTTTTCAGTTGGATTCCCCATTTTAGCATTTTTCATTTTTTTAGTAAACAGTGTTAGAAAATCATCATATATTTTTTCTAAAACAATAAATCTTTTTGCGGCAATACAAGTTTGACCATTATTTTGTAATCTTCCATATAAAGCAAGATCAGTTACTTTTTCTAAATCTACATCTTCTAAAATGATGTAAGCATCAGATCCACCTAGTTCTAAAACACTCTTCTTTAAATTTTTCCCTGCAATTTCTGCAACAGAACGTCCTGCAGGTTCACTACCTGTTAAGGTTACAGCTACAATACTTTTATGTGCAATGATGTTTTTAATTTCGCTAGATGATACATTTAAATTGGTAAATACACCATCAGGAAAACCAGCTTTTTTAAATGCATCTTCTAAAGCAAATGCACAACCTTGTACATTTGATGCATGCTTTAAAACCCCTACATTACCTGTCATTACTGCAGGCGATGCAAAACGAATAACTTGGTAAAATGGAAAATTCCAAGGCATAACTGCTAAAGTAACTCCTAATGGTTGAAAAGTAACATAGCTTTTATGAGCTTCAGTTTCTATATGTTTATCCGCTATTAAAGTTTCTATATTTTTTGCATAATATCTACAAATCATTGCGCATTTTTCAATTTCTGCTTCAGATTGTTTGAGAATTTTCCCCATTTCTTCAGTAGCTAAAATTGCATATTTTTCTTTATTCTTATCAAGAATATCCGCTAAATTATACATGAATTTAGAACGTTCTTCTAAACTTGTTTTTTTCCAAGAATGATAAGTTTTGTTGGCTTTATCTATTTTTTTAAATGCTTCTTTTTGAGATATTCTTTCGTAAGAAGCTATTTCTTTTTCTGTTGTTGGATTTATACTTACTGTTGTATTCATTTTTTTAACTTAAAATTTTTTCATTTAAGGAATAATCAATAGCTAAATCTATTAAGTGTATTCCTTTTTGGTGTATTACTTTTTTAAACGTTTTTTTAAATTCAATTACAGAATTTGGTTTGTAACCTTTTGCTCCAAAACTCTCAGCATATTTTATAAAGTCTGGATTACTGTACTTTAATCCAAATTCTTCAAAGCCATCATTTTTTTGTTTCCATTCAATCATTCCATAAGCATTATCATTTAAAATAATAATAACTAAATCTAATTTCATTCTAATGGCTGTTTCTAATTCTTGAGAATTCATCATAAAACCACCATCACCATTTATAGAAACTACTTTTTTATTGGGATTAAGTTCTTTGGCCATAATTGCAGACGGAAAACCAGCACCCATAGTTGCCAAGGCATTATCTAGCAATAAAGTGTTTTGACTATAGGTTTTATAGTTTCTGGCATACCATAATTTATAAATTCCGTTATCTAGAGTGATGATGCCATCTTCTGGAACAATTTCTCTGGTAATTTTGACCAAAGTTTGTGGTAAAATAGGAAATCTATCATCATTCTCATAAACTTTATTTTGTGCATCAATTTGATTTTTTATCTCAAAATAAAAATCATTTTTTGTATTGATTTTAGTTTTAAGCGCTTCTGTAAGTTGATGAATTGTAGTGGCAATATCGCCAATTAAACTTAAATGCGGAAAATAGACTTCGTTTATTGCTGCACTAAAAAAATTAATATGAAGCACTTTCTTTTCATCAGAATGATTCATTATAAAAGGTGGTTTTTCTATACTATCATGTCCAACATTTAAAATCAAATCTGTATGATCAATAGCTTTGTGTAAAATATCATCTGAAGAAAGTGCAGCTGTACCAATGTAAAGCGGATTTCTTTCATCTACAATACCTTTACCCATTTGTGTGTTTATAAATGGTATTTTTAATGTATTTACAAAATTAGTCAATGCTTTACAAGCACTTTTTCGATTTGCACTTGCTCCAATTAACAATAAAGGAGATTTTGCATTTAACAAATAGCTTTTGGCTTCATCTAAAGAAGATTGATTTACACTAGGTATTTTGGTTTCTGTTATATTAAAAAGAGTATTATTTTCTACGTCATCTTGTGCAACATCTTCTGGTATTTCTATATGAGCAACGCCAGGTCTTTCTTCTTGTGCTTTTCTAAAAGCTTCTCTAAAAACAGCTGATGTATTTTTACCACAGGTTAATTGTTTAGAAAATTTAGTTAATGGTTGTAACATTTTTACAACATCAATAATTTGAAAATTACCTTGTTTACTTTCTTGTATAGGTTTTTGACCTGTCAGCATAACCATTGGCATAGCACCTAATTGTGCATAGGCAGCTGGTGTAAATAAGTTTGTAGCTCCAGGTCCTAAAGTAGCCAAACAAACTCCAGCTTTACCAGTAAGCCTTCCGTAAGTTGCAGCCATAAAACCAGCACCTTGTTCATGCCTAACTGTTATTAGTTTAATTTTTTTTGAGGTTCTTAAAGACTCTAAAAGGTCGAGATTTTCTTCTCCAGGCAATCCAAAAATATATGCAACATTTTCATTTTCTAATGCTTTAACAATTAAATCTGAAGTTTTCATGTAGTTGATTTTTCAAAATTAACTCCCTAAATTAATAAGAACTTGAGGGGTTTTAAGGAAAATCAACCCTAAAAAAAAGTTAATCTTATGCAGATTATGTTACAAAGAGTTAAATTTTTAATCGCGTTAATAATTGACTTAAATGCACAAATTAACCCAAGTGTAAATTTTTAATTTAGCGTATAAAATAAATAAGTAAAAATGATAAAACCTAGAGAGAAAACACCAGATTTAACCATAAACTTAATCAATGATACTCAATGGACTTTAAATGAGCAAAACCCTGAAAACTTTACCCTAATAATTTTTTACCGAGGAAAACACTGCCCAGTTTGTAAAAAACAATTACAAGAATTACAAAAAAATATACCTAAATTTACTGAAAAAGGAGTAAATGTAATCGCTATTAGTGCCAATACTAAAGAATTAGCCAAAGAAACGTATAAAGAGTGGGATATTGAAAACATTCCAGTTGGTTTTAATTTCCCAATTGATGAAGCGCGTAAATGGGGTTTATTTATCTCGAAAGCAATAAAAGACGATGAACCAGATACTTTTTTTGAACCAGGATTATTTTTAATTGATAAAAATGAAAAAGTGTATTGGGAATCGATACAATCTATGCCTTTTGGTAGACCAAAATTTAGTGAAATATTAAATGGAATTGATTATATTTTAGAAGAAGATTATCCTGCTAGAGGCAAAGCTTAAAAAAATTATCTTCACTAAATACAATAATATTCATAATGTAAAATAACGCAATTGAACACCAACTTTAAAATATTTCATCTACCCAAACTACTATTCCAAACTGGTAAAAATTGGCTTAATAATGAACCTTTTGCCTTAAGTGCAATAGTGGCTTATTATGCAATTTTATCTTTGCCTGCTTTGCTGGTAATTATTTTAAATTTAGTAGGTAATATTTGGGGTAAAGATATTGTACAAGGAGAACTTTTAGATGAAATTACTGCTGCTGTTGGTACCCAAACTGCAGAATCTATTCGACAAATGATGTTAGATAGAGGTAATGAATCTGTTTCTATTTTTACTACAATTGTAGGTTTTGGTACATTAATCTATGGTTCAACAGGTGTGTTTTATCAACTACAGGCAGCTTTTGATAAAATTTGGAAAGTGAGTGAAGAAGCCAAACCAACAGGAATTGTAGAGATTTTAATAAGCAGACTTAAAAGCTTCGGGTTTATTTTAATCATCGGTTTTTTATTGTTGATTAGTTTTGTATTAACATCACTTATAAGTGCTTTTAGCAAACGGTTGGAAAGTTTTTTACCCAATTCACTTTTTGATTATATGTATATTTTAGATTTTTTTATATCACTACTATTTATTTATGCTCTTTTTGCAGCAATGTTTAAATATTTACCATCTAAAACCTTACGATGGAGAGCGGTTAGTATTGGTGCAGGAGTTACAGCTATTTTGTTTGTTATCGGTAAATTTTTAATGGCTTGGTATTTTAGAGAAATGGAACCAGGGTCTACTTATGGAGCAGCTGGTTCTGTAATTTTAATTATGCTTTGGGTTTCTTATTCTAGCTTAATTTTATTTTTCGGTGCGCATTTTACAAAAGTATTTTCAGACCGTTATTTAATTGAAAAACCAAAACATTAATTTGTTATGTAAAATGAAAAAACCCTCTAATAAAAGAGGGTTATCTAATTAAAAGCACCATAGAAAGTTTAATACTCATTCATTAGAATTACTTTTAAATTTGGGTAGTTTTCTTTTAACTCTTGTTCTAAACCAATAACATGAGAGGCACCTACCATAACTATATTTTTTATTTTCTGTGATGCCAAAACTTGATTAGCAATATTCTTAGCCATTCTCATATTACGTTCATTCCAATATTTTTTTCCTTCTAAACATCCTTCAGAATCTTCTGTAACATAACTAAAAGAACTCATTTTATGCAATGTATTAAGAGATTTTCTTTTGTTAGTGTGTTTGCCTAATTTTCTTAAAATAGCTGGAATTTTTGCAGCATTATATTGTTTTTTATTAATTTTAGAACCTACTGCATTGCTACCATTTTTACGGCCTTCTTTTACACATTTATTCCAAGCAATATGGTATTCTTTATTTGTTTGCTGATCGTCCATATTATGAACTTTTAAATTTTTGTAAAGTGCTAATTTATAGGTTAAATCACCATCTTCGTGTCTCGTAGGTTTTTTAGCACCTTTAATTCCGTACTTTTTTAAATATAACATCAATTCGTAATTTCCATTATCCCTTTGGTATAAATAAGAACTGATTAAAAAATCAATTTCTGATGATGTTAGTTGGTGATATTGTTTACTTACTAATGTATCAAACTTATTTTTATTGAAATTAAATGTCTTTTGAATACTGTCTGATTTTCTATAAAAATTTTGATATCCTTTAGACCATCCATTTTTTAAATATTCCCAAGATTTATCATCATTTGCCATAGGCGATTCTACATAAATAGCTTCAGGATTGTATTTCTTTGCAAACTTCAACATAGGTTTGTAACTTTTTTTTACAATTTTTGGTACTGTATGCATCGTACCAATAATTAGAATTTCTTGCTGTTGTTTTTGGGCTGATAAATTAAAAATTGATATCAATAAAAGAATGGTTAAAGTGATTTGAGTTTTCATAATTCTAAATTTTGTGATTAAACTTTCTGAAACAAAATTACAGATCAACTTTCAATAAACTCAATAATATAAAGGGTTTGGGGCGAAATGCAGCTATTCTGTGGTAGAATTCAGAATGCTTTTTACGTTGTTTTGATACGTTCTAGAGACTGGCACTTCTATGTGGTGAAATAAAATTGCAAACAGTTTGCTTTTCTCTGTTTTCCATTGTAAAAAATGATATGGATTCACTACATAAGAACGATGTGTTCTTAAAAGTTCTGGAAATTCATCAGCAATAACCGACAATTTATTTCTAATTAACGTCTTCTTTAATTCTTGTCCGTTTACATAAAAAACTTCAATATAATTATCTGAAGATTGAATGCAAATAATGTCATTTAAAAATAAACGTAAGCCTTCGTAATTTCCTTCACCTTTAATTTCTATTTTTTTAGCATCCGTTTTTTTATCCTTGTATTTACCAAAAGCAAAACGACCAAAAATAATGATTGGTAAAATTGTTGCAATTGCAGGCAAAAAAATGTTTGTAAACATGTACCAAAACTCATAAGGGTTTCTTTCATTCGCCATTATAATATATAAATAATAAGCACGAGCAATACTTATAGCACAAACGCAAAAAGTAACAATGAACAAAAACTCACTTAAAATAGTCCATTTTTTATCATTCTTATTAAAAAGAAAATACTGAAAAGGTAAAAATAGGAGGTAACAAAATCCTCCAATCATACTATATCCTGATAAGAAAATTAGTTTTTCATCTTCGTTAAATTCATGGACATCTAAAGGCTCTGTAAAATAAAGAAAAATAAAAATCCATATTGCCAAACCAAAAGCAATAATAACGTGATGTTTTACAGAAGAATCAAAAGGGTATTTGGATTTTAAAATTTGTTTCATAAACGTTTCATGTAGTATTGAAAAACAATTTTAAATTTTCAATATTTTTCTATTCTTTTTTACAAAAGATTAATTTCAAATATACTATTTCTAAACTTTGTTTTAAAAAAATCAATAGCATTAATAATAGTAGTATTTTTGAACTTTTAAATTATAAAACTTGAAAAACTCTAAAGTACTCATTGTCTTATCTTTTATTGCTATTTATGTAATTTGGGGTTCTACCTATGTTTTTAATAAGGTTGCAGTTACAGAATTACCTGCCTTTTTTTTAGCCTCTATTCGGTTTTTTACTGCGGGTTGCATTATGATTTGCATTGCATATTTAACGAAAGCAAAATTAAAAATATCAAAAAAGGAATTTAAAAATATTTGTATTACTTCGTTTTTCTTTTTGGTGTATGGTAATAGTGTATTTGTTTGGGCTTTGCAGTTTGTAGATAGTGGTTTTGGTTCTTTAATTGCTTCTACAAATCCTTTATATGTGCTTATTATGATGCGCATTATTGATAGAAAACCAATGCAAAAGAAATCTATTTTAGGGGTGATTTTAGGTATCTCAGGAATGATTTTATTAGTAAGTCAACAAGAACTAACAGCTTCTAAAAATAGTATAATTGGTATTTTGGTAATGTTAACTTGTGTATTAAGTTGGAGTTATGGAAGTATTTTTGTTTCTAAAGCTACATTACCCAAAAATTTTCTAGTAAGCACTGGTTATCAAATGATTATTGGTGGAGTGTTTTTAGCATTTTTAAGTGGTACGTTTCAAGAACCTTGGTCTTCTCCAATTTCTTGGACAACTAATGTTCAAATCTCAATGTTTTTATTAGTAGTTTTTGGAGGTATTATTGCTTTTACTTCATTTAATTATTTACTAAAAGTGGTATCTCCAGAAAAGGTATCAACTTCGGCTTATGTAAATCCTGTAATAGCGTTATTTATGGGATGGTATTTTTTAGATGAAATATTTACTTTACAATCTATAATTGCTTCTATAATATTATTAACTGGTGTGTATTTTATTACTTCAAGAAAAAAAATAATAAATAATAAATAATGTTTTATTTTTTGATTGAGTTAATATGATATTAATAACTTAGAACCTTAATAAAGAAAATTTCATATTAAATTAACAATTTAATAAAAAAAGGGCTACATTTGTTTTAATCTTAAACATACCCCTAATGAATCACTCTAATCTAACTGCTATAGAGCAGTCTGTACTAAAAGCTGTGGAAAAAGAACACCTCACCAGTTTTGAAATTTTAAAGAAAGTTGAAAACGTTACTCTTATTTTATCCTTATATAATATCTTAGATAAGCTTAATAGTAAGGGTGTTATAAAGACGTACGTAAAACAAAATCGTAAGTATCATTACGCTTCTTAAGTTTTTTTTATTACGAGTTTTTTGTCTTTTATAATTTTTAAAAATTAGTTTAACCGTGTTTTACTCATTTTTAACCATTTATCGACAAATAAGCGCAATACGCATAACTTATTAAGGCTTTTGGCTAATAATTTTAAGTCAAACTCATATAAATTGTAATTTTATCTCGTCTCTAAATCACAAAACTATGCAACTTAATAATTTAACAGAACAGCAAATATCAGTATTAAACGCAATTAAAGATGAACCTTTAACAAGTTTTCAAATTTTAAGAAAAGTTGAAAATGTAAACATGATTTTATCACTTTATAATATTATGGATGAACTTAAAAATAAAGGTGCATTAAGAACAATTACAAAGAAAAATGTGAAATATCATATTGCTTCTTAGTACTATTTATTGCACACTAAAATAAGCATGCTTTAAAATTATTCATAAGTGTATAATTTTAAAGCATTTTATATTTAAAAAAAAGGTCTAATATCTACAGCAACTTCTAAAGTGCTTTCTCCAGAACCATAAATAACACCTTTTAAAGGTGGCACATCATAATAATCTCTACCATAAGCAACAGTGATATGTTGATTTTTAGGGATTTGATTGTTTGTTGGATCAAAATCTACCCAACCAAAATCTGGAATATAGACAGAGAACCAAGCATGAGAGGCATCTGTACCAAATAACTTTTCTTTTCCTGGTGGAGGAAAAGTTTCAATATAACCACTTACATATCTTGCAGGTAAACCCATAGAACGTATACAAGCAATGGCAACTTGAGCAAAATCTTGACAAACCCCTTTTTTTTCTTCCATAACTTCATCAATAGGAGTAGTTACAGTACTAAAACCGGCATCAAATTTAAATTCTTTAAAAATACGTTGCATTAACTCGTTAGTAGCCTCAAAAACAGAACGTTCTTTTTGAAAAGAAACCTTGGCATACTCATTAATTTTAATTGAAATGTTTTTGATAAAAACTGAATCTAAAATAAACTGTTTGGCTGCTATAATTTCTGGTGATAAAATTTTTAATTTAGCTAAGGCTTTTTCTAAGGTGATGCTTTTACATGCTTCTGTTATCACTGCGTTTTTTTGATGTTCAAAAGAACGTTTTACCTTACTTGTTGCAGTTACTACTAGTTTTTTATGCTGTTTTTCAATAGAAAAATGTGCAACTGAATTTCCGAAAAAATCTATATTTTCTTTAAATACTGTTGGTTTAGGTTCTATTTCTAATTCATATTCAAGCAATTCTTGACCAACAAACGTTTTGGGTTTTAAAATTGCTAAATTATGGCAATAGGTTACTGTATTTGAGTAATTGTATGTTGTTTTATGAATGACAGAAAAAACCATATTAAAAGGTATAATTTTGGTTAACTAACTGTATTTGTTCGTCAGAATGATTAAAATACATATCTGTTAAAGACATTGAAGTATTGTGAATCAAATCACTCAATGAAGCTAATAATTCCTCTAATTGAGATCTTGTATAGCCATTTTCATCAACTTTAATTAAGGTACTTGCTTTTGTATTTTCAATGACATCACATGCATTTAAAATTGCTATTTCTAAAGCCGTATGTTCGGTATCATTATTTCTTTTTGGCAATTTAAAAATATCTCTACGAATTCTGTTTATTTGATATTTTAAGGATCTAGAATATTTATCATCTAACAAAATTAGTTTGATAACGTTTTCAACATCTAAATAAGATTTAAAACTATATCTGTAAATGTTTAAACTTTCATGACTATTTAATAAAGATTCTAAGATTTCATACTCCACATCCTCATTATATGAAATGGTTAACAATGCTCTCGATTTATCTATAGTCATAATGGCTTGTTCCATTTGCAAACCAATAAAATAAAGCAATAAGCCTTGATCTACTAAAATACTTTCTTCAATTAAACCAATAAAAGCGATTAGTTTAGTAATCACTGTATCTAATAATTTGGTGAGTTTTTGTACATTATGATGGTCTTTTTTATCAAAATCTCTCCAAACTTTTTTAAGCATATCATAAACACGCCACATATCTTTAGACCAAAGATTTCTTAACGTGTAATACGAGTTATTGAATGACGAAAGTGCATGTGCTAAACTTCCCATTTTTGTTTTATCAAACAAAACTATGGCAATTTCTTCTAGTGGATTTTCAATTGCTTTTTCTTTGTTTTTACCTGTAAAACCTGGAAAAATAGAGGTTAAATGCGTGATAGATTGGTATAAGATGTGTAAACTCTCAGTGTCAGATTCACGTTTATTAAATTCAGAATTGCTCATCTGATTTAACACCATTCTAATATATCTAGCAGTTACCAAAGTTCTTGCTAGGTATCTTCCAGACCAAAATAAATTTTCAGCAGTATTACTTGGTAAATTTTCGATACCAGAAAAATTATTTGTATTTGCATGATGCCAATAAAATCGCTGACGTTTTTTAAAGGATTTATTTGCATTATTGGTAATCCAAAAATCTTTACTTGTACCCCCTTTTTGATTAGAAACTCGTAACTCTTCTCTCTCTGCAGCTACTCTAACTAAACCTCCAGGCATGATGCTGTAAGACTTATCTTTAGCCACAGCAAAAGTTCTACACATTACTTTTCTGGGTTCTAAACTATTTTTTGTAAGGTTTGGAGCCGTAGAAAATGAAATTTTTTCTTGTGCTACAAAACGATACGGTTTTGTTAAAATTTCTTTTTTTAAGGCTTCAATTTCTTGATCACTTAAAAATTCTCCAAAATAAATGTGTTCTCTCTGTGTATTATCTATAGGTTTTACAACCAACTTTCTAATATTTTCTAGAACATATTTGCGTTCTTTTTCTTGGCCACACCACCAAGACGCAATTTGAGGTAAAATTAAATCTTCTTTTAAAAAGTATTTACAGATTGAGTTCATAAAGGGAATTAATCCTGGGTTTTCTAAAACGCCACTTCCAATAGGATTGATGATGGATACATTTTGTTGTCTTACAACATTTAACAATCCTGCAACGCCTAAATATGAATCTCCTTTTAGTTCTAAAGGATCTGAGTAGGCATCATCTACGCGTCTGTAAATTACATCAATCTGAATTAAACCTTTTAAGGTTTTAATCCAAACTTTGTTGTCTCTAACCACTAAATCATTTCCCTTTACTAAAGGATATCCTAAAAATGATGATAAATAGGCATGTTCAAAATAAGTTTCATTATGAGGCCCTGGAGTTAAAATAACAATCGTAGGATTTTCTTTATTTGTTGATGCTGAATTCATCAATAAATCGTTAAAATCTTTAAAAAAACCAAAAGGTTGTTTTACATTGATTTCTTTAAAAAAATCAGGTACAACTTCTCTAACAGAAAACCTGTTTTCTAAAGCATATCCCATTCCAGAAGGTGCCTCAGCTCTATCATTAACTACCCACATTCTTCCATCTGGACCTCTAGCCAAATCTGCAGAATGCATTAATAATTGTTGGGCATTATTAAATTGAATTTGATGACAAGGTCTTAAAAAGCCACGATGTGCATAAATAATTTCTGAAGGAACTATTCCGTTTGTAATAAGTTCTTTTGCTCCATAAATATCTTTTAAAACCAAATCTAAAAGGTGTGCTCTTTGTTGCAAACCTTTTTCTATGGTTTTCCATTCTTTTTGGTCTAGTACAAACGGAATAATATTTAAATTCCAAGGTCTATTTAACCCATTAGGATCGTTATAAACATTGTAAGTAACTCCATTTTCAGACAAAAGCCAATCCAAATCATCCTGCCTTTTATTCAATTCAGCCATTCCTAATTTAGAAAAATTGGTTAACAATTTTTCCCAAGTAGGGTTTATGCTCATATCAGATTTTAAAACTTCGTCATAATTTTCAAAATCCTTAAAATAATCACTAAAAAAAGAGGTTATCGGTATTTTTGTCAATCTGTTTTATTTTTTGAGACGCAAATCTAAGGTATTTGGATATTCTGGGTTCACAGGAATCTCTTTAAAACTGAATTTTTTTGAACTTCCTTGTTTTGCCACAGATCTTCCAATATCATTTTTGTTGTCTAAACTACGTTCTTTCTTCTTTTCTTTTTTGGTTGATATTTCTCCTTGTGTATGTCCGAAGTCCCAGAATCTATTGATTCTACGAGACTCTGCTTCAAAACTATTTACAGGATATGTTTCGTAAGATCTACCTCCAGGATGTGCTACAAAATAAGTACAACCACCAATAGAGCGTTTGTTCCAAGTATCTACAATATCAAAAACCAAAGGCGTATCTACACCAATTGTTGGATGTAAAGCAGAGTAGGGGTTCCAAGCTTTGTAACGAATTCCTGCTACATATTCTCCATGAACTCCAGAGCTTTTCAATTGCACTTTTACACCATTACAAGTTAATGTATATCTTTCATCTGTAAAATTAGAGACTTTTACTTGTAATCTTTCTAAGGATGAATCTACATATCTTGCAGTTCCACCACCAGCCATTTCTTCACCTAAAACATTCCAAGGTTCAATTCCTGCTCGTAATTCTAAATGAATATTGTTGATATCCACCATGCCATATAATGGAAAACGGAATTCAAAAAATGGATCAAACCAATCTTCTTTAAATTTATAACCAGCTTTATTTAGTTGATTTACAATATCTTTAATGTCTTCTCTTACAAAATGTTCTATTAAAAATTTATCGTGTAATTCTGTTCCCCATCTTACCAAATCATGTTCGTAAGGTTTTTTCCAAAACCAAGAAACTAAGGTTCTTACCAATAAGTTTTGCATCAAACTCATTTGTGCATGTGGTGGCATATCAAAACCTCTTAATTCTAAAATACCCAATCTTCCAGAAGAAGAATCTGGAGAATATAATTTATCAATACAAAATTCAGCTCTGTGCGTATTTCCTGTTAAATCAGTTAATAAATGACGGAATAATCGGTCTGTTAACCAAAAAGGGACTTCACCATCTTTTGGAATTTGACTAAATGCAATTTCTAATTCGTATAAACTATCATGTCTCGCTTCATCAACTCTTGGAGCCTGACTTGTAGGGCCAATAAAAGAACCAGAAAATAAATATGATAATCCTGGGTGATGTTGCCAAAACGTTAATAAACTTCGTAGCAAACTTGGTTTACGCAACAATGGACTATCTTTTGGAGAAACACCACCTAAGGTTACGTGATTTCCACCACCAGTTCCTGTGTGTTTACCATCTAACATGAACTTTTCTGTGCCTAGTCTTGATTTTTTAGCTTCTTCATAAATGGTAAAAGTTGTATCTTTTAAATCTGACCAACTATGAGAAGGATGCACATTTACTTCAATCACACCTGGATCTGGCGTAATTTTCATCGATTCTAAACGATTGTCATGAGGTGGTCCATAACCTTCTAAAACCACAGGGATTTCTAATTCTCTTGCGGTTGCTTCTATTGAAGCTAATAAATCTAAATAATGAGCAGCTTCTTCTAAAGGTGGTAAAAATAAATGCAATTTACCATCTCTAACTTCTGAACACAATGCAGTTCTTACAAAATAATTTGGCATATTTTGCGGAATCCCATTTTCTAAAAAGTTTTGATGACGTTTAGAAACTAGTTGTCTAAAACTTGGCAAACGCTTCTTTTTAGAAAATAAATCTGGCTCGTAAATAGGAAACAGTTCGTGTTCTGGTTTTTGTTGCAAAGAATTTAAAGGCAAACGCAATCCAAGAGGAGAATTTCCTGGAGTTAAATACATATGATTTCTCCTAAATGTCCATTCGCTACTAAACCATTTACCTTCGGTTTTATTTAATGGTAATACATAACCAACAGGTTTTGAAGTACCATTTTCTAAAATTTCATTAATTTTTTGGGTTGCTAAAGTCGCATCTTTGTCATCTTCAGGATTATAATCAACAGGCATGTTACCTTGCTCATACATCAATAAAAATGCATCTTCAAAGGTTGGTTTAATATGATTTGGAGTTACACCTAAATATTGTGTTAGTTTTTCTAAAAATATAATATCTGCGTTTTGTGGCAGTTCAGTTTCTGATGCAATTGCCGCTAATAAATCTGGGTTGAACCATATTTTTCTGCCATCTTTTCGCCAACATAATTCAATAGACCATCTTGGTAATGGTTCTCCTGGATACCATTTTCCTTGTGCATGATGTAAAAATCCACCTTGTGTAAATTTATCGAGAAAACGTTTGGATAAATCTTTGGCTAAAGCACGTTTATGCTCACCATCTGCAGCTGTGTTCCATTGTTCGCTTTCCATATCATCAATAGAAACAAACGTAGGTTCACCACCCATAGTTAAGCGAACATCGTTTTTTTGCAATTCTTTTTCAACCTTTTTCCCTAATTTATCAATAGCCTTCCATTGATCTTCAGTATACGGTTTTGTAACTCTAGGTGATTCAAAAATCCTTTTTACAGAATTTTCGAATTCGAAGGTAGTTTCACAAACATCAGACAAGCCAAAAACAGGAGCAGCACTTTCAAAAGAAGGAGTACAAGCTAAAGGAATATGCCCTTCACCAGCTAACAAACCAGAAGTTGCATCAAAACCAATCCAACCAGCACCAGGTAAATATACTTCTGCCCATGCATGTAAATCTGTAAAATCTTCTGCAGGTCCAGAAGGCCCGTCTAAAGATTGTTCATCAGACTTTAATTGTACCAAATAACCCGAAACAAAACGTGCACCAAACCCTAAATGACGTAAAGTTTGCACAAATAACCATGCATAATCTCTACAAGAACCATTTTGTTGGCCTAAGGTTTCTTCACAGGTTTGTACACCAGGTTCCATACGAATATTGTAATTTAGATATTCGTAAATTTTTCTGTTGATATCAATTAAAAAATAAATGGTTTTACGAGGCGTCATATCAATAGACGCTATAAAATTTTGTAATAAAGGCCCTTTTTCAGTTACTTCTAAATACGGTAAAAGCTCTTTTTTAATCGTTTCATTATATTCAAAAGGAAATTCTTCTGCAGATTCTTCCACAAAAAAATCAAAGGGATTTATGGTTTTTAAATCTGCAATTATCTCTACATCAATAGAAAGTTCTTCTGTTTTATCAGGAAAAACAACTCTTGCCAAATAATTACCAAAAGGATCTTGCTGCCAATTAAAAAAGTGGTTTTCTGGTTTAATTTTTAAAGAGTAAGATTCTATTGGGGTTCTTGAGTGTGGTGCAGGCCTTAACCTAAAGATATGTGGAGAAAGCTTTACTGAGCGATCGTATTTGTATTTTGTTTTATGAGAAATTACAATTTTTAATGCCATAAACGACTCTTTAATGTTTTATTGTTGTGTATTATTTGTGAAATTACTAAAACCAATACAAATATTACAAAATAATTCTCATATTTCAGTAATTATTGTATATTTAATGAAAAAGATTATTTAATGAATAAAAATCATGGTTTTCTTAATTTTAGCTAAAATAATTTAATTATTTGAGTAAATCACGTATGTTTGTTAAATATTAATTTATTAAATTTACATAAAAAGTATTTAATTTGAAAGCACCTACCAATTTACCTATCTTTTCTTCTTATGAATTTGATTCAAGGTTTTACGATGAGATTTTTACGGAAAATAACGAAGTTAGAAAAGTGTATGAAACTTTATTTAATTTATTTAATGAATATTCCGTTGATGATTTTGTAAATTTAAATGATAAAGCCAAAGATGCTTTTTTTAATCAAGGAATAACTTTTCAGGTGTATGGAGATAAAGAAACAAAAGAAAAAATATTTCCTTTTGATTTATTTCCAAGAATTATAGGACACAAAGAATGGTGTAAAATTGAAAAAGGAGCTTTACAACGAAGCAAGGCTTTAAATGAGTTTTTATGGGATTTATATCACGATCAAAAAATAATTAAAGATGGTATTGTGCCTATAGAATTGATTAATTCTTCTGTAAACTACTTAAAGCAAATGCAAGGTTTTAATCCTCCTGGAGGTATTTACAACCATGTTTCTGGAACAGATTTAATTAAACATTCAGATGGTGAATATTATGTTTTAGAAGACAATATTAGATGTCCTTCTGGAGTAAGTTATGTTGTAGGAAATAGGGATGCTTTAAAAAGAACATTGTTTGGGGTTTTTAATCATTATCAATCTTATAATGTATCAGATTATGGTCAAAATTTATTAGAAATTATAGAGTCCGTAAAACCAAAAGGGGTAGATATTCCTAAATGTGTTGTTTTAACTCCTGGGGTTTATAATTCTGCTTATTATGAACATTCGTTCTTAGCAAAACAAATGGGTGTAGAGTTGGTAGAAGGTCGTGATTTATTTATAGAAAATGACTTTGTTTACATGAAAACCATTAGAGGTTTGGTTAGGGTTGATGTAATTTATAGACGTGTAGATGATTTATTTATTGATCCATTAGAATTTAAAAAAGATTCTTTGTTAGGTGTTCCAGGTTTGTTTAAAAGTTATATGAAAGGGAAAGTTTGTTTGGTAAATGCACCAGGAACAGGGGTTGCAGATGATAAAGCTATTTACACCTATATGCCACAAATTATTAAATATTATTTAGATGAAGAGCCTATTTTGAATAATGTTTATACCTACCATTGTAGCAGACCAGATGAATTGAAATACGTTTTAGAAAACGTAGATAAATTAGTAATTAAACCAGTTGATGAATCTGGTGGATATGGCATTTCTATTGGAAACAAATTAACCAAAGAAGAAATAGAAAAAGTAAAAGCCACAGTTAAAGAAGATCCAAGAAAATATATTGCACAACCTATTATGTCGCTTTCTACACATGCCACATATATAGAAGAAGAACAATCTTTTGAACCAAGGCATGTAGATTTAAGAACTTTTACTTTACTAGGTAGAGATAAAGATTTTGTGTTAAAAGGAGGTTTAACAAGAGTTGCATTAAAAAGAGGAAATTTAGTAGTGAATTCTTCACAGGGTGGAGGATCTAAAGATACTTGGGTATTAAAAAAATAAAACAGTTTTATGTTAGCAAGAGTAGCCAATAATTTATTTTGGATGGGGCGTTATTTAGAGCGCTCAGAACATATCGCAAGATATATGAATGTCAATTATTTTTCATCATTAGATGCACCTACAGAATTGTCACAGTCCAGACAATTTGTATTGCGTTCTATGTTATTTGTAGCTGATGAAGAAGAATTAATAGAAGTGAAAGAACTGGATGAAAAAAAAGTACTCTATGATATTGGTTTAAATCCAGAGAAACAATTTTCTATTTTATCTTCTATTCAAAATGCACAACAAAATGCAAATGGAGCAAGAGATTTAATTTCAACTGAATTATATGAATCTATAAATACTTTAAATAGAGCTGTAAAAATCTATGATAAAGATCGGTTTGTAAAAAACGGATTGTTTGATTTCACTACAATGATTACTGCTAATATTGCATCATTGAGAACCAAAATAAGAGGTACACTTTTGCATGATGAAGTGTATGCTATTATTATGCTAGGAATTTATATAGAAAGAGCCAACCAAGTAATTCGAATTATCAATTCTAAATACAATGATGCCTTAGTAGAAAATGTAAATTCTGGTGCATCTGTAACAACAAGTTTCGAATGGACAACCTTACTAAAATGTGTTCAGACTTATGATATGATGCGAAGATATTACAGAAAAATTCCTTCAAGTCATAATGTTTTAGATTTCTTAATCTTAAACCCATATTGCCCACGTTCTATTATGAATTCTTTGAACTGTATCCAAAACTATATTGGGTTTTTATCTAAAGATGAAATTCCACAAAAAGATACTGCTGCGTTTTTAATTGGTAAATTAAAATGTCAACACCAATATACAACCATCGAAGACGTTCAAGGTGATTTAAAAGGTTTTATTGAAAAATTAGTAGAAGATTTATCTTTAGTTGGTGTAAAAATGCACAAAGATTACTTTAGTTTAGATTAATCTTCCATAATATTTTACTGTTTCAAATAATTCTCTTATTTTAAGGGTATGTTATTTTATGACAAGAAAATACTTTTTACCCTATTCACAATTCTTTTTTTCTTAAGCGCATGCCAAGAGAAAAAGCAACCAGAAATCATTCAAAAAACCGCTGGAATAAATGAAATTGTTGCCAATTCGTCTGATAGAGATTATCAAGAAATAAAAAAAGACGGAGTTTTAAGAGCTTTAGTAGTCTACAGCAGTACAAGTTACTTTTTATACAAAGGGCAACCCATGGGCTTTGAGTATGAATTATTGCAACGATTGGCCAAACATTTAAATTTAAAATTAGAAATAGTTGTTTCTGATAATTTAGATACGCAATTTGAAGTATTAAATAGGGGAGATGTAGATGTAATTGCGCATGGCATGACTATTACCAACCAGCGCAAATGGGAAGTAGATTTTACAGAGCATTTGTTTTTAACCAAACAGGTTTTGGTACAAAAAAAACCAGATAATTTTAGAAAAATGTCTTGGAGTACACTCCAAAAACACGTTATTGATGACCCACTAGATTTAATTGGCGATACTGTTTCTGTTCGTAAAAACTCTTCGTACGTGGAGCGTATTGTGAGTTTAGCAAACGAAATTGGAGGTGAAATTTATATTGATACTTTAGATAGCAAACTGTCTACAGGTGAAATTATTGATATGGTAGTAGATGGTAAAGTAAAATATACCATTGCCGATGAAAATTTAGCCAAAATTAATGCTTCAAGTAATCCTATTTTAAAAATCGATGTCCCTATCTCATTTTCTCAGCGAATTGCTTGGGTAACTCGAAAAAAATCAAAGAATTTTAAGAAGGTGATCAATGAATGGATTGTCTCTGAAAGAAAAAATTTAGATTATTTTGTTATTTATAACAAATACTTTAAAAATAAGCGGTTTTTTAAACGCAGAATTAAAAGTGATTATTATAGTTTAACGAATAACCAAATTAGTGAATATGATGATTTGATTAAAGAATATACCCAAAAATTAGGTTGGGATTGGCGTTTGTTGGCCTCGCAAATTTATCAAGAATCTAAATTTGATCCGAAAGCAAAATCTTGGGCTGGCGCAAAGGGGTTAATGCAAATAATGCCACCAACAGCTGAAGAATTAGGGATTACAGATGTAACTGATCCTGTACAAAGTATTCGAGGAGGAACTACCTATTTGAATCAGATTTATGAGCGTTTTACAGATGTACCTGATGAAATTAATCGAATTAAATTTACATTAGCCTCATTTAATTGTGGTTATGGCCATGTTAGAGATGCACAACGTTTGGCAGCAGCAAATGAGCTAGATCCTTTAATCTGGGAAGATAATGTTGATAAAATGTTGTTAGCACTTCGATTTCCTAAAAACTATAATAAGGAAATCATAAAATATGGTTATGTAAGAGGTACAGAGCCTTTTATTTATGTAGAGCAAATTTTTGATAGATTTCAGCATTATAAGCAATTTATTGAAGATGATGACCAAAAAAATGAAACAACACAATAAATTGTAATTGAGCATCTTATTTCAATAGCCATTTATTTACGGTATTAAAAACCAACTACGTTTTCAACAAAAAATTACTAGTTCAATGATCAATGTTTAAAGTAGATTTTAGGCAAGGACAGGCTGTTTATTGAGATTAAAATTAAAAAATTTTTAAAGGCTAATTACATGGTTTCATCACCTTTTTGCCATGAAAAACGAATGGTTAATCCTTTTCCTTTTTTAGATGATACTGAAATAATTCCATCATTATTTGCCACAATTTTTTTAACGATAGCCAAGCCAATCCCTGTACTATTTACATCTTTAGCATTGGTTTCTAACTGACTGAAAATTTTAAATATTTTTTGATGATATTGTTTGTCTATTCCTGGACCATTATCACTTATAGAAAATAGATATTCGCCTTCTTTAAGACGAAACTTAATGGTTATAATGGCCTCATCTTTATCATTATATTTTATAGAATTGCCCATTAAGTTTTGAAAAACATGTTCAAACTCTAATTTATTAGCATATACTTTTAAGTCTTTTTTAGGGAGTATTAAAGTGCTTTTCTTTTGGTGTTGTATCAAGTCAAAAACCTTCTGTAAAGTAACATTACAACTAAACCATTCTTTATGTTTCTTGCCCTTAGCCACTTTAGAATATTCCAAAAGTCCGTTTATGGAAGATTCCATTTTAGAGATCACCTCTTTCATCATTATGATATGCTTAGACGTATTATCATCTAAAGTATCTTTTAAATCCTCTTCTATAAATGAAGCTAATGAATATACAGATACCAAAGGTGTTTTTAAATCATGTGAAACAATGTGGTTAAAATCTTCTAACTCTTCGTTGTTATTTTCTAAAAGTTTTAAGTTTTCTTCTAGTTGTAAATTTACAGCTGTAAGTTGTTTCGATTTCATAGAAATTTCTTTTTTCTGAGTTAATGCTAGTAAATTAGCGTTTTCAAGTTCTTTAAAAGAAGTTGAGAATCTCCTTAACAGTAGCATTGAAATCAACAAAAACACAAAAATGTACCCAAATTTCACATAAATTAAGGCTATTTCATGCTGTTTTATAAAAAATATAATGTTTGCTAAAAAAACAGCAGTGGCTATTGCCATAACTATTAACAAAAGTTTAGTGGCCTTACTTTTGGCCAAAATAGCTTTAATTATTGTAAAAATGATGTACGCAATATTTAACATCATAAAAACTAAGAAAACAGGTATTAAGTAGGTAAAATGTGGAGCTGGCAAAATAATTGCAGCTAAAATTAAAATTACAGTACTATATTGTATAAATTTCTTAAACCAATAATGCACATATTCTTCTAATACAATTACAAAGAACATACTGGCACTATAGCCTACAATATATGAGGCTATATACTCTGTTTTAGCCAGAAAAACCCAACTAATTTCTTTAAATAAATGAGAAAAAGGAGCATACCTATCATTTAAAGTGTGATAAGACAAGGCAATACACATTAAAGAAAAATACAGAACAGCTTTATCTTTATTCCAATACAATACATAAAAAATTAACAAAAGTAAACCAACAAAAGAAAAACTTCCAACAGCAGTCATATCTGCCATAATTTGTAAAGATTTTTTTTGAAAAAGATATTCAGTTACTCCTAAAAGAATTGGTTCTGTAATTCCAGCATTTTTGTTATAAAAGTTGGCTACTTGTATTACTACTTCAAAATTGGTGTCATTAGAGTTTAAAGGAATAATTTTAGTAAACCTTCTATGCAATGTTGTTTCTTTTGTAGTACCAATGTTACCAGATTCTAAAATAAACTTTCCATTTATCCATATTTTATAAGCGCCAATAATTCTTGGTATGTATAATGATGTATTGGGTCTTTCTTTAGGTATTGTAAAACTTTTCTTATAGGTAGCATACCCAAAAGCAGGTAATTTTTGATTATCCTTATCAACATAATTAGTCCAAGACGCAAGTTCAACTAAATTTAAAGGCTTCTGATTTGTAAAATCTTTGGGGTTGATAAAAGTATTCCAATAAAATTCCCAATTCTGATCTAATTTTATCCCTTTTTTTTGAAATAATTTATCATTATTAAAGTAAGTAGAATAATTTTCATTTTTTTGTTTATCAACTGAGTAAACACATTGAACAATTGCTACAAATAAAATAAATCGTGTTATGAATTTTAAAAGTGTCATTTATTGGTTAGGGGATCATCATTGAGATATTAAAAGTAGTTAAAATTGTTAAATTGACAAAAATAAACGCAATAACTATGCATTTTTTAAACAGTTACTTTTTTAAAAAAAGTGATGTAATATTCATATTCCATAAAAAAACAGCACTTCATTTAATGATTTAATAATTTTACAGAGCTATTGGTGAGATTTAATTTCGCGCACAAAACACATGTTCAAAGTTAGTACAGGTTACTCATTGTGCACAAGAATTGAAAGAAATAAGGTAGGGTAGTAGTGATTTGCTTATAATAAGGTTTCTAAAATTTGCCAAACATTATCTGCCAATATTTTGTGTCCTTTTTTAGTAGGATGAATGCCATCTCCTTGGTTTAATTCAGGGATACCACCAACATCTTTTAGTAAAAAAGGAATTAAAGCGATGTTGTTTTTTTGAGCCAAATCAGGAAAAATATTTTTAAATTCAGTAGTGTAATCTTGCCCCATATTTGGTGGTATTTGCATACCAGCTAATACAATTTTAGTATTAGGATATTTTTTTTGAACAGCATCAATTATAAATTGTAAGTTATTTTTAGTTTCAGTTAAAGGTACTCCACGTAAACCATCATTGGCACCTAATTCTAAAACAAAAATACCTGGTTTTTGGTTTAAAACCCAATCAATTCTATTTTTACCACCAGCTGTAGTTTCTCCGCTAACACCCGAGTTTACTACAGTATATGCCAAGCCTAAACTATCAATTTTTTGTTGAATAATACCTGGATAAGCATCTTCTACATCTTCTAAACCATAACCCGCAGTTAAGCTATCCCCAAAAAAAACAATTCTTTTTGTAGCGCTATTTTGTGCTTTTTTTACTTCAGTTTTGGTTGTAGTGGCGTTCTCATTTTCATCAGCCTTTGTAGTTTTATTTTTACAAGTAGTTAAAAGAATCACCAATGAAAAATAACAAAAATTTAAGAAAATCTTTTTAGTTCTATTGTGCTTATTCTTTGTCAATTGTCTATTTTTCAGCATCAGCATGTTTTAAGCAAAAAATTAAAAATATAATGTCAAAGATATTAAAGATTAATGATTTAGAAAAAACTTACACCAGTGGTTCTAAAAAATTGACAGTAATTAGCAATATTTCTTTTGAAGTAGAACAAGGTAGTGTTTTTTCTATTGTTGGCCCATCTGGTAGTGGAAAAACTACGTTGTTAGGCTTGTGTGCAGGACTAGATTACCCAACCTCTGGAACTATTGAATTGTGTGGAGCTAATTTACAAGATTTAAATGAAGATGAACGTGCTGCTTTACGCAATAAAGAAGTCGGTTTTATTTTTCAGAATTTTCAATTGTTACCTACTTTAACAGCTTTAGAAAATGTAATTGTGCCATTAGAGCTACAAGGTGATAAAAATGCAGGGAAATATGGAAAAGAATTGTTAGAAAAAGTAGGGTTGGCCAATCGTTTGCATCATTATCCATCACAATTATCTGGAGGTGAGCAGCAAAGAGTGGCATTAGCAAGAGCTTTTTGTAACAAACCCTCAATTTTATTTGCTGATGAACCAACAGGAAATCTAGACGAGGAAACTGGTGAAAAGGTAATTCAATTACTTTTTGAACTCAACAAAGAAGCTGGTACAACCCTTGTAATTATTACTCATGATTTAGATTTAGCCAACAGAACCCAACAAATATTGCGATTAAAAGGAGGGAAAATCATCTCAAACCAAAAAACAGTTTTAGAATAATGAGCAAAAAATATGCTAAAGCCGGTTTAAAATGGTTGATAAAAATGGCTTTGAGAGATGGTAAAGCTAGCTTGTCTAGATTGCTACTTTTTATGGCTTCTATTATTTTAGGAATTGCAGCAGTAGTTTCTATTCAGATGTTTAGTGATAATTTAAAAGATAACATTCAAAAGCAATCAAAATCGCTAATGGGAGCCGATTTTATTATTGATAGTCGAGAAAAACCTTCTAAAAAAGTGCAAGCCATTATTGATTCTTTAGGTGCAGATGCCTCTGAAGTCAATTTTGTATCTATGGCAGCTTTTCCAAAAAATGATGCCACAAAATTGGTAAAAGTAAGAGCTATGGAAGGTGCTTTTCCTTTTTATGGCAATATCACCACAACTCCAGAAAATGCTGGTGCTCATTATCAAAAAAAAGGTGGTGCTTTAGTAGATGCTACATTACTTTTACAATATGAAATTAGTCCAGGAGATTCTATAAAATTAGGTAAAGTAACCTTTCCTATTGTTGGTGCGTTAAAATCAATTCCTGGTAGTACAGCAATTTCATCATCTGTGGCACCAACTGTGTTAATTCCTTTTCGTTTTTTAGAGCAAACAGAACTGTTACAATTGGGTAGCCGAAAAGAATACCAATATTTCTTTAAAGCCCCAACAATGGATTTAGCTTTATTAGATCAAAAAATAGACCCAATTTTAGATAATGAAAAAGCAGATTTAGATACCCATAAAAGTACCAGTAGAAATTTGGGCAGACGCTATGAAAATGTAAGTCGGTTTTTAAATTTAGTGGCTTTTATAGCACTCTTGTTAGGTTGTATTGGCATTGCGAGTTCTGTACATATTTATATCAAAGAAAAATTAAATAATGTTGCCATTCTTAAATGTTTAGGAGCCTCTAGAAAGCAAAGTTTTTTCATTTATTTAATTCAGATTATCGGAATTGGATTTATGGGAGGTTTTATTGGCTCTGCAATTGGTACAGGTTTACAATTCGCTTTTCCCTATCTATTACAAGACTTTTTACCTTTTAGTGTAAGCATATCTATTTCAGTACAACCAATATGTATGGGGATTGTATTAGGGGTTTTAATGGCTGTTTTATTTGCCTTATTGCCACTATTAAATACTTGGTATGTATCGCCTTTAGAAGTGTTAAGAGGTAGTGAAAACAATTTACAAAAACCCAAAAAAGCAAGGATAATTGTTACTTTAATTATTTTAGTTGCTATCTTTTTGTTTTCATTCTGGATGTTAAAAGATGCTATTCGTGGTATTGTTTTTACCATTGGTATTTTAGTAACCTTTGCAATAATGGCAGGGATTGCTAGCTTGTTTATCAAACTAATTAAAAAATATTATCCAAATTCTTGGAGTTATACCAAACGTCAAAGTTTGTTGAATTTATTTAGACCAAATAATCAAACTATGGTGTTGGTTTTGTCTATTGGTTTAGGAACTTTTTTAATTAGTACGTTATATTTTACCAAAGATATTTTATTGGCAAAAACATCGTTAGAAAACACCAAAAATGATGCAAATATCATTTTAATGGATGTACAAAGCAAACAGGAAACTGCGCTTTTAGATCGTTTTAAAGAAAAAAAATTAGAGGTAATTGATAACATTCCCATCATTACAATGCGTATGTATAGTATTCGAGGTAAATCTGTCAACGAAATCAGAAAAGACACCACTGTAAAAATGCGTAAATGGATGCTAAATCGTGAGTTTAGAGTAACTTATAGAGAAAACCTAGCTGAAACTGAAGAAATTATAGAAGGTGAGTGGATTGGAAAAGCAGAAAATACGCAACCTATACCTATTTCTATTTCAGAAAGTATAGCCAGAGATGCCAATTTAAAAATCGATGATGAATTGGCGTTTAACATTCAAGGTGTGGTGTTACAAACCAGAGTAAGTAGCATCAGAAAAGTAGATTGGGGTAGTATGCAAGTAAATTTTTTAGTACTTTTTCCTACGGGTGTTTTAGAAAATGCACCACAATTTAATGTAATGACTGCTTTTGTACCTAATGAAGAACAATCAGCAGCCTTGCAAAGAGATTTAGTAAAGAATTTTCCGAATGTAACTATTTTAGATTTACGCCAAGTGTTTACCATTATTGAAGATATTTTAGATAAAGTTTCTTGGATTATTAACTTTATGGCATTCTTTAGCATACTTACCGGTTTTATAGTGTTGATTGGTTCTGTTAGAAACAGCAAATATCAACGAATAAAAGAAAGTGTATTGTTACGTACATTAGGTGCAAAAAGCAAACAAATTCTACAAATAACCGCTTTAGAATACGTGTATTTAGGTGTTTTGGGGAGTTTAACAGGCATTTTATTATCCTTAATTGGGAGTCAATTATTAGCCACTTTTTTATTTAAAGAAGCTTTTATACCCACAGCAATTCCGTTTTTAGTATTTCTACCAGCTATAACTTTATTAGTGGTTTTTATTGGTTTAAGTAATTTAAAATCAGTATTAAAAAGTCCGCCTTTGGCTGTGTTGCGTAAAGAGGTTTAAAATTAATTTCTATTTTTTAAGTAATGCTTTCATGATTTTGATGTTCAATGAATTGCAAAAAGATTACACATTATTCTTCAATTCTTCATTATTTATGTAAATTACAGTAAATCAGAAATTAAAAACAATAAACTATGCGTAATTTATACCAAATCATTGCAATGCAGTTACCTATAGGAACGCCAAATCCAGATGATAATAAACCAATAGATTTATCAGACCCTTTTGAGGTTATTGTTTTTATTGTACTGCCTATTTTGGTAATTATTTTCTATTTTGTTAGAAAAAGGCAAAACAACAACAAAAAATAATACTAACTATACATTTTGATAAAATTCTGTCAATTCGAGTGAATTTTACGATTGAAATGAGTGAAATTTGTATCGAGAATAAGAATTTTAGCTGCTAAATTAGTTCTCGATACGATTTTTCGTTCCTCAAAATCACTCGAACTGACATATTATGAAATTCTGTCAATTCGAGTGAATTTTACGATTGAAATGAGTGAAATTTGTATCGAGAATCTCGTTAAGCTTGATATGACAGGGATTTTAGCTTCTAAATTAGTTCTCGATATAATTTTTCGTTCTTCAAAATCACTCAAACTGACATTTTCGAATATTTTAATTTCAAAATAAACAACAGGTATATTACTTTTTGCTACCTGGATTGGTATCTAATTCTATATTTTCTATAGGTTCTTTTTGGGTAATTTTTTTATGTATAGTTTCAGAATGTCTATCGTTGGTTAAGGGTCTTGCTGTTCTACTACCTGGAATGTCTAAATTATTTTTCGCACTTTCAGGTTCATTTTTGCTTTTCTTTAGCGGTTTTCCGGTATTATTTTCAGTTTGTACATTTTTTTGATCTTTCATTGTCTTTATTTTTAGTGTGATTTTTTAAGCTTGTCAATTTAACAACATGCTTTATTCTATTGTTCTAAAATTAATCAAAATCAATTTTAAGTTTGACTCAAACCAATAAAATTTTAATGCTTTTGGAAATTTGAGGATGTTATTGTTGAATTAAAAAATGTTTTAGTAGCTTACGAAACTAAAATTCTTATATCTACAATTGTTATAAATAGCTTGAAAAACAGCTATAAAAAATATAATTTAAAATGCATTTTAATGTTCTTTATGGCGCCTGTTCTGAACTTGATTGAGGATTACTTTGCTTTGGTAAAAAGCTTTAGAAAAAACTTATCTTCTTTATTTTTTTCTTCTAAAATCATTCTTTAAAAATGTAATGAAACCGAATTTATGAGGTTCAAGAATTCCAATTTTACGAAACGACAATAGGAGAGTAGTGAAATGTGTATGGAATGACTATTAATTAATATTTATATTCTTTAACGTAAATAAATTTTTATAAATTTCACTATATTTAAATTTTAACTTGATTAAAAATTTAAAGCGAGATAGTTTATTATTAATAAAATAAATGTAGGACTAGAATATTAATTTTTAATATTAACCAGATAACTTCAATGAATAATATAATAATTCCAAGTGCACTTAAAAAAGCGATAATAAAAAATAACATTGTTTTATTCGTAGGAAGTGGAACCTCCTTAACACTTAATATGCCAAGTTGGGATAATTTAGTTAAGAATATAATAGATTATATAAGCGAAGAAACTGGAAATCAAGACTTGAAAATGTTTAAAGATATTCTGGTACCTGGAGGAATGAACCCAATAGATGTTCTTACCCAAATAGAAAAAAAAGGTTATCGAAAATTTGCATTAGATTATTTAGGGAATAATTTAAGGTTAAAGGAGGAATCTGATTTAGAATTACATAAATTATTATTTGATCTTTGCCCAAGAATTATAACAACAAATTATGATCATGCATTTGAACAAGCATTAGGAGATGGTGTGCATGTAGTAAGTAATTATAGTAAGCATGGGATTTCAAATTTATCTGATAAGAAAGAATATATTTTTAAAATTCATGGGGATGTTAATGATCCTGATAATTGTGTGTTATTTCAATCGGATTATGAAAAATTTTATATAGAAAAAACAAGTCAGCAGGATTTATTTACAACACAATTAAAAAACTCCATACTCAATAAGACAATTATGTTTGTTGGTTTTGGTATGAACGATCCATATGTAAAAGAGATTATGGATCATTTATATAAAATAACTGAAGGAATGATGAAACGTCATTATTTATTCACAACTAATAGCAATTTTGAAATTCCATATATAGAGCCGATTATTCTAAAGGATTATACGCAATTAAAGGGTGTAATTAAAAAATTAATAGAAGAAGTTAGTATTGAGAAAGAATCAGAAATTGTTACTCAAGAAGAAATTGTTACTAATACAGCAGATGAACTAACATCAACATTCCACATGCTTTCATCATGTCCTATTGATAAAGATTATGAAGTTAATATTGATTATTATTTAAGGGCATTTAATAAGTATGATATAGATTTAAGAATAAATCCATCAAACATAGAGTCTATTAGAAATTGTGAAAATGGATATCTAATATTTTTCACTAAAACAATCAAGGGAAGTTTGATAATTGAAGATGAATATTTAAAATCACGACAAATTACTATAGATGAATTATTAGAAAATGTATCAAAAAGTATTTTAGGAATAATAATTTTCACAAACGATTTACCATTCATCGAAGATACTTTTAAAACTGATATACCTTGTCTAATTATTCAAGAAGAAAATCAATCTAAAATCAAAAGAAAAATTGATTTAATCCTTTATAAGCTTTCAAATAATAAAATTGATTTTATTACTCAAAATGAGAGAAATTTAAGTGAAATCAATTTTTCAAAAATTAAATTAAACAAAGGGAAACCTAATATTATTAGAAATTCAACTAAAGCATCCAGATATATTGACAAAAAATTATTAACGCATTTTGTTGGAAGAAAAACAGATGTAGAAAATATTGCAAGAAAAATTATTGATTTAGAGTTTCAAGATAAACTTTTAACAATTAAAGGGTCTGGTGGAATAGGGAAAACAACTATAATAATTAAAACAGTTTTTGAGTTAGCTAAAAGAAACCTATTTAATCAAATTGAATATATTTCGTGTCAATCTATATCTACATATGAGAATTTACATTATCAAATATCTAATTGTTTAAACATTGATTCAAATATAAATATTATTGAATCACTTCAATCTTCTTTTAATGGAAATAAAAATATAGTAATTATTTTAGATAACTTTGAGACTTTATTACAACTTTATGAAAAAAGCAAAGTTTTAGATTTAGTATCTAAAATTTGTGATTATTGTATAGTTATTACAACTAGTAGACAAATACTTGATCTTGATTTTGAAGAGTTATACGAATTAAGAAACTTAACTACTGAAGAAGGAATTGAAGTGTTTAAAAATTATTATAAAGGGAAACTAAACTCCGAAGATGAGAAAATTTTGAGATTTGATATTGTTGAAGAACTATTAAATAATAACCCATTAGCAATAAAGATTATATCGAAAGGAACACCAAAGTCAAAAAGTCTAGAAACTTTAAAAGAGGAATTGCAAGAGAATATTTTTAACAATGAAAATATTGATAAAATCTTTGAGAACCCTGAGGACATCAATATAGAAAAATCAAATTCTCTATTCTATTCAATAAAATATTCTTACGATCAATTAAATCCAAACGAAAAATTTGCATTCGAATTGCTTTCACTTTTTCCAGATGGTATACACATTGAGAATTTAAAAAAATTCTCAAAAGAGAATAAAAACTCTAAAAATAGGATAACTGATAGAGAAATTAAATCATTAGATGATAAATCTCTTTTAGAGAGTAGTAGTGGGTTTTTAAAGCTTCAATCAATTGTAAATAGATTTTCTACTCATCAATTTAATAATAGATCAGAATCTATTAAAAAAAATTATTTCACACTTTGTTTTGAGTATAACGATTTCTTTATTAATTTTTTACAAAAAATATTAAAAACTTCAGAATCCCTGCCAATACAAGATGATAACATAAACAACTATCTTAAGTGTATTGATTTTATGGAATATATTGATAAAACGAATTTAGATAAATTAGATTTTGTTAATTCATTATCTATTTTCTTTAGAAATATTAATCAACATAAAGAATTTCTTGAGAAAATTCAAAAAGATAGTTTTAAAAAATTGTTTAATGAAAATAATTCAGAAAAGAATTTATTAAAGATAATTGAATTGCAAATTATTTATTGGTGTATAGATTTTGATTATGCCATTAATAATCTAAAAAAAATATTTACTAATGAAGATATTCAAAAATTAAATTTCAATAATAAGGTTGATAAATCATCTTTTGTGAAAATATTTAATTTATTAACTTGTGAAGGTGAGAGTAAAAATTTCATTACTGAATTAATCAATAGGTGGGAATTAAAAATCACTATAATAGATGATTTATTTAGATTAGGATTTATAAATATTTCTAACGATTTAGTTAAATATGAAACGGATTTTACTTTTGGTGAATATGATATATTATTAGAAAATAATAAACTGAATGTTGAAGAATTAGATATTTACATTTCTAGTCTATATAAAAAAGAAACATTAGAATTAATTCAAATAAATTATTTAAAACTAAAATTAATACCAGACTTCAAAGTTGATACTAGTGTCTTTGTCGTTACAAATCCATATACTCAAGGAATGATATTCTTAATAGAGGCGTTAATGGAGAATGATAATGACAAAAAACAAGGTCTTTTTGAATCTTCTTTAAACAAATTAAAACACATTAAATATTACTATGTGGAAGCTATATTCCATTATTGTTCGTTTTTATTAATTAACAACAAAAATCAATTATTTCAAGAACAACAATTGATTGGATTGAATTTATGTAAAAAATATAGTTACAAGTATTTAGAGTATAAATTAAATAAGTTATTAGATGAAGATTTAGTTTATAATGAAGAACTTTTATATAATGAATTCGAAAGTATAGATAGAAGAACTTTTGATTTATACATTGAGCAGCTTTTTATTGAGAGAAAAAACGAATTTAAAAAGTTTAAATAATTAATTATAACTCGACCTAATATAATTTTGGTAAAACAATAGGAGAGAGGAAAGTAATATTTTAGGTAGCTAACAATACATTTTATTAAGTTTTCCCAATTATAAAACATTTCTAATAATTGTCTTAAAAACTTCTAATTTATCCTAAAATATAGTGTAACGAAACGTGATTGTTTCCAAAATTATATGTGAGTCTTGATTTTTTTGTTTAGCTCACACGTTTTTATTTTTTTGAGTTCGTGAATCTCCTAAAGTCGATTTCTTTTTTCATCAAGGAAAAAAAGAAAATAATTAAAGATTAATAGTAACTATGTTTATTTTCTATTTAACATAATAATTATAGCACTAATCAAAAAAAGGTTGATTATAACTACCAAATAGAACAAGTGCATAGAATTTTATTTTTACTCACTATTTTTATTAATTCTAAAGGGTTTAAAAGGAGTTCGTGAATCTCGTAAAAACTCGATTTTATAAAATTTATGCTCTTGTGGAAAGCTGACGAAAATGTTAATGGAAAAAAATTACAGCACAATTTTAATTGATATTAGAAATTTTGAAGAAATCTAAAAATTAGCTTTTGTGCGGCTGCAAGCGTTGGAAAATTGTGTTTAAAAAAATTACTGCGTAGCATAATTATTATTAATAAAAACAATCGAGCGTTTAAGCAAGAGGCAATTTAATACTTCAATAATTCAGCACAGGCTCCATGGCGAATTATAGCTATCAAATAAACCTACAAGTTAATAAGCCGTAATTTAGCTCATGCGTTTACATTTTCTTTGGAATTCGTGAATCTCCTAAAGTCGATTTCCTTTAACAAAATATCTATCGATATAAACCTAAAGACGTTATATCTGATATTATGTATAAATAGCCTGAAAAACGGCTATACAGAAATTACTCTATATTTGTACTATAATTTACATTATGTAAAATAGAATATTTTAAACCCCATTCAACTACATGTTTTGTGTGTAGTAATTGTAATCCTTTAAAATTACCCCAATAAACTCCTTATCACTTTTGTGTATCGATTTAATATCGGTTACTTCTATAATTTTACTTCGCAATTTTATCAAAGTTTTATAATCGTTGCCTTTTATGGCAGATTTAAACGTTTCTTTAATAATTCGTGCATCGTTGTCAGACAACTTTATCACATTCGGATATGTAGGCACATAACTTTCCTTAATATTTTCTAAAATCGTTTCTGAAAAAGACACAGTATCTTTTATAGAAATCACAACCGTATTTGCAATAATATCTCCAAAACGCTGACTTTTATTAGTGAATAATATCAACAGAAACCCTACCATTTTGCCAAATATAAAAATGGCTGTCAATAACGATTCTTGATTATTTAATCCTAACGAAGCAATATACACAAACAATAACGTAAATAAATTAAAATCTATGATTCGCAAAAACCAACGAATTATGTAGTCTGTTATCGAAGGTTTAAAGCCATCTTCATTAATCACCTTAATTTTTAAGATTTTCTTCCCTAAAGTTTGTCCATCCATTAAAATCTCAGAATACAAAGAATAAAATGTTACAGGTAAAAAAAATAAAACACCTATGGCACGAATGGTCCAAGGATCTCCAGCATCGTTTTCTTCAAACAAAGCAAAACCCAAAATTTCAATCGTAAAATACAAATAAGCGAATTTTATAACGTTATCAATAACAAAAGCCAAAAGCCTTTCAAAAACGTTCGCTGTTGTAAAATTGATATTTACATTTTGTGCTGTTTTTATTTGGAGTGTTTTCATGCAATGATTAAATTCGCTCTAATGAGAGAGGTCGCTTTTATAAAGCAAAATAAAGAAAAATGGCTTGAATTTGAACAAGGATTTATAAATAATGATAAAAAAAATCCAGATGACTTAGCCAACTTGCATATTAAGATTATGAACGATCTGGTATATGCCCAAACCTACTACCCAAAAAGCAAGGTTACTTTGTATTTAAATAAATTGGCAAAAAAAAGTTTTGATGATGTTTATGATGCCAAAAGACGTGATAAAAATGTTATTCTTTACTTTTTTTTAGATCAAGTACCCCTACTCTGTTACAAATATCGCAAATACATGTATTTGGCGTTTGCCTTTTTTTTCGTTTGTTTTTTTGTTGGATTATTATCTACTTTTAATGATGAAACTTTTGCGCGTCATATTTTAGGCGATACTTATATAGATCAAACTTTAGAAAATATTGAAGGTGGTGATGCTATGGCTGTTTATAAAAGTGGTAGCAATTGGGGAACTTTTATTGGTATTTACGACAATAACCAACGTGTAGGATTAAACATGTTTTTATCGGGTTTGTTTTTAGGCATTGGTACTGCTTTCTATATTGTACAAAATGCAATTATGGTGGCTGTTTTTCAAGCCTTTTTTTATCAACATAATAGTTTGTTTGACAGTTTAAAAGGCATTTGGATTCATGGCACTTACGAAATTTTCGGAATGATAATCGAAGCAGGTGCTGGTTTTATTATTGGTGCAAGTATTTTATTTCCAGGCACTTTAAAACGTTTAGAATCTTTTAAAGTAGGCATTAGAGATGCATTTTATATATTTATTAGCACCATACCTTTTACTATTGTTGCTGCATTTTTAGAAGGATATGTAACACGTTATAGCAACAAAGTGCCCACTATTTTTTGTTTTGCTATTATTGGTTTTAGTTTGGTAAGCATTAGCTATTATTATTTGATTTTGCCCTTTAAGGTTGCTAAAAAATACGAGGTAAAATAAATGAAAAATACAATAGCCTCCCTCCTTTTCTTTTTTGTTTGGTTTGCCAATGCTCAAGAAAATCTAGATGACTCCTTAAAAATTGCATCAGATAGTATTCAGTATATCAAAACTACAGAAATTTCTGAGGACAGAAGTTTTTCCACAAATCTTAAAGAAAAATATTCAGGAAAAGACTTTGAATACCAAGAAAATTTAACCCAAAAAAAGCAAGGAAGTTCCAATAATGCCTTTTTTGGACTGTTTTCTTTTTTTATGACAACTATTTTCCCTTTTTTGTTAGGGGGTTTTGTCATTTTTGTGATTCTAAAAGTTTTGTTGGGTTCTGATTTCAATATTTTTAAATCAAACACATCTTCTCAACAATTATCAGACAAACTCATTTATGAAGATGAAGATATACAAGAATTAAACTTAGACGCACTTTTACACCAAGCTATTAGTAATAAAGAGTTTAGATTGGCAATTCGCTATTATTTTTTATCAACCTTAAAAACATTATCTAAAAAAGAACTTATTGATTATCACAAAGATAAAACCAACGCTGAATATGTATTAGAAATAGAAAATGCAACCACTCGAAAAGAATTTTCGTACCTATTATATGTGTATTCTTATGTTTGGTATGGAGAGTTTCCTGTTGATGAAACAAATTTTAATGTAGCTCAAAACAAGTATCAATCTTTTTTAAAATCTTTAGTTTGATGCAGTTTCAAGATGTTTTTAAAAATTTGTCAGTTTCATTTCAACTGATTACAAAGTGTCACCTAAAAATAGTATCAAGAACTATTGTCGTCTTGATTACAATGCTGGTATTAACGAGCTGTAATAAAACCAATTGGAGCGAGAATTTTAGAGAAAAGGAAAAAAGTCCTTTTGGTACTTATATCCTCTACAATCAAGCCAATACGCTTTTTAATAATCAAGAAGTCGTTCTTTTAAAAGAAAATTTTTACGATTATTTGTTTAAAAACTATGATTCAATTAACGAGAACTTTGGCAACTACATTTGTATAAAACACAATGCCAACAAATTACCCAAAGATGGAATTACAGATTTGTTATCTTTTGTAAAAGAAGGCAACACAGCATTTTTAGCCTTAAATACTTTTAACGAAGATTTACAAGAACAATTAGAATTTACCACCAACAATTTAAATCGAAATGTATATAAAATTGATGATTTACGAGATTTGCAAGGTGAGTTTTATTTGAAGAATGAACGTTTTAACAATCAAAAGTTTACATTTGATAGAAATATTAGAAAACATTATTTTGTAACCTACAATGAAAAGAAAACCATTGTTTTAGGATCTTCAAAAATAGACGGAGAAAAAGTACCCAATTTTATAAAAATTTACCATGGTAAAGGTGCTATTTTTTTGCATTCAAATCCTGTAGTTTTTACCAACTATTATTTGTTAAAAGGTAAAGAACAATATACAGAGCATGTATTTTCTTATCTTAGATCTTCTACAATTTTATGGGATCCACATACCAAATACAGTAAATTTTCTAGCGAAAGAGAAGATAACCAACAATCAGTGTTTAAATTCTTTTTACAATACAAAACCCTAACTTGGTTTTTAGTGGTAGTTTTGGTAGGTACTTTACTATTTATGCTGTTTAACGCAAGAAGAAAACAGCGTGCAATACCTGCAATTCAACCTTTACAAAACACTACCATAGCTTTTACGCAAACCATAGCAAGTTTGTATTTAAAAGAGCAAAATCATAAAAATTTGGTTGATAAAAAAATAACGTTTTTCTTAGAAAAAGTTCGTACAAAATACCTACTCAACACCACAAATTTAAATAAAGATTTTATCCACAATTTAGCGTCAAAATCTGGTAATGAACTACAAAAAACAACATATTTAGTCAATACAATTATCACTTTACATAAAAAGTCAGAATGTACTCAAGAAGAGTTACTTGTGTTGCATAAAATGATTGCAAATTTCTTTAAAAAATAAATAGATATGGATACACCAACAGAAGGCATAAATGAAGAACAAAATTCTGAAAATTCAGCACATTTAGCATTCGAAAACAGAATTGATTTATCAGGATTGCAAGAGAGTGTTTTTCAGATAAAAAAACAATTGCAAAAAGTAATTGTTGGACAGAAAGAAATGATGGATTTACTCTTGGTTTCTTTGTTGGCAGATGGCCATGTTCTTATAGAAGGTGTGCCAGGAGTTGCTAAAACAATTACTGCAAAACTATTATCAAAAACCTTACAAATTGGGTTTAGCAGAATACAGTTTACACCAGATTTAATGCCTTCGGATATTTTAGGAACCTCTGTTTTTAATGTAAAAAAATCGGAGTTTGAATTTAAAAAAGGCCCTATTTTCTCGAATATGATTTTAATTGACGAAATTAATAGAACTCCTGCCAAAACACAAGCTGCACTTTTTGAAGTGATGGAAGAAAAGCAAGTAACTATGGATGGTGTTACGTATAAAATGGAGGAACCTTTTATGGTTTTAGCCACACAAAACCCAATTGAACAAGAAGGAACCTATCGTTTGCCAGAAGCGCAATTAGATCGTTTTTTGTTTAAAGTGATTATGGAATACCCTAATGCTGAAGAGGAATTGGAAATTATAATGAGAGAACAGGCCTTAGAGAATACCACGAAAATTAGTAAAATAGCAACCATTATTGAAGGTGCTAAAATTGTGGAGTACAAAACTTTGGTAAATCAAATTAAAATAGAAGCCAACTTGTTAAAATATATTGCGAACATTGTAGTGAATACGCGTTCTAATTCCTATTTATATTTAGGCGCTTCACCAAGAGCAAGTATCGCAATTTTAGGGGCTTCTAAAGCGTTTGCTGCAATTGAAGGTAGAGATTTTGTAACACCAGAAGATATTAAAAAAGCAACGATTCCTGTTTTACAACATCGCGTTATTGTTACCCCAGAAAGAGAAATGGAGGGTTTAACTAGCAAACAAATTATTGAGCAAATTATTGAAACTGTAGATATTCCTAGATAAGAGTTTAAAAAACAACACATTGAAACATTTTTACAACACATTATTTTTAAACAATAGATTTTTTTATTTGTTAGGTGGTATCGCAACTTTATTCGTTGTGGGTTTTTTTGCACCACTATTTTTTGAAATCTCTAAAATAATGTTGTTTATGTTAGTTGTGCTTGTTTGTATTGATATTTTAATGCTTTATCAAACCAAAAAAGCCATACAAATTGAACGTAATTTACCAGAACGATTGTCTAATGGTGATGAAAATAAAATATCATTACATATAAAAAATAATTATCCGTTTATTGCACACTTATCTTTAATAGAAGAATTGCCTTTTCAGTTTCAGAAACGTGATTTTATATTTCATCAGATTTTAAAAAAGAATGAGAAAAAAACAATTCATTATAATGTAACACCCAAAGAAAGAGGGGTTTATGTTTTTGGTCACATCAATGTATATGCAAATTCAGCGTTAAAATTAGCCACTAAAAAATATGTTTTAGCAGCTGAAAAAGAAGTGAAATGTTATCCTTCTTTTTTAAGATTGAAAGAATTTGATATTCAAAACTTTAATAGTGCTATTTCTTATGGATCAAAAAAATCTCGAAGAATTGGGCATTCTTTAGAATTTGAACAGATTAAAGAATATGTTTCTGGTGATGATATTAGAACTTTAAATTGGAAAGCAACCGCAAAGCGCAATCAATTAATGGTAAATCAATATATAGAAGAGAAATCGCAGTCGGTTTACGCTTTAATTGATAAAGGAAGAGCCATGCAAATGACTTTTAATGGATTAAGTTTACTAGATTATGCTGTAAATGCAACATTGGCAATTAGCAATGTAATTCTTAGAAAACAAGATAAAGCAGGGATGTTATCTTTTGCTACAAAATTAGAAGATTGGGTGGTTGCAGAGCGCAGAAATTCGCAAATGAATTTAATTTCTGAAGCATTACACAACATTACAACTAATTTTGATGAACCTGATTTTGGTACTTTATATGCTGTTGTTAAGCGTAAAATTACACACCGAAGTTTGCTTATTTTGTTTACAAATTTCGAAACTATAGATGGTTTACAAAGGCAACTCCCCTATTTAAGGGCTTTAGCAAAAAATCATTTGGTTTTAATTGTGTTTTTTAAAAATACAGAATTAGACAGCTTAATAGAAAATGAGGCAAAAAACATACAAGAAGTTTATGATAGCGTTATTGCCGAAAAGTTTAGGTATGAAAAGAAAAGAATTGTAAACGAATTAAAGAAATACGGCATACAATCTGTACTTACCAAACCAGAAGATTTAACAGGAGCAAGTATCAACAAATATCTAGATTTAAAGTCTAGAGGCTTGTTTTAACAAAATGTATTTCTAAATTCGCAAAAAAAATATAACTATGAATTGGTATCTTAAAGTTTTAAAACAATATTTCGATTTTTCTGGACGAGCAAGACGTAAAGAATATTGGATGTATCTTTTGTTTCATTTCATTTTTACGATGGCAACTATTTTTTTAGATACTTTATTAGCTACTGAAATGAATGAAGTTGGCTTTTTTTATCTGATATATATTGTTTTAAATATTATACCAGGTATTGCAGTTTCTATAAGAAGACTTCATGATCTTGGCAAAAGTGGTGCTATGCTTTTAATAAATTTAATTCCTTTTATAGGCCCAATTTGGTTTTTGATATTAACTTGTATGGAAGGACAATCTAAACCTAATAGATGGGGAAATAATCCAAAGGGAATTGGAAATGATACACTCATTAATCAAATAGGTACTGAATAACTATTCTGTTTGCCAATTACCCCTGTAGTTGATAGAATTTCTATGGCTGCTAATTACACTTAAAGTTGCAGCATGATTTGCAAATAATGTTAAGGTAAGTCTTAGATTTTCATCTGGTTTTTTTACATCATATTTAATGATATAATTATTTTTTTTAGCATTGAACTTGGTTTCAGTTGGTATAGATTTACCTATAAATTTTAAACCAGCATCTGCTGTACCATAAGTACCTCCCATTCTTCTTACACCATAATAAGGCATATCTAAATGAATACTATCGTTTTTTACTCTTAAAAAATTAGGATTCCCAATCAAATTAATATTACCCAAATTACTTCCCATTGGTAATAAGTTTTCTAAACCGCTAACATTAGCCATTGATATTGGTTGGGCATCATTGGCAACAAACTCAAACTTATTATTTTCTACTGTTTCTTTTAAATTATTCAGCTCTGTAATTGTAACTGTACTTTTACAAGCTACATAAAAGCAAGAAATAACAAAAATGGATATTATCCGAAGATTAAAACTCATAAAATGCTGATATTTAATTATTTAAATTTATAAAAAAAGAATTATAATTTTGATAAAAAAATCATAATTTTTTGAAAAGAAATAGTGGTATTTTTATCGTTTTTTAAAAGCAAATGAGTTTAAAAATTATATTTGAAGATGATTATTTGGTTTGTGTAGGGAAACCCAATAACGTGTTAGTACATCATGCATACCACTCAAGAAATGTGGCAGATGAAACCTCTTTATTGCAAATGATTCAGACCGAAATCAGAATAAAAACCTATCCTATTCATCGATTAGACAGAAAAACATCTGGAATTATTTTATTGGCAAAGCAAAAAGAATTTGTTTCTAAATTTCAAGAATTGTTTACTCAAAACTCCATTCAAAAAACGTATTACGGAGTTGTTCGTGGTTTTGCTCCGGATGAAAAAACAATTGATTCTCCTGTTAAAGGAAGGGATGCCAAAGTTCATAAAGATGCTTTAACAAACTTAAAAACCTTAGAAAAAATCACTTTAAATATTCCTGTAAAACCCTACGATTCATCACGTTATAGTTTAGTAGAATTGCTTCCTAAAACAGGTAGAATGCATCAATTGCGCGTACATACCAATAAAATTAGTCATCCTTTACTTGGTGATGCCAAATATGGCGACAAAAATCATGATACTATGTTTCATGAAAATTTTGGCTGGAATAATTTATTTTTACATGCAGGTAAATTAGAATTTACCCATCCTTTTACAACAGAAAACCTTGTTTTAAAAGCATCTTTTCCAAAAGATTGGATTGCATTGTTTAAAGAATTTAATTGGAATAATCCATTAATATAACAAAGCAACATGCTCGTTATTAATGCTATTGCTCTATAGATTGAGCATGGAAGGCAATCAATTCTCCACCTTCAAAAGTTGGTGAAACTTCAATAGGATTGCAGCAAACCTCACAATCTTCTATATACGTTTGTTGCCTAACACTAGTATCTAAAATCATTGAAATATCTTCCCAACAATAAGGACATTGAAAAAAATGTTCTAATTCCATCAGTTTTCAATTACTTTTAAAACTAATTTTCCTTTTTTATCGCCAGAAAACAAACGATTATAGGTTTCATGAAAGTTTTCTATACCTTCATAAATCGCCTCTTTTGATTTTAATTTGCCTTCTTGCATCCAAGTGCCCATTTGTTTAGCGGCTTCGCCAAATTTATTGCTATAATCCATAACCACCATTCCTTGCATGGTAGAACGAGTTACTAGAAGCGATAAATAATTGCTTGGCCCATGTATTCTTGTTTTGTTATTGTATTGCGATATAGCACCACAAATTACCACTCTTGCATGCATTCTTAATTTACTTAAAGCCGCATCTAAAATTTTTCCACCAACATTATCAAAATATACGTCAACACCTTTTGGGCATTTTTTCTTTAAAGCCGAATAAATATTTTCAGATTTATAATCAATAGCATCATCAAAACCCAATTCGTTGATCAAGTAATCACATTTTTCTTGTCCGCCAGCAATACCAATAACAGTACAGCCTTTAATTTTTGCAATTTGTCCAACAACGCTACCTACAGCTCCTGCAGCTCCAGAAATTAAAACAATATCCCCTTGTTTAATTTTACCAACTTCTGTAATTCCAAAATAAGCGGTCATTCCTGGCATCCCTAAAACACCAATATATTTAGGCATTGCAGCCAAACGTGTGTCTACCTTATACCAACCATCACCATTGGTTACAACAAATTGTTGTACACCACCCCAACCTGTTACTACATCACCAATTTGAAACTTAGGATTTCCATTATTTTTAATGACTTTACCAATTGAACCAGCTCGCATTACATCATTTAAGGCCACTGGAGGAATATAAGATTTGGTATCATTCATCCAACCACGCATTGCAGGATCTAAAGAAATATAGTGTTGCTCAACCAAAACCTCTCCTTCTTCTAGTTCAGAAATGGGATTTGATTCTAGTTGCCAAGTATCAGCATCTGGAACACCCACAGGACGTTTTTTAAAGATGATTTGTTTGTTTGTCATTGGTTTTAAATTTATTTTGAAAACCTAAAAATACTATATTTTAAGGAAAAAATATTAGAAATAATAACGGGAAAATTAATCCTAGGGCAGCTAATTTCCATCCTCTTTTACTAAAACCATTTTTACCAGCAGGTATCAATATTCCTGTTATTGCAATCAATAACATTGCTGCACCAAATATATCTGAATACCAGATCCAAAATTTATTGGTTGTTTTATGCAAATACATAGTATGACCAATTATAGGTACTTTTCTTTTAAACTCTAATGTACCTTTTGTTTCAGTTAATTGCATATCTAAGATTCCATTGTCTTTAAAGTAAACTCTTAAGGCACCATTTCGTATGCGATGACTATCGTATTCAGCATCTAAACCTTTGGTATTTGCAATTAAGAATTCTTTGGTGATATCTTTTTGATTCTCTGGAAGTTGAAGTGTAACTTCTTTGCTATCAAAAGTGTAATTCATTGGATACCAATCTTGTCTGTGGTTTAATATAATCCCTGAAAAGGAAAATGCAATAATTAAACCCACATAAAAATAGGCAAAATCTCGGTGTAAACTTCTATTTGTAACTTTCATTTTTATAATTTTGAAGTCGCAAATATATTTAGATTAAATCTAAATAAAAATTAATATTTGTATAATTTTAATATTTCTTCTACTAACCTACTTTTACTTAAATATTGTTTTTCTAATTGTTTTTGAAAGGGTATTGGCGTATCTAAAGCAGCAACTCTTTGAACAGGAGCATCTAAGAATTCAAAACAATTTTCATGAATTAATGCTGAAATATCGCTTGAAATACCACCAAACAAAGAATCTTCCTGTACAATTAATGCCTTACCTGTTTTTTTGACAGAGGTATAAATTGTTTCCATATCTAAGGGCTGTAAGGTTCTTAAATCAATAACATCTGCAGAAATTTCTGGATGATTTTCTAAAACCTCTAAAATCCAATGTACACTTGATCCATAACCAATTAAAGTGATGTTTTTTCCTTTTTTTAAGAGATTGGCTTTACCCAATTCAAAAGTATAATAGTCTTCTGAAACATCTTGATAAACAGCTCTATATAATGCTTTATGTTCAAAAAACAACACAGGGTTTGGATCATTAATTGCAGCAATTAACAAACCTTTGGCATCTTGAGGAAAAGCAGGATATACTACTTTTAAACCTGGAGTTTTGGTAAACCAGGCTTCGTTAGTTTGACTATGAAAAGGCCCTGCACCAACTCCTGCTCCACATGGCATTCTTATAACAACATCAGCATTTTGATTCCACCTATAATAAGATTTTGCCAATAAATTAACAATCGGGTTAAAACCAGAAGAAACAAAATCTGCAAATTGCATTTCTACCACTGCTTTTATGCCATTAACAGACAAGCCATAAGCAGTACTTACAATAGCAGATTCGCAAATAGGAGTATTTTTTACACGTTCTTTGCCAAACTTTGCTACAAAACCATCTGTTATTTTAAAAACACCTCCATATTCAGCAATATCTTGCCCCATAATTACCAAGTTTGGATGTGTACTCATGGATAATTGCAAAGCATCAGCAATAGCATCTATAAAACGAATATTTTTTTTAGTTGATGATAGTTGTATATTCTTAAAATTAAAAGGTTTAAAAACATCATTTAGCTCCGTTTCTAAATTGGGTATAATTTCTTCTTCATTATAAGCCAATTGTAAATGTTCGTTTATTTCGCTATTAATTTCGTCTGTAAAGCTTTTTTCAATTGCTGTTGTTAATATTGATTTTGTTTTTAAAAAATCAGCAAAGTTTGATATTGGATCTTTTTGTTCCCAAAATTGCATTAATTCGTCAGGTACGTATTTTGTGCCACTTGCTTCTTCATGACCTCGCCTTCTAAAGGTTTTAAATTCTAATAAAATTGGTCTTGGATTTTTTCGAATACTTTTTGCAAGTTCATCAACCTTTGTATATACATCAATAATATTATTACCATCTATAACATGACTTTCCATACCATAGCCCATTCCTTTGTCAGCAATATTTATGCAATTAAATTGCTCTGATGTTGGGGTTGACAAGGCATAACCATTATTTTCAATACAAAATAAAACAGGCAAGCTCCATACAGAAGCTACATTTAAAGCTTCATGAAAATCACCTTCACTAGTGCCTCCTTCCCCTGAAAAAACAGCACAAACTTTCTGATTATTTTTTAATTTGTTGGCTAAGGCAATTCCGTCTGCAACACCTAATTGAGGGCCTAAATGAGAAATCATTCCGACAATTTTAAATTCTTGTGTTCCGAAATGAAAACTTCGATCTCTGCCTTTTGTAAATCCATTACGTTTTCCTTGCCATTGAGCAAAAAGGCGATATAAAGGAATATCTCTACTTGTAAATACGCCTAAATTTCTGTGCATGGGTAAAATATACTCATCTTTTTGTAAAGCTAAAGTTACCCCAACAGCAATTGCTTCTTGCCCAATACCAGAAAACCATTTGGTTATTTTTCCTTGACGTAATAAAATCAGCATTTTTTCCTCAATCAATCGAGGTTTTAGCATACTTTTATATAAATTCAATAAAAAAGCATTATCTAAATCAGACTTTAAATTATACTCAATATTATTAGCCATAAATTACCAATTATACAATAACAAACATACAGATAAAGAAGTTTATTCCATAAAAAAATCCTTATCATTTTAGTGATAAGGATTTTAATTACATCTTTTTATTTTTATAATTCTGCAAAAATTGCATGCATCATTCTTTTCTTATCGTTGATACTTTCTTCTAGTGCAATCATAGTTTCTGTTCTGTTTACACCAGGTACATCATCTATTTGATAAATAATATCTTTAGCATCGTTTGTGCCTTTTGCTCTTACTTTACAAAAAATATTGTATTTGCCAGCGGTTACATAAGCTACAGTAACATTTGGTATTTTTCTTAAATTTTCTATAACACTCTGCGTCATTGAGGTTTTTTCTAAATAAACACCAACATGTGCTATAAAAGAATAGCCCATTTTTTCATAATTTAAGGTTAGTGTAGAACCTTGAATGATACCTTCATCCTCCATTTTTTTAACTCGAACATGAATAGTCCCAGCAGAAACTAGTAGTTGTTTGGCAATATCAGTAAAAGGAGTTCTAGCATTTTCTATTAAAATATCTAAAATTTGATGATCAATTTCGTCTAAGATAAATTTTTTCATTTTTAAGTATTATTCAATTATCGAAACAAATTTATAAATTAAATTGAATTAAACAAGTAAAAAACTGACAAATACTTAATTAATTTCCTTGTCGAAAACGATTTCGATGTGTCCTATTTTATCATTGAGGTCATTTTCACCTATAACCTTGTCTAAATGTGATATAAATTTGCCTTCAACTATATTATCTTGATATTGATAGGCAATATCTTTTTTAGCATCTTTATACCTATGAATAACATCGTAAAAAACTTTAACATTATTTGGAATGCTAAAATAGGGTTCAAAAAGCTTAAAATCACTGCTAGATGCAATATGATAAAGCCCTTGAACTATAGCATAAAAAGTATATTCTCTTGTAATTTCTCTGGTATAATCTTCTGTAAAATGACCAGATTCAATTAAAATGGTGTTATATCCTAATTTTTGAAAATTATCTCCAGTTGCAGTAGGGTAAAACTCATCTGTATACCTACCCACAAAATTAGGAATTATTTTTTGTAATAAACGATTCATGGCAACAATAACATTCATCGTTTCTTTTCTGCCTTTAGTTAATGCTCTTGTAACTTCTTCAGATGGCGCTAAAAAAGAAATAGTTGCTGGGTTTTTAGTGCCTTCTACTCCAAAAATAGTTCTCTGATCATGTAAATTAAAACAAAATTGAGGATTAAATTCCTCTAAGGTTTTTCTTAATAATTTACTTTCTATGGCAGTTTTATCAACGGCATCTCTATTTAAATCAACCTTATTGGCATTAACCCTTGTGTATGCTTGAGCACCATCAGGATTTAGCATGGGTATAAACAACAAAGTACACTCTTTTAAAATAGTTTTAAATAGGGTATTATCATCATTAGAAAAGCAATTGAATACATCAAATAAAGCTTTTGTACCTGTGCTTTCGTTTCCATGCATTTGAGACCATAACAAAATTTTCTTTGAACCAGAACCAATTTGCAAGGTATAAATTGGTTTTTGTTGTTCTGAAAAACCAAGTTGTTTGATTTGAAAACTGTTTTGATGTTTTTGAAATAAACTTTCGATATCTTTTAAAGTTATCCACTTCCCAAAAAGAGCCGTTTCTTTTTGCGCTTTAAAAATATCATTTAAAATTTTTGGTGATAAAATATCCACAGATGTTGCTATTTAATGCTACAAATTTACACTTTTGATGATTACTCCACAACAGTAATGCTATATATAAATGAACTAATTATTACATGCGTAAACCACTTCAAAGCCCAAGTTGTTACTTTTGTAAACTGCCTTAACTCTAATATCACTCCTAAAGTTTATGCTGTTTGTAAATACTTGAATTAATAATCATATGCACCTAAATATCATTATTTTATATTTAATTAAATAAACTATTAGTATAAGTAAAAAATTATAAATAATAGGTAAAGTTATAACACCTGTTGCTGGCTGCTTTTTCTTTTTTTACATTTGTAACATAATAAACTTTTACAATGTTAAACAGTACTGCATTTTCTAAACGAATAAAATTACTGATGGAATATTATGAATTATCGGCTGCTTCTTTTGCTGATAAAATTGCTGTACAACGTTCAAGCATCTCACATATTTTATCTGGTAGAAATAAGCCTAGTTTAGATTTTGTGCTAAAAATTACTGCTAATTTTAATGAAGTTGATATGGAGTGGTTGTTAAACGGAAAAGGAAATTTTCCAAAAAAAGAGGTGAAATCAATCTCAGAAAACACCCCTACTCTATTTTCTAGCGCTGTTAAAAATAAGCAAAAAGAGATTCAAAGAATTGTTGTTTTTTACAATGATGGTAGTTTTGATGAGTACATGAAGTAAAATACTACTGCAAGTAAAAGATCAATAGAAATTGAATTTGTATATCTTAATTGTCTAACTTTAAATTTCAGAAAATAAGTTTTAAGTTTATGAATAATTAAATGATTATCTATTTAATTTAAAAGATAACTCTTTAACGATTTCAATAAAACTTGGTCTATTTTTAACATTAAAATCAAAACAACGCTGTATTAGTTTTTGTAAATCTAAATATAAAGAACTCTCACTTTCTGCTTTGTCTACTAAAGTTAAAAGGTCATCTAATAAACAACCAAAAGCCCTTACTTCTACCCTTTCTATATTTTTTGCTATTGAAGAATTTGTATCATAAAAAGTAGCCGCACCAAAATCACCAAATAAGATTTCTGATGTTTCATTGATTAAGATATTATGCGCATATAAATCGCCATGATTAATGCCTTTACTATGCAAATGCCCTGCCACTGAAGCCATATTTGAAGCAACCTTTACTATAGCCTTTAATGTAAAAGAAGTTGTCGTTTTAAAAGTATCTCTTGTACAAGAAACCAAACTAGGTGGATTACCCAAGTTGATAAAATCTGGAGTAATGAGTTCCATTAATAAACCATTTCTATTTTCTGGATGATTTTTAATTTTACCTAAAATTGGGATTAAGTTTTTATGTTTACCAGCAGCAATAGAAGCTTTCATTTCGTCTTCTGGCAATCCATCACTAGTAACAGCGCCTTTAAATACTTTTATAGCAACAGCTTTGTTTTTAGAAATCCAATGTGCTTTAGAAATTACTCCTGATGCTCCTTGTCCTAACAACTTATTGATTGTAAAATCTTTCCAATCATAAGATGGCATCACGTTATTGATATTGACGCTGTGTGTAGCCGGATTTCCATCAAAAGCAACCCAAGATAATTTTGGTAAAGAAAATAACCATTCTGGAATTGTTTTGAGTTTGTTTGATGAAATTCTGAGTAATTCTAAATTTTGGCAGTTTTCCATTTCTTTGGGCAACTCTTCAATCGAATTACCAGCCACTGGAAATTTTTGTAAATATTTACAATTCCCAATACTTTTCGGAAGCTCTTTTAGATTGTTATCCGTTAAAATCAACCATCTTAATAATGGCGGAAAAGCATTTTCTGGAATTGTATGAATTTGATTGGATTTTAAGCCAATCATACTCAATAAAGGAAGTTCTGCTAGTATTTTTGGGTATTCAGTAAACTTGTTATTCCCTAAAAAAATAGTTCGAATATTTTTTAGTTGAACAATATCATTAGGTAATGCTGATAAATGATTGTTAGATAAATCTAAAATTTCTAGTGATTCTGATAAGGAGTAGATTTCTTTTGGAAATTCGGTGAGACCACAAGATATAGTAACTCTTTTTAAACCTTTTAATTTACCTGACTTTAAATCTTTTAAAGTTTGCATTGCCATTTGAGTGTTTTAGGCAAACATATGCAATAATATTTAGGATGAATTAAAAATTATAACAATTTAGCCATCGCAGTTTTAATAATTTCTATATTTCGTTGTTTATTGGTGTTATCTGTTTTTTTCTGATCATTAATCATATTTCGCATTAAGTTAATGACTACCTTATCAAAATTAAACCCTTTAAACTGGTTGCCTTTTATTACCATATCTTCCACTACATTCTGTATTGCCTCTGTGTTATTGCTTTCTGATATTTGTTTAAATGCTTTTTGATACAACTCTTTAGTTGTGTTATCATTTGTTAAAAACATTCCTGAAACCACAGATTTAGCTATGAAAGGTAATTCAGACTCGTCTTTTTCTTCAATAAAAATTTGGGTTAGTGGTGTTGCTAAAATTTTTCGAACTTCGTCTGGTAATTCTTTAGATTTTTTTATGGCTAACTCTTTATCAACATAATACATAGACACCAAAGCTTTGCCTAAAACTGAATATGACTTACTATTGAGCGCATCAACAAAAATTGGTTTCAATTCAGGATCAGTTAATTTCCCCAAAGTATGTATGGCTTCTGCTTGCACCAATGTTTTAGGGTCGTTGTTGGCCAATTGCATAATTTTTCTAATCGCATCTTTTTTAGAAAATTTATTAATTAAATCTATTTTTTGTAAGGCTAAAATTCTAATTTTATAAGATTCATCATTTAAGGCATCAACAACTGCGTTAAAAACATCTTTATCTTCTTGTTTTGTAAGTAATTGCAACAGCGCTTCTCTTCTGTGTGCAAAATTATCTGCATTTTTTAGTTGATATATATATTCACTTAATACTTTATTTTCATTAATGTCACAAACCAAAACATTATCTGCATTAACCTGAATTAAATTTGGCTGACTAGTATATGGAAAGGTAAAGGAAGCGTCATTTGCCTTAACAAAAACGGTATGTCTCGTTCTTTTATCACCTTCAAAAATATCGATAGTAAAAGGAAATTGAAATGTTTCTCCTTGCAACTGAATAATGTTTACAGTAACTGTTTTTTGTAGGGTATTGTAATCGTAAGAAATTTCGATATTTGGATGATTTGCACCATAATACCATTGGTTAAAAAACCAATTTAAATCTTTACCTGTAAGTTCTTCAAAAACCAAACGTAATTGATGTACTTCTGCAGTTTTATATTGGTATTGGGTTAAATAGTTTTTTAATCCTGTAAAAAAAGCTTTATCACCTAAATAATTTCGTAACATGTGCAGTATTGCTCCACCTTTATTGTAATTAACTAAATCAAAGAGGTCTTCTCTATTATCATAGGTAAAGCGAACTAAAGATTTGTTGTTATTTTGCCCTTTTTTGTAGGCTTCAACTTGCTCAAAATAATGCATTTCTGCAGCTACTTTTCCATATTTATGTTCTCTCCATAAATACTCTCCATAATTTGCAAATGATTCATTTAAAGTAACATTAGACCAACTTTCTGAGGTAACTAAATTTCCAAACCAGTGATGCATAATTTCATGCGCAATTGTATTTTCTTGTACATTATTATCAACTAATTGCCCTGGTTTTTGGTAAGCTTGCTCACCATGTACTACTGCTGTTGTGTTCTCCATAGCTCCAGAAACATAATCTCTAACAACAATTTGACTGTATTTGGACCAAGGGAATTCCACCCCCAATTTATCAGCAAAAAATCCAATCATTTCTGGGGTTAACCCAAAAATTGCTTTGGCATAAGGAGCATATTCTTTTTCTACATAATAATTTACAGGAATGTTTTTATAAAAATCGTTGATAATTTCGAATTCACCAACTGCCATAAAAGCCAAATAAGGCGCATGTTTTTTAGTTAATTTCCAATAATCTGTCCTATTTTCTCCTTGTATTGTTTGATTTACCAAAACACCATTAGAAAGTGTTTTGTATTGATTGGGAATAGTTATATAAATTTCTTGCGTCATTTTTTGGTTTGGTGCATCAATGGTTGGGAACCAAGCAGAATTTTCTTGGGTTTCTCCTTGTGTCCAAATTTGAGTTGGTTTGTTTTTATCTAAACCCTCAGCATTGATAAAATATAAACCTTTTGCATCTGTGATTTCTTGAGTTATTTTATCTTTTACTTTTTCAGGACGCGCAATATATTTGATGTAAATGGTAAATTCTTCATCTTTTTGATAGGTTTTTGGCAAATCGATTATGAGTTCATATTCATCATAATGATACCCCAAGTCTATGGCATTCATGGTAACTTTTTGAATGACCATAGAATTTGCATCTAAAGTAATTGTATTGGTGCTGTAAAAGTGAGGTTTAGCTGTTATCCAAGCTTCACCATTCATTGTTTTATTTAAAAAATTAAAATCGACTTTTAATTTTGTGTGTACTAAATCATGAATTTTTTCTCTTTCTGATTTATACGCTCCACTTTGAGCAAAATTGATGGTACTCATCAGTAAAAAACAAAAAACTATTATTTTTTGAAATTTCATAAATATCATTTTCTTCAAGCTCCAAAAATACTAAATATGATTATAGAAGCTGTTAATGAGCAGTTAAATTCAAAAAGCATACCAAATGACACTAAAAAAGCTGTAATCTCTTTAGAAATTACAGCTTTTTTTTAATCCTTAAATGTTGGTTTAATTTCCACCAAACCCTTTCATAAAATTTGCTAAAGCATCACTATTGCCATCCATTTTTACGCTATTCATCATTTCAATAATTTTGGCAGGGTTCATATTATCGCCCAATAATCTAGCTACGCCTACTCCTTGCTTATCTCCATAACCAAAAGCAATTACTTCATCAATAGCATCAGTATCCCCAGAGTAAAATACTTTTACGTTCATTCCTTTAAATTTCATCGCCATTAAATCTTTGTAGTTACTATTATCTGTAAAAATATTTTTTAATTTGGCTTTTTCCGTTTCATAGTTGGTTGTATTATCTGCTGTTTTAGGCAAAAAAGCATAATTAATTTTTTTAATACTTTTTATGGTTTCTTTTACTTGGTCAGAAACATCAGCTTTAGCAGACAAAATAGAGCTTACAGGTAAATCTCCTGTAAAAAAACCTTCTTTTCCACTGGTCTCTACTAAATAACTTTGCAAAGATTTTTCGTTTTTACAAGAACTAGCCAACACAACTAGAAAAACTAGTGTACAAATTGTGGTTAATTTTTTCATTTTTAATATTTTATTTAAAAGGTCAGGTTTAAGCAATTAAATCTGACCTTTTTTAGGTTAATTACTTGTTTTCTTTTACAATCTTGTCTGTGTATTCAGACATTTTATTAATGTCTATATTACCAGTTAAAGACAATACCATTGCTTCAGATACACCTTTGGTTTTTTTATCTATACCTTTTACAAACATTAAAACTTCACTAACATAATCTTTATTGCTTGTAGCTTTTACATAGATTTTAATACGAGAACCATCTTCTTTAATTCGCATTAATTGGGTTAATTTCTTAGATTTAATTGATGTATTTACCATGCTTTCCATTTTAGATGCGATATCTAAATTATTAGTAGAAAACATTTTAAATTCTTTTAAATCGCCAACCATTTCAAAAGCTTGTATTACTTCATTGTCATCTGATTTAACATCTTTAGGCTGAAACTTTTTTAATAGCTGAAAAGCATCTTTGGTAACCACTACCATATCTACACCATCCATATCTTCTAAACTATCGAAAAGTGACTGTGCACTGGTAACCATTGGTGCTACAATAAATGCCATTAATAATATTATTTTTTTCATAATTTCTGTGTTTACTTGGTTTTACTAATTTTTACTTGGTTTTTATTTTAAAGCTCTATTGGCTTTGTCTTCTTGTTTATACAATTGTGCTACTGCTTGTTCTCCTTTCTTTAAATTAGTAGACAACAATTGTAATCCTTTATTTACTTGTGCGTAAATTCTTTCTGCTTCTTTTCTTTGTTTGTATTCTTGGTATTCTTGTTGACCAATAAATACACTAAATAAAAGTACGATTGATGCTGCTACAGATAACCATTTAAAGTTTCTCTTATTCGATTTCTTAGGTTCTAACTTTATGGTTTTGGTATACGTTTCATCTTTAGTGGCAGAAAAATAGTTGAACATATAACTGTACTCTTGCAAATGTGGTGCAACATCCTCTTTTGTAAAATAGTCTTTTAGGATTGCCTCTTCTTGCAGCGTTGTTTCTGCATTCTCGTATTTTTCTACTAATTTTTCTATGTTAGCTAACTCCATAGTTGTGTTTTTTAATTAATGCTTCTCGTATTGTTTTTCTTGCTCTAGATAATGCCACTCTTACTGCAGTAGGTTTCATATCTACCATTTTACAGATTTCTTCAAAATCATACTGCTCAACATCTCTTAATTGAATAATAATTTTTTGTTGCTCGGGTAAATTTTCTATCAATTGGTGCACTTGGTTTACACTGTCTTGATATTCCATTTTCTTATCTAAAGACGTTTCTTTCTCTTTATAATTACTGTGTACTAATGTTAAATTACTGGCTTGTTTGCTTTTTAAACGATCGTAACAATAATTTTTTGTCATGGTCATTGCAAATGCTTCTACATTTTTATAATTCCCAATTTTTTCTTTGCTCCTCCATAGTTTAAAGTATAATTCTTGTGTAGCATCTTCAGCTTCTTCCGTAGAAACTAACAAGCGCTTTGCTAAACGAAAAACTTTGTCTTTAAAGGGTAAAACAACTTTTAAAAAGTCTGATTGGTTCATTGGTGATAATTGTTTTTCTGATATTTTCTTTTCTTTTTTATCAGGTTTACATCATTACGACGAAGCACAATATATTTTGTTACAAATTATGATTAAAAAAATACTATTTCTCTTTATATTGCGTTAAAATAACAGTATTTACTTGATATTTTATGATTAGAAAAATAGTGAATTTCTTTAGTTTTATGGCTATCGTTTTGGTTTTTCAGCACTGCTCAAAAGATGCTTACGAATTGCCAGAAGATTTAATTGTACATGATTTTGTTTGGAAAGGGTTAAACGCTTATTATTTGCATCAAGATCAAATTGACAATTTAGCAGATAGAAGGTTTAATTCTGATGAAGAATTAAATGCTTTTTTAAGAGGCTTTACAGATTATAATCAACTTTTTAATAGTTTGTTATTACCTAGTGATGTAAAATCAACTTTAATAGAAGATTACACTTTAATTACAACACCTGAGCCTAGAAGCAGTTTTACAAATGGCTTAGAATTTACTGTATTTAAAGAGCAAGATTCTGATACTTTACTGGGGGCAACTTTAGATGTTTTACCACTTTCCTATGCTGCCTCGCAAAATATTGCTAGAGGTGATTATTTTTTTGCAATTGTTGATACAGCCAAAGACACCATTGCCTTAAGAGCTGATAATTATGAAGACGTTCTTATCAATTATACACAAGATACTTTAAAATTGGTGAAGGCTATTTATGATGGAGTTGATGTAACTGAAACCAACGAAGTTGTTGAATTGGTTAAAAAAAATTATACACACCCTGCAATTCATTTAGAAAAAGTAATCTCTAATGGTCCAAACACCATTGGTTATCTAATGTACAATAACGATTTTTCTACAAATTATAGTAACGATTTAAATACTACTTTTTTAAATTTTAAAAATCAATCTGTAAATCAATTAATTTTAGATTTACGTTATAATATTGGTGGTGGTAGTTTTGCGGAAAACATAGCTCAATTAGCCCAAATGATAACTGGTCAATTTCCTGAAGAGACCATTATAAAAGAAGAATGGAATGCAAAAGCGCAGACTTGGTTTTTAGAAAATCAACCTGATGCTTTGCAAACAAAATTCCCAACAATGTTAAATGAAACGACACCTATTGAAAGTTTGAACTTAACAGAAGTCTACATCATTTTAAATGGAAATAATTTTACAGGTTCTTCCGCTGTTGAGTTGCTAATTAACAGCTTAAAAGCACATATTAATGTGCATGTTATAGGGAACCAAACAGCAGGAAATAATACAGGTGCTATTACTTTATACGATTCTGATGATTATAATTTTGAGTTAAAAAATGAAGCGCATGCTGTAGCAATTCAACCTTTAGTGTTAAGTTTCTTAAATAATAACGACGAAACTTATGAAAACGGATTTTCACCAAATATTGACCTTTGTTTACAAGAAATTGCTAATGAATTGGGTGTTTTGGGACAAGATTCAGACCCAATATTACTACGAGTTTTAAACTATATAGCTACAGGCAATGCAGTTTCTAATAACAATTGTAACCCAAATAATATAGAATATTTGTATAACAGCATCGATAATCAGAGAGAAATAGATAAAGGTGTATTTATAAAACAAGATTTACCAAATACAAATTAATATGAAAACATTTTTTAAGCTTAGTATCCTTTCAATTGTATTGCTGCTTATTTCATGTTCTAAAAAAGAAGGTGAATTAAATACCACTATAGATGATGAATTTATAGTTACTGTGGAAGATGAAATTAATTTTTTTATTTGGCGCGGTTTAAATTTGTATTATTTGTGGCAAGAAGATGTTGCAGATTTAGATGATGATAAATTTAAAGTAAGTGAAAATACAATTAGTTTAACAGAGCTTTACACTTTTTTTAGAAAATACAATTCACCTGAAGAAACTTTTGAAAACTTATTGAACAGACCAACAGATCGTTTTTCTGTTATAGTTGACGATTATGTTGATTTAGAAAATTCTTTTCAAGGTTTAAACCTTTCTACAGGAATGGAGTTTGGTTTGGTAAGATATAGAGATACACCAAGTAATATTTTTGGCTATGTACGCTATGTTGTGCCGAATTCTTCTGCAGCGACTAACAACGTTGCTCGAGGTCAAATTTTTAATAGTGTAGATGGGCAACAATTAACAGAAAACAACGCCTTTGCTTTATTATTTGGCAGCAATACAAGTTTTTCAATTGGTTTAGTTGATTATAATAATGGAAACCCAACTGCAAATGGAATTGCAATTTCCTTAAACAAAACCGAAGTTCAAGAAAATCCTATTGCAGTAGCAAAAGTAATTACAGAGGGTACTCAAAAAATTGGGTATGTAATGTACAATCAGTTTGCCTCAAACTTTGATGCACAATTAAATGCAGTTTTTGCTGATTTTAAAGCAGAAAATATCGATAATTTAATTGTAGATTTAAGATATAATCCTGGAGGTTTTGTGAGTTCTGCAACTTATTTAGGAGGCATGATTACTGGGCAATTTAACGGTCAGCTGTTTTCGAAAAATGTATGGAACAGTAAAGTTATGAATGCTTTTCCTGCTGATAACTTTACCAATAATTTTAGAAATGAAATAAGAAATACCGATTCTAATGGCAACGTAATTTTGCAAGAAAACCTGAATAGTTTAGGCTTAACTAAAGTATACTTTATAACTTCAAACGCCTCAGCTTCAGCCTCTGAATTGGTTATAAATGCTTTAAGTGCTTATATTGATGTTCGTGTTATTGGTACAACAACAACAGGTAAACAAGAAGGCTCCATAACATTATATGATTCTGAAGGTTTTTCAAAAACAGGAGCTAATTTGAAACAAAATCATACCTATGCAATGCAACCTATTGTATTTGAAATTAGCAACAAAGATGGTGTAAATTATAGAAATGGAATTGTACCAGATAGTGAGGCTTTTCCAGGAGTTTTTTTACCAGAAAATTTTGGAAATCTCGGAGTTTTAGGAGAGCGTAGTGATCCTTTATTGAATGAAACTCTAAATTATATTAGCACAAATGCAAAAACAACAGAAAAATCTTATAAAAACATACGTTTAAAAGAGATATATCATTCCAAATTAGCATATCCTTCTAAAGATAACATGATTGTTGATTTAAAATAACGTGAGTTCAATTTAACTTCTCAGGTTCAAATAGATTTATTTTTTTGAAAATCAAATTGTTGCCATTTCAGGCCAAACATAGTGTCGTTGCCAATTCTCAAATTAAAACTAAAATTTCTCCATTTTAGTGGTAATGGCATTCTTTTAAAATCATAAAAAACCTAACTAACTACTAAACCCTGTTTTTTAAGTCGAACTCACGTTAAATAAGAAGTGGAAATGGGTTGCAAAGCGTTCAGCAAAACATGCTGGTAAAAGCATAATGAATTAAATGTTTAAGTTTTCCACATTACTAACGCCTTCCTCAATTTCTTGATCAGTTAACACATCTGGCCTAAATTCACTCATTAATTCCTCGCGTTTAGATTTTGCATATTTAAATCCAGATTTCCACCAGGCTCGCATTTTAGTTTCATCAAAAACCAAAGAATTCGTGGTCAATACAGTAGGTGTATAATACAAATTTAGTTTTACATTTTTATTACTCGCCGCTAATTTACCAATCGTAATGTTATGCCTTTCTACATGTGTAAGCATAAAATCAAAAACATCAAACAGTAAAGAAAACGGATTTTTGGAATGCAACCTGTTAATTTGTGTAACCTCAGTTTCTAAAATTATCGCATCAATTTCAGTTGCCCCTCTTAAAATGGCTTCTCTAATTGGCACTAGAGAACCAAAACCACCATCTGCATATTGTTGTTTGTTTTTTTCTAGTAAACTCATAAAAGGCACGTAATTGCACGAACCCCAAATCCAATCACAAAAATCATCATAACTACAATCGTTACTCGATTTATATTCAATTTGATTGGCTGTTAAATTAGATACTGTAACCACAACTTCTTTGTTAGATTTAGAAATGGCTTCATACATTTCTTTCGTAATGTTATCTCTAATCAACCTCCTTAAATTTTTACTTTCTCCAAAGGTTTTTCTACCTTTTAAAAAATTGATTAAGGTATTAAAGTGATTGATACTTACTATTTTTTCGCCAGCAACTTTTTTTATCACAAAAGGATTGTTACTAAATATCGTTTTTTGATTCACGTTGGTATAGAGTTTTTTCAACTCGTCTAACATGCCTAAAGCCAAATGAGACACCATTAAACTACCTGTAGATGTACCTACAAACAAATCGTAGTCTCTATGTTCTTTTTTCATTAAATATTGCGCAACGCCACCTGCAAATGCGCCTTTGCTTCCACCTCCAGAAATCACCAATGCTTTTTTCATCAAAAAAATAATTTGTTTACAAAAAGAAATCCGTAAGACTACCTTACGTTTCTTTTAAAATGGTTTATTTTAGTCGTATAAAAATAATCAAAAATGAAAAGAATATCACTATTAATTCTTGCTTTCCTTTTTATAATTTCTTGTACAAAAAATTACCAACCTAGAATAATAAATGCTATTGATATCAAAGAATTTAAAGTACCGAATACCAGTATAAGGGCTATAAAAGCTGTGGATGAAAAAACTGTGTTTTATGCTGGTTCTCAAGGTGATGTTGGTTTTAAAACAGCTCAAGGAGTTTCTTTAAATGGCCTAAATATTAAATATCAAGATTCAATTGTACCACATTTTAGAAGTGTGGCATTCAATGGTAAAGATTATTTTGCGCTTTCTGTGGGAAATCCTGGTTTATTGTATCAAATTTCTGAAGGCAAGTCTCAGCTTGTTTACAAAGAAACACATGAAAAGGTTTTTTATGATGCCATGACTTTTTTTGATGACAATTTACACGGAATTGCAGTAGGTGATCCTACAGAAAATTGTGCTTCTATTATCTTAACAAGTGATGGAGGAAAAACTTGGCAAAAATTATCTTGCGATAACTTACCAAAATTTGAAGAGGGCGAAGCATTTTTTGCAGCGAGTAACACCAATATTAAAACTATTGATAGTACTGTTTGGATTGCTTCTGGAGGGGCAAAAGCTAGAATATTAAAGTCTGACGATTTTGGACAAACTTGGTCAATTTACAATACCCCCATTATTCAAGGTAATGGGCCTCAAGGTATTTATACTATTGATTTTGCTGATAAAAACAACGGAATTATTATGGGTGGCAATTATGCGAAACCATTAGCAAATAAAGCAAATAAAGCCATTACAAATGATGGTGGTAAAACGTGGACATTAGTAGCAGACAACCAAAACCCCAATTATAAAAGTTGTGTGCAATATGTACCCAATACCCATGGAAAAGAAATTTTTGCTGTAGGTAAAACAGGTGTTTCTTTTTCTAATGATGGTGGAAACACTTGGAAAGAAGTTGCTAAAGAAGGCTATTATGCTATTGATTTTGTAGATCAAAATACAGCTTGGTTAAGTGGTCCTGAGAAAATTGGGAAATTAGTTTTAGAATAATGAGCTCCTTTTAATTTCCCTAAAGGGGAAAAAAGAAAAAAAAGAGAACAATATTTAAATGCTTATTGACAAACCATTTTAATTAAATGATTTTTAAGCGATTAAATTAATTTTTGATGTCTGTTCGAGCGCAGTCGAGAACTATTGGATTGGTAAATATAGGTTTCGACTGCGCTCAACCTGACATGCGTCCATAAATTATAAATTTATTTAAGTAACTATCTATTGACCTATAAGAGAAAAAAATCAAATTTGAAGGATTTTATAAGGTATGCTTTAGTGCAATTTGTGTAAACTGTGACTTTTTAATCAAATCTTTGAAAACCAATGAAATCTAAACCAAAATATATTTTTTATCTTTCACTAGCCTCACTCCTATTCTTTTCTTGCAATAAAAAATCAGTAATTCATAAAGATTTTGATTGTAAAACAACAACTTTTACAAATCTAGAAACTGTGGATGATGTTAAGGATTTGTTTGCTATTGATTTGCCTAGCAATTGGACAACAAATTTATATACTGATGAAATTCAATCATCCATATACACTGCAGATACTGCAAAACAATTAACAGAAACTGTTTTGTTAGATGTTACTTACATTGAAAATAAAATTGATTTTAATGAAGCTTTTTTGCGAAAACAAGAGCAAGAACACTTGGCCAAAAACCTCATAAAAACAAAAACAAAAGCATTTCAGTTTTTAGAAAAACCAAGCCTTTTGATGCAATTTAAAGGCAAAAAAAGTAAATTTAAGTATCAAGTTTGCCATGTATTCATCAAATTAAATTCCTCTAATTTTATTTATGCAAAGACCGAAGTTTATGGAGATTCGTTAGTAAATCAACGCTTTTGTGATGCTTTTTCTTTAATAGAGCGCATTAAATTAAAGAAATAGTTGCCAATGTTGTTGTTAAATTATTATACTTTTATAACCTTGGTTGCTTTAAAGTTCTTGTATAAGATAAGTTGCGTGGCTTAAGAAGTAAATTTACTATATAAAACACGAACGGTGAAATTCCGAGGGAATTACCAAAGTGAGCTATAAACAGCAATAAAGTTTATACTGTGTTGTAAACTGGCTTTATTTCGTTCAGCTTGGTTTTCCTATATTTTTCTATTAGTACAAATGTGAGCTTTGGCGTTAAAGCTCTTTTATTTTTTTTGATTTGGCAGTTATGAGCGTGGCAAAAAAAATAAATGTACTTGAATATAGCTTCTGCTTAAATATTTTCCTCTTTTTTAGTTTTCCACCATTGCTTTAATTCAATTAGTTTTGGTTCTCCTATATTTATTATAGCTTTTCCTCCTTCAAGTTTATCTAATTGAGTGTTCAGTTTAACTTCACTGTTTACACTACCAAGAAATGGAATAATTCTCTTTGTAGATTTATCTTTAACATTAGCACAAATAGGAAATTGAATTTGTGACATAAAATTAAAATCTTTATAAACAAAATCTTGAGTTTCTTGAGCAATTAAGATTATAATTATACCCATAGAACGTAATTCTCTCAACATTGACTCAATTACAGGTCTTGCATTTTTATGTTGTAGAAAATTTTGAGCTTCATCTATAATTATAACGTGTTTTAAAGCTTTTATATTATTTGTAACAGCTGTATCGCCAGATTTTTTAATACTATCATACATAAACTTCAAAAGATTAAATGTTACAAATTGTTTAATCTCTATTGTAACCTCTGAAGGCATTGAAATGTATGTACTTTGATTAAATATAGAATATGACTTTGATTCATCATAAATACCAGAGTTAATTAGTTGTTGAATTACACTAGTAGTTGTGTCAAATTTGCCTTTATTTTTCTCTAAAATATTTTCTAATAATTCGTCTAATGTTGGTGAAGAATTATTGTCAAAATAATAGTCTTTTATTTCTCTTACCAAGCTAGCAGATTGAACTTGACCAATACTCTTAAAAAATGTTCTTAAATCACTTGCAAAAGATTCTATATAGTTTTGATTACTTAAATCATAGTTTTTTAATGGGCTAAAAGGAAAACCGTTTTGATGCTTTATATCTATGAAATTAGATTTAGTTGAAGATAAAAATGTATCAAGTTTTTCTTTAGTATCTGTACCTTTAAAATCAAAAAAAGTAAAGTTTAGTTCATATTCTGTTTGTTTGGAAATTTGATAAATTAAATCAAAAACTAATTGTGTCTTTCCTGAACCTGTTGTACCTGCAATACCAAAATGACGACTTGTATATTCTGTTTCGTCATTAATTTTAATTTTAATAGGTTCTCCATTGAGTTCGTTTCCTAGGTTTAATTCAATAGGTTTATTTGTGCTATTGATTAAATTAGTAGTTGTTGCTGTTTTGTGAGAACTTGAAATATACACATTAGATTTCCTTTTGTGTAATCCTTTTTTTACTGGTTTCAATAAAAGTGAGATATGTTCTCCTTTCGTGATGTCACTATTGTTTAATTTATTATTCCAGATTTCAAGACCATCTTTTAAATGAAGTTTATAAAGCTTAATAAATTCACTTTCTGTTAATTCTTTATTATAATGTTGATCGAAAATAGTTTTATAAAGAGTAAAATTATCTACGTCATTAACTAAACGACCAAAGATGTTACTTGTAGGTGTATATTCTCTTCCGTTTTGAGGTAGACTATTTTCGTTTTCGTGAAACAGACGACCTTTTTCAATACTTAATGACAAAGCAATTCTTCCTGTAATTGTATCTCTCTTAAAATTATAGATATTTGTAATTCTATCTAATAATTCTGTACTTTCTGAATCTATTTTAAATCTAATCATTGCTTGTAGTATTAAAATAACCGTTTTTTAAATTTGTATTTGCTCCATCATTAAATAGTAGATAAGATTTTGAAATGTTTTCTGAAATATCTTTATAACGTTTAGGTGTAATTTCACTATTTGTTGAAAATAGTACTACTTGTTCTGAGAGAGCTGGATAATATTTTTTTGTAATGTTATCTCTGTGTTCTTCATCTAGTCTACCAAGAGGTGTATCTATAAATATTGGTAAACTTTGAATTGATTCATTTAATATTGCTTTAATTAAACACGAAATATAAATTTGTTTTTCACCTGATGATAAACTTTCTTTTCTTATTTCATTATCATCTTGATCTAATAATGTAATTTTCATTCCTTGACCTGAAGCTAGAATGGTAACTTTGACATCTTCAATAAATTTACTATTGTTTTTATCACTATCTAGTTTGTGCATTAAAATTTTTAACTCGCTTAAAATTGTTTTTTCAAGACTATTTTTGTGTTCACTTTTCTGTTCTTCTAAGAATGAATTTAAGACGTCAATGTATTTTTGACTTTCTTTAATTTTTAGTTTATTTTGTTCATTTACATCTACCCTTTTCACCAACGTTTGTAGTTGTTGATTTAAACGAACTATATCACTTTCTAATTTCTTTATTTTCTCTTTATTCCCACCAATTTGTTCCTTACTTATATCTCTTTTGTATTCAGCAGTTTCTTTTTCAGATATTGCCTCTAAAATATATTCGTCTTCTTGATCTGCATCAACTTTACTCAAAGTTTTATTTAATTCTAAAAGTTTAATTTGTACTTCATTAAATTCCTCAATTGTAGTCTCGAATAAACCTTTAGATTGCTCATTAATTAAGTTTATAGCATCTTTAATAATATTTTTTTCTGAATTATTCAAATCGTGCTCAAATTCTAATTCTTGATAATCTCCATTATCACTAAATAACTCTGAACCTAAATTTTTAGCTTTTTCGTAATAAAAGTTTTTGTCTCTAAAAGACATTGTAGAATTGTCTGGTTCAGGTGGTTTATTAAAAAGAAGCTCAATAAAATTCTCAATTTTTTCAGAATTTTCTTTTGATGAGCTTTGTGATAATTCGTTTTTTTCTTGAATTTCAAGATGTTCGCTTACTTCTTCAAGTTTTCCGGATAGAATAGTTAAAGGGATTATTTCGCTTAATTTATTAAATTTTTCGGATAATTCAAGTCTCTTTTCTTGTAACTTTTCTATTTCAGCTGAAATCGATTCTCTATCAAATATAGAATTGCCTTGTTTACTGTGTTGTGATATAAAATTATCGTATTTCCTGATAGATTTCTTTAAATCATCAATCTCTTTGAGCTTTTCGGCATTATCTTCTTCAAGCTTTTCTATATTGAGGTTAAAGAGGTCAATAGCTTTTTCTTTATCTATAATTTGTTCTTGTAAAATTTTAGTAGCTCCTTCTTTTTTAAGAGAATTTATATAAAACTCTATATCTTCAATAAGTGTATCGTAAATATCTAATCCTAAAATTTTACCTAATGCATCATTTATAAAACTACCTTCTTCTTTAATTGATAAGTTGGCTATTTCAGATATTTTTTCTGCATCAAAAAAGACAAATTTTGCAGCATCTATCGGAATTATATAATCATTTATAAAGTTAATTTTATCTGCTTCATCATCAAAAATTTCCATTTTTGAATCGGCATCTAAAATCATAAGTTCTTCACTCATACTAGAAACATTAAATTTCCTAGTAAT